>JBAQCQ010000080.1:0-24720 GCA_049294275.1 Bacteroidales bacterium
TGTCAGATGAGGTGGGGTATATCAAGATATCCAACTTCGCCCTCACAACGCATGATGAGTTCAAACAGGGCCTTCGGGAGCTTAAAGACCGGGGAATGAAGAAACTGATCCTTGATCTCAGGGGTAACTCCGGGGGAGTGATGGATGCCGCAACCATGATAGCTGATGAGTTTCTCCCAGAAGGGAAACTGATTGTCTTCACTATGGGTAAGTCAACCCCAAGGCAGGATGTAAAGGCAACCTCCAGGGGCGATTTTGAACAGGGCGAACTGGTTGTTCTGATAGATGAGTGGAGCGCCTCAGCCAGTGAGATCCTGGCCGGGGCCGTACAGGATAATGACCGCGGAACAATCATCGGACGCCGCTCATTCGGAAAGGGTCTCGTGCAGGAACCGGTGGTATTCCGCGACGGATCCGGAATGCGCCTTACCGTTGCAAGATACTACACCCCGACAGGAAGATCAATTCAGAAACCGTATGACCAGGGGGTGGACAAATACTACGAGGATCTTGGTAACAGGCTGATGCACGGCGAATTCGAAGAGGCTGATTCCATTCAGATGGATGACTCCCTCAGGTTCACAACTCCCGGTGGAAAAACAGTTTACGGAGGAGGAGGCATAATGCCTGATATCTTTATCGCCATGGATACAACCGGTATATCTGATTATTTCATGGCCGTAAGAAACTCCGGTTTCCTCTACCGCTATGCCATGAAGTTCACGGAAGACAACAGGGAGACCCTGATGAAATATAGTGACATCTCCTCTCTTGACAAATGGCTTTCAAACCAGGATCTGATATCCAAATTCGTACGATTTGCAGAACAGAACGGCGTTCCCGCCAACCGGCAGCAACTGGCTGTTTCGGAAAACATCATTCATGTGCAACTGAAGGCATACATCGCCAGGAACATGCTTGATAACAAGGGCTTCTATCCTATCTGGCAGGAGATTGACAAAACCCTTCTCGAAGCACTGAATTATATTGAGAGCATCTGATCTTACCCTACCAGGCAAGCTTCCGGGCAAAGCCGGTGATCAGTTCTGCTGCCCTCTCCGTCTCCTCGATGAACCCGAGATGCCCTGAATTCTCAAGGATCACCACCTCTGCATTATGCGGGAGTTTAGTTTCACGTATCGCTTTTTCAGGACTGAAATAAAGATCGTGCCTGCCCAGTATCCAGAGTAACGGCAACCTGCCGCTTTCCACGAGTCTCTGTCTCGAAGGCCGGGTTATCATCCCGTTAAGCATCGCAATAATCCCCTCCCCTGGTATACGCGAGGCTATCTTTTTCGATCTTTTGAGTTCGCCTGCCATTGATGTCAGGTTCTTCTCCGCGAACATCATTGAGATATTCGCCGGGTACATGATGTTCTTCTTCCCCGCTTTTACAACGGCAATCTCCCGGTTTCGCCTTTCGACAGCCTCAGGAGAGTCGGCATGCGGATGGGAGGCGAACAGAACATACCCGGTCAGCAACTCCGGATAAATATCCGCAAAGGCCAGGGTGACATATCCCCCGAGTGAGTGGCCGATCATCAAAACCCTGTTCTCCCCTTCGGCTGAAAGCACTGCCCTGACTGCCCCTGCCAGGAACTCCATCGTGTGAGTCTCTCCCTTCACCCCCGAATTTCCGTGTCCCGGAAGATCGATGGTAATGATACGGAAATCGGCTGAGAGCCTTTGGGAAAGTGGCTCCCACACCTCCGCCGTTTCGAGGTAACCGTGCAAAAGTACGAGTGGCTTTCCCGTCCCGGATGCACGGTATGAAACCTTTATCCCTTCAAATTGTATAGTCATGTTCACTGATAATTTGATTACGCACAAAAACTTTATAAATTTACAAGGAAGAAAAGACTTTCCATTGATCCTTCATAAAACTCCGACCCTAAAAGTACATCGCCGATGAACAAAATCCTTTTCTCGGCTGTCTCAAAGAAATTTGTGATGGCTCTTGCCGGTTTGTTCCTGCTGCTGTTCCTGCCGGTTCACCTGGGAATAAACCTTATGCTTCTCAAGAGTGACCCGGAACCCTTCAACAAAGCTGCCCACTCCATGGCAACCTTTCCGCTGGTGAAGGTTGTGGAGATTTTTCTGATACTTTCCATACTGGTGCACATCACCTATGGACTGTGGCTGCAGATACAGAACTGGCTCTCGAGGCCCGTAAGATATGCCGTAAGGAACAAGTCCGAAACCTCAGCTTTCTCAAGGTTCATGATATGGACAGGAGGAGCAGTGCTGGTATTTCTTGTAATTCATTTCTTCAATTTCTACTTCATCAGGCTTGGCATAGTAAATGGTGAACCGGAGAATTTTTATGCGGTCGCGCACCAGCTTTTTGTCATCCCCGGTTACGTTATTCTCTACTGGGTCTGCTTCCTGCTGCTGGGATTTCATCTTTACCACGCCCTGCAATCGGCTTTTCAGACCCTCGGTCTCGCCAATGAGTTCTGGACCCCTGTCATAAAGGCCATCTCACTAATTTACTCAATCGTGCTGCCAGCAGGCTTTTTCGTTATCCCGCTGGTGATCTGGCTTTTCAAATAACCCGAAGAACTAAAACATCATGATAACTCTGAATGCAAAGATACCCGAGGGTCCGATTGAAGAGAAATGGACCAGGTACAAGTCAGCCTCGAAGCTTGTCAACCCGGCGAACAAGAAGAAGCTTGACATCATCATAATCGGTACCGGGCTTTCTGGTGCCGGCGCCGCCTCTTCACTGGGTGAGCTTGGTTACAACGTCAAGGTTTTCTGCTACCAGGACTCCCCCCGCAGGGCGCACTCCGTTGCAGCCCAGGGAGGAATCAATGCGGCAAAGAACTACAAGAACGACGGTGACAATGTCTACCGGCTCTTCTATGACATGATCAAGGGAGGCGACTTCCGCGCGCGTGAAGCCAATGTTTACCGCATCGCGGAGGTCAGCAACCAGGTCATTGACCATTACACTGCCCTGGGTGTCCCCTTTGCCCGTGAGTACGGAGGCACACTCGATACACGATCCTTCGGCGGTGTACAGGTGTCGCGCACCTTCTACGCCAAAGGCCAGACAGGTCAGCAATGCCTCCTCGGTGCATATTCATCGCTCAACAGGCAGATCAGGGCCGGAACTGTAACAATGTACCCGCGCAGGGATATGCTTGAACTCGTCATCATTGACGGCAAGGCACGGGGCATAATAGCTCGTAACCTGATCACGGGTGAGATAGAGAGACACTCTGCTCATGCCGTGGTGCTTGCCACCGGAGGCTATGGCACCGTTTATTACCTCTCCACCCTGGCTGTCAACAGTAATGCCTCGGCGGCATGGAAAGCCTACAAAAAGGGAGCGGCCTTTGCCAACCCGAGCTTCGTACAGATCCACCCAACAAGCATCCCGCAACTGAATGAGTTCCAGAGCAAACTCACACTCATGTCGGAGTCGCTTCGCAATGACGGGCGCATCTGGGTACCTAAAAACAAGGGCGACGACAGACCTGCGAACGAGATCCCCGAGGAAGACCGTGACTACTACCTCGAACGGCGCTACCCGGCGTTCGGTAACCTGGTACCCCGCGACGTGGCCTCAAGGGCCACCAAGGAGAGATGTGACGCAGGATACGGTGTCGGCAAGACCGGTCTCGCTGTCAACCTCGACTTCCGTGATGCCATAAAAAAACAGGGTAAAAAAGCCATTGAGAACAAATACGGAAACCTGTTTGATATGTATACGGCCATTACCAGCATGAATCCATATGAGGAACCGATGCAGATATATCCTGCCGGTCACTACACCATGGGCGGACTGTGGGTCGATTATGAGCTTATGACAACTATACCCGGCCTCTTCGCCATCGGTGAGGCAAACTTCTCCGATCACGGTGCAAACAGGCTGGGAGCAAGCTCACTGATGCAGGCCGCCGGCGACGGATACTTCATTCTGCCGGTCACAATAAGCAACTATCTGTCCGGGGAAATAAGGACACCCAGGGTGCAGACAACCACACCGGAATTCGAACAGGCCGAAAAGGATGCAAAAGGGAGAATTGATAAACTTCTCTCGATAAGAGGGAAACAGACTGCGGCCAGCTTTCACAGGCGCCTCGGGAAGATCATGTGGGATTACTGCGGAATGACACGCAACGAGGCGGGACTGAGGAGGGCACTGGAGATGGTCAGGGATCTCAGGAAAGAGTTCTGGAACGATCTGCTTGTGCCGGGTGAAGCAGACGACCTGAACCAGCAGCTTGAGAGGGCAGGCAGAGTGGCGGACTTCCTTGAACTGGCAGGACTGATGATCACCGATGCCCTTGACAGAAATGAATCATGCGGCGCACATTTCCGTGAAGAGAGCCAGACAGCCGACGGGGAGGCCAGGAGGAATGATGCAGAGTATTCCTATGTCGCCGCCTGGGAATACAACGGTGAGGATGAACCCATCCTCAATAAGGAGCCGTTGAAATTCGAGTTTGTCGAACTCAAGGAGAGAAGCTATAAGTAACCTATTCAAATTTTGTCAGATATGAAAATCAGGCTTAAGATATGGAGACAGAAGAATGCAAAGACGAAAGGCTCATTTGCATCTTACGATCTTGAAGGCGTCTCCCCTGACATGTCATTTCTTGAGATGCTTGACCTGCTTAACAGCAGGCTCGTTGAGCAGGGAAAGGAACCTGTTGCATTTGACCATGACTGTCGCGAAGGGATTTGCGGCAGCTGCGGGATGTACATCAACGGATACCCTCACGGTCCGGTCCGGGGGCTTACTACCTGCCACCTCTCCATGAGATATTTCAGGGATGGCGAGACAATAGTCATTGAGCCATGGAGGGCCAAACCCTTCCCCGTTGTCAAGGATCTGATAGTTGACCGCAGCGCCATGGACAAAATACAGGTGGCAGGTGGTTTCATATCAGTGACAGCCGGAGCCGCGGCAGAAGCAAACTCCATGCTTGTAAGGAAAAAGAACAGCGACGAAGCATTTGACTCAGCTATCTGCATCGGGTGCGGGGCCTGTGTGGCAGCCTGTAAGAACGCTTCCGCAATGCTGTTCGTGTCGGCCAGGATTTCTCAGTATGCTCTTCTCCCCCAGGGCAGGCCCGAGGCTAAGGAGAGGGTGAAAGCAATGATTGCCGAAATGGATCGCCAGGGATTCGGCAGCTGTTCAAACACCGGTGCATGCGAGGCACAGTGCCCCAAACAGATTAAACTGTTTAATATAGCACGCCTTAACAGGGAATATTACAAGGCATTCTGAACAGGAAGGGGCGGCCGTGCAGGTCACCGCTTTCAGTAAGTATAGTTTGTCAGTCTTACTCTACCGGCAGGTTTCCTCTATCTCCTCCACTGTCTTGGGCGCGGTTTTGCCAAGCAACCTTGCCCCGTTTGCAGTAATCAGAACATCATCCTCAATCCTTATCCCGCCAAAATCGAGCCAGGATGACACCTTGTCATAATCGATAAACTCGGGGAACTTCTTCTCTGTCTTCCATTTGGCAAAGAGTTCAGGGATGAAATAGATTCCCGGTTCCACTGTAAAGACATGACCCGGTTTGTAAGGCAGGGCGAACCTCAGAGACCTGAGTCCGAACTGGGTGCTGCGTTTGACTTCATCGTTATAACCTACGTAATTCTCACCGAGGCTCTCCATGTCATGAACGTCAAGGCCCATCATGTGACCCAGCCCGTGAGGCATGAAAAGTGCGTGGGCCCCGGCGGCTACAGCAGCAGCTGTATCACCCTTCATCAAACCCAGCACTTTCAGCCCGGAAGCAATGATTTCGCAGGCGCCAAGATGCAGATCACGGTTTGAGATGCCCGGCCCGGCTTTCATTATTGATTCCGTATTGGCCTTGAGAACAATCTCATATATATCCTTTTGCCTCTGGTTGAAGCGGCCTCCCACCGGAGTGGTCCGGGTCAGGTCCGCCGAATAATGCATATTTGATTCGGCACCGCAGTCGGTGACCATCATCCTCCCCTCTTTCAGTATGTTTATATGCTTATGATTGTGCAGGGTCTGGCCGTTAATGCTGAGAATTGTGGGAAATGACGGCCCGCCTCCCCTTGCCCATGCAATCCCCTCAATTGTACCGAATATCTCCTGCTCGCTCATTCCCGGCTTGCACATCCGCATAGCTGTTGTCTGCATCCCGCAGGCTATGTTGGCGGCTTTCTCAATCTCTGCAATCTCCACATCCTCCTTGAACGATCTGAGAGATACTACAGCCTTTATGAGGCTCTCCGACGCTTTTGTCCGCATCTGGCAGGGATTTTCACGAAGAAGTGCCCCCAGGGTCATCTTGGTCTCAGCCCTGTAGGGCGGTAGGAAATGAACAGGTCGCCCATCTGCAAGAGCATGGTTGACATAATCGTCAAGTTTTGACAAAGTCAGATTATGCTCTACTCCCGCGCTGGCTGCCAGCTCCTTCAAAAGAGGCTGGGGCCCCATCCAGATTATGTCATCTACATCGAAATCATTTCCGAAGATGCACTCCTCACCTGAATTGAAATCAATCATGCCGGTTAACCCGGGCAGATCAATGCCGAAGAAATAGAGGAAATCGCTGTCCTGCCTCCAGTGGTAAGTGTTGTCAGGATAGTTCATGGGGGATTCGACATTTCCTATAAAAAGAGCAATGCCGTTACTCATAAGAGTCTTAAGCTTGTTCCGGCGGTTAATGTAAATTTCCTTTGTGAACATATTTTTTTGTTTTTTATACTACGCTAATGTAACAAGAGGAGTTGATATTTTCCAGGATAACAGCAAATTTTAATTGCGAAGAGCATTGCTATGTGTCAATAAGAGTGTATATTCGCATACTACCATAATTCGTAACCTTTTAATTTAATGCCATATCGCCGCCTTCCCAACACTGATTCGGCCCGCCTGAGGGCCCTGAAGAGAGCCGTGGAAATAAGCAAGGATATTCCTCCGTTCAGGCTTGCTTTCTCAATGAAGACACTGGTTAAGATCCAGGCGTTCCTTCCTGTTTTTGAAAATGCCATCAGTCACCAGCGACAGACACTTGTCAACCAGTCAGAAAAGGTCAAGGCAAACCAGGATACCGCCCGTAAGGCAAGATTGTATATAACTCACTTCCTCAAGGTCATGAATATGGCCATCGCAAGGGGCGAGATGCCCCCGGAGACACGATCGTTCTACGCGATCGCATCGGATGATTCGTCCGTCCCTTCCCTCACAACCGAGAATGAGCTGGTTGCCTGGGGAAAGAGGATCATCGACGGTGAAGAGTACAGGATCAGGAAAGGCAGCCCCGCAGTCACCAACCCCTCAATAGCCGTGGTTAAGGTCCGGTATGAAAAGTTCCTGGAGACCCGTAACCATTACAAGAATATTAACCGCAGGGCTTCAGAGTGCGTCAAACGTACTACTGACCTGCGCAGCGAGGCAGATGAACTCATTGCAGCACTCTGGAACGAGATAGAGGCAAGCTTTTCTTCACTGCCCGAAGAGGAAAAAAGGGTCAGCGCCGAGAAGTACGGTCTCGTTTACGTCTTCCGCCGAAACGAAACCGCCAGGAAAGATCTCTCGCCTACTCTTTTTGAAATGGACCAGGACAATCAATAATCAGACTTTGAAGCTCGGGAACACCATACTCAGGGAGCAGCCTCTCTTTCTTGCTCCCATGGAGGACATCACAGACCCTTCATTCAGATACATCTGCAAGATGTTCGGGGCAGATTTCATGTATACCGAGTTCATCTCTTCCGACGGGCTGATAAGAGACGGGAAGAGCAGCGTAAAGAAACTGGATCTTTTTGACTTCGAGCGTCCGATTGGGATACAGCTCTACGGTCATACCGTTGATTCGATGGTTGAAGCAGCACTTATGGCCGAGGAGGCCCGGCCTGACCTGATTGATATCAACTTCGGCTGTCCGGTGCGTAAAATCGCAGCCCGCGGCGCCGGCGCCGGAATGCTTCAGAATATCCCACTGATGATAGAAATGACTTCGGCAATCGTCAGGGCAGTCAAAATACCGGTGACGGTCAAGACCAGGCTGGGCTGGGATGACAACAGTAAAATAATTCCTGAGGTGGCCGAACGGCTGCAGGACACCGGCATTGCGGGACTGACGATTCATGGACGCACCAGGGCGCAGATGTATCGGGGTGAGGCCGACTGGACACTGATTGGCGAGGTGAAGAACAATCGCCGTATCACGATACCCGTTATCGGCAACGGTGACGTCAACGGGCCGGAAAAAGCAAAACTGATGTTTGAAAAATACGGAGTCGACGGCATAATGATCGGCAGGGCAACCTTCGGAAGGCCCTGGATCTTCAGGGAAATCAGGCACTACCTTGATACCGGCGAACTCCTTCCCGAGCCAACAGTCGAGGATAAGGCAAACCTTGCCCTCCTTCACCTTGACAAGTCACTGGAACACAAGGAGGGTAAAACCTCCATTCTCGAAATGCGCCGACATTTTTCAAATTACTTCAAGGGACTTCCCGGCTTTAAGGAGACACGACTTAAGCTTCTCACCTCACTTGACGTGGCCGAGATCCGGTCTCTCCTGGGCGAAATAAGGGAAAAATGGGGAAGCAGCAGAAGCAGTGACCTAACCGGCATCTACGGAATCTGACACAACAATTCCAGCATACAGCCTGCGGATATCATTCCACCTGAAGACAAGTGCCATAATAACCACAAACAATACCGACATCACCACGAGTCCGGCGAACTCCTTCCACGGATAGATCTCAATCTGCTCGTACAGTGCCGGTGTTTGCAGAGCTGAATCCTTATGGGTCAGGAATATGGAAAGAAAAGCGTTATTGGCAGCATGAGCCCCAATAGCAAGCTCTATACCGTCATCGAGCATGGTGAGAACTGCAAATACAAGTCCGAAGAAGACATACTGCGGGATCATTGTGAGGAAACCATATTCCTTCACTTCCGGATTAAGTGAATGCATCAGCCCGAACAGAACCGAAGTAACAACAACCGGCACCCACCTGTTTCGCACCAGCACGGCAAAACCCTGCATCAGGTAACCCCTGAAGAGGATCTCCTCGAATGCAGCCTGGAATGGTATCAGGAGCAATGCCAGGGCAGCGAGGATCAGCAGCGTGTTTGAAGAATTGTTAAGTGTGAAATTCCCGGGATCACTCCTGACCGAATACCATAACCACAAGGCTGAGATGGATGCCCAGACAAGCGCGGCGAACATCATTCTTCCCCGGCGAACCTTCCTGCCTCCGTTAATGACGGTGCCAAAGCTGCGGTTGTGCAGGGGCCTGATAAGCAGTACCATGGTGAAAAAAGCCAGGATAAAGGGAAACAGGGTCAGGGCCAGACCTACATTGAGATCAATTCCCATAAGTTCAAAATCAGGCATACCCCCCTTCTGCGGAAGCGGAGACCCTTTAAGAGTATAACTGACAATCACAATGCCCAGAGGAATTGCCCCGATTATGTTGGATACAAGAAATGGAGCAACACCACCGGTGAAATAGCGCCAGAATGCATTCTTTCCGCTGAAGGGTGCTGCCATGAACGGGCTTTCACCCTTTACTGCAGTGGCTCCCGCGGTTTCATAGTTATCCATAGAAAACAGATTTTAAAATTCTGAACCGGGTCTTGCAGGATAATCAATTGAATAGTGCAGACCCAGGCTCTCCTGCCTGTTCTGGGCCATTTTTATTACCAGGTATCCTGCTGCAATCAGGTTGCGCAGCTCTATCAGCTGTCTCGACAGTGTTGAACGGCGGTAAAGGTCCTCCGTCTCCCGGTAGATGATCTCGAGCCTTGTCTTCGCCCTGGCAAGCCTCAGGTCAGACCTTACGATACCTACATAGTTGCTCATTATCATCTGCATCTCCCGGTAATTCTGTGTCACGAGGATCATCTCCTCGATATGTGTTGTGCCGTGATAATTCCAGGAAGGAATCTTTTCCTGATAGCTGAGTCCACCTATGCGCGGCCAGGCATCCTCAGCTGCCCGGTGAGCATAAACGGCGGCTTCAATAAGTGAGTTTGATGCCAGTCTGTTGGCTCCGTGAAGCCCTGTTGAGGACACCTCACCGATTGCATAAAGCCTTTCTATCGAGCTCCTGCCATTCTTTTCCACTCTTATGCCACCGCATGAGTAATGCGCTGCCGGAACCACCGGTATCATGTCTTTTGTAATATCGATCCCCTCTGACAGGCACTTTTCATGAATGTGTGGAAAATGTGACCTCAGCTCATCACCGTTCAGATGCGTGCAGTCAAGCCATACGTAATCATCTCCCCTCAACTTCATCTCGTTGTCTATCGCCCTTGCAACGACATCACGCGGGGCAAGAGAACCACGTACATGGTATTTGGGCATGAACTTTTCACCGGCGCTGTTTCTCAGCTCGGCCCCAAAGCCTCTGAGGGCCTCGGTGATAAGGAACGAGGGTCTGACATTGGGATTATAGAGTGAGGTTGGATGGAACTGGATAAACTCCATGTTTTCCAGCACTCCGTTTGCCCTGTGAACCATAGCCACTCCATCACCCGTTGCCACAACAGGGTTGGTGGTGGTCATATAGATATTACCGCATCCGCCAGTTGCAAGTATGGTCACTTTTGCATAGAAGGTCTTTACCTTGCTTGTAGACAGATCGGCCACATAAGCCCCGTAACACTCGATGTTCTTCCAGTCCCTGGTCACATATTCGCCAAGGTTATGCTGCGTGAGCAGGTCTATAGCAAAGTGATCTTCGTATATGTCGATGTTACTGTGCTCCCGCGCCTTTTTTATCAGCACCTCCTCTATCGCCGCACCGGTGGAGTCCTTGTGATGCAGGATCCTGTGCTCGGTATGGCCTCCCTCCATTGCCATGTCAAGCCTCCCGTCAGGCTTCTTGTCAAAGTCAACTCCCATTTCAATGAGCTCCCTTATGCGGGCGGGAGCCTCACTCACCACCATCCTGACAACTTCCTCATTGCAGTAACCTGCTCCCGCAACCATCGTATCCCTGACATGCTTCTCGAAGTTGTCAGGTTCATACATGACAGCAGCAACGCCTCCCTGGGCATAGTTCGTACTGCAGTCCTCCATCCTGGCTTTGGTGATTATGCATACTTTTCCGTGGGCGGCTGCCTTAAGGGCGAATGAAAGACCAGCTATACCTGATCCTATTACGAGAAAATCACACCGAACTTTCATACAGCCATTTTCAGAAACGAAACGTAAAGATACAAAATGATTTCACACATTTTTCCCTGATTGTAAAACCGCGGATTTTAATATACTTTTGCCCGGTTAATACGCAGAACCTAAATAACAATATGGCCCAGGAAGATCTCTTTAAGAAACTTGTTGCACACTGCAAAGAGTACGGTTATGTTTTCCCATCAAGCGAAATCTACGACGGACTGGGTGCTGTCTATGACTACGGCCAGTACGGGGTCGAACTGAAAAACAACATCAAAAAGTACTGGTGGGACAGCATGGTTCTGCTGCATGAAAACATTGTCGGCCTCGATTCGGCGATATTTATGCATCCAACCATCTGGAAAGCATCCGGACATGTCGATGCCTTCAATGACCCGCTGATTGACAATAAGGACAGCAAGAAGAGATACCGTGCCGATGTGCTTATAGAGGAGCAGCTCGAGAAGCTGGACGAGAAAATAGAGAAGGAGATTGAAAAAGCCAGGGGGCGGTTCGGAGAGAAGTTTGACGAGGCTCTCTACAGGTCAACAAATCCGCGCGTGGTTGAGATCAGGGAGAAATATGACCTTCTGCACAAAAGGTTTGTGGACGCCATGGCGGGACCGGACCTCGCTGAGCTCCGGCAGATAATAGTCGACAACGAGATAGTGTGCCCCATCTCCGGCACCAAAAACTGGACCGATGTCAGGCAGTTTAATCTTATGTTCGCCACGGAGATAGGATCAACGTCTGACGGAGCCATGAAGATATATCTCCGCCCCGAGACAGCGCAGGGAATCTTCGTTAATTTTCTGAACGTTCAGAAGACCGGGCGCATGAAACTTCCCTTCGGTATAGCCCAGATTGGCAAAGCTTTCAGGAACGAGATCGTTGCACGGCAGTTCATCTTCCGGATGCGTGAATTCGAACAGATGGAGATGCAGTTCTTTGTCAAACCCGGCACCGAGCTGGAATGGTTCAGCCAATGGAAGGAGGCCAGGATGAAGTGGCACCGGGCTCTCGGCTTTGGTGACGCCAATTACCGTTTTCATGATCATGACAAGCTTGCTCATTATGCCAATGCGGCTGCTGACATAGAATATAAATTCCCGTTTGGCTTCAAGGAGGTGGAAGGGATCCATTCAAGGACCGACTTCGATCTCAGGCAGCACCAGGAATACAGCGGGAAAAAGATGCAGTACTTTGATCCGGAGATGAACGAATCATATATTCCGTACGTGATTGAGACCTCAATAGGTGTCGACCGCATGTTCCTTCAGGTGATGGCGGCCTCGTATTATGAAGAAGATCTTTCGAAAAACGGTGTTGCTGACAGCAGGGTCGTCCTCAGGCTCCCCTCAGTACTTGCTCCGGTGAAGCTGGCAGTGCTCCCGCTGGTAAGAAAGGACGGGCTTCCCGATATATCGCGCAGAATTATTGACGGTCTGAAGTTCGACTTCAACTGCCAGTATGATGAGAAGGATTCGATAGGAAAGCGCTACCGCAGACAGGACGCGATAGGCACTCCCTACTGCATCACAATTGATTACCAGACCGCAGATGATGAAACAGTTACAATCAGGTACCGCGACTCAATGCTGCAGGAGCGTGTACCCATTGCACAGCTGAGATCCATTATCGCTGATAAGGTCAGCATGCAGGAGCAGCTTAAAAAACTCTGAGATGAGGTCCAGGCCGGCCAGGGTTCTGATTATAACATATTACTGGCCTCCAAGCGGAGGCGCGGGAGTGCAGCGCTGGCTCAAATTTTCCAAGTACCTGCCGGCATCAGGATGGCTTCCCGTTATATTGACCGTTAAGCCGGAATATGCTGCATACCCGTATAAGGATCCGTCACTTTACGGGGAGATCCCGCTTGACGTTGAGGTGCACAGAACAAAGGCGCTTAACTATTTCTCCCTATACGGCAGGGACCAGTCAAAAATTCCGGGGGCCGGTTTTGCCACTGGAACTGAAAAGGGCCTTAAATATCGTGTCAGCCGGTTCATCCGTGGCAACCTGTTTATCCCCGACCCCCGGAGAGGATGGAACAGGTATGCCTTCCGGAAGGCCTGCGATCTTATCAGAACAGAGAACATTACCCATGTGATAACCACCAGCCCGCCGCATTCAACGCAACTGATCGGGCTAAGGTTGAAACGCCGGTTCTCTGGGATAAAATGGGTGGCTGACATGAGAGACCCCTGGACTGACATTTATTATTATGACATGTTCAGGGCCTCCCTGCCTGCCAGGATGCTTGACAGGCACCTGGAGCGGACAGTGCTGACCAGGGCTGATACCGTAATTACCGTGGGGCATACACTGGCTTCGGCTCTGTCTATTAAATCCGGCAATCCGGACAGGAAGATCCATGTGCTGCCAAACGGTTTCGACGAGGAGGATTTTGAGGGAATTGTGCCAACCCTGCCAGCTACATTTACCATCACCTATGTGGGCACCCTGTCGCCTGCATATCCCGTCAGAGGCTTTATCGATGCAGTAAACGCAATCCGTAAAAACGGAATGTCACTGGCGCTTAAGTTTGTCGGCACCGTCCCCGGACAGATTCAGAACCTGTTTCCTGCAGATGATGAGAGTCTTAAGCCGGAGTTCATCCCTTACTGCGAACATCCGGCTGCAATAAGGCATATGATGGATTCGAGCCTGCTCCTTCTGATAATCCCTGATCACACATCCAACAGGTCAATCCTGACAGGCAAGATATTTGAGTACCTGGCAACGGAAAAGCCGATACTATTACTTGGTCCGGATGACGGAGATGCAGCTCGTCTACTGACACTTTGCGGTTACCGTGGCATCTTCGGATATAATGAAGTGCAGGGCATTTCCGACTTCATAACACAGGTAGCCACAGGTATTCCGGCAAAGCGAAGCGGTCATCACCTCGAATATTCACGAAGGGCGCTGGCAGTGAAGCTTGGAAACCTTCTTGACGAGGTTCTATAGCCTAGCCTTAAATTTTGAGATTGCGGATCTGATGATCCCGTTCATATCATCCGATAGCCTCCAGAAGTAAACCCCTGCAACAAAAATAACCGTCACGAGGAGGCTTCGCAAAATGATGTCAGGAATCAGGGTGAACTGAGGAATGAGATACCCTGCACTTCCCGCAGCCAGACCCACTATTGTCATTTTCAGGTGCGCAGTGCTGTACGGCCAGAGACCAAACCTCCTGCCGACAACAAGCACCCCTAGCATATTAAAGATAATGTTTGACACCATCGCTGCGAGCGCGGCGCCGGTAATACCAAACATTGGAATGAATATCATGCTGGTCGCCACAAAAAGTGATATCAGGATAAACATTAGCCATGTCTGGTATCTGTATAATGCGGAGGTGCTCAGGATTACACCGTTAATTCCTGCCGACACACTTACAAGGTTCCCAAGACCGACAAGGATTATAACCGCTGCGCTGCCGCCGTAAACATCCGGCAGCAGCTGGAAGATATTTTCAAGGTTAACCAGCAGACCGATGAAAATGAGCAACCCCATTGCGTACTGGTTGATACTGCTCCTCGAGTACATGTCGTCAATGGTTTCAAGATCATCCCTCTTCCATGACTCTGCAAGGAAAGGAATGGAAATCTTTGCCACTGACCTGCCGGGCAGCAAGATAAGAACGGCAAAATATGAGGCAATGGAATAGATGCCGACCTCCCCCTCTCCCATGTACCTGTTGATGAACAGTTTATCTAAAGTGGTCAGTGCAATGGTGCTGAATCCTGTCAGGATGCCGAAAAGACACAGGATGATTATCTCGCGTCGCAGCTGAGGAGTGATGAACCCCGGCTCAAACTTCAGAGAAATCTCTCCCCTGGCAAGCAGGCTGATAAAAATAATGATCAGCAAAATTCCCTGCGATATAACATAACCGAAGACATAACCGCTGAAATCGATCAGCCCCGCCCAGAAGAGGACGATCAAAACAAGATTAAAGACCCTGAACAGAAACTCCCTCAGGAATGTTCCGGGCACCGCGTCGAACAGCACTTTGTTGTAATTATCGAGCAGGTTAAAGAGGAGAGTAACAAGCAGCAGGGCAGGAATATAAAAAGAGTACTCGGAGATAAGCGGTGAACGTTCTACGTTTGCCGCCTCAAAATGAGGCGAATAGAATTTCAGAAATATCAGGGCGGCGATAAACCCGGCAAGGGTTACGACAAGTGATAGTGCCAGGAAACCGTGATGCCTTCCACGGCTGTCCCTGAAGTACGGAAAAAGCCTGTTTATCACGTTGATGAAGCCCAGGCTCGAGAATTGCGCCAGCATTGTGGCAAAGGAAAGCAGGAGCTGCACCACACCGATTTCACCGGTTGAAAAGATCTTCGGTGAAAGCAGGGCAATGTTCACAAATCCCAGCAGGGCACCAATGTAAGACCACGCTGTCCCGCGGATTGTCTGCCTCTGGACTATTCCCATTTTACTCTCTTGTTCCGGCAAATGTATAATAATATACTCATTTGATTTAAGGTTCAGTTGGTGTATTTTTGTCGGATGATATCAACCCGGAATTAATCCCTTTAAAGCCCATCCGATGAAAGTGAGTGCATTCAAACCTGCCCTGCCGCACCTTATTGCCGTGCTTGTATTCACAGTGATCTCCTTCCTCTATTTTTACCCGGTTCTCGAAGGAAGGAAGATAAATGCGCATGACACAAAGGTCTATGAGGGATCCTCCAAGGAGATAAGCGACTACCGTGAACAGTACGGGAAGGAGCCGCTATGGACCAACTCGATGTTCGGTGGCATGCCGGCATATATGATCTCTGCAAAATACCCGGGGAACCTCTTCAAGCATCTTGATAATTTCCTGAAGTTGTACAGGACGCCTGTTGCCGCCCTCTTCCTCTCGATGCTCGGTTTCTATATCCTGCTTCTTTTCTGCAGGGTTAACCCCTGGCTTGCCCTGGGCGGGGCAATCGCATACGGGTTTGCCTCATATCTCTTCGTCAGCCTGTCGGCGGGACACAACACAAAAGCCTATGCCATGGCATACATGGCACCCGTTGTTGGAAGTGTGATTTATGCATTCCGGAAGCATGCCCTGACAGGAGGCATCCTGTTTGCACTGTTCATGTCGCTGGAGCTGATGGCCAACCACTTTCAGATTACCTATTATACAGGACTCATAGTACTGGTTTTCGGCATCTTCGAGCTCGTCGAAGCCATAAAAAGGAAAACCATCCCCTCATTCCTGAAGACCCTGGGGATACTCATTGCAGGTGCACTGATTGCCTTCAGCGTCAATTTCGCCTCGCTCTATTCAACATGGGAGTACGCCAGGGAATCGACCAGGGGGAAAAGCGAACTGACAAAAGCCGGTGGCAACGCGGAGACGGGGCTCGACAAGGAATATATAACCCAGTGGAGTTACGGGATTGACGAATCGCTGACCTTCCTGATCCCCAATTTCAGGGGCGGGGCTACCGCACCGTTTTCAAATGATTCCGAGACAGTGAAGACCCTCCGGAAAAACAATATGGGACAGGCGCAGGGACAGCTTTATAGCTACTGGGGTAGGCAGCCGTCAACAAGCGGGCCGGTATATTTCGGGGCGGTGGTGCTGTTCTTGTTTATACTGGGACTTTTCATAGTAAAAGGCAGGGAAAAGTGGTGGATCCTTACAACCTTTCTGCTCTCGCTGCTTCTCTCCTGGGGCAAGAACCTCATGCCGCTGACATCGCTCTTCATAGATTTCTTCCCGGGATATGACAAATTCAGGGCGGTATCAATGACCCTGGTCATTGCGGGAGTATGTGTGCCGTTGCTGGCTGTCCTGGCCCTGAATGACATTATTGAGGGATCGGTTACAAAAGAGAAGGCTCTAAAATCCATACTGACGGCTGCCCTGATAACAGGAGGCCTGGCATTCATTTTCTTTCTGGCTCCCGGACTCGCAGGGTCATTCCTGAGACCTGATGAAAAGTCATTGCCTGACACTCTGTCGTGGCTGAGGGATGCAATGATAGCAGACCGAAAAATGATGGTACGAGCCGATGCCCTCAGATCTGCCCTGCTTATTGCAGGAGGAGCGGCATTGCTCTGGTTCTTCCTTAAAGAAAAAATAAAGCTCAGATATTTCCTGATAGGCCTGCCGGTGCTCTTCCTCATTGACCAGATCCCGGTCAGTGCAAGGTTTCTCGGCCCCTCCAATTTTGAGACAAAAAGAGAGGCAGTCAACTCTTTTGCTCCCACACAGGCTGACAAGCAGATACTGCAGGACCAGGGAGAATTTCGCGTTCTGAACCTTACTGTTTCTGTATTTAACGATGCATCAACCTCATATCACCATCAATCCATTGGTGGCTACAGCGGTGTCAAGATGAAGAGATACCAGGAGCTAATTGAATCGAGCCTTACCGATGATATCAATTCGCTTGTCTCCAGCCTGCGCACTGCTACGTCATGGGAAGATGCGGAGGGGGTCATGAAAAACCTGAACGCACTTAACATGCTAAATACCAGGTATATCATAATTGATCCGGGTGCGGCTCCCCTGCTTAACAGGTTTGCCGCCGGCAACGCCTGGCTCGTGGACAGGGTGACACTCGTGGAAAATGCCGATGCCGAACTCAGTGCCATCAAGACTTCGGATCCTCTGCGTGAGGCTGTTGTTGACAGGCGATTCGCCGGCATGATACCTGTCACCGAGACCCCTGGCTCGGATTCGGATACTGTATTTCTGGAATCGTATGAGCCCAACCTGCTGACCTATAAGGCAAGCCTGTCATCTGACAGGGTTGCTGTCTTTTCAGAGATATACTATAAGTACGGCTGGCAGGCTTACATAGATGATGTGCCGGCTGACCATTTCAGGACTGACTATGTTCTGCGAGGTATGCTTTTACCCGCCGGAAGCCACACGGTTACTTTCCGTTTTGAACCCCGGTCATACATGATCGGCAACAGGGTTTCACTTGCAGGATCCCTCATCCTTCTTGCACTGCTTGTCATTGCTGCACTTCAGGGATTTAAGGCACGGCAAAGGAATGGCTGATCCGATGAGGTGTCTTGTCTGCGGAATCACTGAATTCACTGACCTGTTTCCGGCAATGGATCACCTGGTGAGCGGTGAAAGCTTTGTCATCAGAAGGTGCAATACCTGTGGTTTCACATTCACGGCGGAACCTCCGGCGGAGAAGGATATAGGCCGCTATTACCTATCAGAGAATTATATATCTCATTCCGATAGAAAGCAGAATCTTACCGAATACCTGTATCACCTGGCAAGAAATTATATGCTCAGGAGTAAGCTGAGGATTGTGAACGGCGTTACTCAAAGGGAGTCTGGCGCCCTCCTGGATATAGGAAGCGGCACAGGATATTTTGCTGCTTTCATGCAGAAGAAGGGATGGAAAGTGACCGGAATAGAGCTGAATGAACAGGCCAGGAATTATTCTGTTGCGAGGTTCGGTTTATGGGTCCTTGCTCCTGAGGCAGTGAAGGATATGCCAGACAGGTCAGTCGACTGCATTACATTCTGGCACGTCCTCGAGCACCTCTATGACCCGCCAGGGTGGATGCACGAGGTTAAGAGGATCCTGAAGGATGACGGTAAATGCATCATTGCACTGCCAAACCTTTACTCTGCCGATGCACGATGGTTCGGCAACCGGTGGGCTGCCTTTGATGTGCCAAGGCATTTGTGGCACTTCTCGCCTGAGACCCTTATCCGCTTCGCCGGGGACCGTGGTTTCACATGCACAAAAATAAGGCCATTGCACCTGGATGTGTTTTATATTTCTGTTCTGAGTTACAGGCACCGCGGATGCCGGCTTTCATTGCTCCGGGGCATGCTGACAGGCACTTTTCTGACGGTGAAAGGCCTCTTCCGGAACAACAGTGCCAGTTCTCTTGTCTATGTTTTGTCAAAACAACCCGCTTAATACCTGTCAAGCCAGCGATACTTCCTCGGCGTGTCCCCGAATCTCACTGCCATTATGAATTCATGGGAACCGTAGGTCGACATCTGGATTGACTGAAGTGTAAAGTCAAACGAGTATCCGAAGAAGAGCCTGTCTCTTCTGACTCCCACATTGGCAATTATTGCACTGCCTGTCCTGAAGGTGGCCCCTATCCAGATTCTGTTGTCGTATGAATAAGTTATGCCTATATCCGCCTGGGGTCTCAGCTGTTCTGACATCTTGAGCAAAAGTGAAGGCTGAATAAGGGTCTTGTTGTCAGGTTCGATGTCATAGTTCCCGAAAAGGTAATAGCTCCTCTGAATCTTCAAATCCCTGTATGCCTGACTTCCTGCCTTGATGAACCCCTCCATCAGCTCCTGCGCTGAAAATCCGATTGCGAACTTCCTGTTGAGAAGGTATGCCCCGAAATTGAAATCCGGGACAAATATTCCCTTCCTGAAATCAGTATTAAGCCATGGTTCGTCAGGGTCCTCAAATTGTATCTGTCTCTGGTCGATCTTGTAGTGATAGCCGGTGAACGCAAGGCCGAATGAAAGCTGCGTACCTCCCTGAAGCCATATGTGGTAGGCATAGGATGTTGAAAAGCCGGTCCGGCGCACCAGGCCGTTTATATCTGAATAGACAGTGCCTCCAATTCCTACCTTGCCTTCGGTATGGGGTCTGAAGATTTTCTTGTTGAAGAGGTTGTCCTTTATGAGATATTTCTGCTTCAGCAGTCGCCCCTGCATGCTGAGGGAATAAGTCCGGGGTGCTCCCTGGTAACCGGTCCATTGCTGCCTGGTCGTCATGTTAATGCTGGTATAGCCGTCACTTCCGGCCACGGCAGGATTGATGAGGTACTTGTTGAACAGGTACTGGCTGTAAATGGGCAGATCCTGCGCATTAACCGCGACCGCAAACAACAGCGCAATAGATATTAGCAATCGCCTTCTCATCCTACCTGTTCCTCTGCATTTGTACATAACTTACCTGATAATGGTCACATGGCCGACTATTGGTTTCTCCCCGTTATGGAGATCGATGGCGTAGTGATATGAATCCATCGGCAATATCTTTCCGTTGGAAGCACGTCCGTCCCATGGATCCGGGTATCCCTTTGCAGATTTCCAGACCACTGCACCCCACCTGTTAAGGATTATTACTTCTGCCTCTGAATATAGTGCAATCCTGGCAATATTCCAGTATTCGTTTATACCGTCACCATCCGGTGAGAATGCATTTGGAATTCCCACACAGATATCATTCAAAGGTGCCAGGGTAAGCGAGTCGGTTACCATGCATCCGTTGAAGTCTCTTGCTTCAACGCGGTAAAGTCCCGCAGTCAGGCCACTCGCCTCCTGCATCGTCTGGCCGTTACTCCAGGTGAAACTGTATGCGCCTTCACCGCCGGTTAAACCGGCAAAAATGGTTCCGTCAGCGCTTTCGGGGCAGAATGGAGAAATCATGCTGAAGGAGATTACCAGCGAATCGGGTTGCTTAAGGGTAAGCGTTGTGTCAGCGCTGCAGCCGTTGGCATCTCTTATTATGACCTCATAAATGCCGGCGTGCAGGTCAGTGCGCGAAGCACCCGGGAGGCCGTCTGACCAGAGATAGGTTGCTGCACCGGCAGCATTGACAGGAGAAAGGTCAACCCTTCCTGTGGCTCCTCCGTTGCAGTTAATGTTGAAGCTACCACCGGCACTGGACCATATATTCAGAGTCATGCTAAGCTGCCCGGGAGATACCAGCGAAATGTTCTCTGTAACAGTGCACAGATGTCCGTCTGTGACAGTCACAGTGTAGGCACCCTCCCTGAGGCCATAAATTGAATCAGTAGCAGCTGTGAAGCCTCCGGGACCTGTCCATGTGTATGTATAGGGCCCTGTACCGGTGAGAGGTGTCACCCTGAGCCATCCGTCAGTTCTGCCCAGGCAGCTTACATTAAATCCATTATAGTCAGAATATCGGGAACCGATTGTCAATGGTTCCGGTATGGTGAGTACTGTATCTGCTGAAATAATGCATCCGTAATCGTCGGTCACTGTTACCGTGTAGTCTCCGGGCGTAAGATTTGCTATGTCTTCAGATCCCGATGTGAATCCTGATGGTCCTGTCCATGTAAAGCTATGCGGCGACTTGCCACCTGTGATGGTCAGGTCTATTGACCCATCGTTGTAAGCCGGTGCTGTCAGGCAGGTTATCTCAGAAACCGCGAGTGAAAGCGACAGGAGCATGGGTTCGGTCATTACAACACCCCTGTCAGTCGTGCAACCGTTGGCATCTGTGACATACACACGGTATGATCCTGCCTTTACAGCCTGATCTTCAATGTTGCTTGACCATGCAGGATTGCTGTTATCCTTCCAGTCATATGAATATGTGCCCGGTCCGCTTCCGCCGAAGACTGTTATATCAATGGCGCCATCCTGCCCGTTACAGCTGATATTGTATAATCCGTCGGGGGTAAGTGACTTGACTACATTGATACCCACTGAATCAGGTTCGTCAAGCTGATACTGATAGATCTTGTGACATGAGTTCCCGTCTGTGACGATAAGCTCATATGCTCCGGCTGTCAGATTGGCTATTGAGGCCGTCGTTGCACTGTATCCACTGGGGCCTGTCCATGCATAGCTGTATGCTCCGGCTCCGCCGTCAAATTCCAGTGTGATAAACCCGTCGTTCCTTCCGAAGCACGAGATCTCATAGTTTCCGTCAGCGCTCGATGAGACGGTTTCGTTAACCATGTCAATACCGTCAGGCTCAGTCAGGGTATCGGTGAAATGGAATTCACACCCCAGTCTGTCGGTTACCGTCAGGTGATATGTACCGGCAGGAACATTTATCAGGATGCTGTCGGTGGCACTGCCGGTAATCACCCCTCCGTCCGATGCGGTCCATAGATAGGTGTACGGAGCCCTCGTGCTGACGAAGACCGAATCGGCTCCGGCCATGTAAAAGCTCCTGATGCTGTTTACCCAAATCGACCCGTCATTGTATCCGTCACATGAGATATTGTACCCTGAATATTCCGATTTCTCAAACAAGGCAATGGTTTCAGGTGCATCATAAAGTGTACGGAGCTCTGTCTTCTTGCATCCGTTGGCATCTTCAACTATCAGAAGATATTCTCCGGGCTGGATATTAACAAGGTATATTGGCGGATCTCCGAGCAGTGGCATCGGGCCCTGGTAAACTGTATCCACCATATTACGTACGAGGTAATAGTAATAAGGCGGAGCCGCACCTTCGGCAAGGGCAAGGGCAATCCTTGCGTCACCTGCTCCGGGACATGATATGAAATCTTCGAAATAGAATGCCACTTCAGTGTTCGGTTCTATCAGGTTCAGCCAACCGGAATTAACACATCCGAGTTCATCGGTGACCGTGGCGGTATAATAGCCCTGACGCCTCTCGTCAACGATGTACATATTGTACCCTTCATCTTCCCAGTAATCAGGTCCGGTCCATTCAATCCACATCGGATCCATTCCTTTGACATGAATTATTTCCAGCGAGCCGTCCTGACCTCCGTCACAGGTAATGGAATCCCTTATCTCAAGCGACTGCAGCGGATGGGCATGTACCATAACCTCAGATATGACCGTCGGACCGTAAGGACATCCCGGACCTGTAACCTTTGGGGTTATATGGAAGAACACCGACTGCATCGTATCACTCTCGTTGGTGTACGGGAACTGCAGGTGAGTGCTGGGGGCAATGCTGTTGAGCGGGGTCCTGTTACCGGCAACAATTGTGGTCGGGGCCGTGGCAGTGACGGTGTAGTTGAACTCATTTACCCCGGAGTGCATGACAGTAGGTGTCAGAAGAATTACGTCAGTAGTATTGCCGTAACAGATCTCGGGAGTATTGTTCACTGGTGTGGCCCGTGGTGTCGGATTGACCCATACCTCGACCGTATCATTGATTCCGTAACACTTCTGGTTGCCGTTGACGTCAATTGTGACCGGCGAAACCACATATGTAACCATCCTGGCTGTGTCACCGCTGTTGGACAGTGCCTCAGTGATAATATCCGTGACAACAAGACCGGTTCTGTCGGTGAATCCGGTTATCTCCGGATAGCTGTTGATGGCGTCAACATTAAACTCAATTCCCCGGTAAGGTGTGGTCAGGGTGGATAACTGGATATTGACACTTTCGCCGTTGCAAAGCTCATCATCTGCGAGGGTCAGCGAGACCTGTGCCGTAGGTTCCACATGGATTAGAATGGTTACTTCCACGCCGTCATGACAGGTCGGGTCTCCGGGTTTGCCCTGGATATAAGGACTGAACCTGTAACTTACTGTCTGGTAACTGTTGGTAGTGTTTATAAGCAGGTCTGCGAAATTTATGATCTGCCTTGAGCCGTCGGTTAGCGTGCCGGTTACACCTGCAGGATAGGTCACATCAAGATCATACATTACCTCGCCCCTTGAAGTGACGAGCGAATCTATGGTGAAATCAATGGTTGATCCGTTGCAGAAGAGAGTATCAGGAACCGTCACTGATATCCTTGGTACAGGCTGTACCCAGATGGTCTGATACTGAACCGTTGTGTTACCGCAGTCATCGGTCAGTGTCCAGGTCCTGGTGATATAACCAACTGCCGAAAAAGTTCCCATATTTGCATCGGAGTCAGCATAAACAGCATCCAGTGAAGTGTCGCAGTTGTCTGCCTCGTCAGTGACATCGCCGGTGTTTGTCACATTTCTGTCATATATACCGGCAATATCACGACAAATCGTGATGTCTGCCGGGACGGTGAAGGTCGGCGGTGTGTTGTCTCTTACAGTTATTTTCTGTAAATGGGTTGTCGTGTTGCCGCAGTCATCCGTCAGAGTCCAGGTCCTGGTGATGATCTGCTCGCCTTCACATGAGCCTGCTACTGCTACATCAGCGAAGGTGGCATCAAGCGAGGTGTCGCAGTTGTCTGCTTCATCGGTGACGTCTCCTGTGATAGCAACATTTGCGTTATAGTTGCACGTTGCGTCCTTGTAGATTGTGATGTCTGCCGGGACGGTGAAGGTCGGCGGTGTGTTATCTCTTACTGTTATGATCTGAACATGGGTTGTGGTGTTGCCATAATCATCGGAAAGGCTCCATGTTCTGGTAATAATTTGTTCTCCTTCACATGCACCTGCAACAACGACATCAGTGAAGATGGCGTCAAGTGAAGTATCGCAGTTGTCTGCCTTATCCGTTACATCTCCCGTGATACCCACGCTGGCGTCATAACCGCACATTGCATCCTTATAAATGGTCAGATCAGCAGGAGGAGTGAATGACGGAAACTCGGTGTCAATTACAGTAACAAGTTGTTCACAAGTTGATGTGTTACCGTGAATGTCAGTAACAGTCCAGGTGACAGTAGTGACACCAGCCGGGAACTGGGCAGGGGCATCATTTATTACGTTTGCCACTCCGCAATTATCATCTGTGACCGGCATACCCAGAATTACTCCTGTAGCATAGCATTCGCCGGCATCAGCCGGAATATCAATAATATCTGCCGGGCAGGTGATAGTCGGATCCTGCGTGTCGCTGACAACAACATCATACTGGCATTGGGTGTCGTTGCCGTGGATGTCCGTAACAGTCCAGATGACCGTGGTGGTCCCTACCGGGAACTGTGCTCCTGCAAG
>JBAQCQ010000081.1:0-2645 GCA_049294275.1 Bacteroidales bacterium
CGGCGGTATATTCTGTTTGCGTACCCCGACCCATGGGAGGGGATGGCGTGGTTTTTGCCATCGCGGCGGATTCATATATTTTCATTTTGATTACTCATTGATCGCGCCGCAACTATAAGCTTATTGGTGATTAATAATCTGCCTTAAACTCGTGAGTTTTGCATTATTTTGTACAATTAATTCTCCGGTTTAATCGGGTTTTGTTTTTTAGGTCTCTCCCGCTTTTTCTCTGCCTTTTTCTTTGAGTGGTATACAGGGGCGCAACCCTGTGGCACATCAAAGCCAAAAGCATTGCAGATCTCCAGCTGGGAACCCACGAAAGGGGTGATGAACCTGGCTTTTCCCTTGTGTTCGGTGCAACGGATAGAACGCATCTCGTCCAGCATTTCATGGGTAGAGCTGAACTTGTCTTTCAGGTGGGTGGTTTTCCAGACGTGCCTGACGTAAGAGCTGATGATCAATCCCGTGAAGAGCACGAAGAGCCGACCGGTCTTTCCTTCTTCCGACCAGCAACGCTGCTTGTCAAATCCCATCTGTCCTTTCATCTGCTGGAAGTATTTCTCCTGTTCATCGCGAAGTCCGTAGGCATCAAGGGCTTGCATCGGGTCCATGTTAACCCCGAGGGTCATGTTGGCGAAGAATCCCGAGGCACGCCTGGCGTTATCCACCTTTTTCTCGTTGACCGTGAAGGCGACAAGGGTACGGTCAGAGGCCTTATATTCGATGTCAAACCAGTTGTAGTTTTTCCTGATTGTCACATCATCATCCAGGGGTTCCCCTGCATCCCTGATAGCCTGAAGGGCCGCCCGCTGCGATTCAATCGCGATGTCCAGGGTGGTAAGCTCTTCCCCCCGGCGCACGGCGTCGAAGTAAAGGTTGAGCTTGAGGCGGTCAGCCTTGATGGTGGCACCACCCTTGCCGGATACATCATACTCCATGTCATATTGCTTGTGGTAGATCCTCGTTCCCGCATCGATCCTCATTCCATCAGGCCTGCCGGCGAAGCTCCCCAGTTCAGGAATCTTCTCCATGACCAGCTTCTGGTGCACCTTGACGAACATGATCATCGGCTGCCTGCGCAGGATGTAGCGCTCCAGGTTGGCCAGCGACTCGTATCCCCGATCCGTCACCAGGATCACCTTCGGGAACCCGGCGTGGTTCAGGTCGGTGAGTATCGTCTCCACGCTCCTGGAATCAGGAATATTGCCGGGGAAAGTCCTGTAATAGATTGGCATATGGCTGTCCAGTGAGTAGACAACCACCTCGAGGGTCTGTTCCAGCGGCAACCTATCCTTGTTCCTTCCCCACCTGACATCAGCCAGCGTGTCTCCATAAGCCGATCGGCTCGTGGAATCCACGGCACAAAGCTCACCCTTCTCAAGCCTGCCCGCACGCAAACGGAACAGTTCCATTCGCTCTGATTCAGTGATGGATTGAGTCAGGCGGGTGATCATGAACGGTGTCAGTTCCGCATTGGAAGGCGTCTTGGCTATCCGCTGCCAGCGTGCAAGCCGGTTGTAGGTATGACCGGTCAAAAAGGGGAAGAATGAAAGTGTCAATATGTCGTTCACCATCTCGGTGTTACCCTCGAAAACGCTCAACAGGTCCTGACGAATGCCTGTCTCTAGGGCTACTTGCTCCAAAAGCCACACGTCACCGTAGAAGCGATTCAGGTCATCCCCATCATACGAGGGCCTGCCCTGGCTTCGTTTGCCCGACAACTTGTAGGCCAGGCTCATGTCCCAGTCTTCAGGGAATATCAGTTTTGAGCGTTCCTCATGGCTTGCATAGATGTAACGTGGACCAGGGGTGAACCTCATGTTCTTGTCAACCGTGCCCCAGTGAAGGATCGTATACTTCCTCTTTCCCTCGGGTGTCACTGTGTATGGATGAGTGGATGCGTACTGGTAGCCTCCGTTCTTGTGGATTGATATCCTGTAGATGCTCTCTTCTTTTATTGGTCTTGCCATGGTGACATCATATTAATTATACAAATGTATAATTAATAATTCGTATTGACAAGCTTTTTGGCATATTTATTTTGCTATTGATCTGGATGTTGAAACATAATTGACCAATTAGTTGTACAATTTGTTGAAAAACTAACGATAATAAGCTGCATAATAAAGTCTGCTAATCGTAGAATTCCATTTACCTTTTGCTGCAAGGATTCTAGCATCATCCAGAGTATCCCAGGCACGTGCTAATCTGTAGCGTATATAGCTTTCTTTTTCAGAATTCATTACAAACGTATTCCTTCTCGGTTGATATTTTCATAGAGAGGGGTGAAGAAGTGTTTATTATCCCAGTCCTTTTTTGTGTAGATCAATGGAGAAATAACTTCCCCTGTCTCAATCTCAATATCGTAAAGAGCATCAATTATTCTTTTCTCAAAGTCGAATGTAATTCTGGTGATGTTAAGTAAAATAAGAATGTCCCAATCGGATTGTTTTTTTGAATTACCTCTCGCTCTGGATCCGTAAAGATAGACTTCTGATTTTGGGGCAATTCCGCTTACCACGTCCCGAATTTTACTTAATATTTCAGAGTATTTGCTCATATGGCAAATTTACAAATTATTGTCATTCCTTGTTATTGGCTTTGTCTGACGATTAGCGGTAACGTTCGGCGGTATGTGCAGTTGG
>JBAQCQ010000082.1:0-57008 GCA_049294275.1 Bacteroidales bacterium
GGAATTCACGGAGATGGCAAAGGCTTATGTGCTGTCGTAGCCCCCGGAGTTACAGATTCAAACAGTAAAACTGATCATGAAAGAATCTACCAAAACAAAAGCAACTGTGCCGGCCGGGATACCGTCACTCCTGGTTCATACCGCTGCTGTTTTCCTTTTTGCCTCATGTTCCTCCGGACAAAAGGCAACACCTCTTATTGTTCACTGGCCGGAAGGTTTGAAGCAAAACGGCACCATCAGCACGCAGGTAGGGCATCTCATTGACATCATGCCAACCTGCCTCGAACTTGCCGGGGTAGAATACCCTGAAGAGTTTAAAGGAGCAAAGACAATTCCGCCCGAAGGCCTCAGCCTGATTCCCGCATTGAACGGCAGGAAACCTGATCGCGAATTCCTCTTCCGGGAGCATGAAGGCAACAGGGCTATACGCATGGGCAACTGGAAGCTCGTGGCAAAGGTCAGGGAACCTATGAAGTTCACGCCCGGGGATGAGAATGCCCGGGAACTTTATAACCTGGAAAGTGATCCCTCGGAGACAGTTGACCTTGCTGAAAAGTATCCTTACAGGGTGAAGAAGATGGCGGCAAAATGGGAGGAGTAGGCGACCGGCTGCAAGCGAAGCCATGGCCCTGGGACAATCAGCAGAAGTAGCAGCGGATCATAAGATGTAACATAATCTTAATCATAAAACAACCTGAAGCAACATAAGATTGATAATATTTGACCAGTGACCGAGAAGTGCAAACAAAACAACCTGTGAACCTATGATCAACTTCCTGAAACCACCGCCCTACAAAGATCCGCTTCCGGAAGAGAAGGTTGATGCCACCTATAAGAGGTTGCGCCTTCAGGTTTTCCTTGGCGCTTTTATAGGGTATGCAGCATACTACCTTGTAAGGAAGAACCTGGCGCTTGCCATTCCCGGCATGATTCAGCCGGTTGAGAGTGGCGGGCTCGGTTATACAAAGTTACAGCTCGGCATCGCCCTGTCAGCCATATCCATCGCATACGCCTTCAGCAAGTTCCTGATGGGCGCACTCTCAGACAGGTCAGATGCCAGGAAGTTCCTGGTGATAGGTCTCGTGCCATCAGCCTCGCTGATGATGTGCGTCGGAATATTCCCCTTTGCGACAAGCTCAGTGGCCATCATTTTCATGTTCATGCTTGTAATCGGGTGGCTCGCAGGAATGGGCTGGCCTCCGTGCGGGAGGATCATGGTGCACTGGTTCTCGCATAACGAACGCAGCTTCAAGATGGGGGTCTGGAACACCTCACATACCGTAGGCAGCGGCCTGATGGGCAACCTGGCAGCATGGGGCACGCTGCTCATCGGTGGCCTTTTTGTTGCTGACATCGGAGGCGGCATAATGGTTGAACAGAGCTGGAGAGCTGTCTTTGTCTTCCCGGGAGCAGTGGCTATCCTGCTGGCCATCTTCTGCTGGTGGGCCCTGAGGGATACGCCGCAGTCGTGCGGACTGCCGTCAATCGATAAATACAGGAATGATATCCCGGCGCAGAAGGAGATGAGCTCAGACAAAAAGATACCCGTGAGGGAACTCTTTGTAAATTATATCTTCAAAAATAAGATTCTGTGGCTGATAGCCCTGGCAAATGTCTTCGTCTATCTGATACGCTACGGCATCGCCGACTGGGCCCCTACCTACACTGAGGAGGCCGGACTGCTGACGAGCGAACAAGGCAAGATGGCCTTCTCGCTGCATAATTACGCAGGCGTCCCCGGAATGATACTCATCGGCTGGATATCCTCTAAAGTTTTCAGGGGGAGATGTGCACCGGCCAACGTGATCTTTATGCTGCTCGTGCTGCTCAGCGTCATCCTCTACTGGAAGGCAGCACCGGTGGCCTCCTTCCTTTCACAGGCATTTTCGACTGATCCCGATGCCACAAGGGTCACAGTTGTTTACTCCGCACTTATTGCAATCGGGTTCTTTATTTACGGCCCCGTGGCGCTCATTGGAGTCCAGGCAATCAACCTCGTTCCCAAGAACGCAGCCGGCACAGCCGCGGGGTTTGTAGGCCTCTTCGGCTACCTGATCGGTGACGCCCTGCTTTCAAAGGTCCTGATAGGTGCCGTAGCCGACAACATAACCCTGGGATGGAATGCAACATTCTGGATCTTCATTGCCGCCAGCATACTGGCAGCAATCTTCTCAGCCACAACATGGAAAAAGGAAAAAGCAACTTATCTCGGATAATTCACACAGACATATGAAGCGAATTGTTACAACGGTTTTAATATCAGCCTTCTGCCTGCAGATGACGCTTAATGCCCAGACCTACCGGCACATTCACGGGTGGTCGCAGGAGATCAATGACCGTATAGAGGGATTCCTGAACGGGACCATCCCCATGACCGTGCGTAAGGTTGCAGTGTTCGACTGCGACGGTACAACCTTCGGGCAGGTTCCCTGGTACCTCGCCGATGAGGCTCTCTACCGCTATGCAGACCTGGTGCTGAAGGAGAGAAAAGACAGGGAGGCGAAGGATAAACTGAAGATACTTGACCGTATGGTAAAGGACGGCAACAATGTCGGCAAGCCGTACGTGGAAGACAGGGTTCATTTTCTTGCCGGACTGACGCCTGAGGAGATAGAGACCATAGGCTATGACTGCTACCGCGATGCCTACAGGGGAAAGTTCTACCCCGAGATGAAGCAGCTGATAGCCAACCTTAAGGAATACGGGTTCGAGGTGTGGATACTCACTGCCTCGCCGGAGATCCTCTACCAGAAATTCGTTGCCGAGGAGTTCGGCATATCAAACATAAATGTCGTGGGCGCCAAATGTGTCATTAAGGACGGCGTTACGACGGGTGAAATCATCCCTCCCATCCCGCAGGATGACGGAAAAGCACATACGATAGAAACATTCATCAAGGCCACACCGCTGATAGTAGGAGGCAACAGCCGCGGCGACATGGATATGATAAATGAGTCGGCCGGACTGAAGATGGTTGTCAATCCTGATGATGTGACTGTTCGCGGACCGGAAGACGGTCCGATGGCGGGCCACACTGTAAAATCGTACTGGGAAAAGGAGGGCGCACTGATAGTGAAGTGTGACGATGTCAGGGACCCGAAGGTTAAATTCCACACTGAAGAGTGGAAAATAAGACAGAACAGAGCAAACCCCAGATGAGACAGGAAGATGAAGAGAATAATGCTTTATACAGTGATTCTGGCCGCCATGGTGGCCGGATGCGGACAGAAGAATGCGCCCGCGGGCGGAAAAGTGCAGGATTATATGCCTGAAAACGCTGTCATAGCGCACCGCGGAACCATATACTGGGCACCGGAACTGACTGAAGCTGCCTTTCGCTGGGCCCGCAACACAGGCGCCGATTACCTGGAGCTCGACGTACAAAGGTCAAAGGACAGCGTCCTTATCATAATACATGACAAGACATTCAAGCGCACCGCCGATGTGGCTGAAAAGTTCCCCGGAAGGGAGGGTGACCCCATCGGCAGTTTCACCCTGGAAGAGATAATGAAGCTCGACGCAGGCAGCGCCTTCAACAAAAAGAATCCCGAGCAGGCAAGGCAAAGCTTTGCAGGGCAGGATGTGCTGGTCTTTGAAGATGTATTTCGCATTGCCGAAGGCAAAAGAATAAAGCGCAATGCAGATGGCAGCCGGACCTTCACGAGGGATGAGGCAGGAATATATCACTTTGAATATGAGGCTGATCCGGCAGACAACGGGCACAGACCGGGGGTTTTTATCGAAGCAAAGATTCCCGAGGAATACCCACTTCTTGAAGAGCATATCTATGATGAACTGACCCGCATCGGGTGGAATCCGCTTGAGGGAGACGAAATCAGCGCTGACGAGCCCTTTACTGTCAGTGATAAGGTCAACGTTGGGAAAACCCGGGGCAAGATCCTCGTTCAGACCTTCTCGCGCCCGGGAATGATGAATTTCAAGAGGGTTTTCGGCGAAAAGGTGCTCAGCAGTTTCCTGGTGAGCAACCCGAAGACGAACGAATTTGCAAAAGAGGAGGTAATGGATGAGATCGTCTCTTACACCCTGGAATGCGGCGCGCAGTTCATCGGTACCAACCTCGGCGATGCAAATGACGGCCTCTCACCGGCTTTTGCAGGGAAGTTACATGCGGCAGGACTGAAGGCAAACATCTATTCAATCAACACCGTTGAACAGATGGAGAAGTACTTTGGTCCCGGAACAGGCAGAAAAGCTGCTCCGCTGGCTGACGGGATGATCACAAACCGGACAGACCTCACAATCGATTTTTATCATGAACGCAAGGTCCGCAGCCAGGGAACCGTGAAGACTCCGCAGGAGACACTTGCAGACCTTGGATATAACCAGTAGCAAAACAGATTGGATGCCGGATATAAGAAAACAAATACTGATTTTAATTGCGGTCATAATGACCGCCTGCAGCGGATGCCGGCCGGAGCCACCGGAGCCTGAGCCCGAAGACGGACTTAAGATAACCGGCATTTCCATTCCATCAAACCTGAGTGTACCGGTCGGCGGTGAGATAATACTGACCGGAGCCGGATTTGCGGTGAATGATTTAATTGAATTTGTGCTGACTACTGACACAGGTAAGTCATATAATGGCACTGTCACGGCAGTGACAGGCCAGACGGCCACCCTCCTGCTGCCGGCAGGGGTCGCCTCCGGATCCTACAGGCTGACGGTCAGAAGGGGTAGCGAGAGCCTGGTGCTTGGGACCCTGACGGTTAACGTCACCGCAGGGACGGGCATTCCCGATAAGCCCGGGATGACAGTCAAAGGGATAGTCTTTTGTGACGGAGAGGGAGTACCAGGCGTGGTTGTCTCAGACGGGGTGGAGGTAACCGTCACTGACAGCGAGGGCATATACTACCTCCCTTCAGCAAAACAGAACAAGTTCGTCTTCATCTCCCAGCCCGGCAACTACGAGATTGCCGCCAGCGACAACATACCCCAGTTTTTTAAACACCTGGCCGGCGGAACCACGGTCGAGCAGCATGACTTTTCGCTCGTTCGCTCCGACAACAGCAAGCATGTCATTATCCCGATGGCCGACTGGCACCTGGCCAACCGTAACGATGACCTGGTACAGTTCAGCAACGGAATCATCCCTGATGTGAACGCTACCATCAGCTCTTTTACAGGCTCAGGCACAAAAGTATACGGTGTGGCTATGGGTGATATGACATGGGACGTCTATTGGTATGAAAACGGCTTCCGTCTGCCGAATTACATTCCGGAGATGAAGAAGATAAACTGCCCGGTGTTCAACCTTATGGGGAACCATGACAATGACCCGTACGTTGCAGCAGACGTTGAGGCAGAACTGCCATTCAGGGAGCTGATCGGACCGACTTATTATTCATTCAACCTCGGGGCTGTTCATTATGTCGTCCTCGACAACATTCAGTACATCAACACCGGTGGTTCACAGGGTGTGATCGGTGACCGTAATTACAGCGACATAGTTGTGTCTGCCCAGACCGGCTGGCTGACAAAGGATCTTGCAGCAATATCTGACAAGAGCACCCCGCTGGTAATCCTGATGCATTCACCGCTCTGGGCCAATCCTACGCTCGACGGCAGCGGGCACCAGGTTAATTCCATCGCTCTCAACAACGGAAGTACGCTCATATCTCTCGTAAGCGCCTTTGAGAAGGTGTATCTCATCAGCGGTCACACACATATCAACTATACCGTGGAGTCAGGTTCCGTGATTGAGCGCAACACCGCTGCTGTCAGCGCCACATGGTGGTGGACCGGTAAAACAGGCTATGCCGGCAATCACATCTGCAAAGACGGCAGCCCGGGAGGTTACGGCGTATGGGAGATAAACGGCAGGGACATTAAATGGTATTACAAGAGTATGGGCTACCCGAAGACCTACCAGTTCCGGACGTACGACCTCAACACCGTGCACATTACAGCCGCAGCCTTTGCTCCAAATTCAACTGACGCTGCGCTTGCCGAGTATGCAGGAGTCTACGCCACACCCAACCAGGTGAATGACATACTGATTAACGTCTGGGGGTATGACCCCGCCTGGACGGTTGAGGTGAAGGAGGGCGGCACATCACTGCCGGTTGAGCGTGTTTCGGCACAGGATCCGCTGCATATTATATCATATGCAGCCAAAAGGCTTAACGCCGGTGCCGTTCCGACAAGCTCATTCGTGACAGGTAACACGGGCCACATGTTCAGGGCCAGGGCAACATCGGCCACCTCGACACTTACCGTTATCGTGACAGACCGTTTCGGCAACACATACACTGAGACGATGAGCAGGCCAAAAGTTTTTACATGGACTATGCAATAATCTATATATCACTAATCTAAAACCACCAATCTATGAAACTTAAACCAGATCTTAAGATTCTCCTTATCACTTTCCTGATGGCATTGGTTATGCTGCCGGTGATGGCACAGGAGAGGCAGGTGACAGGCAAGGTATTTGAGCCTGACGGTGTCACACCCATCTTCGGGGCCACTGTCGTGATCAAGGGAACAGCCACGGGTACAAGCACAGACAGTCATGGTGCATGGTCACTCAGGGTTACAGGTGAAAACCCCGTCCTCGAAATACAGTTCCTGGGCTATGTGAAGCAGGAGATCGCCGTCGGAACCAGAAGCGTCATAAATGTGACCCTCCAGGAAGAGGCGATTGAGGTGTCAGCGGTTGTAGTCACAGCCCTTGGCCTGACACGCGAGGAGAAATCGCTCGGGTATGCAGTAACAAAGGTAGGCAGCGAGGAACTGACACAGGTCGTCTCTTCGAACTGGCTCAACGGCATGGCGGGCAAAGTTGCCGGACTTACCTTCAGCGGAGCCGGTACCGGACCCATCGCATCAATGCGTGTGACGCTGCGCGGCGATCAGTCGCTCAATTACGGAAGCAATGAAGCTCTCTTTGTGATTGACGGCGTGCCGGTCCGTTCAGGAACAACGGCTACCTCATCCAGCAGTCCTTATACGAACTCAGGATCAGATTTCCCGGTTGACTTCGGTAACGGTGCCAGTGATATTAACCCTGACGACATAGAGTCGGTATCGGTGCTGAAGGGCCCCGCTGCAACAGCCCTCTACGGATCACGGGCTGCCAATGGCGCCATCGTTATAACAACGAAGTCAGGCCGTAAGACAAAGGGCATTGGCGTCACCGTCAACTCATCAGTGGTGATGGAGAGACCGGGATACTGGCCCGATTTCCAGACGCAGTACGGATCCGGTTCCGACATGGGTCTTAACGAATACAACTTCTGGACCCTTGATCCGAGCCTGGTCGGAACAACCGACTTTCCCCCCAGAAACCTCTCGCGCTACGCCTGGGGTGAGGAGTTTAGTCCTGACAAGCTGCGCTACCAGTACGAAGGCAAGAACTGGGAGACCGGCCAGATTGTGGCCACACCGTTCGTCTACAAGGATGACTGGTTCACCGGCATCTTCCAGGACGGTGTCACACTCAATAACTCCATTTCAATCAGCGGCAGCAACGGTGAGGGACAGAACGTACGCTTCTCCATGACTGACACGAGAAACGAGTGGATACTGCCCAACACGGGGTTCGGCAAGCAGGCTTATACCTTCTCGTATGAAACCCCGGTAAACAAATGGATCGAGTTCAGGACCAAGGTCAACTATTACCGGACCGAAAGCGACAACATGCCCATGGCCGGTTATCACCAGACCACGGTGATGTACGACCTGATGTGGGGGTACAACTCGAACTCGATGAACGACTGGAAAAGCGAATATTTCGAAGGAAGGTTCAACGCCATCAACAGGAACGCCACCATTTCCGAGAACGGTAACAGTCTCGTCTTTGCCGGTACCGGGTCATACAACCCCTACAGGGTCCTCTATGAAGAGCTCAACTCGACTGACAAGGACAGGGTGTTCGGTAACCTTGGTTTCACGGTAAACCTCGCTGAAGGACTGACCCTCGATCTGAGAACCGGGATGGACATGGGTTTCGAGTTTCGTACGCAGAGAAAACCGAAGATGACATTTGGCTGGGAGAACGGCTTTTACAGGGAGCAGTCGCTCATCAATTATGAATTCAACTCCGACTTCCTGCTGAGATACCAGAGGGATTTTGCCGACGGGAAGCTTACCACAACAACGGCCTTCGGTGGCAACAATATGGTGCGTCAGTACAACAGCAACACCGTTCAGCTTGATGAGCTTGACATTGACGGTGTATACCATACCTCAAACGTACCGACAGGCATCAATCCTGATCCCTCCAACTACAGAAGCCACAAGGTTATCAACAGCCTGTACGGCTTCGTCTCACTGGGATGGAACAACACCTGCTACCTTGATATCACGGGCCGCAACGACTGGTCAAGCACCCTGTCAAAGGACAACTGGTCGTACTTCTATCCTTCAGTGGCCGCAAGCGTGCTCATTGACCAGCTGTTCGACTTCAATAACAACCTGCCGGCAGTGACCTTTGCCAAGCTTCGTCTCTCATGGGCAAACGTGGGTAATGATACCGGGCCATATGCGCTTGACCAGTATTATTCGGCCTCCTCGATAAGCGGGGGATATACGCTTCCTTCTACAATCCCCGACCCGATGATCAAGCCTGAGAATGTCGAAAGCTGGGAGCTCGGTCTCGATGCGAAGTTTCTGAAGAACCGCATCGGCTTCGACCTCGCACTCTATAATTCATCCACAACCAACCAGATTGTGGAGGTTGACGTTGACCCGATAGTGGGCGCTTCACTGATGAAGATCAATGCCGGCGAGATCAACAACAAGGGCATTGAGGTTTCTTTATATGCAACACCCGTAAAAACCAGGGACTTCACATGGAACCTGAGCCTCAACTGGGCAAAGAACAAGAACACCCTAGTGAGCCTCCAGGAAGGATGGGATCCCAACAAGCCTCTTGAGACTGACATGGGAACAACCATCGGAGGAAGACTCCATGTATACTCATACGTTGGTCAGGAAATGCACCAGATATACGGCTTTGCACTGAAGAGAGCGCCGGAAGGCTCTTACTACACTGATGACAACGGAAACCGGGTCGACTGCTCCGGGCAAGTGGTCCTTGATGCAACAACCGGGCTACCGACAGTCAACACCACTGCTGACAATTTCCTCGGGAAGGTCAATCCTGACTGGAGAGGAGGCTTCAGCACCTCCTTTAGTTATAAGAGCTTCTCTCTTAATATGCTCTTTTCATACCAGTGGGGTGGCAACAGGTACTCGGTCACCAATGGAATTCTCTCATACCAGGGCAAGCTCACCAACTCACTCGAGGGCCGTTATGACGGCATCGTGGCTGAAGGTGTGAATGTCCTTTCCACCAATGAGGACGGAACTGCAGTATGCCAGGTCAATAATACCGTAACCAACAGCATTTACACCTATTACCAGGCAAGGGTGCTCGACCGCTACACAGGTGAATCTCACACATTCAACACCTCTTTCCTGAAGTTCAGGGAGGCACGTCTCGAATATTCCATCCCCGCAACTCTGGCCCAGAAGACAAGGGTACTGCAGGGTGCGAGCATAGCTGTTTTCGCTACCAACATCTTCAGCTGGGACAAGTGGCCGCAGTTTGATCCGGAAGGCGGCATAATGACGGGCACCAATGTCTTTAACGGCATTGAGGCAGGTGCCTTCCCGATGACACGCACGCTGGGCGTAAACCTGAGACTCTCATTCTAATCTAAAAACAGGCAAGAAATGAAAAAACTTAAAATACTCATTATCTGCGGGCTTGTACTCGGATCCCTCTATTCCTGCACAAAGGATTTTGAAGAGATAAATACAAATCCAAACAGAACACTCGTAGGCATGATACAGGCCTCGGGCATGTTCGAACCCATACTCTACAACTCCGCCAACCAGTGGCTGAACCGCACATGGTACTACAACAATGAGCTCATTCAGTTCACAGCATTCACCGGAGGCGTTACACGCAGGGAGCACCAGTACTTCCTTGAGGATTCGAGAGACTGGTACGGTTTCTGGAACCATTATGCCACTTACGGCAAGAACATAGACCATATGTATGAACTGGCACAGGAACAGGGAGACAAATCCCTGGAGGCCATAGCCCTCACCTTCAAGGTGCTCTTCTTCTCAAACATGACCGATATGTTCGGGAGTGTTCCATATGAGGAGGCCTTCACCGGCAGGAAACTGGGCGGAACACTTACCCCGGCTTTCAACACTCAGCGTGAGGTGTATGAACTGATGTTTGCAGACCTGGAAAAGGCCAATGATATCTATGCAACCGATCCTGTCTTCATCACTCCTTCCATGGACGGGATGTACAGTGGCGATATGGCAGCGTGGAGAAAATTCAACAACTCGCTCTACCTCAGGCTACTATGCAGGGTCAGCGGACGTACCGAGATGAACGTTGGCACAAAAATGACCGAAATCCTGACCAATACGGCCAAATATCCGGTCTTTGCATCCAATGCCGACAACGCTACCGTTAAGTTTTCCGGCAATGACCCTTATCTGAGCAATTTCGGAACTACAACCGAGAGCGAGTTCACCTCCAGCGGCAGGAAGCTCACCAGGCAGCTCATCAGCATGACAGTCCGGACCGATGTGAACGGCAACCAGGTATATGTTGATCCACGACTGCCGGTGATTGGGAAAAAGAACCCTAATGTCACCGTCAACCCGGACAACATCTGGAAAGGAACAGTCTCGGGCTGCACCGACCAGGAGAGAAGCACGGTTGATATAGGGACATCATGGCTGAACTTCACCGTCTTCTGCAGGAAGGATGCACCGGCAACATTCATGGACTATGCAGAGGTGCAGTTCATCCTTGCCGAAGCAGCGCTCAGGAACCTTATCAGCGGAGGACAGGCGGCAGCCAAAACCTGGTATGAAGCAGGTGTCAGGGCTACAATGCAGAAGTGGTCAGCCCTCGGGGCACTGGCGGTTCCGGCTGTGACTATCTCTTCGGGCGATATTGATACCTACCTGGCATCGCCACTGGGATCATGGGACCTGGCTGCGAACAAGACCGAGTTCCTTGCAAACCAGAAATACCTGGCGCTCTTCTGGATAGGGATGGAAGCTTACCATGAGTACCGCAGGACAGGTTACCCGGTCCTTACAATCGGCGAAGGAACAATCTACAACGATAAAGTTCTGCCCACCCGCCTGGGTTACCCGAACACCACAATGTCTACCAACAGCGCCAATGCCAATGCCGCACTGGCTGAGATGGGAGGACCGAATGACATGAAGACACCCGTATGGTGGAGCAAACAGGCGATTGCCGGAGGAAAATAACCACAAATCCAAAGCAAACATGAACTCAATGAAGACAAGAGATATTTTCAGAATAATGGGCAGGACAGCACTGACGCTTTCGCTGATCCTTGCCTCTGCCTTCCTTATCACCTCGTGTGACAAACCCGTGGTTGAAGAGGGGGACCCATTCTTCAGCATCGAAGGAAATCCCACCGGCCTTACTGTTACCAAGGCTGCCAAGACCCAGAGCTATGTTGTGCGTTCCAACAGGGCATGGGAGATAGAGAAACAGGGTGACGCCGACTGGGTGAAGGTCTTTCCGGAAAAGGGAGAAGATGACGGCATCTTCAAGATTATCGTTACAGAAAACAAGACCTTTGATGCACGTACAGAGAACTTTGCCTTTGTGGTCGACGGTGAGGAACAGCCGGTGCTGTTCCGGGTAGACCAGGAGGGTAACGTGCCATATATAACGCTGCCGGCCTCGGTGACTATCCCTGCCAGCGGCGGCAGCTTCGCGGTTGATGTCGTTTCAAATGTCTCGTGGACCTATTCACTCAGTGATGACACCTGGCTCGATGAAGTCTCGCTCACAACGCAGAAGATCACCTTCACGGCATTGGAAAATACAAGCATTGATCCGCGCGAGGTGACCCTGACACTGACTGCAACCGATTTCCCGGCCGTGGTTTCGACAGTAGTTCTTACCCAGTCGCCAGGCACTGTGGTCCTGGAAGAGAACTTCAGCTGGCTTGCTTATGGCAGCGCCGTCTTTTACACCACCACGGGCGAAACCCGTATCGACAACTGGACACAGGAGCAGAAAGACAAGGGATGGACAAGCTCCGTCAACACCACCACCGGCAGCGGGACCACACCCCTTCTCTATGCCCGCCAGGGATTTGTAAAAGTAGGAAAGACAGGGTATGGCGGAGACCTCATCTCTCCTGTACTGAGTAAGATTGTCGGTACCGTAAATCTGCAGGTAACCTTCAAGGCCATACCTTATATGACTGCTGCAGGCACCATGGACGACAACATTCTTAACGTCAGTGTCATAGGACCCGGAACCGTGAGCCAGGCCCAGTTCATCATTGATAACTGGCCTGTTTATCCCGCTGATGCCGGTGCCGTCACTGCCTATTGTATCAGTATGTGGAGCGAGCCTTCAGCAACGCGCACATTTACTGTCACCGGAGCAACCGCAGAGACACAGATCAAGTTCCTTGGTTACGACTATTATCTTGTTGGTGTTGGCGCAGGCAAGAACCGTATCTTCCTCGATGACATCAAGGTTGAGATAATCCCCTAGAGGTTTGGGGACCAACATTATAAGGGGTGTTCGCCGTCACAGGGTGAACACCCCTTTTTAATAATTATTGAACTTATTAAGCTAACTTTGATTTAAGAAAAGGCCCCTCATTAAAATTCCCGAAAATGAAACGGATAATCCAGCCATTGTTTTTCATTATGCTGATAGCACTGGCATCGTCGTGCACCACCACAATAAAGATGCAGAGGACATACCCTCCTGAAGCCGATCTGCCAGCAGACAGCAACAGGTTTGTGTTTGTCAACTTCTTTGATTACCAGGTCCCTGACTTCATAAAGGACAAGAATGAACCAGCCTATGGTGCAGCGGTGAAGGGATTTTCAGCCGGGCTGGCAGAATTAATACTGAAAGATCAGCGGGCTGTATTCATGGTGACAGACACACTGAAAAAGGGATTTACAGTGATGTCAATGCAGTATCCTGAATTCACTGACACTGTCAGAACCATCTGCAGTCAGCACGGTGCAAATATGCTCATAGCTCTTGACTCAATCAACCTGTGGGTTGAATCGGAGATCTTGCTCGGGGAGGATGATGAGGGTGATGCCATGCTGGTCAAAGACTTCTATCTCTTCGCGAACACTTACATAACGCTTTATACTTCAGAAGGAGAGGTCGTTGACAGGTGTGCCGGGGAGAAATCCACTTACATAAAAACGAAATACACAATCTTCGGTCTGATCGGAGGGCCTACACTGGCAAACAGGAAGGAGAATGTCATCCTTCTCGCGAAAGAGGCAGCGAAGGACTGCATCGGAAAGTTTTATCCATTCACCGAGAACTACACGGAAATGCTCTATAACGGCGGTCCGCTTAAGGAATCAGCCGGCTACATCATTGCCGGTCGCCCTGAACAGGCCCTGGAGCCTCTCAGTCAGCTCTCCGCCTCACCTGACCCTGCCCTGGCAAGGAAAGCTTCTCACAATCTTAAAATTGTCAATGACCTCATCGAAAACCGCAAAACCTCTGATGAGATATGGAAGGTATTCAGGAACGAAGAACAATCGGGCAACTGATCAACAGGGTCTGACCTGCCACGGAGGTTCATGGTAAGGTGATCATCCGGCTATTGACTGGTTAGCGCACCAGATCATGCAATTTTGCCTCTCATTTCACTATTTGTTGGTCTGAAGTTCCACATTTCATTTTTTTTCATACTTTTACGCCACTTTCAAAAAGATGCACAATAAAACCTAAAATGTGTAATTAAAACCAAAACTCATGAAAAAAATCCTAATCGTGTTTTCCGCAATGGTTGTCAGTGGTTCCCTGTTTGCGGGCGGGCTCGTCACCAACACCAACCAGAGTGCGCAGTACACCAGGCTTCTCAGCCGAAATGCATCCACGGATGTTGATGCTGTTTATTACAACCCGGCAGGTCTTACAAAACTTGCTCCCGGTTTTCATTTTGGCATCAATAACCAGACGATCGGGCAGAGAAGGTCAGTCATGACAACCTATCCTTATCTGCACGGAACACCCGACAGGGATTTTGCAGGCACCGTCAGCGAACCCCTCTTCCCGAGTGTATATGCCCTGTACAACACCGGAAAACTGGCATTCTCGGTAGCATTCAATCCTGTCGGTGGCGGCGGCGGAGCAACATATGATGAAGGCCTGGCCATGATAGAGATGCCCATCTCCGATCTCGTTCCCCTTCTTCAGTCGAGCGGAGCACAGGACTACAAGCTTGAGACCAATTTTGTCGGTTCATCCGTGTTCTACGGTTTCACCGGCAACGTTGCATACAAGATCAATGACATACTCTCCGTGGCCGTTGGCGCACGCTACGTTATGGCACGCAACACCTACGAAGGCAAGCTTGAGAATATCGAACTGAACATGGGCGGCACATGGATTCCCGCCAGTACCGTCTTCACAGGCCTCGCAACACAGCTCGGCCAGATAGTTGCTATCCCCACTTCAGTACAACCGATCATCACAGGCGGGGGCGGCGGTCTGACCCTGGCTCAGGCTCAGGACCTCGGCTATATCACCGCATCTCAGAAGGCTGGAATTGAAGCAGGTCTGGCCGCTATCGGCGTCCCGGCTGCAAACATACCGGTGATGACCATAAGCCAGGTCAGCAGCACCGTTGCGACGGCCACACCCGCTCTTAACGACCAGATAGCACAGGCAAACGCCACATCCTCCCTGATGGGAAACCAGAGAGCAGACGTGCTGCAGACTGGCTCAGGTATAACCCCCATCGTTGGTATCAACCTTACATTGGCTGAAATAGTGAATGTTGGTATCAAATATGAGTTCGCCACCAAACTTAGAGTCACCAACCAGACGACTTCCGACTTTACAACTGGCATCGACCCTGAGTCAGGCGCCCCCATCACGATGTTCCCCGACGGCGCAGAGACCATCATTGACATGCCCGCCATTCTGGCAGTCGGCGTGGAGGTCAGGCCGATGGAGAAGTTCATGCTGACGGGCAGCATCAACTACTACTTTGACCAGTCAGTAGACTATGACGGCAGCGCCGACAGGGACGTTGACATGATCGACAAGAATTTAATCGAGTACGCTTTCGGTCTTGAGTACGGTTTTACCAAGAGCATCCGCGCAAGCCTTGCATATTCAGGCACCAGGACCGGCGTCAACCCGAACTACCAGGATGAGCTCAGCTACAGCCTTAACACCAACACCTTCGGCGGTGGCCTTGGTTTCCGGATCACCCCGATGATCGACCTGAACCTCGGCGGTATGTATACCATCTACCAGGAGGGAAGCAAGAACACCAGCCGTCCCATGACGGGTATGAGTTCCGTCAGCGTGCCCTTCACCGAGACTTACAACAAGAATAACTGGATTGTCGCCGTAGGCGTCGACCTTCATTTCTGAAACTGACCAACCTGTGAAAATCTGAGACGCCCGCGACCCGGGCGTCTCTTTTGTTTCAGAAACTTATTCCCTGCCTGCGTATGGTCTCAAGGTAAAGCCCGAGGTCAGGAGTGTCGGATGTCATCATTCTGTCGTACCATGACCGGGCTGCCTCCACCTTTCCCCTGCGGTGATCAATGAGAATCAGGGAGGTGTATACCGATCCTTCAATACCCAGGTTAAGGGAGTCAGTCTCATTGATTATCCTCTCAAGAAGCAGATAAGCGGCCGCCTCGTCACCTTTGTCCGACAGGCCGTAGGCTTCATTCAGCTTTTCGTTCAGGGCCTGATCTGTCACAATTCCCCTGACAGAGAGACATCCTCCGGCGCATTCTTCAATTATTGAAAACCAGGGAAGCATCCCCGTGGCAGGGAAGGTCAATGTGAACGATGCCTTTTCTCCGGGGCGCCTGAACTTGTATGTGGCAGGACAGTAAGGAAGACCCTTCAACCCGGTGAGCTTCAGACTCATTCCGTCAGGCCTGACCAGGAAGGTATTCCTGTCAATGCAGAACCAGGCATTGTTTATATCACTCATAATGGTCATCGTTATGACCGTGGCTTCAGCATTGAAGTCGACCCTGTCGATCTCCGCCGTGAGGGGCGATTTCAGTCCGTAGTTGGGACTGGCAACGCTCTGTGCAGCAGTCGTGTAACCCAGTGTTGCCAGTATCAGTATCAGAATTGTGTGTTTCATATCCGACGGATGAATTCAATAATCGTACCGCAAAGTTAACCTTTTACGACAAGTGACCTGCGAAACCATAACTTTACAATCACGGACAACAATTCCATCGGGATTTCATAAATTTGCCGAAACATTCACCCGCGATGAGTGAACAAAAGGATCAAGACCTTTTGACTGAACAAAATGCAATGAAGACCAAAGATAAGATACTTGTTGTCGATGATGAGGAGGATATCCTTGAAATCCTCTCCTTCAACCTGGCTGCCGAGGACTATGAAGTTGAGGCCTGCACATCAGCCGAAGATGCTCTGCTTAAAGATCTTGCCAGCTATGATCTCTTCATTCTTGATGTGATGATGGGTCCCGTTTCCGGTTTCAGGCTGGCAGAAAAGATCAGAAAGGAGTTTTCCCTGACAACACCTGTCATTTTCCTCACTGCCAGGGATACGGAAAATGACAGGATCACCGGGTTTAACCTCGGTGCAGACGATTACCTGGCCAAACCATTCAGTATCAAGGAACTGTCGGCCCGTGTCAGGGCTGTCCTCCGCAGATCATCATCAGGGCAGATCAGGAATACAACGGTAGCGGGTGATTTCAATATCGACAGCGGTAACAAGCTGATATACATGGACGGGAAAACCCTTGAGCTGACCCGCAAGGAGTACGAAATACTCGTACTCTTCCTGCGCAACACCGGGAGAATATTCCCCAGGAATGAGATATTGTCAAAGGTCTGGGGAGACGACGTGATTGTTACAGACCGCACGGTGGATGTGACAATCGCACGCATCAGGAAGAAACTGGGTGACAGGGGTGTCATGATCAGGAACAAATCAGGATACGGTTACTATTTCGGTGACTGAAACATCAGCCAGATGAAAAAGACGGGAAGTTACAGGAGCAGGCTGTTCCTCTGTTTTTTCAGCATCTTCTTCCTTTTTACCATTATCATCCTTGTATTTCAGTACCACCGTGAAAAGAAGATCAGGACCGATGCGCTCGACACGAGGCTTACCGACATGTCAGCGCTTGTCAATAATTACATCAGGGCAAACTCCGTTGTTGAAACCGGCAATTTTAGGCTGATTGACTCAATTTTCAACCTGATCCCTCTCCCCGGCCTGCGCATCACTCTGATCTCATCTGACGGAGTGGTGCTTTACGACAGTTCGGTGAAGAACTGGGAGACAATGGAGAACCATCTTGACAGGGTGGAGGTGCGTCGATCTCTCGACGCACCTTACGGAACTGCAATCCGGAAGTCCGAATCGACAGGAAAGGAATACTATTATTTGTCCAAAAGGTTCGGAAGATATTTCATCAGGCTGGCAGAGGAGTACAACATAAATATAAGGGAGTTTCTGAAGCTCGATTACTTCTTTTTCATCTTCATTGCCCTCCTGTTCACCCTCGTCTGGATCCTGCTTGCAGTAGTGACAAGACGTCTTGGGAAAAGCATTACGACACTCAGGGATTTTGCTGCAAGGGTGCGCAGGGGTGAAGGCAATGACCCCACCGTCATCTTCCCGAAAAATGAGATCGGCGAGACCGGGAAGGAGATTGTCAGAATATACAACAACCTGGCCAGGAACACCGAAGAGCTTAAGCTGGAAAAGGAAAAACTATTCAGGCATCTCCATGTGCTCAACGAGGGTGTGGCCTTCTTCTCTCCAGACCATGAGGTTACCCTTTCCAACAACCATTTCATGGTGTTCCTCAATGCCATCACCGGTACACATTCCACCAGGCCGGAAGGTTTCATTGACCACCCCCTGTTTGCACCCATAAAATCCTTCCTGGATGACCACAGGCAAGTCACCGACAGGATTCAGGAGACTCCTTCCACCGAATGCCGCATAGAAAAGGCAGACAGGTACTTCGGGGTCCGTTGCATCATGTTCCACGACAGCAGTTTTGAGATAATTCTTACGGATATTACCCGCCTCGAGCAGTCAAAGACCATGAGGCAGCAGATGACATCAAACATCGCCCACGAGCTCAAGACTCCGATAGCCTCTGTCAGGGGGTACCTCGAGACACTGATGGAAAACCGGAACCTTGACGAAGAGAAGAAGCGCTATTTTCTGGACAGGGCACTGGCACAGGCAACGCGCCTCACCGAACTGATAAATGATATCGTGACCCTCAATAAGGTCGATGAGACCGGCAGCAGCTTTTCGTTCGAAGAAACCGGGATTGAAGGTGTGATCAGGGAGGTAAGTGAAATCCTTGCAACTGCCATTTCAAGGAAAAACATTAAGGTGGAAATTGACATCCGGCCGGGAGCGAAAATAAATGCCAACAGGTCGCTTATCGTCTCCGTCTTTCAGAACCTGATGGAGAATGCAGTTTCCTATGCGGGAGATAACGTCACCGTTACCGTGAAGAGCATCCCTGGCAAACCGGGATATGAGACCGTCTCCTTTGCTGACAACGGAATCGGGATCCCCGGGGAGCACCAGCCGAGGATCTTCGAAAGGTTTTACAGGGTTGATGACGGCCGGTCACGCAAGAGCGGTGGCACAGGACTGGGTCTGGCCATTGTAAAGAATGCCGTTCTGCTGCATAAGGGTGAGATTTCTGTCCGCACTCCTCCCGGTGGCGGCACAGAGTTCATAATTGCTTTGCCCCTGTAATAAGCAGGCAGGAGAAGAATTTTCGATTGTCGTTTGTCGATTGTCGGTTTAATCAAATTTCGCAAATCGCAAATCGCAAATCGCAAATCTTTCAGACTTTACGGACTTTCGAATTTACAGACTTTGGACCTTCAGACCTTCAGACCTTCAGACCTTCAGACCTCAGACCTTCAGACCTTCAGACCTTCCTCTACTACCGCAGCACCAGAGCCGAATCACCCCTTTTTTCAACAGCACCGATAACGGCAGTTTCAGGATGCCCGGAAGCATGAAGTTCATTTAACAGGTCTCCGGCTTTTTCAGGCGCCACAGACATCAGGAGTCCACCCGACGTCTGCGCATCATGGGCAATCATCTTCAGGCTGTAATCGATACTCTCATCAAACCTCGCCTCCCTCTCTGTGTAGTCGAGGTTACGGAATGCCGCGCCGGGGATGCACCCCTGTTCAGCAAGTTTGTAGGTTCCCTCAATAAGTGGAACTGCTTTCATATTAATGACCATAGTGACTCGTGATCCACGGGCCATTTTCAGGGCATGGCCTGCCAGTCCGAAACCAGTTATATCTGTTGCACCCCTGACATCATATTTCTGCATCAGCCGGGCTCCGTCGCTGTTGAGCTTCATCATCAGCCGCTTTGCCTCTTCAAGCTGCCCGGGGGTTGTCATCTTCAGCCGGTGACCGGCAAGAATGATACCCGTCCCCAGCGGCTTGGTAAGGATAAGCAGATCTCCCTCCCTGGCACCGGCATTGGTAATGATCCGGTCAGGATGAACAGTGCCGATGACCGCCAGACCGTATTTCGGAGGATAGTCATCTATGCTGTGCCCGCCGATGATGCTCACCCCTGCTTCACGCGCCTTGTCATAACCACCCCTGAGAATATCGGAATATACCTCCAGGGGTATGCGCGATGACGGGAACATCATTATGTTCAGTGCCAGCAGGGGTGTGCCTCCCATCGCATAAACATCACTTATTGAATTTGTTGCGGCAATAAGTCCGAATTCATACCCGTCGCTCACCAGTGGCGGAAAAAAATCGGTGGTCAGAACAAGGGCGATGTCATCATTGATTTTATATACACCGGCATCATCATGGGTAGCTATATCAACAAGTATCTTAGGGTCAACCGGCAGCGGAAGCCCTGAAAGAAGCTCCTCGAGCTGCCGCGGAGGTATCTTCGAGGAGCATCCTCCGGTCTCTGCAGTTGTAAGAAGGTCAAAGGCCATGGCTGGGCTCAGGGACGGATGATATGATCCGCATCCTTGAGTATATTCATTATCTGGTACATGTCGCTGAAACTGCCGACGTGCAAATGATCCTTGATACCGAAGTGGTTGATGCAGGTTGTGCATATGTAAATGCCCGTACCCTTTTCAGTCAGCTCTTTAATGTGCTCAAGCACCGGAGATTCGTCCAGCGCCATCTTCACCCCTGCATTATAAAAGACCACTGATGACGGCGCAGGTTCAAGCATCACGAGTGTCCTGAAAAAGGAGATCATCAGCTTCGTTCCCAGCTCATCGTCACCTGTGCCCATTCTTTCGGAGGTGATTGCGACAACGGTATTTCGTCTGCCGGCAGATTCCGGAGTTTCCACTGAACAATATTCTGCCTCATTCGCACTTATCACTTTCTTTTCAACCCGTGTCACGGTCACAATTGCAATCTCACCCTCCTCCCTTACAGTAAAAGAGAGTTTGTTGTCGGTGAGGTATCTCCTGACATTGCCAAGTGAAGTCCCGTTGTCGATAATGATCTGCACCGTCTCATCAGGAGCTGCCTCATTGAGCCCCTGCCTGGTCTTTATCAGCGGGGCAGGACATATCAGTCCGCGTGTATCTACCGTCTTCATTTTGCCTTTCCGGGTCTGCAAATATAATCAGAAATGGCTACTTTTGAAGAGAACGTAAAACGAGGAGATGAAAAGGTCAGGTTTAGTTTTGGTATTGCTGGCGGTCACAGCAGGGGTTGCTTCAGGACAGCTCACAATGAAGGATGTTGAAGGTTCATGGTCAGGTAAGCTGAAGGAATCAGGCGTGGATCTGAGGATGGTATTCAACTTCACGATGACGGAGGCTGACACCCTCAGGGCGACCCTGGATTCCCCTGACCAGAATGCAACGGGTATACCCCTTGGAAGAGTGACCCTTGCGGGCGATTCACTCTTCGTGGAGGCACCCCTGATCAGGGGCCGCTATTCCGGAAAAGTCAACGGTGATTCACTCGTCACAGGGACGTGGATGCAGCTCGGAAGGATGTATAATATAGACCTAAGGCGCGGTACCGTTGCGCCTGTGACATATAACCGGCCGCAGGAGCCAAAGCCGCCCTACCCGTACCTCGAGGAGGAGGTTACCTTCCGCAACACCGCCGAGGGGTTCGACCTGGCAGGGACGCTTACGCTGCCTGAAGGTACAGGGCCTTTCCCTGCCGTTGTGCTTATAACAGGTTCCGGCCAGCAGGACCGTGACGAGACGATCTTCCACCACAAGCCTTTCAGGGTCATTGCAGATCACCTTACGCGCAATGGTATTGCCGTTCTGAGGTACGATGACAGGGGTGTGGGCAGATCCAAAGGCGGTCTGACAGGAGCAACATCACTATCTTTCGCAGGAGATGCCGAGGCCGCCGTAATCTTTCTTACAGGACGGCCGGAGATAGACCCGAAGAAGATCGGTCTGGCAGGTCACAGTGAAGGTGGCCTGATAGCTCCGATTGTTGCATCCCGCAGCAGCAGAATAGCTTTCGTCATCTCTCTTGCAGGGCCGGGAGTGACCGGTTACGATGCAATCATCCAGCAGAACAAGGACTTCTTCAGGGTCTCGGGGATGCCGGAGGCGGATCTTGAGAAGCAGCTTCACATGCTCACAGGCCTGTTCGGATTCGTGATGGCCGGTGAGGACCAGCGGGCAGTGGCAAAGCAGGCGATGGAATGGTATAATGATGCACTTGATACCAGAGGTGTGACAGCAGAAGAGCGCAGGGAAGAGATGTCACAGTTCGCACAGGCTCTCGCCCAGACCAATAATGCCTGGTGGAAATACTTCCTGTCAGCTGACCCTGCAGTGTTCTGGAGCAAGGTCAGGTGTCCCGTCCTTGCCCTGAACGGCGAGAAGGACATACAGGTCAGCGCCGCTCAGAATCTTCCGGCCATAAAGGCGGCGGCGAAAAGAGGCGGCAACAGGAAGGTGAAGACGGTAGCCCTGCCGGGACTCAATCACCTCTTCCAGCAAGCAGAGACAGGAGCTTTATCGGAATATGCAACCATCGAAGAAACCTTCTCGCCGTTTGCACTTGATCTGATGACCGCGTGGATCAGGAAGACGCAGAGGATGAAATGAAATCGAAAATTCCTCTCGCCTCCCCTGCAACCTGGCTGCTTCGCTAAAAGGACCCACCGGGTCATTTTCAGACGCCCGCCCCTCTGTTGCCTAATCTGTGAATCACCTTCCGCCCGGCCGCCTTCAGCCCTCCCGAAGCGTCTGCGATGGCCAGCTGAACCAGACCGGTGACCTCGTTCACCATTTCGGGATAGAGGCCGCAGAAGGAAGCCAGTATCTCCATACCGTAAGCCTTGGGTGCCACAGGAGTATCCTCCTCCCTCAGGATAACCATGCAATAGTCTATCAGCCTGGGGTGATGCGACAGTGGAATATCTTCGAGGCGGCTTCGCATGATCACTCTCATGAACGATCTCTGCACACTCTCGTTTGGCACACCCGGCAGGGCATCAATCATTGCTGCAAGCCAGGATGAGAGTGCCGCAGGATTCATATCCGACACCTTGGAGAGAGCCCATGAAGACATGAATCCGACCCTCTTTGCCGTGCTCGAGGAGAGTGTCACCAGTTGCGACAGCAGTGTTTCATCCCTTACGGCTGACTGTGCCACCATGGTTATCTCCTCGACGCTCGTGATTCGCGCCATCATCCGTGCGAGCTCATCTCCTGCCTCCGCGGTGACAATTGATGCCTCAGTCTCAGGTTCATTGATAACACTGACACTGTGCTCCGCGACATACTGAACTGCTATTGGAATATCGGCGGCAGTCATGTCAAGGGCTACCAGCTCATCAGGCTTCATCCACCTGTATTCATCATGCTCGCTCAAGAACGGTTTCGATGCCAGTGTATCACACATGAACGGTATGAGCCTTATCATCCTGTGACCGTAATCGTGTTCCACCGGATCGAGCTTTCCTGTAATAATGATGTCTATGCCCAGCTCCTCCTCTATCTCGCGCATGATGCAATCCTCATGATCCTCTCCCTGCCCGGTCTTACCGCCCGGGAACTCCCACTTGCCGGCATTGTCCATCCCCGGACCGCGCCGAACCATCAGCACCAGCCCTTCGTAATTGCGGATCACTGCGCAGGTAACATCGGTCATGGTTCGCGGTTTGTGATGGTTTCATAATCAGGAATCTGGTCGAGCAGCACGAAAGTGCGCGCTTCCCTGTTGATCTTCCCGGCGAAGTGATCGTTTCCGTTTGTGACCACAAGGTACCTGACGCCGTAATTGAAGTTGTAGTTGATGACCTGGTCGAAGACCTCCTGTGAGAGTTTCACCTGCTGAGCCTTGCACTCGACTATCATCACCGGCTCGCCGGCACGGTCGTGAATGAGGATGTCAGCCCGGCGCAGCATGGAATGAAGCCTGAACGAAGCCTCGATGCGAATCAGTCCCGGCGGGTAACCGAGAAACCCGGTAAGATAATTGACAAAATGCTGCCTGACCCACTCCTCGGGAGTCAGAGCCACGTACTTTCTCCTGAGTGGGTCATAAAGAAATTTACCCCCGGGGCCCTCTTTAATGCGCAATGAACATGGAGGCAGTTTCAGCGGTTTCAACTTAATTTGTATTTTTGGTAACCCTTAAGAATGACAAATATAAACAAACAGCTCCGGAGATCATGAGAACAAAAGAAGATATAGTCAGCAACTGGCTGCCGCGTTATACGGGCAAGGAAATTGACTCCTTCGGTGAATTCATTCTTCTCACGAACTTCACTCTTTATGTCGAGATGTTTGCAAAACTGCACGATGTGCAGGTTGAAGGCAGGGACAAAAACTGGCCTACAGCCACCTCTGACGGCATCACCATCATCAACTTCGGCATGGGCAGCCCCAATGCCGCCACTGTGATGGACCTTCTCAGCGCCATCCAGCCCAAGGCTGTTCTGTTCCTCGGCAAGTGCGGCGGCCTCAAGAAAAAGAACAAACTGGGAGACCTTATTCTCCCGATAGCAGCCATACGTAGTGACGGCACCTCCAATGATTACCTCCCGCTTGAGATACCGGCCCTTCCGGCCTTCAAGCTGCAGAGTGCCGTGTCGGCGGCCATCGTGAGGAATAACCTCGAATACTATACCGGCACCGTGTACACCACCAACAGGAGGGTCTGGGAGTACGATGACAGGTTCAAGAAATACCTTATCAAAACCCGGGCCATGGCCATAGATATGGAGACGGCAACAATCTTTACCGTAGGTTTTGCAAACGAGATCCCTACCGGCGCCCTGCTCCTTGTTTCGGACCAGCCGATGATATCGACCGGGATAAAAACGGAAGACAGTGACCATAAGGTGACCAGCCAGTTTACCGACACCCACCTCCGCATAGGCATTGAAGCAATGAAGGAGATAAAGGATAACGGCATCTCTGTCAAACACCTTCGTTTCTGATGGCCGCCGATTACAAAGAGATCATCAGGGATCTGAAGAACAAGATCTACAAACCGGTATATTTCCTTGCCGGGAAAGAGCCCTATTACATCGACCTCATCACTGATTTCATTGAAGAGAAGGTCCTTGACGAGTCTGAAAAGGATTTCAACCGGACAGTACTCTACGGCCTCGATGTCACCGTCACGCAGGTCATTGAAACCTGCCGCCGGTTCCCCATGATGGCCAACCAGCAGGTTGTCATTGTGCGGGAGGCACAGAAACTGAAAAAGATTGATGACCTGCTTGTCTATATTGACAATCCGCTTAATTCAACCATCCTTGTCATCGCCTATAAGTATGAGGAGCTTGACAGGAGAAAATCGCTCTATAAGTCGCTCTCGAAGAAAGGATGGTACTTTGAGTCAGAGAAGGTTCCCGAGTACCAGATCCCGGGGTGGATTGACCGCTACCTTACCGACAGGGGTATCATGGCCGGCACTGATGCTTCCAGGCTTCTGTCCGAGTTCCTTGGGAATGACCTGGGCAAGATAGCCAACGAGCTTGATAAGCTGATAATCTCGCTGCCCGGGGAGAACCCGCGCATCACCACCGAGCTGATTGAAAAGAGCATTGGCATCAGTAAGGATTACAGTCCCAATGAGCTCTGGAAGGCCATTGTCTACCGTGATCCCCTGAAGGCGGCGCGTGTCGTCAATTATTACGCAGCGCATTCAAAGAAGGAGATTATCCCCATGATTTTCCCCGTCCTGTTCTCAAGCTTCAGCCGCGTGCTTATTTATCACGGTCTGAAGGACAAGACCGACGGGAATGTGGTAGCCATACTGAAGACCTATCCGGGTTACGTGAAGGATTTCAGGGCTGCGGCAGCACTGTACAGCGTGGGTGCCTGCATGAACATAATCAGCCTGGTGCGTTCGTATGACCTTAAGGCGAAGGGATTCGGCGAGGCAGGCAGTGACCCGGGCGACCTCCTGCGTGAGCTGGTCTTCAAGATAATGCACTGAAAGGCTGTCAGTTCATCTCGGGCGATTCGGGGAACTCTGCCCAGATGCGATACTTGTTGTTGAGTGATCGCAGCACGTCGCGCCACACGTTGCCGCGGCTCTTCATGATCACATCGGCAGGCACCCTGGCAATAATCCACGAGTTCTCATTCAGCTCCCTCTTAAGCTGTCCCTTCTCCCATCCCGAGTAACCGAGGAAAAAACGGACCTGGTCACGCCCTACCGTCCCGGTTGCTATCAGGTTGCGCAGGGTATCTATCTCCCCTCCCCACCATATGCCGGGGATGACCGGGACGCTGCCAGGCACTTTTGAACCGAGGGTGTGGAGGTAATGAAGAGTATCGGGAGCCACCGGACCTCCGACGGAGAGATGCTCATCCCACCTGTCAAACCCCTCCACGGCGCTGCTGACCATCAGGTCAATGACACGGTTGAGGATGAAGCCCACGGTGCCTTGGGCGGTGTGTTCCGTGAGAAAGACGATTGTCCGGTTAAAGAAACGGTCAGTCAGGAAGGGCTCTGAGATGAGAACCCTGCCTTTCCCGGGTATCTTGTCCTCGGGATTAATACTGAATATGTCAGGATACTGGCCCATCTGACAAGGAAATCGAACATCCAAAGTAATAACATTTAAGGGCAAAATCAAGAAAAATCGCGGAAAATAGTAAATTGCACGGTTCAACGCCATAAACCCTTCATGTCCGCCAAAAAGATCCGCACTCCGTCAATGCTGCAATCTTTGCTGCCCATTGTTGTCCTTATTATTCTCCTGGCACTCAACGTAAAGTATTTCCATGACGACACCCTCTCGGGGGCGAACCAGATTGCCCTGATACTCGCCGCCTGTGTGGCCGGCGTCATCGCTGTGAGCCTGGGATACCGGTGGTTGTACATCCTTGACAGGTTCATAAAGGGCATTGGGACGGCCATGCCGGCGATACTCATTCTCTTTCTGATAGGCTCACTGGCAGGCACCTGGATGATCAGCGGAGTCGTACCCATGCTGATTTATTATGGCCTGGAGATACTCCATCCGAAGATATTCCTGTTTGCCGCGGTGGTGATCTGTTCCCTGATATCGCTCTCCACAGGCAGTTCATGGTCAACGGTGGCCACCATCGGTGTGGCTCTCCTTGGTATTGGCAAGGCGCTCGGGTTCAACGAGGCGATGATAGCCGGAGCCATCATCTCCGGAGCTTATTTCGGCGACAAGATGTCACCTCTCTCCGACACCACCAACCTGGCGCCTGCAGTTGCCGGGACAGACCTCTTCACCCATGTAAGGTATATGGTCATCACGACAACCCCTTCATTGCTGATCACCCTGATCATATTTCTGGTCATTGGCTTTACCATTGACCTTGAGGCAGGGCCATCCAGCGCCGAGTCGGTCCAGGCTGCCATAAAAGCGAAGTTCAATATATCGCCTGTGCTTCTGCTGGTCCCTGCAATGCTAATATATATCATTGTAAAGAAGGTGCCTCCGCTCCCTTCACTCCTTGCCGGAACCCTGCTTGCTGCACTGTTTGCCATAATCTTCCAGCCTCATATCCTCGAAGAGGTTGCGGCAACAGGAGGATCGTTCGTGAAGCAGGCTTACATAGCCATCACCAAGACCATGTTTGGAAGCGTTTCGGTCACAACGGGTGACATATCCGTTGATGAGCTGTTGAAGACCCGCGGCATGGCCGGGATGCTGAACACTGTGTGGCTGATCATCTGCGCGATGGTCTTCGGTGGCATCATGGAAGCGTGCGGCATGCTTAAGACCATCACCGGTAGATTGATGAAGTTCGTGCACAATGCAGGTACGCTGGTGGGTTCAACGGTGGCAACCTGCATCTTCTTCAACGTCACGGCATCGGACCAGTATCTAGCCATCGTCATTCCCGGCAGGATGTACGCAAAGAAGTTCAGGGACATGGGGTTCAAGCCCGAGCTGCTCAGCCGCAGTCTTGAGGATTCGGGCACTATCACCTCGGTGCTGGTGCCCTGGAACACATGCGGGGCAACACAGTCGAGCGTCCTTGGTGTCTCAACATGGGCCTATGCCCCATACTGCTTTTTCAATATCATCAGTCCCTTCATGAGCGTCTTCATTGCTTCAGTGGGATACAAGATCAGGCGTTACACCCCGGAGGAGCTGGCCAGGGTTCAGGATGAAGCCGATGTGGCAGACAGGGAACTGCTTGCCCAGGAGGAGGCCTGACAGAGCCCGGGTGAACAAAGTGGCATCACCGTCTGTTACAATAATTGTTATATTTGCAAACTAAATGAATTCAACATGCTTATTAAACTGGCTATAATATCGGCGGTTCTTGTTGCCCTGGCACTGGCGGGAATGGCCATAACCATACTGTTGAAGCCTAATGGACAGTTTCCCGATACACATGTCGGCCACAACAGGGAGATGCGTAAGAGAGGCATCACCTGTGCTCAGAACACCGACATGGGGTGTAACCCGGTTGACGGTTCCGGGTGCTGCAGCTGCGCCATGAATAAGGACTAAAGCTCCTCGATAAGGTTTTTGAGCCCATTCGACATCCAGGTCTTCATGACTCCCGTCTCATCTGAATAGACCAGGTAACCTTCAAGAAAATCATGTTTCTCAATCAGGGCCCTGGCCTCATCAGGCCCTGCCACCATGCAAGCCGTTGCCCAGGCGTCAGCAACGGCGCATTCAGGGGCAATGACAGTGGCGCTGAGAAGGGTATGCCTGACGGGGTATCCGGTTCGGGGATCAATGGTATGAGAATATTTCACACCGTCTTCAACGAAAAACTTGCGGTAGTTGCCCGATGTTGCGAGGGCACGGTTGTCGAGCCTCACCTTTGCCTGCAGGTCCGCACCGGGGATAAAGTTGCCATCGGCCGGGGTGTCAATGCCTACATGCCACCCCTTGCCCCTCTTGTCGCCTGCAGTGCGCACCTCTCCTCCTACCTCTACGAGGCACTCATCAATGCCCTCACTCCTCATGAGGCTGATCAGCAGATCAACAGTGTAACCCTGTGCAATAGCATTGACATCGATGAACATGTTCGGGTCGCTCCTGACCAGCCGTTCGCCATCGAGCCGCACCTTATCCATCCCCACAAGCATGAGAAGTGAGTCGAGCATGGTCTCGTCAAAGCGTTTCATGGCGTCGGGACCGAAACCCCATGCTTTCACAAGGGGCCCGATGGTTATGTTAAAGAGGCCGCCGCTCTGCTCCGAAACAAGCGCAGAGGACCGGAATACATCGCGGAAGAGGGTATCGGTAACATCACTCACGCCGGCATTGATACGTGATATGACAGAGGAGTCATTGTAAATTGATAATGAGTTGTCAACGCGGGTCAGCAGGCTTTCAACCTGTTGCCTGAGGTACGCGACGTCGAGTCCGGTCTTCTTCTCAACAACGATGTGGTAGGTGGTACCCTGGGTCAGGCCATTGATTTCGGCATATTCCGGCTGCGGGGAGCAACTGGACACAACCAGTATGAATGTTAAAAATCCGGTAAATCTGCTCATTTATTCAATGGAGGTCTGAAGTCTGAAGGTCTGGGGTCTAAAGGTCAATCTGATAACTGAGAACTGCCGACTGAGTACTGCCGACTGGCCTAGCCCCCAAAATCATCAAACGCAATGTTCTCCTGCGGTACGCCAAGGTTGTCAAGCATCCTGAAGACAGCAGAGTTCATGACGGGAGGACCGCAGAGATAATACTCCACCTCCTCCGGAAGTTCAAGCTTGCTCAGATAGTTGTCAAGCAGCACCTGGTGAATGAAGCCCTTATAGCCTGTCCAGTTATCCTCGGGCAGCGGTTCGGAGAGTGCGATGTTGAAATTGAAGTTGGGGAATTTCTTCTCCAGCTCCCTGAACTCCTCTTCGTAGAATATCTCACGCTTCGACCTTGCACCGTACCAGTATGAAATCTTGCGTTTTGACTTTTCGGTCTTCAGCATATGGAATATATGAGATCTCAGCGGAGCCATTCCGGCGCCGCCTCCAATATAAACCATCTCGTTATCCGTATTCTTGATATGGAAATCGCCGTAAGGCCCGCTTATTGATACCTTGTCCCCGGGCTTGCGGGAGAAGATGAAGGTGGAGCAGATCCCCGGAGGGACGTTCATGAACTGTTTCATGGCATTGTCCCATGGCGGTGTGGCAATACGTATATTCAATATGATGAGGTTCTTTTCCGCGGGGTAGTTAGCCATGGAATAAGCCCTGTAGGTCTCTTCAGTATTCTTCAGCTTCAGGTCCCATATCCTTAACTTATCCCAGTCTGCACGATATTCCTCTTCCACCTCGATATCCCTTCCGAATTCCACTTCGTATTTTGGCACATCTATCTGGATATACTCACCTGATTTGAAATGCAGGTCTTCGCCCTCGGGAAGTTTTACCACAAACTCTTTGATAAAAGTTGCGACATTTCTGTTCGACACCACCTCGCACTCCCACTTCTTAATGCCCAGAACTGCCTCCGGCACCTTTATTGTCATATCCTGCCGCACCTTTACCTGGCATCCGAGGCGCCAGTTGTCATGCTGTTCACGGCGGGTGAAGAAGCCGGTTTCGGTAGGCAGGATGGCGCCGCCGCCCTCGGTAATCTGGCACCTGCACAAGCCGCATGTGCCGCCCCCGCCGCAGGCTGACGGCAGAAAGATCCCGTTGCCGGACATTGTTGAAAGCAGACTCGATCCAGGCGAGACCACCATCTCCCGGTCGTTGATCTTCAGTGTTATATCTCCCTGAGGAGTCAGTTTCTGCCTGGCATAGAGCAGCACCACAACCAGCAGTATCATTACCAGTACAAATACCGCTATGCTTATGAGAACTGTGCCTGCAATTGATAGACCTAATATCATTTCCGTAACGATTCTTTATAGTGTGATACCCAGGAAGCTCATAAAGGCAATCCCCATCAGTCCTGTTAAAATAAAGGTAATCCCTAGTCCCCTCAGTGGAGCCGGCACGTTGGAGTAGCGCATTTTCTCACGAATTGCTGCCAGGGCAACAATGGCCAGCCACCAGCCGATACCGGAACCCAGCCCGAAGACAGTCGCTTCGCCGATATTGGCGTACTCCCTTTCCTGCATGAAGAGCGAAGCGCCAAGTATTGCACAGTTGACTGCTATCAATGGCAGGAAAATACCCAGTGAGTTATAAAGTGCAGGACTCGATTTTTCGATGACCATCTCCACCAGCTGCACTATCGAGGCAATGACGGCTATGAACATTATGAATGAAAGAAAACTGAGATCGAGCGTGGCAAAGCTTTCATTTATCCACGCCAGAGCTCCCTTCTTAAGCAGGTAGTGTTCCAGAAGGAAATTGACCGGAACAGTGATGACAAGCACGAAGGTAACGGCAATGCCGAGACCCATGGACGTCTTCACCGTCTTCGACACAGCCAGGTATGAGCACATACCAAGGAAGTATGCGAAGATCATGTTGTCGATGAAGATCGACTTTACGAATATGTTAATCAGGTTTTCCATGATCCTGTTATTACTTGTTTTCGATCAGAGACTTGTTACGGCTTCGCTGGAACCATATTATCAGTCCCACGGTGATGAGTGCCATGGGCGGCAGTATCATCATGCCATTATCCTCATACCCGAAGTTGTATATTCCCAGTTTTTCCATGACAGGGAATCCCATTATGCTTCCGCTGCCGAGGAACTCGCGGAAGAATGAGACGATCACGAGTATCAGGCCATACCCGGCTCCGTTACCTACGCCGTCAAGGAATGAAGGCCAGGGCTTGTTTGCCATGGCGAAGGCCTCAAGGCGTCCCATGATGATGCAGTTTGTTATGATCAGCCCCACGAATACCGAAAGCTGTTTGCTTACGTCAAAGGCGAAGGCCTTAAGGAACTGGTCAACGATTATCACCAGGGTGGCTATCACCACCAGCTGGACGATGATCCTGATCCTGCCGGGTATCGATTTGCGCATCATCGCGATGATGAGATTTGAAAGCGCCACCACGACAGTGACCGAGATGGCCATCACAATCGCAGGTTTCATTTTCACCGTCACTGCCAGCGCCGAGCAGATCCCAAGCACCTGCACGGTGATCGGGTTTTCCATCCCCAGCGGGTTAGTCAGCAGTTTTTTGGTCTTTGCCGTCCAGAGCGGCTCCTTTTCTAAATTTTCCATGTCTACTTCCTGTTTTGGCTGAGGTATTTTTCATATTTGATCATGCCGTCGTGAACCATCGCCTCCAGCCCCTTGCTGGTGATGGTTCCTCCTGAAATGCCATCCACTTCGTGCAGATTGCCGGGCCGGGAACCGCCCTTCACCACTTTTACTGAGACGAAACGGCCGTTCTCGAAAAGGTTCTTGTCGTGAAACTGGCTCTCGAAGGATGTGGTGTTGATCTCCGCTCCCAGGCCTGGTGTCTCACCCTTATGATCGAAGGTGACGCCTGCAATGGTCGAGAGATCCTCCTTCAACGATACGTAACCCCATATCGGTCCCCAGAGCCCTTTTCCCTCCAGTGGAAAGATCTGGAGCGTGTCGCCGTTATCGGCCACTGCCACAAACACAGGCAGATACTGGTCAGCCAGCGGTTTCTTCTGCTCCGCACGGAGGGTGACCGTAAAGGCGTTGACACCGTCAATGTGTTTGCCCTCAGTGTTAATGACATAGCTCTCCTTTATATACTTGTCATAGAGCCCGACTGCATCGGACTTGGTTGATGTCACATTTATCGACGAGAGGATATTCATCTTCTTTTCCACCTCAACGTTCTTTTCCTGCATGGGCTGCAGCAGCAGTGCGGTCATTGACAGGAGGATGGCGACGGAGATAACCATCACCACCGAGAATACCATTATATAATTGTTGCTGAAATCTTTCATCCCGTCTGTTTTTAAGCTGTCCTTACTCTCTTTAATCTTCGCCTGACATTGGCATTCACCACATAGTGGTCAATCAGCGGGGCCATGACGTTCATCAGCAGTATTGCCAGCATGGTCCCTTCCGGGTATGCAGGGTTGAAGACCCGGATAATGACCACCAGCATTCCGGTCAGTGCTCCGTAGATATATTTTCCCGTATTGGTCTGGGCAGCCGACACAGGGTCAGTGGCCATAAACACTGTGCCGAAGGCAAATCCTCCCATTAAAAGATGATAGTATGCAGGGATCTGTGTATACTCACTTCCGCCGGTAAGATTAAGCAGCAGTCCCAGGCCCAGCGCACCGAGGGTCATGCTGACCATGATGCGCCAGCTGCCAATGCCTGTCACCAGCAGGATAAATGCTCCGATCAGTATCGCCACCACTGATGTCTCACCAACCGAACCGGGAATGGTTCCGATGAACATCTCCATTGGTGATGGCATCTGGGCAAAGCCGTCGAGCTTAGCCAATGCCAGCGGGGTGGCCCCCGAGAAACCGTCAAGCCCGCCACCCTTTGTCAGTCCTTCAATCCATACCTTGTCACCAGTCATCCAGCCCGGATAACTGAAGAAGAGGAAGGCCCTCGCCGTCAGCGCCGGGTTGAGGATGTTCATCCCAGTTCCGCCGAAGATCTCCTTGCCAATTATAACCGCGAAGGCAACAGAGACGGCGACCATCCAGAGTGGCACATCAACAGGCATGATCAGCGGTATCAGTATTCCTGTGACGAGGTAGCCCTCATTGATCTCATGACCCCGTATCTGAGCGACAACGAACTCTATACCCAACCCCACGATGTAACTCACCAGGATCAGCGGCAAAATCCTCAGGAACCCGAACCAGAACATCTGCATGAGGGTCCAGTCGACTATGCCGAAAGCCCTCGTATGCTGCAGGCCCACATTGTAGGCTCCGAAAAGAAGGGCAGGTATCAGCGCAATAATAACGATGGTCATCGTGCGCTTCATGTCCATATGGTCCCTGATATGTGATCCCTTCGTGGTTACCTTATCTGGCACAAAGAGGAAAGTTGCAAAACCGTCATAGACAGAATGCAGCTTCTCAAAGCGCCCCCCCTTCTCAAAGAGGGGCTCTATCTTCTTCATTCTCTTAAGCAGGAAATTCATAACAAGCTCTTTCCATAAATTAGTTCATCTCTTTTATCATCAGGTTGATCCCGCTGCGGATGATCTCCTGTATCTCGGTCTTGGAAGGATCAATGTATTCGCACAGTGCGAAGTCCTCCTCAGCCACCTCGTAGATGCCCAGATTCTCCATAAGCTCAACGTCACCCGCCATTATTGCCTTTAACAGGTGGACGGGGTAAATGTCCATCGGAAGGACGTTTTCATAGTGCCCTGTCACAACGAATGCCCTGTGGCCTCCGTGAAGGTTTGTGTTGAAATCATATTCCTTTGCCGGAAGAAGTTTTGAAAGGAAGGTCCTCCAGTAACTGAATTTCTTCAGACCAGGGGTGGCCCAGCCCAGAAACTCGCTCTGGTCGCCCTCGGGCAGCACCGTTACCATGTTGTCATAAAATCCGAATGAACCGTCGGGAGTGATCCTCTTTCCCGTGAGTGCATTGCCGCTTATGACCCTGAGGTTACCCTCCCCGAGATTCGACTTCAGTATGCCGCTTACAGAGGCCCCCGGTTTTATGCGGTGGTATTTGCGGTGAATGACGCCTGCTCCGGCCAGGGCGATGATGCGCTCACGGTCATGGAAACCCGTATCAAAAAGCCTTCCAAGCGCCACAACATCCTGGATATCAACGGTCCACACCACCTCGCCCTTGGCAACGGGGTCAATGTGGTGGATCTGCACTCCCACATTGCCTGCAGGGTGCGGTCCTGAGAAGCTGTGGAACTCCACATTCTTCAGGTTTTTCAGTTCCGCCGCCATCGTGCCCCCTGCTTCCTGCGAGACATGAATCTTGCCGTCAGTCAAACGTGACAGGACATTTATGCCAGTCTGCAGATGGTTGCCGTGTGTATTCGCCATGACGAAATCAAGGTCAGGAGCAAGCGGCGCGGTGTCAAAGGCTGAGATGAAGACAGCTTTAGGCACTCCGTCGGGACGGGCGACAATATGATACGGGCGCTGCCGCAAAACAGGCCACATGCCTGAACTGAAAAGCTTTGACCGCACCTCATCGCGCGTAAGACTGAGAGGATCAGCGGTGCCAAAGTCAATCTTCCCGCTGCCTGACTGTTCAATCACAACCTCGGTAAGAACACGCTTTTCGCCGCGGACGATCTCCCTGACCACTCCGCTGACAGGTGAAACATATTTTATTTCAGGGAAAGCCTTGTCATGAAACAACACGCTGCCGGCTTTCACCGGAGTGCCTTCCTGAACCTCAAGCCTGGCAACCAGACCCGGTAAATCGGCAAACCTCACGCCGAACCGGGTCACGGGCACCTCCGGCAGGAGAATCTTCTCCGCGGTGCCGGCAAGCCTGATGTTTAATCCTTTACGTAATCTGATAAGATCTGACATATCTTGACTGAAACTTAATTCTCTTCGGACTGCAATAATACAAATTGTTAAAACATTCACATAGAGAGATTATAAAAATCACTAATCTGTTTTTATGCGGGGCTTCTGAAAGTGCGGCAGGATATTTGTAATTTAGCCGGAAATATTGGTTATGTATGATTTATTAACAAGGATAAAATTATTAAGTTTATCAATATCCTGTTATTTTCTCTCAATCTTTTCTGCTGCTGCACAGGAATTTGTTTCCTCGGAATTTGCTTCCGGGAATGTTAAGAGCATAACGTTTGAAAAGGAAGGACTGAAGCCTGCATATCCTTTCGTTCAGCCATGGAGCGGTGAGGAGCTGATACTGCATTTCGATGTCACCGGGAACAGCGGAGGGACACTCTGGTACAGCCTGGTCCACTGTGACCGTGACTGGAACAGGAGTGATCTCTTTACCAGCGACTACCTTGAAGGATTTGAGGAGAACCAGATCACGGACTACCTGGCGTCATTCAATACAAAGGTAAATTATACCCACTACACCCTCAGGCTCCCCAACAATGATGCAAGTTTCATTGTATCGGGCAACTATGTAATCACAGTATGGGATCAGGGTGAGCCTGAAATACCTCTTCTGCGAAGACGGTTCTTTGTCACCGACGGCAGCTCATCGGCCCAGGCACTCTTCCGCCGCCCCATGAAGCCCGGAACCACGGAGACCCACCAGCAGGCAGAGATCACTGTCTCAACGGGGAGCCTCAGCGTGACAGATCCCTGGCGGCAGATAACGGTCACCGTGATGCAGAACGGAAGATGGGACAGAAGTGCGAAAAACCTCACCCCTGACTTTGCAGGGAACGGCCGGGTTGAAATCAACTCCCTTTCAGACAAAACACTGATGCCCGGAGGCAACGAGTTCCGCTACTTCGACATCAAGACGATACGTCAGACCCGGCAGAATGTAAGGGCCATCGATTTCGTGAACGGTATCTATCAGGCTTTCCTGCTGCCATCGGAGGACCGGGAGTTCAAACCGTATTTTTCCAATGAGGACTTCAACGGGAAGTATGTGGTGGCTATGGAAGAAAGCAGTGAGCCTGACAGGGAGGCTGATTATGTGATGGTTTATTTCACACTGCCTGCATTTGAGGAACTAAGGGGTGGTTCGGTATATGTATCGGGTGATTTCACAGGCTGGTCATACGGCCCGGAGAACAGGATGACATGGAGTGCTGCCAGGGGATGCTATGAGCTTTCGCTCCTGCTCAAACAGGGGTGGTACAACTATGAGTATGCATTTGTGCCGACCGGGAGAGAGCTTCCTGAAGGATTTCATTTTGAGGGCAGTCACTGGGAGACGGGTAATGATTATCTCATCCTCACCTACTTCCGTGATCCGACCAAACGCTATGACCGGCTGACGGGAGTTACCCTGGTTAACACCAGGATCAGGCAATAGGGAATAGGCAATAGTGTTGACATATTACATACAGAGCCTGCATATCCAGGGGTGCTCCGCTACTGCCTACTGGCTATTCCCTGCCTCATGCACATCCACCCCGTACAGCATATAGAACGTATGCTCCATGGTTTTGACGATCTCGGCCATGTATTCATGCACGGCCTTCACTGACCCCGGCAGGGTGTAGACCAGGGTGTTGCCTATGGCGCCCGCCACGCCTCGGCTCAGGAGCGCCTTCGGGTTCCTTGTTCCGAATTTGACCCTTATCTGTTCCATGATACCGGGAATCTCCTTTGTCAGCAATGGCCTGACCACGTCTGCGGTAAAGTCGCGGGGTCCGATGCCCGTCCCCCCGGTGGTGATGATCAGATCAACCATCGGAGCGCCGGTAAGAGCAGCCTTCAGTGCAACCGGATCATCATGCATTACAGTTGTTTTGATCTCGCACTCCCAGCCGGCTGAGGCCATGGCATACTTAACGTACTTTACCACGGCGGGACCGCTCAGGTCCGGGTAGCTTCCCCCGTGAGCCCGGTCGCTCAGCGTGATCACATGGATCTTGAATTTTTCAGGCAATGTCATATTTCTCTTTTTTAATCAGTTGGATATCTGTAATGGTCATTGTTTTATCAACAGCCTTGCACATGTCATAAACCGTCAGCAGCGCCACACTCACCGCCGTCAGCGCCTCCATCTCCACCCCTGTGCGGCCTGTGCAACGGGCTGTGCTTACAGCGGTGATACCTCCTACGTCTGCTTCAAGTGAGACCCTCACCTGGTCAAGGGGGATATTATGACACAGCGGTATCAGTGACCAGCACTGCTTGGCAGCCTGGATGCCGGCGATCTCAGCCACCGTGATGACATCTCCCTTTTTCATCAAGTTTTCAGCTACCAGCTTCAGAGTCCCGGGAAGCATCTTTATCTTTCCCATGGCTGTTGCTGTGCGGTGTTGTACAGGTTTGCCCCCGGTGTCAACCATGTGCGCCCTCCCGCTCTCATCAGTATGTGTCAATTCTGCCATCTTTCATCCTCCCTGATCATTAATAATTAAGCTTACGGACAATTATCCTCCTATGTTGTAAAAGCAATTTACTCTGTTAACCGTGCCTCGTTCGGGCTTCTCCTCCACCGCTCTCCTGAGCGCTTCTTCCGCTCCCAGTTCCCTGACGCTGTACCCTCTGTCGCTGAAGAGACATGGCATGAGCATGCCTTCGGATGTCAGTCGCAGCCTGTTGCACCTGGCACAGTCTCCGCCGCTGCCGCCGTGAACCTCATAGAATGTTCCCGAAGCCAGGTCCATCTGCCTTATGAAGCGCACTTCGAGTCCCTGCCTGATGCAGTACCCTGCCACGGCCCTGGCATCCTCCTCTTCAGGAGTGCTTTTGATGACACAGTTGATCTTAACCGGTCTCAGTCCTGCTTCCCTGGCTGCGTCAATACCCCTGAAAACCGCATTGATGCTTCCGCCGCGCGTCACATGCCTGTATCTTTCGGGGTCAATGGTGTCAAGGCTTATGTTTACCCTCATCAGTCCGGCGGCAGCTAGTCCGGCGGCAAACTTCCCGAGGAGTACTCCGTTGGTGGTCATCGAAAGGTCGGTGATACCCCGTATTCCTGCAAGCATTGAAACCAGCCCCGTCACGCCCTTTCTTACGAGTGGCTCGCCACCGGTTATCCTTACCTTGTTTATGCCGTTTGCCACTGCCACGCGCGTGAACCCTGCAATTTCATCATAAGTAAGAATGTCACCGTGCCTGATCAGGCTGATGCCTTCCTCAGGCATGCAGTACCGGCAACGCAGGTTGCACCGGTCAGTCACCGAGATGCGCAGGTAGGTTATATTTCTCTCAAACCTGTCTAACACTTACCATCTCTCCTTTCTGTATCCAGCTCTGTCCGCGGGGTATTGTAATCAGTCCCCATGCTCCGGTCAGGGCAGTGATATGTGCCGATCCGTGGTACTCCACCGGAAGAGCCTCACCGGCAGGAGTCAGTGTGAACGGTATCCAGGCAAGCCTCTCCGCCCTCTTGCGTGAGTAGTCGGCGGCCAGCGGCATCATTATCTTCGGTTCTTCGGGAGTAACCCCTGCCATCCTGTCTATGAAGGGTCTGACCATCACCTCAAACTGAACGAAAGTGGAGACAGGGTTGCCCGGCAGGCCGAACAAGGCTTTATTCTTCCCCGTGCAGAATGTGAGAGGCTTTCCCGGCTGCATGGCCACCTGGTCAAAATGGACTGTGAGACCGAGTGAACGCATCACTTTCGGGACCAGGTCAAAATCACCAAACGAAACACCACCTGAAATGAGCACCACGTCATTCTCTTCAAGTGCCCTGAGCAGCAGAGCCATTATCGAGCCCTCCTCATCACGGGCGATGCCATAATAACGGCCTATGGCGCCTGCCCTTGCCACCTGTGCCATCAGCTGCGATGCATTGCTGTTGCGGATCTGTGCGCCGGCCGGAATGTTGTCAGGCTCGACTAGTTCATCGCCGGTGCTTATGACACCCACCTTTGCCCTGCAGCTCACAGTTACGGTGGTGGCGCCGACAACAGCCATGACGGCGATATCCTGCGGCCTGATGTAACGTCCGGACCTCAGCACCGTCTGTCCGTTGAAACAGTCTTCGCCGACCTTTGCAATGTTGTCATTGCCAGGCCTGCCGGTGAACCGCACCCTTCCTCCCTCCTTCTCCTCTGTTTCCTCAAGCATGAAGACATAGTCGGCTCCTTCCGGCACGGCCGCACCGGTCATGATGCGCGAGCATGTACCCGGTACAACAGGTTTTGAAGGCATGACGCCTGCCGGTACAGTCTCAAGCACATCCAGTTCTCTGCCAAGGTCCTGATGACGGCATGCATACCCGTCCACCGCACTCTTGTTCCAGGGCGGCATGTCCATGTCACTCCTGACCGCGACAGCCAGAGCCCTGCCGGACGCTTCGGTGATCCTCACCTCCTCCTTTCCTGTGCGGAAGGCGGATTCTGTCACAATTCTGAAAGCTTCTTCAAATGTTATCATGTCGTCTCAGTATTCTTGTTCTCCTCCCCTTCGCCTATGACACGCAGGGCTTCGGGACGGAATGATACAATTACCTTTTCGCCTATGGCAAAGTTATTCTCTTCCATTTCACGGTGAGTTATATCTGCATAGAAGAAATCCCCGGCATTAACCGTGATCTCGTACCCTGTGGGTGAGGGGACAATATCATCTATGATGCCGCGGATGTTATTGATCTGGACTCCGGCAGCTCCCTGCCTTGACAGGAGTACCTCGCTGCTGCCGATTATCAGAAGTCCGGCCGAAGGGTAGTTTCCTTTCGGCAACCTTAATCGGGTCCTTTTCTCCGTAATCCCGGAGCAGTTGCTGTACGATGCTATGAATGTGGCACGGAAAAAGTTCTTTATCCCTGCATAGCGGGCCACGAACCTGTTGACCGGGTGGTTGAAAACCTCCAGGGGTGTCCCATCCTGGATTATCCTTCCGTTGTGCATCACACCCACCCTGCTGGCCAGGCTGATCGCTTCTCCGAAGTCGTGCGTGACATGAATAATCGTCTGTCCGTTGCGGTTCAGGCGGCGAAGCATTCTCCGGATATCGTCCTTAAGGCTGGCATCAACTGATGCCATCGGTTCATCAAGGAGCAGTATCTTCGGTTCCGTGACCAGGGTACGCGCAAGTGCGACCCTCTGTTTCTCGCCTCCTGACAGGTTTCCCGGCATTCGCAGAAGGAGGTCGGTGATGTTCATCTCACCGGCAATGTACTGAACCCTGTCAACCCTCTCCTTCAGTGTCAGGTTCATTATCCTGAGCGGGTACATGATGTTATCCTTCACGGTGTAATGCGGAAAGAGGGCAAGATCCTGGAAGACAAGGCCTATGCTCCTCTTCTGTACTTTTTTTGCCGTTATATCCTCCCCGTCGAGGAAAACCCTTCCGCTGTCAGGTGGAGTGAGTCCGCAGATAAGCTCGAGGAGCTGGGTCTTGCCGGCCCCGGAGCGGCCAAGCAGGACGTAATAGTCGCCCCGCGCCACCTCAAGCGATATCTCCTTCAGCGAGAAGGAGTCTATGCGTTTGCTCAGTCTCTCAGTCCGTAGCATCATCCTCCCTCCCGAAAATGGGTCGCCGTTCGGTGGCAAGGACCCTGAAAAGAACAAAGAAGACCAGTGCCACCAGAATGAATAATATGGATGCAGGGCGTGCTGCGCTGATACCGTATGTATTGAAGCGGTCATAGATGAGCACCGGCGCTATCATCGGGTGGTAGGCGACGATGACCACAGCCCCGAATTCGCTCATGCCGCGGGCAAACATCATAATGAATCCTGACACGACTGACCGCCATGCCTGGGGGAGTGACACCGTAAAAAAGATGCGCGACTGCGATGCGCCGAGGGTCAGAGCCGCCTTCTCCGTTCGCTCGGGTACAGCAGCAAAACCCTCACGGGCGGCATTAATGAGGAAGGGGAGGCTGACGAAGGCCATGGCCAGCGCTATCCCTGCACCGTTGTTTACCAGCAGGATTCCTGCCTTCTGGGCTGCACCGCCCAGGGCGCCTTCACGCGAAACGAAGCCAAGGAGCGCAATGCCTGCCGCTGTGTGCGGCAACACCACCGGAAGGTCAATGATGCCCTGTACAACTTTCTTCAGGGGAAAATGCTTTCGGGCCATTATCCACGCAAGCGGCACTGCACCCACGGCAAAGATAAGAGTAGCTGAAAATGCGATTGCCAGTGTGTACCAAACACTCCTCCTGACAGCCGGATCAGCAGCCGTGGTCCTCATCTCACTGAATGACGAGTCGAGAAACATGCCGGCCAGCGGGGCTATAATGAATAGCAGCACCAGCGACGCAAGTATTGTGAATATCCAGTTGAAGAGCGTATGACCTTTCATCATCCCCCGATTAACTGTCGCCGGTCATGAGATATTTCCAGAGAGATGAAGGGACGTCAGTCTTTTCGTCAGCGATTGCAGGAGCGAGGGGCTCCTGCCCGCACTCCCTGAAGATGGCCCTTCCCTCTTCGCTGAGCATGAATTCAAAGAACTTCATTGCCAGTTCTTTCTGTGGCGCTGTTTTAAGTATTGTGCCTGAGTAACTGATATAGTCGCCCCTGACAACGGAGCGCATGCCCGGCGTCTCTCCGGGGATCATGCAGGTGACTTTGCCGTAATGTTCCGCCAACGCGGGTGATGAGAGGTTGATCTCAGCAGGCAGCTCCATGTATCGTAGTCCGTGCTGGATGGCAACCGACCGGTACTGGAACATGTAGTCAATGACACCTGTCTCGGCTAAAGCCACAAGGTCAACCTCCTTTGGCCTGATGTAGTCAGTGTCCTTGCTTAACAACGAGTCAGCCAGTCCCGGCCGGCCGTAATACTCCCCGGCCAGTCTGGCGGCGAAAACTGTGCGGTATCCGCACGGGTCAGCATCAGGATCGGCACGGCCGATGATGACATCCTCCCTCAGGAGTATGTCCGGCCAGTTCTCCTTCCGAAAGATTGAAGAGTATTTTGATTCCGGCCTGTAGGCAATGACGATCTCATTGGTGGCAAAGCGGATGTTCCACGAGGCATACCGCGGAATGAGCATACTGCTCACGACTATGTGATCGGCGGAGAGCAATATATCACATGTCCGGCCCAGGTCAGTGATCTTGCGGGCTGAATGGAGGCTGCCGGCAGCCTCGGCCAGTACCCTGACGCCGGGATTGTCCCTTTCAAAGACTTCCGAAAGTTCTCTGACCGGTACGGAAAGGCTTCCGGCATGGAAAATAACAAGGTTCTTACCGCTGTTGCCACCGCATCCTGTGAGCAAAAGAAGAAAACCTAAGAGCAGAAGAATGTGGCACCTCATTTTGTGTCGCTGATTTCGTTGAGACGGTTGAAGAAGACCTTTGCGATGCTCTTCATGGCTATATCTGTCTCGTGGAGGAGGCTGTTGTATGCCCTCACCAGGTGCCTCCCGTCGTCTGACAGGAGTGTGCGTCCGCCGGCGGCGCCGCCACGCCTCTTATCCGTCAGCCGGAACCCGAGATGATGCTCCACATCATGCAGCAGTCCCCAGGCCTTGCGGTAACTCATCCCGAGGTTGCGGGATGAAGCCGTCAGGGAGCCGGTAGCGTCTATGTCAATTAAAAGTGCAAAACCCTCTCCGTCGAGTATCCTCTCTTTTTTGATCGTCTCAAGCCACATGTCGTACCTGAGAAAGATATCATAATAAGGTTGCCCCCTGTGTCCGGCCATGGATTTTATTTGTTGATACTGGGCAAATTTACATTTTTTGCATAACGCTTCCAAACCCTGCGGGCTCAGTCTTCAGTCTTCAGTTCTCAGTCCTCAGCCTGACATACTGATTATATTTTTATTAGTTTTAATTCTTAGTTGCGACTGCCTGTTGCCTGTTGCCTGTTGCCTGTTGCCGACTGCCTATTGCCTATTGCCTATTGCCTATTGCCTTATTTTATATCTTTGCTGTTCATTATCAGTCATGCCATGAAGCACAACAGAATCCTCCGCCGCCTCCTGCAGCTCATTAACCTCGAGAGTGACCTTGACAGCTTCGAAAACATTCATGAAACAATAGAGAAGGAGATTGTATTCAAGGGCACCAACCTTTGGATCCTTGTCTTCGCGATCCTTGTGGCTTCGGTAGGTCTGAACATGAACTCCACCGCGGTGATAATCGGTGCCATGCTCATCTCGCCGCTCATGGGACCCATCAACGGTATCGGTTACAGTATTGCCACTTATGATTATGATCTATTCAGGAAGGCACTTAAGAACTTTTCCTTTGCCGTGCTGGCAGGTCTGATTGCCTCCACTGCTTATTTTGCCCTGAGCCCGATATCAACGGCGCATTCCGAGCTGCTTGCACGAACCAGCCCCACAATATATGACGTGCTCATTGCCTTCTTCGGCGGCATGGCAGGCATTGTGGCTATTACCAGTAAAAAGAAAGGCAATGTCATCCCCGGAGTGGCAATAGCCACAGCTCTCATGCCCCCTCTGTGCACGGCTGGATACGGACTGGCAAGCGGACAGTTCTCATATTTCTTCGGTGCATTTTACCTGTTTACGATCAATACCGTCTTCATTGCAATTTCAGCCCTGATTATTTCCCAGATCCTTAAGCTGCCCATAAGGGGCACAATCGCCGAAACGCAAAAGAAAAGAATTAACCAGATGATCTCATTCGTTCTCGTGCTGGTGCTGATCCCGAGCATATATTTCGGATACATCCTCGTCCAGAAGGAGAACTTCACTGACAATGCCACAAAGTTTATTCAGAATGTAGGTGTTGTGGAAGGAAATTATCTCCTGAATAATGAAGTCGATCCGAAGACACGCACCATCCGGCTTGTCTACGGCGGGACATCTCTCTCTGATGAGCAGAAGAAAGATATTATCGCCCGGGCAGCAACATTCGACCTGGAAAAAATCACGGTTGATATCCGGCAGGGATTCTCCTATGCTGACATCGCCCTCAGGAACAGTGAGGTTGAGACGCTGAAGGCTGAGATCAACCGCCTGAACATGATCCTCAGGGAGAGAAATGCGAGGCTTTCAGGTTTCGAGACCAGGCCTGAGCGAGGCAATGATCTGCTGACCGAGCTCTCGATTCTCTTCCCGCAGGTGTCGGAGGTATCCTATTCAGAGACTCTCAAATATTCTCAGGGTAAAACCGCCAGCGACACCCTGACACTGGTTACCATCTCGGTTAAGGGCAAGAGCCTGTCCGGGAAAGAGAAGGAGCAGGTTGAGAAATGGCTGTCAACCCGGCTGGGCACCAACTCGCTCAAGGTCTACTTCGACTGATAAAAACCCAAAATTCTTAATTCTGATTCTTATTCTTAATTTTACCAGAAGCATAAACCTGACATCATGAAAATAACTGACTACCCTACTTTCAACAATGACTGGGACAAGAAGGAGACAGAGAAGAAGACGAAGAAGATGCTGAAGGAGATCGGTGAGCTTCAGTATAAGATGTATGCCCAGGGCAAATACAGCATGATAGTGGTTTTACAGGGCACCGATGCTTCGGGCAAGGACGGCGTTACAAAGGGATTACTCCGCTACTGCAACCCGGTTGGGTTCGGGGTGTATAGCTTCAGGAAACCCACTGACCTGGAGTACTCGCATGATTTTCTCTGGAGGGTGCACCAGGTTTGCCCCGTCAAAGGGGTGATGCAGGTCTTCATCAGGTCACACTATGAGGATATACTTGTACCCACGGTCGGGAAATACATACCATCTGATATAGTTGAGAAGCGTTATGAAACCATCAACACCTTCGAGAAGATGCTTGAAGATCACGGCACGAAGGTGATCAAGTTCTTCCTCAATGTCTCAAAGGAGGCGCAGAAGGAGAGGTTGATGGAACGCATCGAGCTGAAGGAGAAGCACTGGAAGCATAAGGACGGCGACTGGGACACAAGGGAGAAGTTTGATGAGTACCTGGAAGTATATCAGAAGATTATCACCAGGTGCAATGCCGTACCGTGGCATGTGGCACCGGCCGACAAGAACTGGCAGAAGCTCTATGCTGTGGCAGAGGTGGTCCTCAAAACATTTAAGGGCCTCGACCTTCAGTGGCCTCCGCTGGTTACTGAAAGATTCAGTACTGCCGGTGCCAAGGGCAAGAAACAATCGTAAATCAAAAATCGACGATCGACAATTCTACTTCAGCGGAACCACCCTGTTGATTTTACCGGCCTTGCGCGACTCGAACCTGATCTCAACATCCCCCCTGCCGCTGACCAGGAACTGGTATTCGATCTTTCCGAATCCCGGAACCTGGCACATCTGCACCTCGGGTCTGAATTCCTTATAATCAACCAGACCCATGAACGGTTCTGTCAGCACCCCTCCACTGACCACCTTCGCGTCTCGCCCTGTCAAGCTCAGGATATCAGGCGGGTAGAGCTTGTTTTTCATGGTGGCATGGCTGACTGATGGCATCACACCCTCATTCACCAGCCTGACCCTGACCCTCCACAGGTCGCCCTCAATTTTTTTAACCTCGAACACATCCATAATAACCTTCGGAGTGTACTGAGCCGTGAAGATTACTGCCGAGGCGTTCCGGTGCACCAGGTCCTGGAGCATGAAGGGATGCGGCAGCCTCGAACTCATTTTTGTCCAGCCGCCGACCTCAATTTCGCCGTACAACGGATGCTTAAACGACTTCCACTCCACGAACTGCTCGCCCTGGGTGACATTGTCATTGAAGAGCAGACGCTGTCTTTCGGACTCTGAAGCCTCACCAAATCTTGATCTCTCCTCCTGTTTTTTCATCATGGTGCCGTCATAGGTCTCCGTCTCCACCTGGAACAGTTCACCCACAAATGAGTATGATCCTGCCAGGTTATTGGTGAAGTCGGTGAAGTCGCCATAGGTGGAATAGAGATCCTTCCAGGTTATCTGGTATTCATACCCGGGAACGATCTTTTCAATATTATTACCGAGGTAATCATATACTGCGATGTCTCCCTGTGGCAATTCTCCCGCTGCCTTGAACGACGGACCCCTCAGGTACTTCCCTCCGTTGTTGTGGAAGGCAAACACCATGATGATGTTCGGCCGTGCCAGTATCCATTCGGCTATGGCCTTGATGCCGGTTCCCTCAAAAGGATAATTTCCGGCTCCCCTCTGTACATAAGGAGGCTGCCAGTTGAATCCCCAGTTGCGGTTGCCATCGATATACCCTTCACTGTCCTCATTTACCTGGCCGTCATCGTCGTTGTCGATGCCCTCCTGACCCAGTCTGGTCCATTCACCCTTCTCTCCGGGCTTGATTGTAATCATAAGCCTTTTGTCGGCAGGGTCGGTCCTGAGCCTGCCAAGAGTATCTTTAATTCTCATTGTGGTAATGTGTCCGTCGCCATCTATGTCATCTGGGCCGTCTTCGTCAAGCAGTCCGTCACGGTCATCATCGACAGGTATCCGCAGTCCGCGGTTGGAACTGGGATTGTTGGCCTCCTCAAAGAAATGCGCCCTTCCATCGACATTGACCACTGGTATGATATAAAAGACATTCCGGTCAACCACATCGGTTATGTCCTTGAGCTTTCCGTAGCTGGTAAGCAGTCTGTTGGCCAGGTAGAGGCATACCTCGCCGGCCTGAATCTCGTTGCCGTGGATGTTCCCGTCAACATATACTCCGGGTTTTGAGAATGGTTCACCCGTCTTCGGGTTATTGATTGTAAGAGCCCATATAATCCGACCCTCCTCACTCTTCCCCACCTGATCAAGCTTTGTGAGCCCGGGGTAAGCTGCATTGAGAGCCTTCAGGGCCTCCGTTACCTTTTCGTAGCTGTAATAAAAGTCGAACCGCAGTGGCACCTTTACCTCCTGGGCCTGTATCAGCACAACGGCAAGAGCCGTCAGTGCCGTTGTCAATAATGATCTTTTCTCTCTCATGGCTAACCTCCGATTGTTATCTTCTCTGTATCGTTCCCGGCCTGTTTTGATTCAAGCCTTACTGTCACGGTTCCTTTCTTCGGTGACCTGACGAGCCAGACATACCTGGCAGATTTCATTCCGCCCATCTCATTGACGGAAGTCCTCTTCTTTCCTGAAAGGATTTCAATCGCGTCTCCCTCAAGGGTCATGATTGCCGGTGCGGGGATCTTGTTACGCTTGCCCATGGCCACAGGGAAAGGGAGGTATCCCTCATTGGTCACCCAGACTTCGAGCTGGTAAACGCCGCCGCCCTTTTCAGTAACTTTTGACAGGGCGATTGACATCTTCGGGAGTCGCTTCACCAGTTCAAAGACATATGGCAGGTGAAGGTCAAGAAGTGAATCCACCATTGATGCAGGAGGTGTGTTATCAGCAAAGGGTGCGAACCCTCCAATCTCCACATCGCCGAGGGCCGGGTGCCTGTATGCCGTCCATGGCACGAACCCCTTCCCATCCGGGTGTTTGTCAGAGAAGGCAATGAGTGCGGTCTCCTTTGGGTCACCCTTCTTCCCGTCCTTCTTCGGGGCAGGCATCTGTTTCATCATGGCCGCCATCTGTGCAGGCTTCATCTGTCCGCCGCCTACCATTCCCATCACCATCTTTGCGCTGTACCGGGCAGGTGCGCCTCTCTCCTTCAGGAAAGCGGTGATCTTCTCCTCTCCCAGTGCCAGGAATTCCTCGGACGACATTTTTTCAAGAGACTCCGGCGTGGTGCCGTTGCCCTCCTTCTTCTCCTCCTTTGGTCTGGGAAGACCCCATAAATCCATTGTAAAAACGGGAAGGCCGAGGTGGTAATATGACCAGAGCTCGAACGTTCCGTCCTCAGGTTGTGACGGGTCAAACCGCTCCTCGGTCACGCCTTTCTTCTTAAGGTATTCCTTGTAATCCGATGAGATTTCATTGTAGAATGCCAGGTCCTCCTGCAAAGGATTGACCACGGCCCCAAGTCCGAGAAAGCCGGCGATCATGCTCTCATCAGCCGTCATTCCCGAAGGCATCATCGGCTGCACCAGTTCCATAATTTCGGCCATAGTGTAGGTACGGGAGACATCAATCCCCAGTGCCGTTCCTATTTCACGCGGGATCCTTATGTTTTCAGTATCCAGGGAGCCTTTCCTGCCACCCTGAGGAGGGGAAAGGAGGAAGTTGGTTGTACCGAACGACATCACCATGGCTATCTCCGGATGGGCGAAGGCGAACTTCAGGACAGCTTCAGACTCGGGTGCTGACCCCGGATATAGTCCGCTGCGCTTCCCGAAGTTTTTAAAGAGATGGGGAAAGTTGATATTGACATTGGTCCCTCCCGGGGCATCCTCGTTGTACTGTCCGTCGCCGTCGTCATCCAAACCTTCAGTGTAAAGCCTGTAAATGCCTTTCTCGCCCTTCGCGGCATCGGCCCTGCGCATCAGTCGCGGCTCGCCCTCAACGATGACATAGGTTCCGTCAGGCGACTTAACCCTCATCTGGGTTATGAGGCCATCGTTGTTAAGGTCATTGTACCCGTCCTCATCGGTCTGGTCATCGGTGTCATCATTGAAGGGTGTGGCATTTCCGGGATCAGACCAGAGCGGCCTGGTGAAGAACCGGGCATAAGCATCAGGGTTACCCATTGGTATAATATACCACGTATTGCCGACCGGGAGTAATGCATCCGCAACGATGCGGGAGGCAAGTGACAGGGCTGCCTCGGTGGCGAGCGGAGTGGTGCCCGTCATGTTTGCCGCTACAAAAACTGCCGGCACGGCGGTTCCACCCTTGCCGATCTCAAGCATAAGCATCTCCCTGCCCCCCGGTGTCATGGCCATCTTATGGACCTTCACCAGCGACGGAGAGCTCATACGCAGCTGCTCTATCCGTTTGTTAACCCCGGCAGGGTCACTGTACTTCTCAATGGCCGTTGCGGCCCCCGGGAAAGCAAAAAGCGCGGCAGCAAGAAGCATAATGCCCCTTGTTGCAGAAAAATGTCTCATTCTCATTTACCGGTAATTTTACTTTATTTCTACTCCGAATAAATCTTTGTAAGTCTGCATTATATAGCTGTCGATCCATCTGTAATGCTCAAGGAGCTTCTCCTTCCGGGGTTTTCCCTTACCCGGCGCTGAGGCTGTCAGTTCCCTGGTTTTCATGAAGATCAAATCCTCAGCCGGCTCAAGTTTCTGAAGGAAACCTGTCTTCTCCCCGTTGAGCAGGAGGGCCACGTTCATGTATTTCCCGCCCGACCCGCGGGTGATGGGAAAGAGGCGGCGCTTGAGGGTCATTGCCGCATCGCACAGCGGTGAGTGCACGTTCTCCTTCATGCTTACCACCTGCGGCAGGTTTTCTCCTGCACTGACCCACACGGGCACAGCCATTGCCGTAAGAGGAAATCCTGTAAGGGTCCACATCATCGCATTTTCCGGCTCTTCACCATCTGCAGCCCCCACGACCATCATTACTGAAGCGGAAGAGGTGCGGGGAATGAAGTCCTCGAAGTTCCTGAAGGTGGCAGTGGATGCATCTGCCGGCAGATCGGCCCTGAGGTTGACACCTGTGAGCGAGTGTTTCAGGTTGCGTGAGATGATGCTGATCAGGTACTGCGGATCAAGTCTCTTCTGCGCCAGCGCCAGGTTGAGGGCTTCGCTTGCTGCTGCATACCTGATATACCCACCGCCGACGTCAACCTTGCCGGTGAAGGAGTGGTTGGTACGGATAAGGAGACCGTACGGCGCCAGCGCCGGGTCATTGGCATCAATCTTTTTGAAGCTGAAGTTTCCGGTCTCATAATAGGCGGCGCCGCCCTGTGCGTCTATCACCCCGAAGTTGGCATCGACCCCCAGCGGTTTGGGCATGTCGGTGAGCATCTTCTCAAAGTCGGCGAGAGTGGCGCAGCTCATAAGCGCCTGTTTCATCACCACTCCCTCCTGGTCGGCAAATTTGGTGGTGTCACCGAAATTATTGTTGTATGCAGCCGAATTGATAATGGCAAAGCCGGCAGAGTTGAATCCGCCCCACACCTCCTGCTTCCATGAGTCTTTGGAGTCTACCATACCAATATACTGGTATTTGCCGTCAGTGAAGAATACCAGGGCATTGTCAAGGGTCCCGGTATCACGGTGTTTGTAAAGGAGTGGTCTGCCGTCCGGAGTGTATTTGCCTGACATAAGGAATGTCGTGCATGACCACAGCTCTGCCGCTGAGCCGGCCGCGCACAGCATGAGCACGATTAAAGCCAGTTTCTTCATAGGTGGTGCGAAATAGTTTCGTTAAAGTTAAATTATTTTTGCACCCGTGATGAGCTCAGGCCGCCGTGTTAAGTTTTTTTAACCCGCTTCCCCTCTATCTGCTGCCCTCCCTGGTACAGGATGATCTTGTTGACCTTACCATCTTCGTCAGCTACAAACTCAACCTGTGCATCAACCACCTTCAGGAAGAACCTGGTTTCACTCTCGGCAAAAACTTCGAATTTCGGCTGTCCTGTTGCCTGCGTGTAGAGTCTGGTACCCTCACGGGTGAAGGCGATACTGAAGCCAGGTTGTATCTCATACTCACCGACATACTTTTCAAGAACGGACTCTTCTAAAGTTAAGACCTTCTTTTCTTCGATTTTCTTTTTTGTCAGAGTCCACGTCTCCGGCTGGCCCCTGTCGTCACTCACGAATGAGACAATCTTTCCGCTGGCATCCCTGTTGAATGTTGCATACATGAAGGCATTCTCCACGATGAATTTATCCTTTTCAGCAGGGAACATCTTCCTACTTTGTGAGCCTGCCAGCATCGCCGACAGCTGATTTCCTTCCCTGGTCACAGTTACCTCTCTGCCCTTGCCGTTGGCGTAAATACCGGTATATTGATCAAGGGCTGCGTCATCAAGCTTTATACCGGTGACCTTAAGCGGTTTGCCTATTGCAATGGCAGCCATCTTCAGGGCCGTGAATTCAGGGTCTTTGCCGTTGCTGTTGGAGAAGAGTGCGACAAAGACATCCTCTTCAGGGAGGTATATTGAACTTGTCAGATATCCGAATATCCCTCCTCCATGTTCAATTGTGGGACTGCCCTGAAGCTGCGAGAGGAAATACCCGTATCCGTAGTGGGTACCCTTGCCGTCCTTTAGTTTGTATTCCATGAGGGCCTTGTCGAGAGTCTCCTTTTTGACAAGACGGTATGAATGCACTGCCTGATGCCACTTGAAGAGATCCCCTACGGTAGACATAATGGCTCCTGCCGAATAGGGCTGAGTCATGCTGCAGTAATCAGAATTGACCGGTCCGTCGTTACCTGGCTGATAACCCGAGGCACGGTTCATGATGATCCTGGTATCACTTCCGTAGCATGATGAGGTCATTCCCAGCGGGGTGAAAAAATTCTCCTGTATATAATCCGCATAGCTCTTCCCTGTTACTTTCTCAATTATATAACCAAGAAGAAAATAGCCCGAATTGTTATAGTTCCATCCTGTGCCGGGTGCGAACTCCATCGGCTGGTTTTTAAACATATCGATGAGCTCCTCCGGCTTCATGTCTTTTCTTACGTTCTTCATGTAATCCTTCATCCCCGTGTAGCTCTTGATCCCGGATGTATGGGTCAGCAGATGCTCGATGGTGATAGAATATGCCTGCGTCGGATAATCAGGGATGAATTTGGTGATGTCATCCTGAAGTGACAATTTGCCCTGCTCCAACAGCTGGAGGATGGCTATGGAAGTGAACTGCTTGGTTATGGAACCGATCCTGAAGACCATCTCGGGCTTCATCGGCACATTCAGTTCGAGGTTTGCCATACCAAAGGCCTTCTGATAGATGATCTGACCGTTCTTCGCCACCAGTGCGGCGCATCCGGTCTCTCCGGGTTTGAACTGCTCCGAAAGAATCTTGTCGTACTCTGCGGTAACCTGTTATGAAGTGAGTGGCTGTGCTGCAATATCACCAGCGATGAATGCAATCATCAGTGCCAGCATAACGGTCACTGAAAAATTTGTCCTCTTCATGATAAGGGTTTTAAGATGTCGCTATAAAGACGGAAAATTAAGAAATGTGCTTCATTTCTGCATGATCCTGAATGTTAAAAAAGAAAAAGTCCATGGGTCTTGTCCTGTTAAGTATGAACATCTGACACATGTGGTTGTTTTATTTAAGTTAAGTTAAACAGCTATAGCGGTATGAGGATATTACTGGCGGCAATTTTATCGGTGACTCTCGGACTGTCATCGATGACGGCACAGAAGATCGAAAGGATTGGCGTTCCGGAACTGGAGAAGATACTTTCCGGGTCCGAAGACATTCTGTATGTTGTAAACTTCTGGGCTACATGGTGCCCTCCCTGCGTCACTGAACTGCCATACTTCGAAAAGCTGTCAAAGGAGTACGAGGGCAAAGGCGTGAAGTTCATACTGATCAGCCTCGATTTCCCGAGCCAGGTAGATACCAGGCTCATTCCCTTCCTTAAAAAGAGTAAAATAACCTCTGACGTCATGGTCATGACAGACCTCGAATACAACAGCTGGATTGAAAAGGTTGACGCAGGCTGGCAGGGGAATATTCCTGCTACCCTCTTCTTTAACAATGCCAGGAAGATAAAACATTTCCACGCCTCAGAGATAACCGAAAAAGAACTGAGAGATCTGATAATCAAATATAAATAGTTACTAATTATTAAAAATCAATAAGTTATGAAAAAGTTCCTGTTTCTTATAGGGGCGGCCACAATGACGGCCAGCCTCCTTAATGGTCAGTCGCAGTACAAGGCCGGCGAAATTGCATCCGACTTTAAACTGAAAAACGTGAAGGGCGAAACGGTTTCGCTCTCTGATATTAAAGGTGCTGACGGCTTTATTATTGCCTTCTGGTGCAACACCTGTCCGGTAGTGAAGAAGTATGACCAGCGGCTGCAGGACCTGCATGCGAAATATGCTTCCAAAGGCTACCCTGTTGTTGCCATCAACAGCAATGATCCCAGGGTCTCACCCGGCGACTCATTCGAGAAGATGAAGGAGACCGCGTCGAAGCTTAACTATAAATTCGAATACCTCTTTGACGAGACCCAGGAAGTTGCCCGCAAATATGGAGCAACAAACACGCCTCACATCTATATCCTTTCGTGGAAGGACGGTAAACTGGTTGTGGATTATGTCGGTGCAATAGACAACAACGCCGACAATGCCGCTGCCGCCGATAAGAAGTATGCCGAGGATGCGCTCGACAACCTGCTTAAGGGTCAGGCGGTTGCCGTAGCCGGTACCAGGGCCATAGGCTGCGCCATCAAGTGGAAGAAGGCGGAGTAGGCAAGTTGCGATTGCCAATTGCCGATTTTCGATTGCCTGCTGCTGATTGCCGACTTTCGATTGCCTGCTGCTGATTGCCGACTGCCGACGGAAGATTCGTATTATAAACCAGGCAGGCAGCGCCACGCTTAATTTATTTGGTATCTTGCCCTTGTGAAAACAATCGCAATTATATCATCAAGCGTCAGACATGGAAGGAAGAGCCACAGGGTAGCATTATACCTTAAAAATTATATAGTGGAGAACATACTGGCGGATGCGGAGATACTGGATCTGAAGGAATATGATTTCCCGGTCTTTGATGAGAGGCTGCACCTTCAGAAGGAACCTTTGCCCCGGGCTGTTGAGTTTGCATCAAGGATACGTGCTGCAGACGGGGTAATAATAGTAACACCCGAATATAACGGCGGGTACCCGGCCAGCCTGAAAAATGCTGTTGATCTCCTCTCTGATGAGTGGCGGCGTAAACCGGTGGCCATCTCCACCGTCTCCGACGGCCCCTTCGGAGGATCCCAGGTCATCACCTCGCTGCAGTTTTCACTGTGGAAGATCCGCGCCTGGACTGTCTCTGCGATGTTCCCTGTTATAAAAGTTGCCGAAGCGTTTGATGAAAACGGCGTTCCGGCCGACCGGAAAGCCGCTGACAAACGGGCTGCCGGCTTTGTTTCCGAACTGATGTGGTGTATTGAAGCTAAAGCGAAGATGAGCTAGTTGTCCTTCTTTGAAACAGCCTCCTCAACCGGGGGCTCCGATGTGATGTTGCCGAACTTGTCAACGTAGGCAATCATATTCTCGAGCCCGCCACCCGGTGAGTTGTCCTTGCGGTACTGCTTCTTCTGCTCCTTCTCTTTTCTCTTCTTCAGACGCTTTTCGGTCTTCTGCTTTTTGATGTAACTGTTGTTCGGTCCTGCCATATTCATCCTGTATTAATTAATGAAGGTAAGCGCCTTTCCGCTGGCGCCGGCTCTGCCTGTACGGCCGATGCGGTGAATGTAACTCTCAATATCCTTCGGCGCCTGGAAATTGATCACGTGCGAGACATCCGCTATATCCAGTCCGCGTGCTGCAACATCGGTTGCCACAAGCACCTTTATCTTGCGGTTGCGGAACGATTCCAGGGCCTTGATGCGGTAGTTCTGCGACTTGTCGCCGTGGATCTCGTCTGCAGTGATGCCTCCCTTGCGGAGATCCCTGCAGATGCGGCTGACACCGCGCTTGGTGTCGGCAAAGACCAGCACCTTTTCAAACGACTGATCCCTGACCATGTTAAGTAGGATGTCAATCTTTTTCTCGCCATCCTTTACGGTGATAATATCCTGGTCGATATTGTCGGCGCTGACGTTTTCATTCCTCACCCTTACTTCAAACGGGTCGGACATAAGCTTGCCGATGAGAGCTTTCTGGCTTTTGTCCTCGGTGGCTGAGAACAGTATCGTCTGGCTGCGGTGGCTCATGCCGTCAACGAGCCTCTGTATCTCTGCGGCGAAACCCATGTCGAGCAGCCTGTCGAACTCATCGAGCACCAGGATGCCGTACCTGTTGAGGTTAAGGGCTCCCTGCCTGACCATATCGGCTATCCTGCCCGGGGTACCGATGACTATCTGTCCCGGACGGCGCAGTTTGTCGACGTCAGCCCTGACGCTTGTACCTCCTATCAGACATGTGCTGAAGAGCTTCAGGCCGAAGGCAATGCTCCGGAACTCCTTGTCGATCTGCAGGGCCAGCTCACGTGTGGGCGAAACCACAAGCACATTGCTCCCGGAATCCTTGCGAAGGAAATTGTGTATCAGCGGTATGAGGTAGGCGCCTGTCTTGCCTGTGCCTGTCTGGGCCAGTCCCATCAGATTACGGCCCTTAAGAATGGCCTCAATGGTCCTGTCCTGAATCTCCGTGGGTTTTTCGTATCCTTTTTTCTGAAGGTTACGGATGATTGCCATGTCTACCGGAAGATCGGTTATCATCCTGTCAGACCTGTAGAGCACAGGTGTCTCCGAGGATGCTTTCCTAATAAACTGGCTCGTATTTACTGTTCCGGCGGTGATCTTCTTCTTGTTGTGTGTTCTCTTAATCGTGTCGTTATGACTCTGATTCTGTTTGCCCCTCCATCGGGGTTCTCTGTAATATCCCATTAAATGTTTAAAATTGGTTTATGCCGCTGAAAAATCATTAACCAGTTATCTGTTCAAAATGGCAATGTTCTCCTGACGAAATGTTATTCAGCGTAAACTAGTGATTGTAGAAAGAACTCCTTTGAAACTGAACCTTAAGGAGATATGCTGACTATACAGATCTAACTTATGCTTAAATCGGTGCAAAGGTACTCATAATTATGCTCTCCTGCAAATGGCATGGTCAATAGGATGGAAGTGGAGTTTTAATCTTTGGCACGTCTTTTGAATTTCTTCATACCGAAGAGACAGTTCTTCGAAAAACTTAAAGAGATGAAAAAGTTAATTTGCACATCGGTCTTCGCAGTTCTGGCAGCAGTGGCAACAGTCAGCGCCCAGAACGAACCGGAGGAATACCTGGGTCTCCCGGGTGACAACCTGAACCTCTACGCAGTCATGAATCTCTTCCAGGAGTCTGAGACGCTCGAAGCATTCGAAAGAGACCTCAACGCCGAGAACTCAAGGATCAACAACCTTGACCTCAATGGCGACAACATGGTTGACTACATAACCGTTTCAGACTATGTCGATCGTGATGTGCATACCATCGTGCTGCGTACGGCCCTAAGCCGCAACGAGCAGCAGGATATAGCAGTATTCACCGTGGAAAAGCTCCGCAACGGGGCAGTGCAGATACAGCTCATCGGTGATGAAGCGCTGTACGGAAGAAACTATATAGTGGAACCTATATATGCAGAGACACCTAATCCCGGCTACAAGGGCAGGACAGTCTACAGAGACAACGTGACAGTGGTAACTACCACATATTATGAAGTCGCTGCCTGGCCGGTGATCAGGTTCATCTACAATCCTTACTACGTCAGTTGGCGTTCAGCATGGTACTGGGGTTACTACCCGGTCTACTGGAATCCCTGGAGGCCTTACTACTGGCACTACTACTACGGATACCACTCGAACTGGTACCCTCACTACTACTCGCACTACCGCCACTGGCACCAGCCCAGGTGGTACGGCTACCACGACCACTACTACAACAGCGTCAGGGCATACTCACCCAGCGTGTCAAAAAGGATCACTGAAGGCCACTACAGGCAGACCTACTCGCGTCCCGAGACCAGGAGAGACGGTGAGGCCCTCTACGCAAGCAGCCGGGGTACCCGCAGCAACCCGGCACGCCCCGCAGCGGTATCAGACAGTGACAGGAGGAGTTCCGCAGCAACATCGGGAAGCTCAGGCCGCGCCGCTGAAGCAACAGGAAGCGACAGGAGGAGTCCGGCAGCAGCAGGCAGCAGGACTGAAGGCAGCCAGTATGGCGGACAGAACGGACAGGCACGCAGAAGTACATCGGACGCCGTAAAGAGCGCCCCTGCATCAGGCACCAGGAGTTCATCCTCAACTGAAGCCACTAGGCAGTCAACGACCACCAGGTCACAGGCTCCGCAATCTTCAGCACAGAGATCTCAGTCAACCTACAGCAGGTCACAGGCTCCTGTACAGAGGTCTGAGTCTTCAGCCCAGAGGTCGCAGCCGACCTACAGCAGGTCACAGGCTCCTGCCCAGAGATCGCAGTCGTCAGCCCAGAGGTCGCAGTCCCCTGCTTCGAGGTCCCAGTCAACAGTACAGAAGTCATCTCCTTCTGCCTCACGGGGATCCTCAGCACCCGCCGCAAGGTCACAGGGCAGCAGCCGCACCAGCGAAGGCCGCAGCAGCAGCGCTCCCTCCAGGAGCAGCAGCAACAGCTCAAAAAACTCTGACAGCAACAGCCGCTCATCACGCAGATAAGGGCAATAAGCTGTGAGCCCCGGGCTCACAGCACAGACT
>JBAQCQ010000083.1:0-12977 GCA_049294275.1 Bacteroidales bacterium
GTCTTGTCGAGCGGCACCTGCATATAATTATCAAGCCATTCATTAAGCGGCTTATAGAACTCAACGGAATTCTCCGGGATGGATCTGCCTTTAATCTCAAATACTCCATCTTTGGCGTCAAATTTAATTGACGGCGTCTTGGGTGTTCCTTCAATGATGATCGGTTCCATAGTTATCTGTTTTTTGTTAAATGTCTTAAGCCGGAGCTACCACTGCACTGAGTCTGAAGGCTGTATTCAGGTCGTCATATCTTTTAAACCTGAAATCGATGCGGTGGCCTGTCTTTCTTGCGATGTCAAGCAGTCCCAGACCCCCGAGCCCCTTCTCGGTTATCTCCTGGTGATTAAGGATATCCTTGTAGAGTTCCTTGATCTCCTCAGGAGTCGAGCGGTTGATCCTCGTCAGTTTTTCTTCAAGCTCTCCAACTCTCACAGCTGCCACAAAGTTGCATGTTGTGATCCTGTAACCCTTCCCCAGTTTCTCCATCACCACCAGTCCGAACCTGTCTGGTCTGGATGCATGGTAACCCCGCGGAATGTTATCCGCGTGATGATAAAGATTCTGCAAGCTCTCCACGAGTACGTTGTAAACCTTTTTTCTTAGTCTTGGCGTTTCACGCGTCGTGAGAAGCTTACCCTCCACCAGGTCAAGAGCTTTATTGATAACCTCCGAGTCAACATTTCCTTTGAAATAAAGGACCGCACCCCTGATGTCCAGGTCACTCACAAGATTTTCAAGATCAAAGCTCATCGGGCCTCTGTGCAAGTATCAAAAGCAAAAACAAGTAACAAAAATAGGGGTTTACAGTTAATAGGCAACATACTGATATTAATATTTTAACCTATGACTGGCATTTTTTGACCAGGGCTGAATGGGGAACGGCAAATTTAGTATTACCGTATGTCTGAAACATTTTTTTCCTGCTGCCACCATAGAGTTCATAGCCCTGAAACCGGCATTCAATGTCGCCGTTAAGCAGGTCAAACTTGCGGAATGGTTTAAGTGCAACTGATTTGAGGCCGGGCTTGTCACCTGAGAGGATCCAGGCGGTATAACCTGTGTAATGATGCTTGAGCACCGTACCTATGGCTCCGTAAAATTCGCTCATATCAGCGGTACCGATACGACGCCCGTACGGAGGATTGATCATGAGTGTCCCTTCATCCGCAGGCGGAGGGCTGTTGAAAAAGTCCCGTTCGGCTATTGTCACAGTGTCAGCCAGACCTGCCTCCTTCACATTGGATGTGGCTGTGGCACAGGCCTCAGGAGAAATGTCTCCTCCGAATATCTTCACCGGAGAGGGCCGTTCTCTCTTCTCAGCCTCGAATTTCACCGACCTGAAGAGAGCCGGATCATAATCCTTCCATTTCATGAAGCCAAAACTCTTCCTGAACCTGCCGGGAGCAATATTCCTGGCAATCAGTCCCGCCTCAGCCACAATGGTTCCGGAGCCGCACATGCCATCAACCAGCGGTACCTCTGCCTTCCATCCTGCGAGAGCGATCATTCCGGCAGCCAGCACCTCGCTGAGAGGCGCCTCTGACTGGCCGCGGCGGTATCCCCTTTTATACAGCGGGACCACTGTTGAGTCAAGCGAGATTGTGACCCTCTCATTGCTTATGTGGACGTTGACAAGGAGGTCAGGTGTCTTCTGATCGACTGACGGCCTCTCCCGGGTCAGCCTGCGAAAGAAATCGGCTATGGCATCCTTAACCACAAGGGCCGCATAGCCCGAGTGTGTGAAATGCACCGAGTTGACCACTGCCGTCACTGCATAGGTTTTTCCTGTGTCAAGATAATGGTCCCAGTCAACTGAAACGGCTCCGTTGTAAAGGTCTTTCTGATTTTTAATGCTGAAACCGGCAACAGGCACAAGAACTGAAAGTGCCAGCCTGCTTCTGTAATTGGCCGCATACAGCAGCGACTTTGAGCCTTCAAATGATACAGCCCTGTTGAGAGGTGTGACACTTGCAGCGCCAAGTTCCCTGAGCTCGGCAGCAAGCACATCCTCAAGGCCGAAGAATGTCTTAGCCACGAGCTTCATCGCGGTTCCTGCTGATAGCCCAGCAGCCTCCTGTAAAGCACGGGGTCTTTAAGGATTGAGAGAGCCCTGCTGATGGCGTAGTCATCCTCATTGACTACCCTGTAGTATTCATTCATGTCCCACAGGTCGCGGGCCACCAGGCCCTTCATCACCCGCATCAGCTCGGGGGCAGAGACGTCGAACTGGGCCTGGTCAAACTTAACCTTGTTCTTCTCACCTGCCGCCCTGAGGGCCTCGACAGTCGCCTCGTCAAAGGTGAACTCACTCATAAACTGATTGAAAGACTTGTACTTCCGGGTCAGCGCCTTCCTGTTCTGGTCGGTGTAGGCAACCATGAAATTGGTAACCGTTGAGGTCCGTATAAGATCACGGTAATAATCTGAATAATAAGTAGTATCAATTGGTATGAATACATCGGGGGTGATTCCGCCACCGCCATAAACTACTCTTTTGTTGGGTATGGTGTAAGCCTTCAGGGAATCAGGCAGGTTCAGGCTGTCAGGGTGAATCAGTTCACCGTTGAAATACCGGCTGTAGTATGTCTGGAAATACTTGTCGAAGCCTTCGTTGTAAGGCGTCTGTATCGAGCGTCCTGACGGGGTAAAGTAACGTGCTATCGTGAGCCGTATCTCAGAACCGTCTGGAAGGGGGAAGCCGTTCTGCACGAGTCCCTTGCCGAAGCTCCTGCGGCCTATCACCACTCCCCTGTCCCAGTCCTGTACCGCCCCCGCCAGTATTTCGCTTGCCGAGGCTGATCCCTCATCAATCAGAACAGCCACCCTGGCCCTGGTGAGCGTGCCCGAAGGGGCTGACCTGTACTCCTGCCTGGAGGTATGCAGACCCTCAATATAAACTATCAGTTCCTCCGCGGAGAGGAGCTCATCGGCTATCTGTACCGCAGGCACCATATAGCCCCCGGAGTTGCCGCGAAGGTCAATAACAAGATTCTCCATCCTCTCAAGCCGCAGTTGCCTGACAGCCTCACCGAACTCTGCGGCGGTCTGCTCCGAGAACCGGCTCAGCTTAATGTAGCCTGTACCATCACTGATCATGTATGCGGCATCGAGGCTGTTTACCGGTATTTTGTCACGCGTGATGGTGAACTCCAGCAGCTCATCGACTCCCCTCCTGAATACGGTTACAACCACCGTGGTTCCCTTGGGCCCTCTCAGCCTCTTTTGAACCCCGGTTGTTGAAATACCTGTTCCGGACACCTTTTCAGCGTTGATTGTAATGATCCGGTCACCGGCCTGAATGCCTACCTTCTCCGACGGTCCGCCGGGTGTCGGCGATATGATGATTATAGTATCATTAAGCACGTTGAACTGAATTCCCACTCCCTCAAAGTTGCCCTGAAGGGGCTCACGCTCCTCCTGTACGTCCTTTGCCGGGATATAGACCGAATGCGGGTCAAGATTGCGCAGTGTGGAGATGATCATCTGTTCGGCAATCGCTGAAATGTTGACACTGTCCACATAGATGGCTTCCAGAAGTGCCAGTGTCTTGCCTATCTTGAACGTCTCCTGTGTAAGCCCCTGGCTCCTTAAAACGGCTCCCTGAACAAAAACAAGAATGGTCAGTACGGATATAAATCTCTTTGTCATTTAAGTTTTCTTTCTTCAGATGTTATTGCATTTCATTCCCACTCAATTGTCGACGGCGGTTTTGAGCTTATATCATATACCACCCTGTTGATCCCTTTCACCCTGTTTATGATCTGATTGGATATCTCAGCCAGGAATTCATGGGGAAGATAGCTCCAGTCTGCAGTCATGCCATCGGTGGAGGTGACGGCACGAAGCACAACGGCATTCTCGTAGGTCCTCTCATCACCCATGACACCGACTGACTGAACGGGGAGCAGTATGACCGCAGCCTGCCATACCTCATCATAGTAATCGTTTCGCTTCAGCCCGGTGATAAAGATGTCATCAGCTTCGCGAAGGGTCTCCAGCTTGGCCGGGGTTACATCGCCGACTATCCTTATGGCCAGGCCGGGACCGGGAAAAGGATGCCTGTTCAGTATCTCACCAGGCATGCCCAGAGCCCTTCCCACCCTGCGTACCTCATCCTTGAACAGAAGGCGCAGCGGTTCGACCACCTTCAGATGCATCTTTTCAGGCAGTCCGCCCACGTTATGATGTGACTTTATCGTTGCTGATGGACCGTTGACCGAGACTGATTCTATCACGTCAGGGTATATGGTTCCCTGTGCAAGCCATTTCACGTTCTGTACTCTGTGTGCCTCCCTGTCAAACACCTCTATGAAGACGCGGCCAATGATCTTCCGTTTTTTTTCGGGGTCATTAACTCCGCGGAGCCCGTCGACAAAAGCTGCAGAAGCGTCGACTCCGAGCACGTTCAGCCCCATTCTTTTATATGCATCCAGTACCGATTCATACTCATTCTTCCTCAGGAGTCCGTTATCGACAAATATTGAGGTCAGTTGCGGTCCGATGGCCCTGTCAAGCAGAATGGCCGCAACGGATGAATCGACTCCGCCGGAGAGACCCAGCACCACCCTGTCATCACCGATCTGCTCCCTGAGTGACCTCACAGTCATGTCGACAAATGATTCCGGTGTCCAGTCAGCCCTGCAGCCACAGATACCCCTGACAAAGTTGCCGAGTATCCTGAGCCCCTCCGTGGTATGGTAAACCTCCGGGTGAAACTGTATTCCCCAGCTCTTCTCTGACCCGATCCTGAAAGCTGCTACCTTAACATCCTCCGTTGATCCGGTTATCCGGTATCCGTCAGGAATACGGGTGATCGTGTCACCGTGTGACATCCATACCTGTGTACCGGGAGTGACACCCGTGAAGAGGGGGTCAGCAGGGTCAACGGTTACCAGTTTTGCCCTGCCGTACTCGCGGCTGTTTGAAGGCATCACCTCACCGCCGAAATTATGGGTCAGATGCTGCGCACCGTAGCACACCCCAAGCAGTGGCAAAATCCCCTTTATGCCCTTCAGGTCAGGAAAAGGAGCGTTTGCATCACGGACCGACCAGGGGCTTCCGGAAAGTATGACCCCCCTGACTGTCTCATCAGGTGCCGGAAAATGGTTGAACGGATATATTTCGCAATAAACATTAAGCTCTCTGATGCGCCTGGCAATAAGCTGCGTATACTGTGACCCGAAATCAAGGATCAGAATCTTTTCCTGCACGCGGTGATTATTAAAATTGTTAAGAATGGCTCAAAGATAATTAAACTCCGGCTTCATCATCAGCCGATCTCATAAGTATTGCCCTCGCATGCAGCCTCAGCATCCGGAAAAACCTGGCGGGCCTCATCCTCCAGTACTGATGGCGACCTGTACCTCGCGGAGAAATGACCAAGCAGGAGTCGTTTGACGCCTGCATCCCGTGCAACCGTGGCTGCATGACGGGCAGTGGAGTGGCCGGTCTTTTTTGCCAGCTTCTCATTCTCATCGCCGAAGGTGGCTTCGTGGTAGAGAAGATCAACCCCGGTGACATAGGATGAGAGCTTCGGGAACCATCCCGTATCGCTGCAGAAGGCATACGAAGCCGGCCTGCGGGGCATGAGAGTGACATCATCACTGCGGATCAGAACCCCGTCTTCCCTCATGATGTCTTCTCCCCTTTTCAGCCTGACTATCTCAGCAATGGTCAGACCATGCTCACTGATCTTCTCCCGGATCAGGTTACGGTCCGGGGGCTTTTCCCTGAATAGAAATCCGTAAGTCCTAACCCTGTGTTTAAGAGGAAAGGAGAAAACCTCCACCCTCCTGTCATCAAGCACAGGCCTCAGTGTGCGTCCTGAGAGGGGATGTACAACAAGTTCATATGCGAGATTTATGTCAAAGTCGGTCAGGTGCCGTGCGATCATCTCCCCGGCCGCCGCAGGAGCATAGAGATGGAGAGGCGTCTTCCTACCCATGAGGTTGAAGGTTGATAGCAACGGGTACAACCCGAAGAAGTGATCGCCATGCAGATGGCTTATGAAAACATGGTTGATCTTTCCTAAGCGGATATGGTAACGGCGCATCTGCATCTGGGTTCCCTCTCCGCAGTCTACCAAAAATAACCGCTCATGCACATTAAGTACATGAGCGGTTGGAGATCGGTCTGAGGTGGGCAGAGCAGAACTGGTTCCAAGTATGGTCAGCCTGAATGACATGCTGCCACGTCTCCTCAGGAGATAAGCTTCTCTGCCTCCTCGGTATCAGCTGTTATTGACAACACAGTATCGAGCTGAGATATGGTTATCAGTCGCTCTACGGCTTCGTTCAGTCCGCACAAAACAAAGGTCCCTCCCGCATTCTTGCAGAGCCTGTTTGCCACAAGAATGGCGCTCAGGCCTGAGGAATCACAATACTGGCATCGCTTGAGGTCAAGAATAATGTTCCTCTCTCCCTTGCCGGAGATGAGCACCAGCTCTGATTTAAGAGAGGGTGCGATGTGAGTATCAAGCTTCTCAGTCTCTATGCTGATAACCGTACACTGTTTTTTGTTTTCAATATTAAAGTCCATGGCTGATTGTTTTCGCAAATAAAAGTAAGTTATTTTTTCTTTTTACCTACACTTTTAGCCTCTTTTTCTTCCATCTCATCCTTCAGGGCCTGAAGTCCGGTTATGTCTCCCAGGGTGGTTTTCTCGAGGCTGGATTTAAGTTTGCGGGCTGCCTTTTTCGTGTTATCCGACTCCGAACGCCTGGAGGCATTCTCTGTACCTTTTCTCTCGTCCTCAAAGATACGGCTGTGAGACACGATGATCTTCTTGGCTCCCTTGTTGAACTCGATGACTTTGAAATTCAGCTTGTCCTCAACAACTGCCGAAGTGCCATCCTCCTTAACAAGATGTTTCGGAGTGGCAAAACCTTCAACACCGTAGGGCAGGGCAATTATGGCGCCTTTGTCGAAGACCTCGATGACTGTACCCTCGTGTATCGAATCGACGGTGAAGAGATCTTCAAACACATCCCAGGGATTCTCCTCGAGCTGCTTGTGCCCAAGGCTCAGTCTCCTGTTGTCCTTGTCTATCTCCAGGACCACGACATCGATCTCGGCATCAATCGAGGTGAACTCGGCAGGATGCTTGATCTTCTTGGTCCACGAGAGGTCTGATATGTGGATCAGACCGTCAACACCCTCTTCAATCTCCACGAAGACTCCGAAGTTAGTGAAATTACGGACACGTGCCTTGTGGCGCGAATTGAGGCTGTATTTCTTGTCAATATTCTCCCATGGATCGGGCTTGAGTTGCTTGATGCCAAGTGACATCTTGCGGTCTTCGCGGTCAAGTGTGAGTATCACAGCCTCGACCTCGTCGCCCACCTTCATGAACTCCTGAGCGCTGCGAAGGTGCTGTGACCATGACATCTCAGAGACATGGATCAGTCCCTCAACACCGTTTGCTATCTCCACGAATGCGCCGTAGTCGGCCATGACAACGACCTTGCCTTTGACCTTGTCACCAACCTTGAGGGTCTCGCTGAGAGAATCCCACGGATGCGGTGTCAGCTGCTTGAGACCCAGGGCTATTCTCTTCTTGTCATCATCAAAGTCAAGAATTACCACATTGAGTTTCTGGTCAAGCTGCACGATCTCCTCGGGGTGGTTAACCCTGCCCCATGAAAGGTCGGTTATATGAATGAGCCCGTCAACACCGCCCAGGTCAATGAAGACGCCGTATGAGGTGATGTTCTTGACGGTTCCCTCAAGAACCTGTCCCTTTTCAAGTTTGGAGATGATCTCTTTCTTCTGCTGTTCAAGCTCGGCCTCTATGAGTGCCTTGTGAGATACCACCACGTTTTTGAACTCCTGGTTGATCTTGACAACACGGAATTCCATTGTCTTGCCTACATATACGTCATAGTCGCGGATTGGCTTGACGTCGATCTGCGATCCGGGAAGGAACGATTCGATGCCGAATACGTCAACGATCATACCGCCCTTGGTGCGGCACTTGATGTAACCGGTGATGATCTCGTTGTTCTCGAGGGCTGAATTAACCCTGTCCCATGAATTGTAAGCCCTTGCCTTCTTGTGAGAAAGTACCAGCTGACCCTTCTTGTCCTCCTGGCTCTCGACATAGACTTCAACGGTGTCGCCTACCTTCAGATCCGGATTATACCGGAACTCGTTCAGGCTCACAACACCCTCGGACTTCTGCCCGATGTTGATGACAACCTCGCGGCTGTTCATTGAAATTACTTTCCCTTCAACCACCTCGTCAACGGCAACGGTTGAAAGTGTCTCTTCATACAGTTTTTCCTGTTCTGCAAAAGTTGACTTGGTCAGAAAGCCGTCCTTTTCATATGAATCCCAGTCAAATTCTTCAGGTGATGCAGCTGCTGCAGCTTTTGCAGCAGCACGTTCTTCTGACTTCACCTTCTTTTCTTTTTTCTCCTTGAGAATCGGTTGCTCTTCTGCAACCATCTCCCCTGCTGACTCTGTTACAACCTCAGCATGTTTTGCATCCTCTGCAACTGTCCCATGCACATCGAGTTCGTCATTCGCAATGTCGCCGGTCTTTTCGTTAGTTTCACTCATCTTGATAAATTAATTGAAAATTAATAAGTTAGACATTATGTTGTTTAAAAATTGCTTGCAAAGATAGTTAATTTTTTATTTCAGACATGAACAAGCAGCAGATTTTCAGACTGTAAGAATTTAAACGGGGTGTTGCAGCCGGGCCACTCAGAAGATCGATGCTTTTTCCTATTTTTGTGTTCTGTACAACTAAATTTTTTTTATGAAAGGAATCATCCTGGCCGGCGGGTCCGGCACCAGGCTTCACCCGATAACGGAGGCTATCTCTAAGCAGCTGCTGCCCGTTTACGATAAACCAATGATATACTACCCGCTTTCCGCGCTGATGCTTTCAGGCATACGGGAGGTGCTTGTTATTTCAACGCCGCGTGACCTGCCCAGCTTCAGAGCCCTGCTCGGAGACGGCGCGAAAATCGGGATGAAGTTCTCATACAGGGAACAACCCTCCCCGGACGGTCTGGCCCAGGCTTTCATAATCGGAGAGGAATTCATCGGTGACGACAATGTCTGCATGATCCTCGGCGACAATATTTTCTACGGTCACGGATTCGGCACAATTCTCAGGGAGGCCGCAGCTCTTGAGAAGGGCGCAGTGGTCTTCGGTTATGCAGTTAACGATCCGGAACGTTACGGCGTGGTTGAGTTTGACGGGAATATGAGGGCTGTCAGCCTTGAGGAAAAGCCCCTTAAGCCAAAATCAAACTTCGCTGTCACGGGACTTTATTTCTATGACAACACCGTAGCATCACGGGCACGCAATCTGAAACCCTCACCCCGCGGCGAACTGGAGATCACCGATCTCAACAGGCTGTACATGGAGGAAGGTGCCCTGGAGGTCAAGCTGCTAGGCAGGGGAATGGCGTGGCTCGACACGGGCACATTCGAAAGCCTCCTCCAGGCATCCAACTTCATTGCAACCCTGGAACAGAGGCAGGGACTGAGTGCATCGTGCATAGAAGAGATTGCCTATAAAAGCGGATTCATCACGAGGGAACAGCTGCTTGACCTGGCAAGACCGCTGGCCAAAAGCCAGTATGGACAGTATCTCCTTAAAGTGGCAAACGAACAGGCCTGACCATGAAAGTGCACAAAACGGAATTCCCCGGTCTGCTTATAATCGAACCCGATGTCTTCAATGATGCCCGGGGATACTTCTTCGAAAGCTACAACAAGCTCAAATACCGTAACAGCGACATCGTTTACGAACCGGTCCAGGATAACGAGTCAAGCTCCTCAAAGGGAGTGATACGCGGCCTCCACTACCAGGATGAACCTTTTGCCCAGGCCAAGCTGATCAGGGTTATTGAAGGACGCATCTATGACGTTGCGCTCGACATAAGGAGGGGATCTCCTACGTTCGGCAAATGGTTCGGACTCATCATAGACTCCGAGAAAAAACTCCAGTTCCTTATACCAAAGGGATTTGCCCACGGCTTCTCTGTGCTCAGCGAAAGGGCCATCGTACTCTACAAGTGCGACAACAACTACTCGGTTGCCCATGAGAGGGGCATCAACGCAATGGACCCCGCCCTCGGCATCGACTGGATGACCGAAAAGGGAGGTGAGATTATAAGTCCCAAGGACCTTAAGCAACCTGTGTTCAGCGAGATTTTAACCAATTTCAAATACTCCGAATGACAGCCATACTGGTCACCGGCGCATCCGGGCAACTCGGGAGCGAACTGAGAGGGATGTCAGCAAAATACGGCGGCTACAGTTTTGTCTTTACCGACGCAGGTGAGATGGATATCACCGACGCCAGTGCCACAGCAGCCTTCATTGCTGACCTGGCACCCTCGTGGATCATCAACTGCGCAGCGTATACCGCTGTCGACAGGGCTGAGGATGAAGAGGATCTGGCAACGCTTATAAACGGCAATGGCGTTGAGAACATCGTCAATGCGCTGGAGGGATCTGATTGCAGACTGATACACATTTCCACTGATTACGTTTTCGACGGAAGCAAACCTGTTCCATACCTGGAGGATGACATCCCTTCACCAGCATCTGCCTACGGCCGGAGCAAGCTTGCCGGAGAGAAGTCGGCCATGCGCTGGCCCCACACGATGACAATCAGAACTTCGTGGCTCTATTCATCCTACGGCAGCAATTTTGTCAAAACCATACTGCGCAAGGCAGGCTCCGCAGAAAGTATAAACGTTGTATTTGACCAGGTGGGTTCACCAACTTATGCCGCCGACCTGGCCGCGGCAATAATGGATGTAATCAGCGGAACCATCCGGAACAGGCACACCTTTGTCCCTGGCATATTCAATTACTCAAACGAGGGTGTTTGCAGCTGGTTTGACCTCGCAACTGAAATAGCCGCGGCCGCAGGCTCTTCCTGCACTGTGATTCCCGTAAGGAGCTCGGCCTACCCTTCTAAGGTGAACAGACCCTCATACAGTGTCCTTGACAAGAGCAAGATCAGGGAACATTATAACCTCATTATTCCCCACTGGCGCACAAGCCTCAATACCTGTATCTCAAAAATCAACCGGATATGATCAACATTGACGAAATCAGAAAGAAAGCCAAAGCATGGCTGGGTGAGGAGTTTGACGAACCCACACGCAACGAGGTAAGGAACCTGCTTGACAATGATGAGAAGGGCCTCATCGATGCCTTCTACCAGGATCTTGAGTTTGGCACCGGCGGGTTGCGCGGCATCATGGGGGCAGGTACCAACAGGATGAACCGGTACACCCTCGGGATGGCCACTCAGGGCCTCTCGAACTATCTTAAAAAGCATGCAGCCAACCCGAAGTCCATAAAGGTGGCCATAGCCTGTGACAGCCGCAACAACAGCAGCTACTTCTCCAGGGTGGCGGCGGACATCTTCGTTGCAAACGGATTTACAGCATACCTCTTTGAATCGCTCAGACCGACACCGGTACTCTCCTTCGCCATCAGAATGCATGGCTGCGATGCCGGCGTGGTCATAACTGCCTCGCATAACCCGAAAGAGTACAACGGCTATAAAGTCTCATGGAACGACGGTGGCCAGGTGGTCTCACCACACGACAAGGGCATCATTGATGAGGTAAGGAAGATAAGGTCAGTCCAGGAGATTGCCACAGGGGGCGATCCCAAAAAAATAATCATGATTGGTGAGGAGACGGACAAAAAGTTTATGTCCGAGGTAAAAAAGCTCAGTATCAATCCCGGGATTATAAAAAGAAATGCCGGCATGGGAATAGTCTATACCCCGCTTCACGGTACAGGTTATAAAATGGTTCCTGAAGCGCTGGCGATGTTCGGCTTCACCAATGTGCACTCAGTGAAGGAACAAAGCATCACTGACGGCAACTTCCCGACACTCCGTTCACCCAACCCGGAGGAGCCTGATGCACTGGCAATGGCACTCGATCTGGCCCGGCAGAAGGGTGCGGACCTTGTCATGGCAACCGACCCGGACGCTGACCGCCTTGGTGTGGCAGTCAGGAAACCATCCGGTGAGTTCGTTCTGCTGAACGGTAATCAAACCGGCGCACTGCTCACCTGGTACATAATCTCACAAAAGAAACTGAAGGGTGAGCTGAAGAGTAATGAATACATTATCAATACGATAGTGACATCAGATCTGCTCGACAGCATTGCAGAAAAGAACGGGGTCAAAAGCTACAAGGTGCTGACAGGATTCAAGTTCTTTGCAGAGCTGATGCGTGACCTCGAAGGGAAAGAAAAGTATATAGGCGGCGGTGAGGAGAGTTTCGGATATCTTCCCGGCGACTATGTCAGGGATAAGGACGCTATCGGCTCCTGCGCCCTGGTTGCCGAGACTGCGGCCTGGGCTCAGGATAACGGCAAATCGCTCTGGGAACTGCTGCTAGACATCTATGCAGGGTACGGACTCTACCGTGAAAAACTGGTCAATGTTGTAAGAAAGGGAGCCGAAGGTGCAGCGGAGATCAGAAAGATGATGGAAGAGTACCGCACCAGTCCGCCGCAGGTGATCGCCGGCAGCAAGGTAGTGAGAATCGATGATTACCAGTCGCTGGTTTCTGCTCACCTTATCACAGGCAAAAAAAATCCTCTTCATTTGGAGAAGTCCAACGTTCTGCAGTTCTTCCTGGCAGACGGAACCAAAATATCAGTGCGCCCCTCAGGCACTGAGCCCAAGATCAAGTTCTATTTCAGTGCAAAGACATCACTGAAGGATGTATCAGAGTTCGATGAACTCTGGAAAGGGCTGGAGGAGAGAATTGATGCCATCGTCGCGGCAATGAAGCTGTAGGAGGCAATAGACATTAGGCAACAGGCAATAGTGAGGTTTTTGGGTTAAATAATTAATTAGCTGTCATATTGATAGTTAACACCAGCGACTACTGCCTACTGCCTACTGCCTACTGCCTACTGCCTACTGCCTACTGCCTACTGCCTACTGCCTACTGCCTACTGCCTACTGCCTACTGCCTA
>JBAQCQ010000084.1:0-39904 GCA_049294275.1 Bacteroidales bacterium
CATTCGACGTTTGACCCAAAGATGAATCGTACTGGCCCGTGGTACTCTTGATATCGTCAGATGCGCCCGCTTTTGCTTGGAGTAAGCCTGAGGACGCCATCGGCGGCGTTGATCTTTGTGGAAGGGGCAGCGGTGACCCTTGACCGTCCGTTACATCTGGGTTAACCTCAAGGTACGGCCAATTTGTTGTGTTTGCGGTCTTCCACTGCTGCTCGTAACCTTCGAATTGGCCACCATACCCAACGAATGGCGCTTTGGGGGCAAGGGCTAACATTTCAGCCTCTTGGGACACCCAATAGTTGTACATCCGCTGCGCGTCTTTTGCGTTACGGATAAGGCCGGAAACATAAAGCCGACCATCGATCTCGTATTCGTTTCCTACCACTCGAATGACTGGAATGAACTTCCCGGCCCAGTCATTGGCCTCCAGAATTTCAAACCCATTGGTCTTGCAGTGTTTGACAGTCCGGGTATCTAATATCCGGGTCTTCTTGACCGGCATTCCTGCACGCTCCATCGCCTTCGCATCCAAGGAACCCGCAACAGCCGTGGAACCATCATCATAGAGGTTCAAAGTACCGGCCTCGTGATGAATGTAGTAATAATCAGCAACTCGGACCGTCTCACCATTCAGCCACTGACTTACCGACTGGTCTCCAATGCTTTGCTGCATCAGAGACGATATGGGTTTCGCCTTCGGATGCTGACGCTCGAAGTCTTCTTTAAGCAAGTCTTCGGCGATGAAACACCACTCGGCGTCAGAACCGCACGGATCTTGGATCAACGGATCCATGAACACCGAGAAGGAGTTCCGGATGCGGTCAATCTTTATATCCTGGTCGAACGAATCGTCCCCGACATATTCCGTACAAATTCGGAAGTACCCTTCGCCGAATGTGACTTGGTTTTCGCAAGCCGTATCATACGCAACATCCGCATCTGAAATGTACTCGATGTGTCGGACGATTCCGTCGTAGATTTCGGCAACTTCCATGTCTGCTTTGTCGTCTGCAGGAATGACCTTACCACTTGGTCGGTTCTGCCTCTGGTCATTCGTTACTTGGCGTACATGTTGTGGAAGCTTGTTGATGGTGATGCAGGGCCGCGCATTGATCGTCTGACCTTGGACGGACCCACGAGTAGCCAAGACATCTGCTGGCCATTGCCAATGATTGTCCGGAGAACCCGCATTGAACCTCAAATCATCAATTTCATCCTCACGAGATTCAGAATAGGCCGTGACGGCAAGCGTCATACGCTTTCGAGCTAACGTGAGAATATCTTGATCACTCATTTCTTGCCTTTAGGCGGTGCTTTGTGCTCAGCAGCGCGTTTCACGGAATACGCAATAGCTACGGCCTGTTTCTGGGGCTTCCCAGCTTTAATTTCAGCCTTCACATTGTGGCTGAATGCTTTTGGAGAGGATGATTTGGAAAGTGGCATCAATGGCTCATCCATGAACTGGATGCTCCGTGTGGTGAGTAAAGTCTCGGCTGGACCACTTGCTGGTCCTTCTTCTCTTTCCGGGGCTTGATCACCCCTGGGAACAGGAAGGATACTGCCCACACAAGCGCATCTGCCCGGTTCGGGCTGTCTTCCCCCGTGTACCCGTTGGTCGTGAATGCTGAGAGTTCCTCTTCGAGGTCCCGCATATATCCAACGTGACGGACTTTACCTTGTTCGTAGAGTGCCGAAATGGGTTCAGCCCGCACTACCTTACCACGAGTCGCCGTAACCTTCCGGAAATTAGTTCTTGGTCGTGCCGTCTGAATCACGTGCTGCACCATTGCGCCGCCGTAATTCACTTCACCAACTATCGCATCTGCCTCGTGCCGGTCGTAAGCATCTGTTGCTACTCTTCCCCATGTTGCAGGGCCTGCCTTGACCGTGATATCTTCGAGGATATAGCAGATGCCATCTGTGCCCAATCCAGCAACAATAATACCAATAGCGTCATTATCCGCGTTGTTCGTGTCGCCAGCCCCAGAAGGGTCAACAGAAACAATGATGCGCACCATATCAGGCACAACGCCATCAACGACACGCCAGAGTTCAATATTTTCATCACTGAAGAGAGAATTGACGGTTGCATCTGCAAACTCTCCAAGCAAGAAGCGTTTCCGAAGACGCGGTGAAAGCGCATTCAACGTATCCATATACGTGGAACTGAGATTCTCGGCGTTATCGCCGGGATTCATCTTGCAGTACACGAAGTCTTCCGGGCGGGCGAGTGGCTTCTTCGTGTCCGGATCAACTTTCAGAATGAACATCTTATACGACCAATGGATCTTGTTGGTCGGATTGCAATCATAAAAAGCACGTGGTGTGAGGTATTTACCGGGTGAGACCTCAGCGAGTTGGGCCAAACGCGTCATCGCCATATCCCGAGCTTCTTTCGGAATCTGGCTGCACTCATTCAAGTACATCGTTGCATATTCCTGGCCCAAAATCTTTTCAGTCCGCTCCTTGTCGTCCAATCCGCCGAACCATATCTGGGACCCGTTCGGGAGTGTTGCGTACCAGTCCGTACGCGAGAGAACGTATTCGACGCCTGGAAAGCAAATCTTCATCACTTTCGGGAACGTGTCCAAAATGATGGATGCCTTGATGTGGTTGAAACGAAACCGAAGAATGGCGTGACGTGAATCCGCTGCCTTCATCGCTCTCAGAACGACATTCCGAACATGCAAAAAGGTCTTTCCGGACCGTGACCCACCATAAAGCATGCCATGAGTGGCTGGCCCCGAGAGTATCTCTTGGGCCTCTTCTTGCTTCGCGGTGAGTTTGAATTCAGTCATCAGAACTCACCTACTACATGAACTTTGACATTACTTTTCCCATTAGCGATTTCAGATGCTAACCTATGATGTCCATCAAGAATAAAATATCTATCCCCGACTTTCATGACTTCTGGATGCACTTTAGATACCTTATCCACTTGGTTACCAGACATTACGTAATCCAATAACCCTTCTTGGTGAATATTTGCCTGTGTGGGAACCAGTTTGGACGATGGAACTGACCCATCATATTCCTTCATCTTAGATATTGATGGAATGTTAGGAATATCTACAACATCATGGGCAAAAACCTTTCCCGATGGAATCAATCCTTCTGGGTTCGCTTGATCCATCATATCAGCTAACTTCCTGATGAACCCCACCGAACCTCTTTGAGCCGCCTTACCCCCTTGAATCGTGCCCCTGGCTGCTGCAATACCCCCAGCAAAAGGAGCCAATGCAGCAGCGACCCCCATGGGGTATCCAAATTCCGCGCCCCCGCGTACTTGAGAAGCTAGAGGGTCCATCATTGAGCCTTGAAATTCATCTGGGGCAGTCCCAAAAAACCCACCAAGTGCGCCATATAACCGGGGGTACTGCTGGTGCAAATAAGAACCCTCTCCAGTTCTTTGGAGCGCATTCACGGAAGTGGGAGTAAGTGCGTTGGTAGCCATCAGATATTAATGTCGAACTTCGACACGAGGTTGATCTGCACGTTCGTATTCGCCTTACCGCCGCGCTCGAAATTGTCATACAGCCCGACCACTTCACCTCTTGCGCGCTCTGCGCTTAAAGCGACCTTCAATTGCCCTGAATTCTTCGCAAGGTCCCGAATATCCGCCAACTCGTACAAGTGAGCGCCCATCGAGATAAGTGACGCATCTTGGATTTTGTCCGTGATTTCTCTAATGCGAAGGGCGATCTGGGGCTTACTGAGAAGCTCCTTACCACGAGCAATCGGGAATGGGGAGTCTTCCCCATACGTCATTTTATACGCCGCTGCTATATTCCCGCCACATTCGATAATTGCAAGGGCGAACGTGTCCTCTGCTTGTGTCAGTGGAGGGTAGGCCTCAGCGACGACTGACACATCTTCCACGATCTTGATCAGTGGAGTAATTGTGGTCGAATTCATGCACGGAGTGTATCACCCTTCCGCATTCCTGTCAACCCCCCATTCATATATATTCATCAGTATTCATTTTTACCACTCCTACCCACTCTATACCACTCCTACTGAACTGAGTTCGATTTTCATTCGACACTCCTATCCACTCCTATCCACTCCTATATCTCTAAAAAATCAGTGTGCGGAGAGGTATCGTAGACGGTCTCCACGGAGTCCACGGAGGCATATAGAGTGATATGGAGTGGGTAGAGCAGTAGGAGTGGGTATTCATTCGTGTTTCAGGAATTCTGGTGTTTTTTCGTTTCGGGAAAAATGTCATTCACGGAAAAATAACACGTTCGTCTGGAAAACACGCCAGTGGGGAGTAGGTATATATATAGCTCGGCATGCGCTCGAGGCCCGCCGCAGTACCAGCGGAGTACTCGGACGGGGTATCGGGGAGCGTGAGAGGGATATGAGAGAGCGGTGGGCACTCGCGAGCGAGGAGGAGCACGGCGCGAGTATATTCATCGGTGTTTCAGGGAGCAAAATTTTTTCCAGCATAGAGCGAAAGCGTCGACATACGTATCATCGCTCCTCGAAGGCCCTTGGCCTCCCCCTTACACCTACCCCCCAGTTAGTGCTCACTGACCAAGGTCTGCCCTTCACGCACCTCGCACTACCTCCTAAGTGCCCTTCACTACTCCACCAAGGTCAAGGAAGGGGTTGCCCTTCAATTGAAGGCAGGTGGCTGGGAATGCAAGGGCCACGGTGAAGGGATGAAGGTGCGTGGGCCACGAAACGTCAATGAATGGGGCTGGAAGAGGGTAGGCCACATGAAACACTGATGAATACCCACTCCATACCGCTCCATACGCTCCATACCGCTCTATGCCATCTCCTGGAGTCTACCGTACACTCTTTTTGTATACCCCCCCCCTGTCCCTACACCGTCTATCGTCCTCGAACTGACCAAAAAATAAAAAGAGATAGGAGTGGGGTAGAGTGGGTAGGAGTGTCGAATGGAGGAATACAGCTGGAGTGCAGCTGGAGTGTGACCGGCGTGGGGGGGAATCCCCCCTATTGGCAAGAAGCGTGCCAGATCGAGCCATGAAATAGCATCATTCATCCCCGCCACCTCCCTATTGGCCTCTCTCGTCTTGTTCAAGTACCAAAGCCTCCAATTGCTTTTCGATCCTTTTCATCGCAGTGTTGTGTTCATCCCATTCTTTGCGTAGTGCATCGATCTTGTTCCCCAGCGTCAGTGTTGCGCTCATTGTTCCACGTGAAGCATGCGCCTTGTTCTCGCTGTTGCATTGCACACACTGATACGACCTTTTTAGTCTCAGCCCTTTGAATTCGGGGTGGTGCACACAGATCTTGCCATAGTAGCGTGCCTCGGTCAGTTCGTTGATCGCCATCTTCATTCCTTAAGTAGTGGACCCCGATTCTACCACAGCCCGCCCAGGGTAGCTATCCTCCTCCCTCCTCCTTCATCTGTGTTGCGTGGAACCAACACCTTGTTTCACGGGCCGACCTTCTCCTTGGTATCTCCCTGCCTCTTGTTCAATGTGTCCGGTACTTAGGTAGCCCGACTACTCAAAGTGGCGGACAGACCCCACGGTAGTGCCAAGGCGGGCCTTTAGTCCCCGATTATCGACGAACCAGCCCGATAGCCCCCTATTGGCACGCTTCTTGCTAGTGCCGTGGGGCCCCCACGAGCCGACGAACGGTAGTCCGGAGCCGACGAACGGTAGTCGGCACGAGTCTTGCCTTATTGTACGGACCCCTCAAGCGTGTTAAAATCGAGTTTGAGGCGGAGAGGAAAGAGGGCAGCAGCCCGGACCTCCAGCCCGATAGCCCGATAGAAGGAACCCACCATGAACACACACACACAATCCCTCACCGCCCCCCAAAAGGCAGCACTCCTCCAAGACTTCAAGGAATGGTCTGGCGGATTCGTCCCAGGCGAAGTCCCCGAGTCAGAGTTAGCCGTCTACGCTGCTACAGCGTCACCCTCGGACTTGCCCGAAGCGGCAGTACTCGAGTACTTGGTCCACGTCGCCACAGTCTAACCCCTCCCCGATAGCCAACAGGAGCAAGAACCATGAAGACACGCACACAAGCCCAGATCGACGGCGCGATCCGCGCAGCCACAACCCGCGCCGCTAACAAGGCCGCATTACTGGCCGCAGAGCAAGCCCTAATCGCTCAAGTGGCCGCAGAGCTTGACACGACCCCAGAAGATGCCCACATTACGATCACCGGCTACACCGGTCCCATGCTTGCCCTGCGCCAGCGCCTCCAGGAGGGTGCCTACAAGAAGGCGCTGAATGGCCAGCCCTGCTGTGGCGATAACGTGGCGACCCTCCTCGGGGCCCTGGCCCCACAACAGGTGATCCGCGCATGTATCCTCGCGATGGCCTTGCCCGGCAATCCTTACCTCGGCCTGAATCTCGGTCAGCAGTCGATGAACCTGCGGAATAAGCTGCGCGGATGCTTCAAGCGTGAGGAATTCGGCTTTGGTGTCCTGACTGAGGCAGTGGAGCAGGTCCTCGAAGAAGACGCAGCAGCCAAGATCGCAGGAGACGCAAAATGAGCTACCTTGAACACCAACAACGCTGCGCACTGCCCGGAGTACGAACCTGCTTGCCGTGCCGCGCTCTACAGGAACAGTCAAGGAATAGGGCTTGACAGCCCCCGCTCCCTGTAGTCCAATCAAATCTCCCCCTCCCTCAAATAGCCAATAGGAACCCACCATGAACATGACAACAACCACAGTCAAGCCCATTAATACTGCTGCGATGCGCAGGGCAAACCTTGGAGCAGCCGTGAAGGCATGGCTCGAGTCCAGAAGCTTGACTGGCAATTACCGCGACGAGGCGGACATCGCGCTTGAAGCCTCGTTGATTGCGAATGGTGCGCTCAGGTCCCATGATACCATTCACGACATGTACGCAGCCGAAGGACCAACAATTCATATTTACCTAGACCTCGACATGATGGAAGTCGACACAGACGGCAACTTCTTGCGGGGGGCGGTCCGCTCGTGATCCGCTTTCAGCCCCTCCCTCCAACCTATTCCGATCTCCTCCTCGCATCAGCCATAACCATCCTTAAGGAAATACCCATGAAGACCATTCCGACCCCCTCCAAGCGCAAGATCATTAAAATGACGAATAAGCGCACCGGACGTCCGATCCCGGACCCGAACACCGTTCATACCTTTCAAAATTCCAACCCGTCCGGATTCGACAGCAACTGCTCTGTGTGTGAGGGGAAGCATCGTGATGCGATCCACCATGAAGGCCCTATGAATGCCGTGCCTGAGGTACTTGACAGCCCCCCATCCACTGATGTCCAATCAAGTCTCCCCCTCCCATCAACTGAAAAGGATCCCACCATGAACACTGAAGACCATTCCGGCTACAAAGAAACCATGAACGACGCAGCCCCCGCTCCACTGCCGACCAAGCAAGAATTGGCCGCTGAAAAGGCTCAAGCCAAGATCGCTGCGAAGCTGGCAAAAGCTGATGCCGCCGAAACTGCGAAGCTGGCCAAGAAGCAAGCCAAGGAAGCCGCACTGATCGCCAAGAATGAAGCCAAAGCTGTGAAGGACGCAGCCAAGCTCGAAGCGATTCAGTCCAAGAATGCCAGCACCAAGGAACAGCGTGAAGCCGCTAAAGCCGAACGCCAAGCCCGCCTCGCTGCCCTGGACCCGGACGGTACCCGCAGGTACACTGGCTCCATGCTGGCTCTGACTGATCGCGTCAAACAAGGCGTCTATGTGAAGGCGGCTACCGGCCAACTCTGCAATGGCGATGATCTGGCAGTCGTCTTGAGTGCCGTGCCTGTTGATAACGTGATCCGCTTGGCCAAGATCGTGCTGGAACTGCCCGAGAACCCGTACACCCAGTTGAACGTCGGCCAGCAATCGATGAATTTCCGCAACCGGATGCGTGGTGCGTTGACGAAGGGCACGATCACGATGGACCAGATTCGCAGCGTGATCGACGTTAACGATTTCGCTACTGCAACTGATTGGGAAGAACTGAAAGCCAAGAAAGCTGCTGCTCGTGCCGCCAAGTCCGCCGAAATCGCAGCCGCAAAGCTGGCCAAGGCTGCTGAAAAGGAAGCAGAACCGGCCTAAAGAATATATCCAACGTACTAGTGGATCGCCCCGTAAATGCGTTATATCGGGGTTCCTAAGCGGGCACAGGATATTGTGATGAACAGCGTACATCAAGCAGCTCGTTAGCTCCGCTCGATTGGCACCCGTAAGGTGCCGCCCCCATAGTTTAATAGGAGATTAAGATGAATGTAAAGATGTTAGTTCACGTGCGGCAGTTGTTCAATTGCTCGACACAAAAGATCAACCGGCACAACCAGCGTGCGTGGGTCCGCTCCGTGCGCAGGCTCGGACAGCGCTGGGTCCTCGCCCCGATGTACCGCCGCGGTACTTCCGCAGTACCGCTCCGCCTCTCCGTGGTCCCTGTCCCTACCGACATAGCCCGGACCCCTCGACGCGCCTCCCGTGGCATCAAAGGAGCGACATCATGAAGTTAAAAGTCTACATCGACGTGGCAGGGATGGAGAACATTGCCCTTGGCAAACCTCTGTGGAACTGGCACTACAGCGTGTACCCGGCGGATGCTGAAAAGGATGCTTCGTTGAAATGCGTCGGGACCTTTAATGCCCAGCTACCCTCCATCGACGCTTGTATTGTTCCGGTGATGGAAGCGCTGAAGAAAAAAGAAGCCGAAATCCAACTCGCCGCCTACGAGGAAGTCCGAGAAATTAATGATCGGCGGGCAAATCTGCTGGCACTGACCTTTGAGGGGAAAGTGTGATGGCTAAGGTCATAATCACCGGATGCGGGCTTCATATCTCTCCGGACTATATGTTCTGGGGTGACTTGTGGGAAGAAGGTGACTGCTGGGTGTTCAATGCTTGCGGAAGCGAAGAAGGGGAAGCCGTGCTGGAGCCCCACCAAAAAATCCTATTCGTCGATGGTCACGAATACTTTCAACGTCGTAATGTGTTCGTTATTCAAAAGGGTGCTTCGCACCTCAACATCACAGCCCAAAGGTATCTAGAATGAAAACAACCCTGAACAAAATTCGTGAAAAGTCCCCATGTGTCGACGGATGGAAGAAATTGTTGGCGCATCTTGGAAAGACTGCAGCTGACGACGAACCCCTATTCATTGAAACTGTCCTGGACAGTAACGGGCTGGGTGATGCGTTATGGTGCCTTCGCGCAGTGAGTGGCCGGGACCGAGAAATCCGCCTTTATGCCGTTTGGTGTGCTCGACAGGTCCACCACTTGATGAAGGACCCGAGAAGCATTGCTGCACTCGATGTCGCTGAAGGATTCGCAAATGGGCGGGCAACAAGTGAAGAACTGAGGATTGCTTATTATGCTGCTGATGCTGCTGATGCTGCTGCTGCTGCCGCTGATGTTGCTGCTGCTGCTGCTGATGCTGCTTATTGTGCTGCTTATTATGCTGCTGATGCTGCTCATTATGTTGCTGCTGCTGCTGCTGCTTATTATGCTGCCCGCAAGAGTCAGGAGGCCCGATTACGGGAGTTGTGCACTGAGTGTACGAAGGAGGTCCGGCCATGATCCACATTGACCTATCACAAATCCACCCTATGCCCGTAGTGACACAAGTCATTGAAGAAGATGTTAACGTCCCGACCGGCATGGTCCGCGTTGATGTCAGCCCGACCGACTACTTTCTGGTCTGCTTTATCCAGACCGCCGCGAAGCAGCCGACTCAATGGGCGTACGACGAAGTGTATCACTACCACACTCTTCCGGGTGAGGCCAGTCATGTCACCAACTGTAAATCGTTGATCTCCATGTTCCGGACATCCGGCATGTTCCACGTGTTGCGCACGATGTTTGATGACGCAATCGAAAAAGCCTGGAAGCCACTAATTGGAGTTTAAAATGAATAACAAACAATTCACGGAACTCGCTCATATCGTCGTCGGTGTCGCCATTTTGGTGGCTGCTGCTATATGGGGGTATCTCGCATGAACACAATCGACGCGATGAAGCGGCTGCAGGAAATTACGAATGATGTACTGCGTGACCCTCAGAACATCACCCGCAAGATGCTGGACGAAATGACGCACCTCATTGACGAAGCCATCGCCCGCGAGGAAGCGCAGACGGCCTACGAAGCCGCTATCAAAAAACACAAAGAAGAAGGTGAGGAGTATATGGAAAGCCTGCGGAAGTACATTCCCGTAATTGGGGTAATGGCCCAAATGGAAGAGGGACACTGCATGTGCCACGCATGCAAAGACGGCGTGATCCATCTTAGCGACTGCTCTGTACATAATGCCCCAGCGCTGCCGGTCGGTCCATGCGACTGCGGCATAAAGGAAGCGCAGTCAGTGGCAGTGCCGCAGGAGCCGGTGGTTTGGACTGAATCTCGCATTCGTGAGGTTTCTTCGATTGCGGCTGATAAAGTGGCAAAGAACGCTGATGTGGCTCCACAACTGTGTTTTCCGCACATCTACCTGACATTAAAAAAGGCACTAGGTCAATCTACCCCATCACCAAGTGGTAAGCGAGTGCTGATGACCGAGAGCGAGGTGCCTGAGGGCAAGACATTGATCGACACCCATACTTTTTGTACTCTGCTCGAAATGGCACTGAAGTACAAAGAGTCGAACAAGATCAACACCCTTTCGACGCCAAATTTTTAAGGAGTAATCTGATGTTTTACACCCTTATCTCCCTTCTGGTGATCTGGTTCATCGCCAATATCCTGGTCCACCTGATCCTCCCGGATGACGAATCAAAGATCAATTACGGTAATGACCCCCGGTACACCAAGGAAGAGAATGATGAGTATTAAACCCCACGAACCTCGCCCAATGTGGGCGAACCCCAAGATTCCTGGTGCTGCGACACCCCCGGCCACGAGCCGCCTGAAAGGATGTTACGTGCCCGCCACCTTTGCGCCACTTCGCCCCGGCGCAGATGATCATAAAGAAATTAAATCCAAAGGAGGACTGACATGACCCTCTCTAATGTGATCAAAGTTGACTACGATCAGAAGACGCGGCGACTAAAGATGGTCTACCCCTTCTTCTTGGCCGATGCTGCCCGCAGTTTCCCATCGCGCCGGTTCGATCCGAAGAGCAAGACTTGGAGGATGGCGCTGGTCCGTGGAAACATTAACCACTTGCACGAAACCAAGCATCTATATTCATATCAGATGACGGATGCTGCGACCAGCGCGATCAAGAATTATGAAGAGTTGATGGCTGGTCCCAAGTACCAGCCCTTTCCCGTCCACCTCTACGACTTCAAGAAATCGAAGCTGGCCTATGAGCCGATGAAGCACCAGATGAAGCTGCTCGACCATTCATGGAACTTGCCCGCTGCTGCCTGGTTTGCGCGAATGGGTACAGGAAAAACTTTCGCGGCTGTCCATCTGGCCTGTGCCCGGTTCAAGGCTGGCCTGATTGATTCTATTATGATCGTCTGCCCATCGACGCTCCGCTCCGTATGGCGCAAAGAGTTGGAGAAGTACTCAACTGTGGGGTACGATTTCCGCGTCCACGAAACCAAACCCGCATGGCTAAAGGAATTCTATGCAGACCACAGCAAAGACAGATTACAAGTACTCGCCGTATCGGTGGAAGGTCTTGGCGTGTCATCCACGCTCTATGATAGTGCTTGTGGTTTCTTCCTCGGTAGAAACACCATGGTCATTGTGGATGAATCGAGTCGGATCAAGAACCCCAGCGCCCAGCGGACGGAGCGCACGATTGAATTTCGAGACATTGCCAAGTATCGCCTCATACTTAATGGAACGCCCATTGCGCTCGGTATTCAAGACCTGTGGAGTCAGTACGAATTCCTCGACCCCAACATCATAGGCACTGGTGATTATTGGTCCTTCAAGTCCCGGTATCTGACCATGGGCGGGTTCGAGCACAAACAGATCGTGGGTGTCCAGAACATTGAAGAATTGATGCGGCTGATCGAGCCTTATACCGTGGAAGTTGGGAAGGATGTGCTTGATCTACCGCCAAAGGTGCCGATGGTCCGGTATGTCTCCGCCACCCCTGAGCAGAAGGCACTCCTCCGTGCAATCAAGAATGGATGTGGCGAAGGTGTTGAATCGCCACTAATTAAGGTCGAGAACGTGCTTGAGCGTGTTCTGCGTTGGCGGCAGGTAGTCGGTGGCTGGTTACCCCGGTTCGACCCCCTAACTGAGAAAGTCGTGCTGGAACCGCTCAAGTCAAACCCCAAGATGGATGCGATGTTCGAAATGATTGGAGATAATTATGCCGGTTCGAAATTCATTATCTGGTCCACCTTCGTCCATGAATTGGAGTTCATCGCAAATGCGCTACGGGAAAAGTACGGCTCAGCGGCTGTGGCTTTGTACTATGGCGCTACAGAGAAGGATGAAAGGTCTAGAATCGAGGATCGCTATTGTACCGACCCTACCCTTAGATTCTTTATCGGTAACCCAGCTACGGCAGGACTTGGACTCACTCTTGTCTCCGGATTGGATGACGTCTTGGTGTACTATTCCGGGACAAACGCATATATTGATCGTGCACAGTCGGAAGATAGAGCGCACCGAATCGGCCAGCAAGGATCAGTAGTGGTCATGGACTTTGTGATGGAAAAGACCGTAGATGAATTGATTGTGGCGTCCATTGCTGAGAAGATGGGAGTGGAGGAGTACATTATGAAAAGGTTAGCTGCTGGAATACAGCTGGAATGCACCGGCTGAGGGGTAGACAGACCCCCTCGGATGTGATATACTGGATCCCAGATAGCAGATAGGACATCAAAATGAAGAAATCAACAGTTTATGTGGTGAAAGAGCAGTCAATCCGTGATAATACGGGTTCGAACGCGATGGACTATTCGCCAGCAATGGCCTATGGGGACATTCAATTCATCACTCGCAGCGACATGCCACTCTACCCCAATTCCACGGTCCAGGCCAATTGGACACTGGATGTGGCAAAGTTCGTGGAAGAATTCGACCCGGAAGTGGATTACATCATCGCTACTGGCCAGCCAACAGCCATTTGCGCTGTGGGTCACGCCCTTGGCATGGCTCGTAAGACCCCCCGGTACTTAGTTTGGCGCAGAGAAGAAAACCGGTATCGCGCCCTTGAAACCCCCGGTATCACACTTTAATAGGAAATTGAAATGGCTGATCTTAGCACACTCCGCGAACTCTGCATCAAGATGCAATCTCTGCAAGAGCAGAAGGCTGTTCTTGACGAGCAGTCTACTGAATTGACCAAGGCGCTGGATGACATCCGCCTCAAACAAATCCCTGAAATGATGGACCAGCTGGAGGTCAAGAATGCGACGTTTCCGGGGATCGGACGCGTACAATTGGCTGCTGATCTTTACTGCTCGACCAAGGCTGGTCAGAAAGATGCTGCGATCACATGGTTAAGGGACTGCGGGTACGAGGGCATGGTGACTGAAGGCTACAACGCTTCTTCACTCAAAGCTCTTGTACGACGGTTCATCGAGGACGGAACAGAGGTTCCTGAATTTTTAAATATCACCCCTTTCATTCGGGCATCTATCGTCAAAGCTTAAACAACATGGCCACGTCTCAACTTACTGCAGCCAGATATGTCGGCGCGCTGTGTCCTAAACACACCGAATTCGGTGGTGTTCGTAAAAAGAGCAATAGAAAGTGTGTTCAGTGTTCTGCAGAAGCATCAAAGAAGTACTATACCACTGATAAGGGCAAAGAGTCTTCGGCACTGGCTCATAGCACATACCGTGACTCCAATTCCGAGAAGGTGTCAGAAATGCTTCGGGCATGGCGTTCACAGAACACAGCAAAGTGTGTGGAGTATTTTGCGGCATATCGCGCGAAATTGGCCTGTGCGACCCCACCGTGGTCTGATCGGGCCGAGATTTCAAGAATTTACTGTGCTTGTCCCGATGGATATCACGTTGATCATATTATTCCCCTGCACGGGAAAACAGTTTCAGGGCTCCATGTGCCTGAAAATCTCCAGTACTTGCCTGCTGTAGATAATATGAAAAAGGGCAATAAATTCGACTCTACCTCGATAGTGTCGAGCGAGTCGATTCTTCAATCCGCACTTTAATAGGAAAATTTATCATGGTTACTAAGAAATCAACTGAAGTTGCAACTGTTGCTGCTGACCCGTTCGCAGTCACTACGGTCCCTGATTACATCAAGCAGGGCACCGGTCGTGGCTCGGAGGAGGTTAAATCCTCGGACATGGTGCTTCCCCGTCTGGAAATTGTACAGGCTCTCAGCCCAATCAAGGAACTGGACCCCGATGCCCGCGAAGGGATGCTTTTCAACTCGGTGACGCAGGAAATCATTGGCGACCACGCCTACTTTGTCCCGGTTTACTTCCGCATGGAATACCTCGTGTGGCAGGACCAGGACAGTGGTGGTGGGTTCCACGGATCTTTCCCCACTTTGGATCAGGCGGAAGAGAAGCGGACGCAGGTCATTCAAAACGACCCGCAACTGGCTGGCACCACGTCCAAGGGCACCAACATCATTGAGGTCGTCGATACCCCGGTTCATTACGGCCTGCGCATCACCCCCGAGGGCGAGAAAGAGCAGATCGTCATTTCCATGGCCAAGACCAAATCCAAGGTCAGCCGCAAATGGAACGCTATGATCCAGATCGCCGGTGGCGACCGTTTCAGTCGGGTCTACAAGATTTCGGCTTTCACGGACGAAAACAAGAAAGGCCAGAAATTCAAGAATTTTGTGGTCCAACCCGCCGGATTCCCACCGAAGGCAGTCTACGAAGAATGTGAACGCCTCTACGCGTCGTTCCGCTCTGGCGAAGTGGTAGCTGACCACGCATCCGCCGCTCCCGCAGCTGATGCCGCAGCGCCGGAACGCGGCGAGATTTAGTCTCCCTGTCCCCATGGCTCCCTTGCAGTTGCCAACATGGGGTTTTTCCGGGGGATGGCTGAGGTTAAGTCCTGTCCCATCCCCCGGACTTTTTAAATAGATTAATAGAGAGCGACATGTTTGATAAGACCACAATCTATCCTGGGCCGACTAATTCATCAGTTACCGTGCACGAGCATCGTGCGCCCACCGATGAATCTATTCGATTGTTGCGCGAACTAGAGCAAAAAGCCAATGAGAATGTTTTGAAGTCCACCCGTGTGGACAACAACTCATTTACTGCGGTACTTCATCAGATGAGGGATGCGCTGTCTGATCTTGATAAGTATGCCATTATCTTTTCCATTAATGGGAAGAAGATACAGGTATCCCACGACGCAAAAGCTTGGGACAAGAAAGAAGAAACTGTAGTCGCCATTAGAGACATTGTAGCCAAGGAAATCGCCAATCAGATTCTTACCGGCTTGTTCAAGGGAATGAAATAATATGTTCCCAAACATCCCCCCCGGCGAGATTATCGCCTTGGACTACGAAACCACAGGACTCAAATATTGGGAACCGGATTTCCGTGTGTTCGGTGTGGCGGTAGCAGTTGGCGACCAGTCATGGTACTGGGACATTCGTGAAACACCCGGACTGCTAGCATGGACTACCGACTTGATCCGGGGTCGTAAAGTTATCGCCCAGAATGCCCAATTTGAATATCAATGCTCCCGTGTGATCGGTGCGGACCCCCGGCGGACTGATTGGTGCTGTAGCATGGTAGCCGAATGCCTCATTGACGAACATCACCTGACCTATGATTTGGCCTCAATAGCCAAGCACAACAATGTGGATAGCCAGAAGACCCGGATACTGGAGGGGATACGCAGCGCGATGGGGTGGCGAGATAGTCGTGAGGTACTCTCCCGCCTCTCGGAGGTCCCCCTAGCTATGGTGGCCCCCTACGGTGCCTCGGACGCCTCGGACGCCCTCCAAATATACCACTCCCAAAAGCCAAAAATCGCCGCACAGGAACTCGGGCGGGTACTTAAACTGGAAATGGATCTACTCCCCGTGTTGGCTGACATGAGTTGGGGTGGCGTTCGGGTTGACCTTGAAGCCGCCCACGCTGCGATCCCCAAACTCGACATTCAGGAAGAGCAGTTGCAGAAAGAAATTAATCAGATCACTGGAGGTAAATTTAATGTTAATTCATCACCCCAAGTCCGCGCCTTCTTCGCTCCGGAACCAGTCAGCAAATTTCAGTGGAAACTCATTGACGGGACACTTGTCGGCCCCACGAAAGGTGGCACAAACCCAAGTATTGGGCAGGATGCTCTCCGCTCGGCGGCGCACCCCCTTGCTGCGAAAATATTGGCTCTCCGTAAGTGTATTAAATTGCGTGACACATTCCTTAAGGGTCACATCATTGCCAGTGCTGATGGGGATGGCTACGTTCACACGAGTTTCAATCAGACGCGGAATGACACTGACGCGGGAGCGATCACCGGGCGACTTTCATCAACGGAACCCGCTCTGCAACAAATAACGAATCGCGACAAGATCAACGCCGAAATTCTGCGGTCCATGTTCCTACCCGATGCCGGTCAGTACTGGATGGCGGCGGATTACAATCAGGTGGACTTCCGGATGGCGGCACACTTGATTAACGACCCCACCATTATTGCAGCATATAAGGCCAATCCGAAGACCGATTACCACCAAGCGGTGTCAGATATGACTGGCATCCCCCGGAACGCTACTTATGCGGGGGCACCGAACACCAAGACATTAAATCTGTCACTGGCTTTTGGGGCTGGCGCTGGTAAGATCGCTCATTCGATGGGCATGCCCTATGGTGTCAAGGAATACAAGGGCAAGATGGTTTATGTTCCCGGTGACGAGGCGAAGGCAGTATTCGACAAATACCACACAATGGTCCCAGGGGTTAGGCTTTTCTCGAAACACGCTGAGGCTGTCGCGAAAGAGACTGGTCACGTTAAGACCATTGTGGGCAGAAGGTTGAGATTCCCCCATGGGATGGGCGCACACAAGGCAGCGGGTTTGCTGTTTCAGGCCTACGCTGCTGACGTCAATAAAATGGGCATGATCGCAGTTGATAACTACATTCGGGATAATGGCTTGCCTGCCCGGTTGATGTTGTCGGTCCACGACGAAATCGCAGTGTCCATGGCAGATGACATGCCTTTGGCACTGAAGATTTCAGAAGCATTTGTTAGTCCGGGCGAAATACTGGGGCTTAGAGTTCCAGTGTTAGCATCTACCACGATTACCCCGACGTGGTGGAAGAAATGAAATAGGGGATTTTTGTTTAACTCTAAGGATAGAACATGGCACATTTAATTCACATGGTAATGGACGGTCAGTGGGGCAGCACTGGTAAAGGGGCCATTATCGGATACTTAGCAAAACGCGGAAATTATGATACCGCCATTTGCGCATTTAGCGTCAACGCTGGACATTCCACAAAGGATGCCTCCATCGGGCTTGACGTCATGGTTCAGCAGATACCGACTGCTGCCCTTTGCTCTAAAACCGTCAAGACGGTCCTGATCGGCCCCGGTTCCGCAATTCATGCCCCCACTCTGATGGACGAAATCGAGAAGTACGCCCACCTACTCGAGGGCAAGAAGATCATGATTCACCCTCATGCTATTGTCATCGAAGAGTACCACACTGAGCAAGAAATCGAATGGGGCATGGCCAAGATCGGATCCACCGTCCACGGCGTTGGGGCCGCGATGATTGAGCGGGTTCGGCGCAACCCGGAAGACCCCGTGACCGTGGGTAGCCGCTGGGTAGGCACTGAAATGGAGCGGTATGTTTGTACGATGGAGGAGTACCAAGCAGCTATCAACGCCGCTGATGAAGTCATCATTGAGGGCGCACAGGGCTTCTGCCTCAGCATTTATCACGGTGCTTACCCCTACACCACCAGCCGTGACGTCACCCCGTGGCAGATTGCTGCAGATTGCGGCCTGCCCTATAAGTGGGCGTCATACATTCAAGTCATTGTGTCCCTTCGGTGCTTTCCGATCCGGGTTAACAACCGTACTGGCTCCAGTGGCCCGTGCTATGACGACCAATTGGAGTTGGGCTGGGAAACATTTGCGGATTTGGGCGTCATGCCAGAAATCACGACAGTGACCAAGCTCCAGCGTCGAATTTTCACATTCAGCCGCAAACAAGTCATGCATGCCATGCACCACATTGCGGGGTACTGGGACACCAAAGTATTTTTGAACTTCGCCAATTATACCCACTCTCCAGAGGAACTGAAAGAAATCATCGCGAAAATTGAGAAGCCGGAATATGGGTACATCAACACCCCCAATGTGGCATGGATCGGTACTGGCCCGGATGACGCGAATGTGATGACCCGTGCATCATTGGGATTGGGTGATCAGGTATGAGAATCCCAGAACAAATGGGGTTGGACCTTCGGGTCCCCGGTGCCCCCACACTGGACAATGACTTCAACACCCATATCGGCGCCTTGACCGAAGCGGTATTTGATTGGGCTGAGGAGACATTCCCCGCCCGCACCGATGTGAGCATGTACATGAAGATGTATTCTGAAATCGGTGAAATGATCGAATCAGATGGCGACCGCCTTGAAATCGCTGACCTTTTCATCCTGCTTCTTGACTACGCAAAGCGCAAGAAGGTTGACGTTACCCGGAGCGTGGCCGATAAGTTGGAAATCAACCGGAAGCGCGCATGGAAAGTTGATAAGAATGGAGTCAATTCCCATGTCAAGTAACCTCGATAAGTTTCTAGCTTACGAGCCAAAACGCCATGCCCTGGAGTCGGTAATGCGACTCCAGGCGGTGAAGCGTTGGCACATGATTGATACGACCCGCGCTCAAACTTTGGCGGAGCACTCCGCAAATGTGGCAATGCTGGTCCTGCTAATTTCAAAGACCGCCCCCATTGATTTTTTCAGTGGTAACGCTGTGATCGCTGCTCTGGTCCATGACCTTCCTGAGGCTTTTACGGGTGATATTCCAAGTCACACGAAGAAGTACCTTGATGGGATCCATGAACTGGAACGCACCACAATGAATAAGGTGTTTGATATCGACATGAACGATCATGATCGGCTGTTGATTAAGCTTTGTGATCTGGCGGACGGAATCCGGTTCATCAGGCTCCACGGGGTGGACATGACTGCTGATCACGCCCGTGATGGTCTAGAGGCTCAAATGCAGGTGAAATTCGATAAAGACATAGTGGCCCTGGAATGGCCAGAGCATTTAGTGTCTCATGTCAAGGATCATCTAGTGTTCTACGCATATGAATGCGTCTAAATCCGAGCTAAACTTTCGCCACTACATTAACCCCAGAATGGCGGGGAAATGGGCGATGACTTGGCACGAAGACCGGGGGATTTCCCCCGGTGTCCCGGATCTGCATTATGTGATTGATCGTGATTGCATTGTTGGATGGCTTGAATTGAAGTCCATCGATACTCTAATCACGGGTTCCCACCGGATTAAAGTCGAACCGTCGCAACATCAATACATCAGGAAGTGGGGGGAGTTAATGCCTATTCATTTCCTGATTCGCGCCAAAACTGAGATATTTCTAGTCGAAAGCAAATGGCATGCCGCGATCCCTGAGTGCGATAGTAACAACAGTCTGTTGTCCCTCAGTGTAGCAAGTTTCCCGCAAGGGACTATCGGCGATGTCCTCCCCCAATTACTCAAGACAATAACAAGGAGATAAAGTGGCCAACTTTAAAGAATATGAGAATGTGAAACCGGCTGTGCTGATCAAGGCCACACTGGATATGATCCACGCCGCCGGGGACATATTCGAGGTTCGAATCCCCAAGACCAAGGCCGGGACCATCAGTGGCTACTTTAATGACACGGGCATCGCAGCCGCATTAATCGCCAAAGAAAATGGGCGGCACCAGTCTGTCTATATGACGGTGAACCCGATTAACCCGGACTTGATGGCCCGTTCTGAAAATCAGATGACCCACGGGTCCTTCATGACCACCACAGATGGAGATATTCAGCGCCGCCGATGGTTCCTATTGGACTTTGACCCGGCCCGCCCTGCAGGGATTTCGTCCTCCAAAGAGGAATATCTGGCTGCATCCAAGAAGTCGGATGATGTGGTCGAATGGTTGACGTCTATCGGGTGGCCAGAGCCAATTCGTGCCGACTCCGGTAACGGGGTTCACGTGATGTACCGAGTGGATGAACCCAACGATGATGCCACCCGAATCGACTTCGAGTACGCCTTGAAGATGCTGTCGTCAATCTTCTCCGATGATAAAGTTAAAGTCGATGTGACAGTATTCAACGCATCACGGGTCTGGAAAATTTACGGCACCCTGAGCATGAAGGGGTCCGACACTGTTGACCGCCCCCACCGGGTGGCAATGTTCACGAAGATTCCAGCTGAACTGAAACTCCTGACCCGCGAACAAATTGAGAATGTGGCCCGCCCACTGAGGGACGCAAAGTCCGATGAATTCCGGGACATGACCGGTGAGTACATCGGGGACATGGTGAAGTGGCTTACTGACCGGGGGCAGACGATCACGAGCGGGCCGCGTCCAATGTTTGGTAATGAGGGCCAGAAATGGATTATCACCAAGTGTCCATTCAACGAGACGCATACAGACCCGATGGTGGGACTGGTAAATAATCGGCCAGTATTTCGCTGTCTCCACGATTCCTGCTCCACATTTCGGTGGAAAGAGTTCCGGGAAAAGATCGACCCGACGTATAAAGACCCGGAGACGGTGTTTGAGCGCCTAAAAGACTGGTGCGATGGGGATGTTCCAGAGCTGGATGCGGAATTGGTCCAAGCGGCCTGCGCCACTGGAAAGAAGTTGCCCGAAATCCTGAAAAAACTGAAAAAGGAATGCGCCCGCCCCCGCGTATTGTTGCTCGAAGACAACATCAAGGAAGAGCGAAAGCGATTCCAGCGCGAGACAATAGGGGACAACAACGAAAAAGGGAACATCGTTGGAATTATCAACCGCGCCCGAGTCCTCCAGACCGAAGGCGTGTTCCCCATGTACTGGATCGCTGATTATGATCACCGTGTCCGAGTTGGCAAGATTGGTGATATCGATTGCCCGAAATGCAGTGAAGAAGACGAAATATCCATGATGGTACGGTTCCATTCGATGGGCGATTCTTGGGTGAAACAGATGCATGCAAGTCAGGTCATCAAGTACCTCGCCAGTGAATACCGGGTCAACCCGCTCCGAGTCCACCTAAAACAGCTGGTCTGGGATGGCGTTAAACGAATTTCCACATGGCTCCCAGATTACATGGGAACCAAAGACACTGAGTATACGCGGGCGATTGGGCGCAAATGGCTGATCAGTGCCGTTGCCCGTGCCATGGAGCCGGGGTGCCAAGCGGACCATATGCTGATCTTTGAAGGCGTTCAAGGTATTGGCAAATCCCAGGCGCTCCGCATTCTTGGTGGGCAGTTTTACACTGAATATTCGGGCGGTATGACCGGTGGGGGCACATCCCATAAAGACTTAGTGGCGGTAATCGCGGGCAAGATGATCGTCGAAATGTCAGAACTCGCCACCGTGCGTCGTGCCGATATGGAGGCATTGAAGGCGGTTCTGACCACTACAGTTGATGATGTTCGCCTTTCCTACGAGCGTGATCCCAAATCTTACCCCCGTACTTGTATTTTTGCTGGTACCACGAACGAGGTAGGGCAGGCGTATATCGTGGATTTGACGGGCGCCCGTCGCTTCTGGCCGACTCATGTGGGCGAGTGTGGGCCAGTGGAAACGGCACTGCTCAAAGAAGTACGGGAGCAGATATGGGCCGAGGCAGTCGAGGCATATGAGGCCGGGGAGGATTGGTATAGCGTCCCAGCCGAAATGGTGAGTGAAGAGCAGGCCGACCGACAGGTTACCATCGAAAATGTGGAACCCTGGTTCCAAAAAATTCGGGATGCCCTGACTGACCCGGATAGTTACGCCAATGAAATCTTCTTTGCTGTAGAGAGGTATGAAAGAGGTCAATGGTGCGACGGGTTTAACATCCGCTCCGGATCGCTTCACCTAATACTTGGTATTGTCCTCCAGATCGATACCGCCCGCCAATCACAAAACGATGTGATGCGGGTTCAAAAAGTCCTGCGGGGAATCGGGTTCAAGAAAACCCGGCCCTCCGGGAAATGGCAGGGCAGCACATACGCCTATGACTTAGCGCAGGACGCCGTACCCCACCTATGGCCCTCCATCGACGCGGCCCGAAAAGCATCAAAGTTCCCGAAACCAGCCACTGAGGACACGATATGACCCGCCCATATAATACAAAGGCGGGGACTGCGGTCATGAAGGCCATTCGGACCAATTCCACCTCCCCCACCATTGCTTCGGCTGCGGGGGTTTCTGAACGTGTAGCCCGTAAGATCCTGCTTAACCTCTGCAGCATCGGGCTGCAGAGGTCCTACCTCGGGAAGGTCAAGGGGTATTACTATACGCCCCGATCAAGACTTCTTTGCCGCCTCAATAGCCAGTATCTCAGTCTTTCTGGAACTTCCCGAAGTTGAACCAAACCAGAAGCTGAGTACCATTATCAACGCCGAGTCTAGCGTACCTAGTATCCGGCCAATAATGATGGGGTCAGCTCCCGGTGGGGTAGCACTGAACATCAAGATGCCTTCGAAGGTCAGGCACAGCGCCACCACAATCCAAGTCAACAGTGTGGGCGTGATGGACTGAGTGGTGATCGCCATAGACCGGGCGCTATCCACATCCTTGAACGCCAATTCTGCGTACTTAAACCCCCGATCTTTCTCCTCGTTTTGGTACTGCATTTCTAATTCCCGCAGCTTCCCGATCTGTTCCGGCGTCATTTGACCCGCTTGGATAGCGTCCGCAATCTTGGTCTTGGTCGCGTCTGTGATCCCGAGCAAATCTCCCACAGCGCTAATCGCTACCCCTCCCAACGGGCCAAGGAAAGCCGTAGCCACGGTGGGGGCAAGATTTTTAAGGGTGTCCATCCAATTCATATCATACTCCTTGAAGATTCTTTGCGACTCGCCGTGCCCAACCTTTACCGAAGGTGGCCCAAGTGTTAAGGTCTGTCATGAATTCAAGGCGGACACCATTGAACCGGGCATGGATGATACCACCGGGGAGAATGCTGCAGACTTTCTCGGTTATGGGACCGACCGCACCGTCTTGTGTGACGCCCACAGCCTCTTGCAACCATTTGATCGCTTGTTCGGGGCCGCTATTCACGGCAGCATCAAACAAGTCGAAGCGTACTTCAGTGGGCAGTTTGTCCAGGTGACAAGGGAGCCAGAAGTCCTTGTAGTAAATCTCCTTAGCCCGCCCTTGCGTCAGGTTCTTGATGTCCTCGTTGGGATAAGACCGTTTACTGATCCCCCAGTTAGTCTCACCACCGGGATCTTTGGGGTTGTTGACGTAACCCCCTTCATGTCCGAGGAGCTTGGTGAAGGATTCTTCAAAGGTTATCATCTGATTGCTACCCTAAAGTGTTCCCATGCGGCTACTGCCAAGAAGCCCAGCGTCCCAAGTAGTCCCCACTTCGCGACAGACTTCGCCATGTCATCCCAGAATGCCGCCTTAGCTTTTTCCTTTTGAGTAGTGGCACTATGCCAAGCAGAATGGTCATGGATATTCCCATTAGGGAAGGCTTGTGCAACGATATGATCCTCCGTGAGGATACGTGCGGCTAGCTCCTGCCTCATCTGGCGCACTACTACGAACATTTCACGAACCAGTTCAATCACTTCTCTGTCCTCACTTCTGCGTTCCCGTGGAGTATTATCCACCCGACGCTCCCGTTGGACATCATTGATCTCAAAGTCGAGTCGGGCAAAGTCACTATCTGTTGTCATCCGTAATCACCTTCAAGTGTCTTTATGGATGCTCAGCTTTATACGCATCAAACTCTAGCTTAAGCTCTTGTATTGCTTTTACTAATGGGCCTATAAATTCTGAGTATCCTAGTGATTTAACATCAAAGCCACCAGCTATGCTGTGATCCTGATAACCACCGAAATCAACATTAGTGGCATTAATAATTGACTCAACCTCTTGAGCGATAAATCCGTGGTGATAACGTGTTCCAACCTTTGTACCGTCTTTTTGCACATTGGTTATATTAGAACTACTGTCTGTAACATCTACATAGGAATCTCGAAAATCCCACTTATAGTCAACAGGACGAAGGGCCATAATAAAATCTAGCCCAAATACGGTATCACGAACCGCTGTTTTATCTCGAATATCAGATCGTAGCTGAACAGCACCATAAGCATAAGTCGTAGTGCTGGCGTTCCCTAACTGTACTTGATTATCTCCAGTCACCTGTGCGGTATTACCCAATGCTGTGGAGTTATTGATTGCAGATGGTGAGGAGTTAAATGCAAGAGCGCCTAAAGCAGAGCATCCCGTCATCCACGTGTTTGTAGATGCTGCTCCATGACCAACGAGCGTTACATCTGTACCTGACACGCCTAGTCCAGCGGACTCTCCGATAAACACACCTGTAGTTAGAGTTGTAGATAAATTTGCTGCACTGGTACCCACAGCAACGTTATTACTACCTGTTAGTAGCTTTGAAAGTGCTCCATACCCAAATGCGCTATTCCCTACGCTAGTAGTTCCGCTGGCGGACACATTACTTGACAGTGTGCTTACCCCCACCGCAGTGTTAAATGCTCCTGTAGAGTATTGGCTAGCATAGTCACCGATAGCGATAATTCCAACGGGGCTACTTGCGCCAGATCGCGTGCCCATAGTAATGCAGCTTGCGGCTGGGTCAACTAAAGTCCCCGCTTGATTCCCAAACTTTAACTGCGCTAAAGTGGCGCTGGTATCTGCATACAGTCTGAGATCTGTACCATCTCCAGTATAAACCCGCTTTGTAGCCTCATCCCTGATTAACAGTTCAGTATATTGCTCAGAAATTCTTTTACCAGTTAGTGAAGTTGCCATTTAAATACTCCTTAAATATAAGATTGGATTACCACGAAACTCTTTTGTGCGTTTGTAAACTTTACAAAGAAGTTAGAGACAGGCTGACAGCTTGACAGTATTTTTAGATGTGTCCTGTCATAGCTTGCCTTTAAATTAGCACTGTTATCATTGCCTATTTGATATACATTTGCATCAATTGCTAGGTCGCCTAAAAATTTATTTGAATATGCCTTTGTTGCGGCTATCCCTGTCTCGCTAGACCCTAGATCAACTCTGCCAATACATAAGTTCTCTACAACAAGGTTGTCGTTTGTAAGTAAACCGACAGCGACATTTCGTATAGATACAGACGCATCAGTCCCGCCAGCAAACACATTGCGATATAGAACTAGTCCGCTGCACGCATCATCTCCGTAAAACCCACAAGATGTACGTGCTACAGAACCTATACCATAGTTGTATTTAAACTGGTATGGGACACGTGTTCCATTACCGTACACACTGTAAAGTCCAGTATCGTCCCGTTGAAACTTCAGATCGCGGTAGTCTGAGTGACTTCCAGAATCAGTAACAATGTTATTATAAATATCACCAAAGCAATCTCCCGGGCTAGCATTTGCAGATAACACATTCCAGCTAGTTAGATGAATCCCACCAGTAACATATTTATGTATTGTCCTAGCTATTGTGATGTTCTTGCCTGCAAAGTGTATGCTTTCTGCCGACAGTTTATTAGCCCCAGTGAACTTAAAATCACAATCTAGGACGTTTGCATAATGTGCGCCCGTAGATAAGTTGAATATTGCATGGGAGTTAGTTGAATAAAAGCTAGATTTAGTGATATAGCCAGAATATGTAGCAGCCTGTACAGGTAGATGACAATATTTAAAAGCAACATTATCTATGATGTTTCTATCACCTTGTTTAACAGCGAAAGCAAACTCAAATCTTGGCCTATAACCAGCATCCTCAGAAAGTGGGTCAGTATAGTGATATTTGATGTCAACATCAGATAGCATAATATCTGACGTAAGTGACATATCCAATAAAACCGTAGATTGGGCAGTCGTAAAAAATGCCCCGTCCGATGTTGGTGGTAAAAACACGCCAGTGTTTGAAGTACAAAAGGATTCTGAGTCTAAGCAAGTTTTAATATTTTCTACGTAATATGGCGCTCCATCAGTGCCCGGATTTTTGTACGCCCACCCATCTGTAAAATCTACAGTATTGATGTAAGCCCTGCCCTGTAGAAGGCGCGTCGATAAGTTAAAAGTCACATCTTCTGAATGCATTGATGAGCTAAACCAGTGGTTTATTCTAAACCGGGACTGAGCTATTTCATCTATGGCTAGCGCTGCTAATTCAGCATACGTTGTATTAGCCGCCGTTATACCCAGAAACCAACCCCCTGCTGGACGAACCGTAAGCGTAGTATGAAAATCAATCTGATTAACCATCCCATGCTTTCGATATGTTGATGCAATAGGAATGCTTTCGCCTGTTCTGCCAGAAAATAGATAAAAAAATCTAGCTCCTGTTGTATTACTTACGATACTGTGCTGATCGTAATCAGAGATTACATTGACGGAAGGAAAAAACCAAGTAGTTATCGGGCAAATTGTTGCACGCTCTCCAGCGTAACTGCGAATTACAATTTTTGGTGGAGTTCTATACCCGACTGCGGGAGAGCCACCGAGAATTACTAAACATGTGTCAAAAAAATCCGCAGTAGTATTGAATATAGGTGCAAGATCATTAGCAGCTACGGCTATAGCGGCTGTTGTGATAGGCGCAGTTTCGACACGCCCACTACGTAGAGCTACATGAACATCTGCAGCAGGGTTCCGTTGTATTGCTTGGCTTGCCAATAGCACAGCCGCTTGTAAAGTTTTTAGTGGGTTGGCTAAGTCCCCATAATTAGTATCATTCCCAAAAAGGGGGTCAACTACAAATTCAGCAGTGTCTGTACCAGTAGTACGTTTGTCAGCAGTAACAAGATTATTCCATATGGTTATAACATCATATGGGGAATCCTCGTTACCAATAACACCAACTATAGTCCCAGGGCCTACTAATTTACCTTCGCCGATCAGCTTGGTGCCACGAACTACTAGATCCCCCACCACCAAAGCATTAGCGGGGATACTTACTGCTGTGGCAACACTATCTAGGGCCAATTGAATTGCCGCAGTGTCATCAGTCACTCCGTCGCACACTGCACCAAAATCCAACACACTCACTGTTGCTGGGACTGCTCCGGCGCCAAAACTCCCAACCCCGTCCACTGTCCAGATTAGGTTATCGAGGCTATCCCTAAGGACCATCGTATAAAGCGTAGTATCAGCCAGCCACACATTCGCTTCACCCCGCGAATCCATAATTACAGGGTTAGGGTTTGCAGCAGAACCAAGTTGATCTACGTATGTAGATTTTGGTGTTGTAGTTCCGGATTCATAGGTATAAAGCTTGCCGCCGACCAAAGGAATACCGTTTGCAGTAAAGAACTGCATCTTGGGGCTTGGGATGAGGTATGGCATTTTTAATTCCTTGAGGACACAACATTTTGTACGCCACCAACTGTGAGTGGGACCCGATTCTTGCTGAGTGCGTTGGTGACCGTTCCACCCTTCGCGGCCCGTGTCATCGCATTTTCCAAGGCGTTGGCTGTCTGGGCTGGGTTGAGCATTTCTTGTGCGATTTCCAGAGCCAGCTTCTTGTTGATTTTACCTTCAAGCCGCCCGAGGATAGCGTTGGCAACAGTCACGACACGGGACAATGGGTTCGGGATCTTTCCGCCCCCGCTGGCCTTTTCGATAGATTGGGTCGCTACATCCATCGCACTGTTCCCAACTTGACCGCCCCGCTGTGCCATATCTTCAAACCGGGCACCCCGAGCAAGATCAGCCTTAACTGACTCCACTGCGGCCATTTGTCTCGGTGTCAGGACTTGTGTGAGTTCCTCAAATCGGGGGCCACCGGTAAGTGATCGCCTCAAGGTCCCTGGAGCGTCCCGGACAGCGCCCACGAATGACGCCGCTTTCTGTTTGGCCTCTTCCCCAAGGGCAGGAACCAACTTATTTTCAAGATACTGTCCGACACGCATCTGGTTGATGGGGGCACTTTCAGCGGCATACGCCCCTCGTGCAACATCGTAAGCGGGTGCGATTTGCTTAATTGTGGCCAGCAAGTCATCTTTAGACTGCATCAGGCTCTTGAGGTCCGAAGCGCCGATTGCATCTGTGCGCTTCGCAGCCATTTCGATTTGTTTGTCCAGTCCCTTTTTCAACCAGTCCAGTCCTTGGACCGACCCGAAATCCGTGAGAGTGACGTCATTATCGGCGGCAAGTCGCATTGCAATCTTTTTAGCATCCTCAACCGCTGGTCGACGCATCAGACTTTCGATTTGGGGCTGCATTGCCATCGCCATCTGTTGGTCAACACCGGCATTGTTGGCAGCAGCATAATTCACCAGAGCATTCGCCTCCCGAGTACCTTCAGCAGCAGCCAGTGCCGCCTTATCTTGACCGACAGTACGTAACTGGTTGATCCGCGCCACATTCTGAGCATCAGACCGGGCGAGATATTCAGAGGGGAGAATCTTCCCGGCAGACTTCTGGAGTGCCGCCCATTCAGCGCGACCAGCAGGGACTGCAGCTTCACCGGCTGTCGGCATCGACCCCGGCACTATCTGTTGGGCCGGGTTCCGCAGAGCGTTCAATACTTCTTGGGACTTGTTACCAGCAGCTTCGAGATAGGCCCGACCCTTGATCGCCTCTGGATTCTTCCAAGGTTCAATGGCCATCCGATACCCAGCTTTTGCCCCACCAGCGATCACTGGGGCCAGCATCGGCACGACACCCCCGAGAGCGGCCCCCGTGCCCGTCTGGAGGGCTGTCTGCCCTAGGCCGGGGGTAGATGTAGGGGTAGTGGCTCCAGCGCCAGCCCCGACCCCCGCGCCCTGCGCAATTTTTCCGGCGTAGGAGGTGGCGGGAGCCATCCCCTTCAACGCCATCCCCCCCGTAGCCATAGCTCCCGCCATCCCTAAGATGTCCGTGCCACCGGGGTCCCCAAGTGCGGCCATCCCGCGCTTCTTAGCGGCTTCGTACTCACCGACTTTCTCAGCTAAATATTCACCAAGAACCGGGTCATTACCCATCTTCTGAGAAATCCAGTCCCCGACATTCGCTCCGACTTGTGCGGCACCAATTACGGGAGAGGCAAGACCCACAATACCCCGCACTGCGGGTAGTCCGGCAACGATATCACCGGCAGAGGCCTGATTCCACGCACTCCAGGTGCCCTGTTGAGCGACTGGAGCGGCCTGCTCTGGGACAGACATAGGCGCGGCAGGCTGAGCAGCGCCTGAAGCTTTTGCCTCTAGCTCGGCCATCCGCCGCAACGCAATGAGTTCTTCGCGGGGAGTCATTTCTTGCCTAACGCGGCCTTGAGGGCAGCAAGTTCAGCTTGTTCTGCTGGACTCAAGGCACCCGCTGCGGGCGCAGGCTTATTGCCACCCGGTTTGAATTCGCGGAATCCCTGCTCCGGAACGTACGCACTAGCCAATGCTTCGGCGTCATCCACCTGAACTTGGCGCATTCGCTTCAATTTTTTCAGTGCGGTGGCCTTGTCGTCCGTAACCAAGGGGATGAATGGCTTCAACCGAGGGGACTCAGATGCTGTGACTGCAGCGCCACTCCGATCATGCATTATCAATGATCCGATGTCCGCAACCGCAGCCCGAGCCTCAGTGCCTTCGGGGTACATCCGATTCAGCGCCACATCTGGTAGATATCCTTTAAGTCCAGTGGACTCAGCCCCTGCTTTCCCCTCCAGGGCGGCGATGGCGTCATCGATCTTCTTCACAGCCGTGGATGCACCGATGATTGCTTTTTGCGCATGAACTGGAACCGGCTTTAATCCCGCGCCTGAAACTTTCGCAGCTAGAGCGGCAGCAGCCGTGGAAGCCCCAATGTCCTGGCCCCGCATCTGAACCCCCCGACCGGCAGCAGCCGTGGAAGCCCCAATATCTTGGCCACGACGAGCGGTGGCAGATCCAATATCTTGTCCGCGCATTGTGACGTCACGACCAGCAGCAGCGGAGGCGGCAGAGGAAATATCACCAGCAGTCGCACCTTGACGACCCAAATAGGATATGCGCTCCATTGGAGTCATTGACATCATGTGCGCCAAACTCGCCTGACCCTGTTCAGGGGTAAAAAATCCTTTACGTACAGCGTCCTCAGTCCAGGCGGTCACATTAGCGTCAGATGGGTTGTCCGAAATGTCGCGTTTACCCTGGTTCATGAAATCTTGGATATCCTTCGCGGTCTTGACCTTTTTGCCCTTCAAGTCCTCAACATTCTTTTGGCTTTCCTGGATTGTTTTAATCATGGCTTGACCGGCAGGACCCATACCATACAGTCTATTGACGTGCGCCGGGTTCGTAGGGTCAAACCCATTCTGCATCATCGCATTCAATTGATTTTGTTGTTCATCAGATCGCTTGGCAGCACCTAGAGTGTATTTACTCAACTCATTCTGGGATTGAGCGTGCTGTAGTTGCGCCTGAGCCAGTTCATTGGCCTGTTGCCAAGCTTGGCCCTCATAAATACTACCAGCAGCTTTAGCTGGGGCATTAGGATCAAGGAGATTGAAATTGAGTTCACCTACCATGGTAGCTCCTATGTGTTTCCAAAGGCATCGAAGGTTCCGCCACCGGACATTTGAACACTGCTGGATTGGGGATTCCAATTAATCCTGGCTAACTGATTTATCCCAGTGCCGATTGCGTTACCCCATCCTTGATAAGACGACGCATTCGCATTACCGGCAGCAAGGGCGGCATTACCAGCGTTCACTCCCGTGGACATGATGTTCCCACCCGCCTGATTTGCATACTGCTGGCCCGCCTGACCAAGTGCCGTGTTTGCAGTCTGCCCAAGGCCCGCCATACTTGCCAGCCGGTTATATTGGTTACCCTGATTGGTTTGGTAGCGGTTATACGCGTTCTGGTACTCCTGTGACCCCATTTCTTGACCGTACCCCACGGCCCCCCGCATGGCGTTACCCGAGAGCAGCCCGCCACGAGCGGCTGCAGTACTTTCAAGTGCCTTCATACCCTCTTTGAGACGGAATGCGTAGCCGGGATCAGCCTGATAATCGGACTGTGCGAATGGCCGAACCATGGTGCCACCCGGCGCAGTGCCCTGGGTAAGCTGAGTAAGGGCATTGACCCCCGCCTCTTGCCAAGGCTTCTGGGCTGTAACCTGTTGTTGCCACATTTCCCTTTGAAGGGCTGTAGCCTCTGCTGCAGATTGGCCTTGAATATCCGCCGCCCGGTTAGCCGCATCCGCCTGCGTACCTGCAGCTTTGTTACCCATTACGCCGCCAATAACGGTGCTACCGACAACAGCACCTGCAACCCATCCACTCATAATACTTCTCCTTGGAGTGTGATCCCGAAGTTAACTCGTACCGAATCCCGGTAGTCAACTAACAATTCATCCCCTACCATGATGTCACGGGTAGCTTGTGCGTAAATATCATCCCCAATCTTTACTGGAATGATATTAGAGTTAGCGGAATGGTTGATGAATCGGCCACCCGGAGTACGCTTATCGTTGAGTCTACCGGGGCACACCATGTCCCCCGACCTAAACGCCTGCGTAGCGAATAATCCCTGCCCGTGGATGGGGGAGTCACGTAATTCCGCGCCAATACCATCAGGCATATCGATTAGATCAGTCTCAATTAATGCGATGTCGTGGACCTGCTCATAGGTCATACCCATCTGCGCTAGAAATATACCATAATCAATACGGGCCTTCTGAGCCTCAGTACGGCTAGCCGCAAGGCCACATTCCGGGACCACATAAAGTCGATCTTCTAGAATGGCCAGATCCGTACAATTATCTGGATTATCATAAATATCGACCCATATCACCTCTTCACTGAATACCCGGCCCGCACGTTGTACACCTGCGGGAGCATCGAACTCACAAGGAGCCGTGAAAACCTGGACCCCTGAATCAGTGTTGACTGCAATGAAGCCCTTTTCCAGACGAACTCGATAAGGGGTCTTATGTGCGGCACCAGTCAGCACGACCCACGGGGGAATCACAATAGTGCGTTCATACTTCCCATCAGGAAAACTGTGAGTCGTCACAATATCCGGCTGCGGCATCTTAAGCAACTCCTCCTGCAGCGCCACGACCTTATTCAGGTCAAAAGGCACCACAGGAAAGAATTCAGGGCCGTAACTAACTTGCATCATGTAATCTCCCGCCCACTTGCCCGGATATTGATACTAGCTGCTGTCCCAGCAATGGTACTGATGAAACTTCCGGGGGACAGTACATGACCGACCAACTCCGGGAATGAGTATACCTCAGCGGGCTGGAGCGATTTCGTCTTGGTCACCAAATTTAGGTCCCCCACCGCACCAGCAGCCGTGACCAAGTTGATCGAAATGCCTGCGGTCAACACACTGTAATTGGTGGCGGTGAACTTGTCAATGATCGTAGACACGCCAAGCGCGGTGTATTGAGTGGTTTGTGTGGCTTCGGCAATTTTCGACGGGATAAGAACTTTAACGGTAACTGTCATGATAACTCCTAATCTTGGAACGGTCGAATATTGTCCGTGACTGTAAGTATGGCGGACGGGACACCTGGGACGGGGGCAGCAGCCGTTAACGCAGTGATTTGGCACCCGGTATCGTCAGTTGCCCACATTAGCCGGAAATAACTGCCCGCCGCCATATCCAACACGAAATTCCATGCTGCCACTGTTGCCGAGCTTGATCCCGCGAGAGTTACCTCTGTGGCACTGTACGGAACGGATGTACCATCAATGTCGGCCCATATCCACACATTCTTAGCAGCTGAACTGGCCTTATTCAGCTGCAATGAAAACTGGAAGTTATAAATACCTGTCCGATGGACAATGACTTGCGATGTTAGCGCGCCAAGTGTAACGCCACCAAGCAATTCCGAGGTGTCAAATGTGACAGCGTATGCGGTATTGATTGCAGCCGCAGTCTGGGTGGTCGTATCATGAAACACGCCATAGGACGCCTGCCGGGTAGCCGGGGTCAGTAATGGGCGCAATTCAAGATCCATTACTGCCTGATCAATCACAGCAAGCCTACTAACTAACCGGGAGTCGTAGCTAGCAAGAAGCCCATTGACCGCGTCCATGACCTCCGTGGCCTGATCCCGTGAATCATTGTTGGGCGATACACCCACCTGGATGCCATCAATCTGGCCTACCACATCTGGGTTTTGGGGCAACGGGCCAAGTTGTAAATCTTCGAGCGAATTTTCATTTCGGCCCGATCCGATAAGGACGAACAAATTCTGGAAGAATAGGAACCACTCACGAGAAATTAGACCCGTACGCGAATCCAGGAAGGGGACACGTGAACTGGGGATTGCCGTGATATTAAGCATGGGTAGCTGACGCCAATAACTGCGCGCCCATAATCGATATTTTCACGGGGTCCGTGCCCGAAATCTCATATACACGGTCCCGGAGTTTAGTGGTCATTCCAAGACGACGCCAAATAACCCGACGAGCATACTCGCCAATCCGGCCAATTGGACGAGTGTGGTAGTTACCCCAAGTGTGCCCGCCGTCATCCGACCAGCGAAGATTAACAAGAGGGTCATCGCCCTGGGTCACACCATCAAGACCTACCCCCGCTTCAATATCAAGTTGCAAGGAGTGCTGCGCTGTGCGGGTTAAGTTATTCGAGCCAGAAGGCAACGCCCTCCAAGACCGCACAAACCGCTGAACCCCGGTATGATCCGCATAAACGTCAAGATCGAACGCATAAAGGTTACCATTGCTGTAATCGCCCACAACAACTTCACCGCCCAACGTCATCTGGCAATTGGACCGATGGCGGATGAACGCACCATTTTCAAAGGATGCCCGCTCATGCCACCCACCGACTGAAACATCATACACCCAAGTGGCATTCGCTGACGGGAAGCTTAGGACGTAAAATGCGTGCCCCTCTTGCTGGTATGTATACCCAATCGCGTCTGAAATGGTAGTGTAACCCTGAATGGCAAATTCCACAGCATGTGTGGACATCCGAGTGCCAGTATATCCATTTGCACGGTAAACGATGCCCTTGCCGCGAGCATCAGACCCAAGCCAGAACAGGGAGTTATCGAGTTTGGCCACCGAGTACGCAGCCGCCAACCCAATCTCATTGAAGGCACCCTGGATGCGGGCTAGGGGAAAATCTGCGAGTCCGGCGTCGTACCAAACTTCAACGCTGTTAGTGCCGAATAACCAAACTTCGCGGTGATCGACAGTCAATGCAACCAGATTGTCCGGAGCGCCCTCCGCACTAGCGAAGTCCAGGGGGTCTACCGCAAGACCATCGAGCAAGCTGGTGACCCATACCTTTTGGGTACCCGGTTCATTGAATGTGAAATACCCATCAATGTAACTGACAGTCACCGCACCGGGGAAATCCGGGTCGGTAATTTGAACAAAAGCCGAAGTCGTGCTGTTGTAGATGTACCCATCAGGGTTACACGCCACAAATAATTGTACGCCATTGTCCGACATAGACACAGGACCCGTGCCGGTTACTGTACCAATGAGCGTGGCGGCAAAAAACTGATCGACCTTATATAGTTGCAGCCCTGAAACTACATACCCATAACTTCCGAATCGCCATGTTCCACGAATAGGACCGGTGCCGACAGTGACCAACAAGCGCAGACCGGGACAGCGGGACAGAAACCCTGCCTCTTTCCCACCTTCGGGGGTGGCTTCCGGAAATAGGTTCACCATACGGTTATCCGCAGCATTGACGCTGCGGGCCACATAGCAAGTACCTAAAATCGGGGACTTCATTTCAAAAATTTCCCGCGTAAATATTAAATCTTTGACGGGTGCCAACGATGGAATACGGCAATGACATGATATCTTCGGGGTTGTTGATGCGTTTCAAAGTGCGCTTAGACGCCATCGCGATGCGGGCAACATTCTTTGGGGGATCAATACCAAATTCAGTGGCAATCTCAACCGCCAAATTGAATCGAAATGCCCGGAGATACCCTGGGGGGACCAATAGAGCAGTCGCCAAGAAGGCCGGTTGAACTAATTCATCGACACTGACGAAGTGCCATTCAAGCGAACGCGTAGGAACGGGATACAGGAACATCCGAATGTCGGGCATTTCCATATTATACCACAGCACCTGCGGGTAAGTACTGGTCACAGTCTTGACGGCAATCCCATCGTACTGCTGTTGGTTAATTAGTTTGATACCGAATGAAACACCAGTCCCGGCATCGCGGAAATAGGTCGAATCATCAAGTAATACCGGGCGGTTACCGATAAAATCACCCGAGGGACCGAGTGTGCGGGAGATTGTGCTTGCAGGCCAAGTGAACACTTGGTCTTGGGTGGAGAAAATGCTAAGGCGTTCAGTACTCCACGAATCAATCATCTGGTTCATCGCAACCAGGGCATCATTTGTGGTTTCGGGCGATGCGGTTTCGCCCTCAGCAAGCTGCCCGATCAGGCGTAATGCACCTGTAATGAGATCACCTGCTGTCGCCATATTAGACCCCTTGGAATACCATTAAAAACCTCTTCCGGAGCCGCGCTGTGACGTATACGGAGTATACACCCGGAGGGGGTCTTTTGTCAACCCCCTCCGGAATGTATTCATCACGCTTTAGATGCGGTATGCCGCCCAAGTAGCGGTAGCAACTTTGCGGAACACCCAAGTACCGCTGGTAATACCGGTGACCGTGGCCAAACCATACACCGTGACGCCAGTAGCGCCAGCAGTGAGGGTAATGACATTGGTAGCAGAACCATGGCAAAGGGACAACTCGAACGAAGCGCCGACATTGGCATTACCCAAGATCGCGTCCAGACCAGCGCCCGTGGGAGTTGTCAGAGCGTAGCTGCCCGAAGAAGTGGCGTAGATGATGCCGCTCGCAAGATCCGCAGCAGTCAGGGTGTATGCGGCAGCAATAACGGTGGCTTGGTTACGTGCGACGAGTTTGACCTCGTTCACATTACCATCACCGAATTGCAGACCACCACCAACATTAGCAAGTGCCATGAGATAACTCCTTAGAAAATGCCGTCCGTGATCGTGCGATCAGGACGAGAAACCAAAACGCTGTAAACCTCAGCTGCAGTAGGCGTGATGCCCGCCGCAGTGAAGTTCCCGAATGTGACGTACAAGGCGTTGGTCCCCGCACGAACATTTGCAATATCCAAACCAGCTTGCGCGGTCGGCTTGTTAACCACCACATGATCTCCAGCCTGCAAACCATTCACGATGAAGGTCTGTTCAGCAGAGGTATTTGCGAGGATTTCAGCAGGACTCAGCGTGATGCTGAGAACCGCTTGCTTGACGAGATTGCCAAGGACGTAGCTCATGCTTAGCCCCAGACCCGTACGCCCATCGGGGGACGCAACACGGAAGCACCGTAGAGGACGTCAATACGGCACGGCAAGCGGTCGTTATTGATGTCGTACTGGCGGACGATCCGCATCGAAATGCCGTTGTGAACCTGACGCGAGGCCATGTCAACACCCTGAGGCATCAGCAAGTCGGCGGTAGCGAAGGTGATCGCATCCTTGTGGTACACCAAGTTCTGCGGGTAGCCAGTGCTGGCAGTGCCAACAAAGGTGATCACATCATTGGCAGTCGGGAAGCGATTCACAGTAGCCAACGCATGCGTAGCGAGGTACAGCGGAGGATATACGTCGACAGTTGCCGTGGAAAACGAGGTAGCGGCACCGGAAGTGGCACGATCAGCAGTTACAACGAATTGTTGCAGCGAACCGGTCGATTGACGAGTTTGCGGGTTGACCGCGTAGACGTTGGCCACCGTGAAGACGTCACCCTTGAGCAGCGTTTTTGTACCACTGGTAAACGACATTGCGATGGAACTATCACCATTGACAGAGGTCACGGACACAATCGGAGCAGCAGGGAATGCGCCCGTAGTATGATTCGCAATCGACTGTGACATGGCGATTTCGTTGTACCCCAGCACGCCAGCGCCCATCATGCCAGTCTTGAACTGGTTGCTGATGGTTCCAGTGGGATTAAAGAACCCCTTCATGCCCTCGACCAACGCGGCATTTGCAGCCGGGTTGACGGTAGCATAACGGGGGTCCATCATAGCGGCGGATTCGTTCAACTTCTGCTGTGCGGCAAGCAACACGGCAGAAGTGCCCGGAACCGTGCCGGGGGTGCCCACGGACTGACCAATACCTTGGTAGGCGATCTTGGCGACGTCAGCATCGATACTGGCAGCGAGTTGCGAAACGCGAGGTTTCAGCACACGCTCTGCGAAGTCATCCAATTGCATGGTCAACTCAGCCGATGTGAAGTTCAGACCGATGTGCTTCTGCGAAGAAACAGTCATGGTCGTATACTGCTCGTTGTCGTCCTGGACGACCAAAGCAGCGCCATCAGTTACCACAGCACGGTCAGGAAGACGAATGCGGAGCGTGGAACCGATTTTCGCGCCTTCAACAGCAAAGCTGTCATCATAAGCGCGGTTGACATTGCGTGTGATCACGAGGTTGTTCTCGAGGATTTCGAGAGCCTTCCGGGTGATCATATCAATGGTGAGAAGAGAATTACTCATGGTTTTCCTTTGAAATGAACGATACTAGCGGGATGCCGCTTCCATCTTCCGAATCTGCCTTGCGCGGTCAGCTGCAATCCACTCCGATGTTGTCATCGTTTTGACGGACCGAGGATCGGTCGTATCATAAGTAGGATTCACAACGCCACGCGCCGTAACAGGAGCGAAAGGGGCTGGAGCGCTTGATGTCTTCTTCACGACAGGCGGAGCAGTGGCCAATTTGGCCTCCAACTTGCCTATCTCTCTGGCCTGCACGAGCGGAGCAAGTCGGGAAATACGATCCGCCTCCTTCGGGTTAGTCCCAAGATGGTACGCCAACTCAGGACCAATATCCGACGATTGGATCGTCTGCGCCATCACGTCCGTGATTCGGAGACTCGGGTTGTACGCGACTTGATCGAAGTCGTCATATTTTCCACGGGCATCCTCTTCACGGTCATGGTACGCACTCGTGATTTCAGTTTGTTGCTTTTGAATTTCACGGGTACGGACAATCTGCTCCGCCAAATGCTGGGCGCGGGCTTCCGCGTAGGCATCTGGTGACTCAAATTGGTCAATCCGTGGCTCATCAACACTTTGTGGGGCCACGATGGGCACCACCTGACGTTCACGCTCCCATTTGCGCTGTTCCCGCGCAAGCCTTTTGCCAATTGCTGCATCCAATTCCTCTTGTGAGAAGGTCTTGGGAACTTCAACGGGACTTTCTACCGGCGTGGATACTTCGGACGCAGGCGCTACCGTAACACCAGTGTCTGACGCGGGTACTTCCGCTACTACTTCAACTTCGGGGTCCATTTCGATTCCTTAAGAATCCCTGGTGAATGCGCCAGTACATTTTTTGAAATCAATTGCCCAACGGATGGGCGTAAAGGTTACCGCCAGTCGCAATCTGGAGCACAGAAATCCGCCACGGGGCACCAGTGCCCTTCGGGACTTCCAGACATACCGGAACATTCGCGGCGACGGGCAGGCCATTATCAGCAGTTGCCACGGCACCCTCGCCTACCAACACATACGCAGCGGAGGTGCAAAGTACCCAGACGCAGCCGGGGCCAGGAGGGTATTCCGCCGTATTGCCAACCGTGGTATAAGCCACAGTAACTGTGGGGAATGCCCCATTCAGCAGGGGCTTCAACATTTCAATTGTTTGCTGTGACATGGTAATTCCTTAAGACAGATACCGGAGTTTATAGAGGGTGGAGAGGTAAAGCCCCACAATTTCATCAATGATGTTTTGCAATGCCGTGCAATCCTTGTCGATGATTTCGTACCGGGCCTTTTCGATGTCAACAACTTGGCCATCCAAGAAATCCGTGATATTCGTGGTAGCTTTTGCAGCTTGGAGGGCGATGCCCCCGATTAGGCCGTGCTTCCCTTGATACGCCTCAGCGAATTTGTCGGCGAGTTCCACGACACCGTGATAAAATCCATCCAAAGCGCTGTGCTTTGCAAATGAACGGGTGTTCAAATGGACACTGTGCGCTACATCTCGCGCCAGAAATAACATTCCCAAGAATTCAGCTACCTTCATTGTGGTACCCCCATTGGTCCTGGTTGCATCATCTGTTCGGGCGGCTCGGCGGGCATTTCACTTTGCCCACGACCCATCATATCACTTACCAAGTCACCACTTGTGATCATCCCGTGAACTGTACCAAGCACGATGTCCTGAATTTGTTCGGGGGTCATGCCCGCAGCGGTGGCCGTGATACGTTTCGTTTCAGCATCGAATGCCTTGATCTTGGCCTCGAAGTCCTTACGATCATTGTCCTGGGCTTCCATGGAGTGCTGAACATTTTGCAACATCTGGTGCATTTGATCCATTTCCTTGCCCATGCCTTCGATTTGCTTCTGCGCGGCCTGGAGTTCGGGAGAGACATCATCACCGGCAAGCAGCTTGGGATCAATAGTCTTGGCGAAACGAGCTGCAAGTTCATCAGCGCCGGGCCAGTCCATGTTCTTGATGAACAGGTCACCAGCCACTTCCCAAAGCTTGGGATTGCCTTGGAGCAAGTCTGACATAGCTTGCAATGACTCTTGGCGCTTAGTCATATAACTTGGGCCGGTGGTAACACAGACATCATATTTGCCCACTGACGGGTTGTAAATCTTCTTGATCGTGACACCAGATTCATCCTGAATCTTCCGGACTGGTTCTGCTTGATTCGGGTCAATCTGCGCTTGATCGGTTTCTCCGTCCAAGCCAATGATTCGGGCAACTCGAACGGTGTCGTAAATCTTGGGAATCAAGTCCACGATTTGTCTTGTACAATAACGTACAGCACGGGCCAGATTGTCGACAAAGTGGTAAGTTCCTGTGTCGCTTTGCTTCTCACGAGCCATAATGGCCCGCCCAGAACGCTCATTCGACGTTTGACCCAAAGATGAATCGTACTGGCCCGTGGTACTCTTGATATCGTCAGATGCGCCCGCTTTTGCTTGGAGTAAGCCTGAGGACGCCATCGGCGGCGTTGATCTTTGTGGAAGGGG
>JBAQCQ010000085.1:0-8523 GCA_049294275.1 Bacteroidales bacterium
GCGGTTGTCTTTCCTTACAACAAACTCCAGAGCGTCAGAGAGGGCCACGGGGTAGAAAAAGGTCTCGATATTATGGTAGCCGTCAGGCCGCTTTTCAACGATCCTTAGCCCGATGTTTATCTTCGCCCTTGGAAATACTACCATATTAAGATGCCTGCCTGAGAGATCAAAAATATACCAACCTTTTAAAAATAGCTCATTTTTGACGATAATATCCGTTTTCAACATCTTTTTAACAAAATCATGTTTGAAACAAAAGAGCGCAATCCACTCCTTTGCCTCTTGTTATTGTTAATTTTGATAACGGCAGGCATACCTGTTTTCTGGATTTATCTAACTGAATAACAATAGGATATTTAATGGCTCAAGTTGCATCAAGAGGAAGACAGGAGAAAAAACCTTCGGTGGTTGTCATACCTGAAGGAGGGAGGATCCCCCCGCAGTCGCCCGAGATGGAGGAGGCGGTTCTCGGAGCAGCCATGCTGGAGATAGAGGCGGCCAGGATGGTTGTTGACATGTTAAGGCCGGAGGTGTTCTATTCTGCTGCTCACCAGAAGATATTTTCAGCCATATCGGAGCTCAACAAGCGTGACCAGCCCATTGATCTTCTTACTGTTACGCAGGAGCTCAAGCGTGTCAATGATCTCGAGGAGGCCGGAGGGCCTGTTTATCTTACCGAACTCACCTCGAAGATCGTATCGGCTGCCAATATAGAGTATCATGCGCGCATAGTCATGCAGAAGTATATTCAGCGTGAGCTTATACGTGCAGCCACCCTCATACAGAACATGGTCTATGAGGATGCCCTTGATGTCACTGAGCTGCTTGACAAGAGCGAGGATGAGCTGTTCCGCATCGCCGAGGGCAACATAAAGCATGAGGTTGCACCCATTCATGAGGTGATCAGGCAGGCTCTCGCCGAGATGGAGGAGCTGGGTAAGAAAGAGGATGCACTGGTGGGCGTACCTTCAGGCTTCACCAGGCTTGACCGGCTCACCTCCGGCTGGCAGAAGTCGGAGCTGGTTATAATAGCCGCAAGGCCCTCCATGGGAAAGACGGCCTTTGCACTGACCATGGCGCGTAATATGGCCATTGACCATGGCAGGAAGGTTGCAATCTTTTCGCTTGAAATGGCGGCCATACAGCTGGTAAACAGGCTCATCGTCTCGGAGACCGAAATCCCCGGCGAGAAAATCAAGAACGGCAAGCTCTCGCCAGAGGAGTGGTCTCTACTGGAAGCGCGCATCAAGTCGCTGACCGAGGCTCCCATCTATATTGATGACACCCCTGCAATCTCAGTGTTCGAGCTCCGGGCCAAGTGCCGCAGGCTGAAGGCTCAGGGCAAGCTTGACCTTGTGATAGTCGACTACCTTCAGCTGATGACCGGGCCGCCTGATGCCGGCAGCCGCGAGCAGGAGGTGAGCTCCATATCCCGGGCCCTGAAGAGCATTGCCAAGGAGCTTGCCGTGCCGGTGCTGGCACTCTCGCAGCTCAACAGGTCGGTTGAGACACGCGGCGGAAACAAGAAGCCGATGCTATCCGACCTTCGCGAGTCAGGAGCCATTGAACAGGACGCCGATATGGTGGTGTTCATCCACCGCCCCGAGAAGATGGGTGTGTCACAGTTTGAAGACGGGCAGTCCACCAAGGGTCATGCCGACATCATACTTGCCAAGAACCGTAACGGCCCTACTGACGAGATCCTTCTTTATTTCAAGGAAGACAGGGCTGCATTCATCGAGCCTGACGAATTTGGCTCGGAGGTAGCGTTCCCGGCAAAACCGGCAGGAGGGATGTATACACTGGGCTCCAAAATGAATGACGACATCTCCTCAGACTACAGTGATTTCTCTCCGGATGACAACGGACGCAAGCCTAATTTCTGACAGGATCAATTGAGTCTCAGGATGAGCCTGAGCGACACCGATTCGAATGAGGTGTCGCGGAATCCTGCATACACGCCCACTTCTGCTATCAGGAAGATCTCGCTTATGGTATACCCGGTCTCATAATAGAATCCCAGGTCGGGTGTCCACAGCGCCGAGAGCCCTATGTTTTCCCTGGCCAGAGTCCTGCTCAGCCCGGGCAGCCTCTTCAGCAGGAGGGTGGGTGAAGTGTACCTTATGTGTCCCTCTGCAAAGCCCCGCGGGGAGGAGACTGAATACCAGGGCTTAAGATAAAAGGCATCCTCATAGTTGTTGAGAAGGACGGGGCTGTACTGGGTATTGAAGTAATACATATCCTGCAGCTTCAGGTTCTGATTGTTGCAGAATCCTCCGCTGCGGATGCGCCAGAGGAATTCACTTAGCGGACCGGAACTTTTTGTCAGGAATATTTCAGCCATGAGCATGTCATAATGACCCTGATGACTTTCGCCGTGATTGTACCCGTGTTTCCAGGTCAGGCTGAAGGTGGGGAAATCCGACCCGGCATAGATCTTTGCACCACCGGAGATCCTGTACCGCTGACGCGGGGTCCAGGTCAGTCCTGCCGTAGCCTCCATATGAGTGTAAGCTGAGAAGGGCAGAAGATCATATCCTTCCACCTCGCCGTTAATAAACGGATTATCCGGTATATTCGGGGAGTAAGGGTTATCACGCCGGAAAATTGAGAACGATGAGAAATTATTAAGGAAGGTGCGCTGTTCAATCATAGCTGACAATGACAGGTTGAGTCCGTTGGCCAGGTCTCCCCTGTGACCTGCAATCAGGTAGAAGCTGTCGTAAAGTTTCATGTAGTTTTGCCTGAAAAAGAGTGAAGAGACAGTGTTCACAAGGGGATTCACTCCTGAAGGAGAAAACTCGTCGGACTGATGGCCGGCTCTCACGAAGAGATTGCCTGCACGCATCGGATCATAAAGGAGGTTTGCTGTGACATTCCACATCAGCTGGTTCCGGCTGAAGGCAATCCTTGCTGATGGCGCCAGTGTGAATCGCCCTGCCTCCCCTGTCTTCATTGACAGGTTCATTCCGGTGCCTGCAACAAATCCGTCCACCGTATTGAAAGAGAAGCTTTTCAGGTCAGCGAGCCCGTTGAATTCCAGGAATGCATCCTTTGAGAGCTGCCATCGTTTCCCGGTGGCGAGGTCTTTGATGAAGGTTGCGGCAGGGCTCTTCTCCCCCTTCTTCCCTCCGGAGCCCAGGGTAACAGAAATGGTCGACGTGTCTCGCCTTGACAGCGGCGTGCCGGAAGCCGATACGACCTCCACGGTTGCCCTCTCTTCCGCCGTAAGCGGAATGGGTCTTGCCTTATTCCAGTATGACGAATCCTTCTGCGTGGCGTCTTCATCAATAACGAAAGTGGTCTTGTCGGTTATCTCAAGGCCGGGTTTTTCTTCGGTGCGCTGCGCGTTTTTTTCGTTCAGTCGTGCCAGTCGTGCCATGTCGCGGGCCGAGATATCATCCCCTGACAGGATGGCTTCTATCTCCCGCTGCTCAGGGGCCTTTGGCTGCGGCCGGTCTGCAGCGTCCGTCAAACTAAGGAAGGCCGAAGGAACTGCAAGAGACCTGTCAGGCTCAACCTCAAGGTATTTCACGGCGCTGGTATATGCTGCCCTCGCCCTGACACCCATAATTGAAATGTCAACGTCAAACTCGTGACTCACGGGCATCCAGATGCCCTCCTCGACCGGGGTATAGAGCTGCCTTATCCTTACTTTTCCTGCGAGGTTCTCGTTCGTCAGGTCAAGCGACTGTATTGCCCACATCTCTTCAACAATATAGATAACACCTGAAAAGAGTTGCTGGCTCTTCCGCCTCGGGGTGACCCTGATTTTGTCAATGACGTAATCGCCCTGTGATGATGATCCGAGGAAGGTGAAGCTGTAGTGCGAGAAGGCATTTGGCGCCAGGGGTGATATTGCGACCCCGGCAAGCACAGGCTGGTAAAAGCTCGCCTTGAGATAATCCATTGGCGATGCCTGTCCCTCGCTCACAGGCATGCTCGAGTTGGACGAGACAACGCGGTGAACGTACTTATCAGGTGCTGTGAATGTTATTATGTTCAGTGATTCCGAAAAGTAGTATTTTCCCTCCTCGAATTCAGACTGGTTGGCTTCAATCTTCATCCGCCGCCTGAGCATCGGCGGTATTTTGTCTACACTGCCTCCGCCCCTGATGTATACCTCCGCCCGGTACATCTTTACCCGGTTGAGGTGAAACGGAGCCATTCCAACGGCTTTTCGCATTATGTAGTAAGCGGGGTCTTTTCCTGAGGCTGAGACTCTTACTGCAGGAATTTCAAAGAGCTGTTCAGTGAGGGTAATGTCAGCATGGTAGTCATCTTCAGTGACTGCAATAACTCTTGTGACGGGTGTGTAGCCCAGGAACTGGTAACTGATTGTGTATGTTCCGGCCGGGAGTGAGATCTCATAGAATCCGTTGTTGTTTGTGGTGGTTCCCTGGCGCAGCTCGGTGATGTATACTGACGCTGCGGCCATTGGCAGGCCTTTTTCGTCGGTAATATTTCCCCGGATCACCTGGGCTCCGCACTGAAGCCACGGCATCAAAACCGCAATGATGATGATCAGTCTCCTGCCGGGCATCATCAGGAGTTTTCTTCGGAATGATCCTTCAGTGATGAGCCTGCAATCACAATCACGAATTCACCCCTCGGGGCTGTCTGCCTGAAGTGGTCTGCCAGTGATGAGAGCGTTCCCCGCCGTGTCTCTTCGAATTTCTTTGTCAGCTCCCTTGAGACGGAAGCTCTTCGTTCACCCCCCAGCACTGCGCCCAGCTGCTCGAGGGTCTTGAGCACCCTGAATGGCGATTCATAGAAGATCATTGTTCGTTCTTCCTCAACCAGGGAGGCCAGCCTCTTCTGCCTTCCTTTCTTCTGGGGGAGGAATCCCTCGAAGCAAAACCGTTCGGAGGGCAGCCCTGAGCTGACCAGTGCAGGAATGAATGCCGTTGCTCCCGGCAGCGCCTCCACCGGGATCTCTCTTTCGAGGCACCGTCTTACAAGCAGGAACCCGGGGTCTGAGATGCCGGGAGTGCCGGCATCGGATACCAGGGCTGTCACCGTACCGCTCTGAATGCTGTCGCATACTGCCTCGAGGCTGCGGTGCTCATTGAACTTGTGGTGTGACCGCAGCGGAACAGTTATACTGTAATGATCAAGCAGAAACCTTGTTGTCCTGGTATCCTCCGCAAGAATGAGATCCGCGGACTTCAGCACCTCCAGGGCGCGAATGGTGATGTCACCAAGGTTGCCTATGGGAGTGGGTACCAGGAACAGCTTAGACATGTATGTTGAATTTTCTCCGGACCACGTCAACGAATGAGGATTGTGCGGAGGGATCCGATCCCATGACGGTGCTCTCATCGAGTATCTTCATTGCTTCACCCAGTGAAGCAGCGATATTTAGCCTCCGGATGGTGTCATGATAGGCTATGCTGTCACCGCTGAACAGTTCCCGTATGAAGTAGAATTTGTCATTCATTCCGATGGCAGCGCCGATATCGGCTATCGGTTTGTTTTGCATCACCGATGAGATAGCTCCTTCCGGTTTGGCCGACTGCATTTTTTCTCCGAGCGTACCGGTGCTGACGAATCTGTCTGCAAGTATCGTCTTCTGAGGATCCTGTGTCTTATGGGGATCGGCGGCTTTCGTCACTGGGATCTCCGTTGTCACCGGCACTGCGGTTTTTGCAACAGGGATCTCCTCTGTCACCGGCACTGCGATTTTTGGCTCGGTAATGATAGCTGTTACCGGCTCCGGAATTTCAACCACCGGAATCTCCTCTGCCACAGGCTCTTCCTTACGCCTCCGGGCTGCTTCCATCACCTGTTCCTCTTTAACGGTCTCCTGTACCTGCCCGACGGTCTTCGTCCCGCTTAAACCGGGAAGAATCCTGAGCAGCTCCGCAGCGCTGCGTACCCTCAGTCGGGCAAGTTCTATCTCCGGAAAGTTTGATCCGCCTTCAGCGGCAAGCTGGTCAAGCAATGCAATCGCCTCCTCCAGATCCCTTCCTATTATGCTCACTGCTTTAATGAAATCCATCTGTCTTTTGTTTTTGTAATGATCGTTTTCTTTATTTTGCAAAAGTAATTAATAATAATCTTTTCAGTCCCGATAATTCTCACTACAGTATTGAACGGCGAATTGATAATCTGAAGTATGGAGTTTCTTGAAAATTCAGTTGATAATGCCGGCAAGCGCGGGTCTGTTGAGGTTATTGCCGGTTCCATGTTCTCAGGCAAGACCGAAGAGCTTATCAGGAGACTGAGAAGGGCCATGTTTGCCGGGCTGAAGGTTGAGATTTTCAAGCCGGCGGTTGACACAAGATATTCGGAAGACAGGGTTGTCTCACACGACGAGAAATCGATTCTGTCGACTCCTGTAGGGAATGCAGCATCGATACTGCTCCTTGCCAGCGGAGTCGAGGTGGTGGGAATTGATGAAGCCCAGTTTTTTGACGACAGTCTGGCAGGAGTCTGTACAAACCTGGCTGATTCCGGCACGCGGGTCATAGTGGCGGGACTGGACATGGATTTCTCAGGCAGGCCGTTCGGGCCCATGCCGGCGCTGATGGCTGTCGCGGAATACGTTACCAAGGTGCACGCCATCTGTGTCAGATGCGGCAACCTTGCCAACTATTCTCACCGCAAGACCAAGGATGAGAAGATCGTGGTGCTCGGAGAGAAGGATATTTACGAGCCGCTCTGCCGTTCCTGCTACATTAAATTGGTAAACAGGTGATAATCAGCGCCCCGGAGCTTGCTCGCATTACGGGCGGAACGTTGTCAGGTGATGACACCCTTAAGATAAGCGGCGTCATTACAGACAGCAGGGCTTCGGGCGCCGGTCCCGACGTTCTTTTCATCGCCCTTCACGGCCCCAATCATGACGGACACCGTTTCATTGAACCGCTTTCCGGAAGGGGAGTCAGACTGTTTCTCGTGGATTCCGTTCCTGCAGAAATTAAGGAGATGCCGGGCGCAGGGTGGGTCAGGGTGGATGACACCCTTGAGGCACTCCACAGACTGGCGCTGTGGCGCAGGGAGAACTTTAAAGGCAAGGTCATTGCAGTTACGGGAAGCACCGGCAAGACAATAGTCAAGGAATGGCTGGCCGGAGTATTAAGCACGACAAGAAGTGTCATCCGTAGTCCTAAGAGCTATAATTCACAGGTGGGTGTGGCACTCTCACTGATGAATATTGACGAGAGGTATGAGGTTGCCGTCATCGAGGCGGGGATATCACGGCCGGGGGAGATGGAGAGGCTGGCCCGCATCATCAGGCCAGACACAGTCATTGTCACAAATATCGGAGAGGCTCACGGCGAGAACTTTGCCGGAAGGGAGGCCATCGCTGCCGAGAAACTGAAGCTGGCCTCAGGAGCCTCCCTGGTTATATGCAGTGCCGATGACGCCATCATCAGGAATGAGATGGCTTTGCATTACCCTGAAGTGCCCCTGTACACATGGTCGCTGGCGGGATCACCGGCCGGTCTGACTGTCGAAGCCTCCGGCATCAGGGACGGCGGGCAGTCTCTGCGATTCACAACAGCTGAAGGCACAACAGAGGCGGTCATACCGTTCGCCGACCGGGCCTCGGCAGAGAATGCGGTGTCAGTTATAGCCTGCTGCCTGGCTGAGAAGATACCGGATGAAGTGATTGTGAAGGAATTGGCAGAGCTGCCCGTGGTGGCAATGCGGATGGAGGTAAAAAGAGGCATAAACGGCAGCACAATCATTGAGGATTACTATAATTCTGATCCCGCCTCACTCGGAATGGCCCTTGATTTTCTCAGGAATCATGCAAGGGGAAGGACTACCCTCATCCTGTCCGATTTCCGGCAGATCGGCGGTGATGAAAGGAAACTCTACGAGGGTGTGGCCAATTCCGTGAAGAGCGCCGGCATTGACCGTTTTATAGGGGTAGGTGAGGCCCTCACCAGGCAGAGGGAATTTTTCCCGTCCGGTTCACTCTTGTTCAGTACCACTGAAGGGTTTACCGATGCCATCCGCAGCCTCATCTTCCGCGACGAGACCATTCTTATCAAGGGGGCCCGGGTTTTCGGTCTCGAACGAATCAGCAGCCTTCTTGTCAGGCAGCTGCACCAGACGCGCCTGGAGATAAACATGAATGCGGTGGTTCATAATCTCAATGAGTTCAGACGCCTGATCAGGCCGGGAACAGGCGTCATGGCCATGGTTAAGGCATTTGCATACGGCTCGGGCCCAGCAGAGATAGCCTCCCTGCTTGAGTACAACCGCGTCAACTGGTTTGCCGTTGCATTTGCCGATGAGGGCGTGGCCCTGAGAGAGGAGGGCATAACCTCTCCGGTAATGGTCATGAACCCCGATGAAAGTGTGATGGAACTGGTCATCAGGCACAACCTGGAGCCGGAGATATACAGCCCGGAGTCCTATGCTGCTTTTACAGCTGTAGCCAGGAGATACGGACTGCTGCATTACCCTGTTCACCTGAAGCTGGATACCGGTATGCACAGACTTGGATTTGCCGTGAGCGAGATGGATGATCTCCTGATGCTGCTGCCCGGGCAGCAGCATCTGAAG
>JBAQCQ010000086.1:0-100941 GCA_049294275.1 Bacteroidales bacterium
GGGTCACAGGTCTCATGGATGAGGTCGACCCTGAGAACAACGTTGTGATGAAGGCTGTCAGGCTGATGCGACGGTCTTTTGATTTCCCCGGTATCCGCATCCATCTTCACAAGGGAATACCTGTGGGAGCGGGCCTCGGGGGAGGCTCTTCCGATGCCGCAGGGATGCTCAGGGCCCTGAACCGTTATTTTGAATTCGGTCTCAATGCTGAAGAGCTGCGGTCATTTGCCGGCAGGCTGGGGAGCGACTCCTCCTTTTTCATCGACAGCAGCCCGTCATTTGCCGAAGGGGTGGGAAATATCCTCTCGGAGTTCCCTCTCGACCTGGGCGGTTATCACATTGCCATCCTTTGGCCTGATATCAACATCAGCACTGCCGAAGCCTATGCCGGCTGCACACCGGGCCCCACGGGGCCGTCACTGAGAGAATTGCTGAGCATGCCGGTAAGCGAATGGCGCGACAGGGTGGTAAACGATTTTGAACCCAATATCTTCAGCAAGTATCCGCAGGTGGAAAGAATAAAAAATGCCCTCTATGAGGCGGGAGCCATTTATGCATCAATGTCAGGAAGCGGATCATCAGTCTATGGAATCTTCCGCGAAGAGCCCGTGCTGCCCCGGGAAATCTCCCGCTACCTTCTGAACAACGCGGATATACGCTGAGCAGGCACTCTGGTCAGCTAATCTCAACCAGCACAAATCCTTTGGCAACCCTGTCACCGGGCCGGACATTGACCGCCGTAACCTTTCCGTCGATATGACTTTTCAGCCTGTTCTTCATCTTCATAGCGTCGAGAATGACAATGTCCTCTCCTTTTTTTACGGTATCTCCTTCCCGGACCAGCACTTCGATCACGGTTCCCGGGATGAAACTCGAAATCCTTCCCGGCACCGGCGGTGCATAGGGCTTCCTCTCAGTATACCTGCGGATAAGCCTCGTGGTATACTCCGTGTGGTCAACAGTAAGCCTGTCTTTTCCTGTCTTTTCCATAGTGTTCAGTTTCCGGTGATTATCAGAAAGGTGGAATCCCGTGCTTCTTCCATGGCATCTGCACCTCCTTTGAGTCAGATACTTCGAGTCCGTGAAGCAGCATCCGGCGAGTCTCAGACGGTTCGATGACCGCATCGACATACCCTCGTGAAGCAGCCACGTACGGGTTGGCAAACTTTTCCTTGTACTCCTCCACCTTCTGTCGGCGCACCTCATCCGGATTGGCAGCAGTGGTAATCTCCTTGCGGAAGATGATGTTTGCGGCGCCCTCCGGCCCCATGACAGCAATCTCCGCCGTCGGCCAGGCAAACACGAAGTCGGCACGCAGGTGACGCGAGCTCATTGCAATGTATCCTCCGCCGTAAGCCTTGCGCAGTATCACCGTCAGTTTGGGCACTGTGGCTTCACTGTATGCGTAGAGCACTTTGGCACCGTGGCGGATCACACCGGCATGCTCCTGGTCAATGCCCGGCAGGTAACCTGGCAGGTCGACGAAGGTGATGAGCGGTATGCTGAAGGCGTCACAGTAACGGATGAACCTGGCAGCCTTGTCTGACGAGTCGACGTCGAGCACTCCTGCCATCACCAGGGGCTGGTTGGCAACGAAACCTACTGTCCTTCCTCCCATGCGCCCGAAACCGATCACTATATTGGCTGCATACATCTCCTGTATCTCAAAGAAATCGGAGTTGTCTGCCACGGCCCTGATGACCTCCCTGACATCATACGGGAGTGTCGGATCACCCGGAACTATCCTGTCAATATCATAACTGCTCCCGGGAGGCAGCGCTTCGATGACCTTTGCCCTCACCTCATTGTTCTTCGGAATGAATGAGATCAGCCTCTTGATCTGGCTGAAACACTCTTCCTCCGACAGGGCAAAGAAATGAGCATTACCGGAGACCTCACAGTGAACACGCGCACCACCCAGCGCCTCCATCGAGATCTCCTCACCCAGTACGGTCTTGATGACCTCAGGACCGGTGATGAACATCTTGGAAATATTCTCAACCACAAAGACAAAGTCTGTAAGCGCCGGGGAATATACTGCTCCGCCGGCACAGGGCCCGAGAATGACGGATATCTGCGGAATCACACCGCTTGAGATGGTGTTTCTGAAGAAAATCTCCCCGTAACCGGCCAGGGAATTCACCCCCTCCTGAATGCGGGCGCCGCCGGAGTCGTTAATACCTATCAGCGGTATCCTCATCTTCAGGGCGTGATCCATTATCTTGGTGATTTTGCGCGAGTGCATCAGTCCCAGCGAACCGCCGGCAACAGTGAAATCCTGTGCAAATATGGCAACAGGATTGCCGTGAACGGTTCCGGTGCCGATCACAACACCGTCACTGGGCAGGTGCTTCTTGTCCATCCCGAAATCGCGGGCGTCATGCTCGACGAACATATCGTACTCATTGAATGAACCGTCATCGAGGATTGCCAAGATACGCTCACGTGCAGTGTTCTTGCCCATGGCCTTCTGCTTTCCGATGGCTTCCACACCGCCACCGAGAAGCATCTTCTCACGTTTCTCCTTCAGTTCCCTGATCTTTTTCTCGAGTGCCATACTTTAACCTCTTAAATCTGTACAAATACATTTTCAAAAAAGCAGCGCAATATACAAAATTTCATTTATGCACCTTATGAACAGGAGTGTGCTATTTTGGTGCAATCCGGTAAACGCCCAGGGCAATGAAAAAGTAGATTATATTGGGTATCCACATTGCCAGGGCAGGGTTGAGGTCTCCCTTGAGAGAGAACTGGGAGGAGAACTGCATAAACAGGATATATGAGAAGGTAAGAGCAAGCCCGAGTCCGATCTGCATGCCTATCCCGCCCTTTATCTTGCGCGAGGAGAGGGAGACCCCCATCAGTGTAAGGATGAAAAAGGCAAACGGCGAGGCATAGCGTCTGTGCTTCTCATTGAGATAGAGTTTGATCTCGTCGGAGCCCTGAGACTTCAGTACATTGATGTAATCCCGGAGTTCGCCGTGGGTCATAGTGAAAACAAACTCCGGTGAACGCGTAAAATCTTCCGGCCCCACATTGAGCACGGTATCTATCCGCCGGCCTGACGACAGCCTCTCACCCAGGCTGTCCGTCTCCCTTATATTGTACCACCATGCTCCCCACTTGTTGGTGGTGCTGTCCCACCTGATCATGTTCGCGGTCAGCTTAGACTCAAGCCTTCCCTTGTCGTCAAATTTCTCCATGCTGAAATTGCGTCCGCTCTGCGAGATCTTGTTGTACTGCTCCATGTAGATGTAGACATTGGGATAGACCTGGCGGTGAACGGAGGAGACATTCATTTTCCTGAAGTCGGAACTCCGGTAATACTTCTCCTCAAAGTCGAGCCTTGCAATGTTTGACTGGGGCAGCACATAATTCTGCAGCATAAAAGCTGCAAGTGCAATGAATGCGGCAGATATGAAATAGGGCACCAACAGCCTCCTGAAACTCATCCCGCTGTTCAGAATGGCAATGATTTCGGTGTTGACAGCCATCCTCGATGTAAAGAAGATCACGGAGATAAAAACGAACATGGGGGCAAAGAGAGTGGCAAAATAGGGAATGAAATTAAGGTAATAGTCGAAGATGATCGCGTTCAGCGGAGCCTGCTTCTGGATGAAGTCGTCAATCTTCTCGGAGAAGTCAAAGATCACTGCGATGCTCAGAATGAGCACCAGTGAGAAGACGAATGTACCGAGGAACTGCCTGATGATATACCAGTCCAGTATTCCCGGCGCAAGCTTCTTCAGGCTCTCTCTGAAATTCCTTGAATTGTCTCTTCCTTCCATGTTGCGAATGTACCGTCAATTATCCTCTCCCGTGCTTCCCTTACCAGGCTGAGGTAAAATGCGAGGTTATGTATCGTGGAAATCTGTGCGCCAAGCATCTCTCCCGATATTACCAGGTGGCGCAGGTAGGCTTTTGAGTAGGTCCGGCTGATCGCGGAATCCGACGTGATGTCAACCGGTGAGAAATCTGATGACCAGCGCTGGTTCCTGATGTTTATCACCCCTTCGCGTGTGAATAGCATACCGTTGCGTCCGTTGCGGCTTGGCATCACGCAGTCAAACATGTCAACACCTCTCGCAATGGCTTCAAGGATGTTCGCCGGTGTGCCCACGCCCATGAGATAGCGCGGCTTATCGGCTGGCAGTATCTCATTTACAACTTCGATCATCTCATACATCACCTCAGCCGGTTCGCCCACGGAGAGTCCTCCGATTGCATTACCCGGCTGATTCTTTTCAGCAATCTTTTCTGCGGAAATGCGCCTCAGATCCTTGTAAATGGCTCCCTGAACGATGGGGAACAGCATCTGTTCAGCACCGTAGAGAGGCTCCCCGGCATTCATCTGTTCAACGCACCTGTCAAGCCAGCGGTGAGTCAGCTCCATCGACTTCAATGCGTACCTGTGGTCGCATGGCCAGGGAGCGCATTCGTCGAACGCCATTATTATGTCTGCCCCTATTGTTCTCTGAAGTTCGATAACCTTCTCCGGTGTGAAGAGATGCTTTGAGCCGTCTATATGCGACCTGAATATTGCCCCCTCCTCTGTCAGCTTCCTGTTGGCGGCCAGAGAAAATACCTGGTATCCGCCGCTGTCGGTAAGGATTGCCCTGTCCCATGACATGAAGCGGTGCAGTCCGCCCGCCTCCCTGATGATGTCAGTGCCGGGGCGCAGATAGAGGTGATAGGTGTTGGCAAGTATGACGGGAGCATTTATCTCCGTCTTAAGGTCGCGGTGCAGGACCCCCTTGACAGTAGCCCCGGTACCTACAGGCATGAAAACAGGAGTCGGGATTTCACCATGGCCCGTGCGCAAAACGCCCGCCCTGGCAGATGTCGATCCGTCTCTCCTCTCTATGCTGAACATCATTCTCCGGCTGGTGGTCACAAAAGTAAGCTTTCTCGGCCTGATTATGAACATGCGGTTATCAAATTGGGAAAACGGTGCCTTAATTGTTGAAAAGATTCTTGCAACCATTATTCAATTCTTTATAATATTGCTGCGCACAATGTGACATTCCATGATCCTTTCAACTGATCCGACACATATAATTCTGCTTTCGCTGCTGATAATCATGGTCTTCATCCAGGGCTGGTACTGGCTCGGGTATTACCGCAGGGCTGCATATGCAGAAACTGAAAAGAAAAGTACCTCCGGGAAACTTCCGCCGCTCTCGGTAGTCATCTGCGCACGCAATGAGGCGGAAAACCTCGCCAGGTTCCTGCCGGCAGTTCTGGAGCAGGACTACCCCTCGTACGAGGTTGTGGTGGTGAACGACTGCTCGGAAGACAATACCTATAATGTCCTCGGGGAGATGATGAAGCGCTACCCTCATCTCCGGGTATCCATTATCCAGAAGGACCCCGGATTCACCCATACCAAGAAGCTGGCAATGCTCATCGGCATCAAGGCCGCTAAGAATGAGATGCTGGTGTTCACTGATGCCGACTGCCGTCCGGCATCACCCGGATGGCTTCGTGAAGTGGCCGCCGCAGCCGGACCGAAAACTGAAATTATCATAGGATACGGAGGATATATTCAGGAGGAGGGTCTCCTCAATCTGTATATACGGTATGAAACCATGTTCACCGGCATGCAGTACTTCGGCATGGCAATGGCCGGTAAACCCTATATGGGAGTAGGACGCAACCTGGCCTACAGGAAGGGCTTCTTCTTTGACAAAGGAGGCTTCGGGCCACATAACCATATCATGTCAGGCGATGACGACCTGTTTGTCAACCGCAATGCCACAGCCGAAAACTGCAGCCTGATGCTCACCCATGACTCTTTCACACTGTCAGCAGCACAGAAGAGCCTGGCTGCATGGATCAAACAGAAGAGAAGACATCTCTCGGCAGCCGCCTGGTATAAGCGGGATGACAGGATAAGGCTCTTTCTTGAGCCCTTCAGCAGGGTCTCATATTACGGACTGCTGATAACGCTCCTTATCATGCTTGCTTCCTGGCCTGTGGTGCTGCTGGTTGCACTTGCGCGACTGGCAATGCGGGCGGTGATACTGCGAAAGGCATCAGTAACATTCAATGAACCCCGCTTGTGGATAATCTCGCTCTTTTTTGATATCTTGGCACCTTTCGTAACGGCATTCCTTTACGCAACAACCATCAGAAGAGGCAAGGGCAGAGAGACATGGAAGTAGAAACAGGTCTATCGGAGAAAGCGCAGCATGACCTGAAGGTCATTGACCGTGCATTGCACGGCGACAGCAGGGCTTATACCGAACTGCTCAACAGGTACCGTGATTCCGTCTACTATGTCATGCTCAGAATGGTCAACAATCCCTCCGACGCCGAAGACCTTACCATTGAAGCCTTCGGCAAAGCCTTCAACAGCCTGGCCAGATACGTCCCTTCACATGCCTTCAGCACATGGCTTTTCCGCATCGCGACCAACAACTGCATCGACTTTATGAGACGCAAGAGCCAGACACCCAGGCCTTTCGATCAGGATGAGGGTGAGGAGGACGAGATGGAAGCTACCGTCGCCTCTGACATAAGGGCTCCCGACGAGCTGATGATTGACCGTGAGACTGCAGCCTCACTGAACAGGATTGTGAAGACACTCAAGCCCCGTTACCGGAGGCTGATTGAACTGAGATACTTTGAGGACTACTCATACGAGGAGATAGCCAGTGAACTCAGTCTTCCCATCGGCACGGTCAAGGCAAGACTCTTCAGGGCAAAAGTCCTGATACTGAACATGGTCCGCAGTAAAACCAGCGGCATTTGACCACCATAGCGGAAAAATACTTCCCTTCACTGACAGAGGAACAGCGCCGGCAGTTTTCAATGCTGCCGTCACTCTACTATGAGTGGAACGAAAAGATTAATGTCATATCCCGGAAGGATATTGACAATTTCGAGATAAACCACCTGCTTCACTCCCTGGCAATAGCACGCTTTGTCTCCTTCCTCCCGGGTACGGCCGTTATCGATATAGGTACCGGGGGCGGACTGCCTGGCATCCCGCTTGCAATACTCTTCCCCGAGGTCAGATTCACGCTGATCGATTCTATCGCCAAGAAAATAAGAGTGGTGAACGAAATAAAGGCTGCCATTGGAATTGGCAATGTGCTTGCGCGTGCGGTAAGAGCTGAAAACACCGGCGGAGCCTTTGACTTTATTATCGGCAGAGCAGTGACGGAGGTGGAACAGTTCGTTAAACTCACCAGGCACCTCTCCTCACCCCGCTCATTCAATACCATAAAGAACGGCTGGATCTTCCTCAAGGGAGGCGACCTTGAAAAGGAACTGAAACCTTTCCGGTCATCAGTCTCTGTTGTACCGATAAGCAACTGGTTTCGCGAACCTTTCTTTGAGACCAAGAAAATCATTTACCTTCCCCGGTGAATTAAAAAAAAAGTGCCTCCCCCTTTATTATTTCAAAAAATCACTACCTTTGCAGTCTTTAAAACCGGAAAGTAAACGACAAATCACAGTAACAGATGAAAAGGACATTTCAGCCATCAAGAAAGAGGAGGACCAACACTCACGGCTTCAGGGAGAGGATGTCAACACCCAACGGCAGACGCGTTCTCGCAGCCCGCAGGGCCAAGGGAAGGAAGAAACTGACCGTTTCTGACGAGATGGGTCACAAGGACTGACAGGCTGACAGAGTATAAAAAGACCGTCTTAATGAACAATTAAGGCGGTTTTTTATTTCTACTCCGTAAGGCGATGCTAAATTTGTCAATATTTCGCGAAATGAAAGATCTCATCCTTAAAAATGCCGGTCCGGAAATAAGGGAGACAGCAGAAGCGGTCCTGGAGGGCAGGCGGCTCTCACCAGGCGAGGCGCTGACACTATACCGCAAGGCTGATCTCTCGCTCATGGCCCTGCTGGCAACCGGAGCCAAGAGAGCAAAAAGCGGTGACGCCGTCTTCTTTAACCGTAACTTTCACATTGAGCCAACGAACATATGCGTCTATAACTGCCGCTTCTGTTCCTACCACAAGCCTGAAGGCGACTCCGAAAGCTGGGAGCTGTCCGTGAGTGAGATACTTGACATCGTCAGACGCTTTGACGGTATTCCTGTCACCGAAGTACATATCACCGGCGGTGTGCACCCGTCGCGCGACATACATTACTACGGGAAAATCCTCTCAGCCATTCGCGGGCTGAGGCCTGACATAAGCATCAAGGCTTTCTCTGCTGTCGAGCTCGACTATATGATAAGCAAGGCGGGGATGACATACAGTGACGGACTGAGACTGCTGCGAGACTATGGTCTTGACTCCATCCCCGGCGGCGGAGCCGAGATATTCGATGAGTCGCTACGGCGAAAGATCTGCAGGGAGAAGGCTGATGCCGGGACCTACCTCGCGATCCATGAGGCTGCCCATAGCCTGGGTATCTCATCGAACGCAACCATGCTCTACGGCCACGCCGAGAGCCCCGAACAGCGAATCGACCACCTGATGCGCCTGAGGGAGCTGCAGGACCGCACCGGGGGATTCAATGCATTCATCCCTCTGAAATTCAAAAGGGAAAACAACAGGATGAGTAAGCTGGGAGAGGTGCCCGTGACCGAAGACATGCGTAACTACGCTCTCTCGCGCATCTTCCTCGATAACTTCAGCCACATCAAGGCCTACTGGCCGGCCATAGGCAGGAACGCGGCACTGATGAGCCTTGCCTTCGGAGCCGATGACCTCGACGGCACCATCGATGACACAACCCGGATCTATTCCATGGCAGGGGCCGAAGACCTGAACCCAGGCCTGTCAACAACCGAACTCGTCGCAATGATACGCTCCGCAGGCTTCAGACCGGTGGAACGTGATACAAACTACCGCACAGTTAAGGAGTGGTAATACCCCGCACTCTCGCAATATAATTTTATCTTTGACCCTGCGTTAATAATCTAATACTTCATCACACGATGAGCGTCAAGGAATTTCTTAAAAGCCGGGTCTTCTGGAAGCAACTGGCCCTGGCAATGGTCATCGGCGTTGCCATTATCCTTATCCTGATCATCTGGCTTAACATCTACACCCGTCACGGACAGTCGAGACCCACACCCGAGATAAGAGGGCTCACCATAAGCGAAGCACGGCATGTGGTCAATAAGAACCGGATGAAATTGCAGATCATTGACTCAGTATACACTGCCTTCGTCCCGCGCGGATGCATTGCGGAACAGACTCCCCTCCCCGGCCACCGGGTAAAGAAAGGACGCACTATTCAGGCGACAATCAACGCCTTCAACCCGGAGATGGTAGCCGTACCTGACCTGGTCGGACTGCCGCGGCGCCAGGCTCTGTCAATCATCGAGACGGCAGGCCTCAAGGCTGGACAACTGAACTATGTGCCTGACCTGACTATTGACTTCGTTCTCAAACAGACACTGCACGGGCGCGATGTCTCACCCGGCGATTCAGTCCAGAAAGGAATGGTCATTGACCTCGTACTTGGCAAGGGGCTGAGCAGTCAGCGCACACCACTTCCCCGACTTACCGGCACAACTCTTGAGCAGGCCAGGAATGAGATCCTCGGCTCATCTCTCAACCTGGGTGCCTACGTGTTTGATGCCACAGTATTGACGGCTGAAGACTCCATGAAGGCCTTCGTCTATAAACAGAGTCCGGAATACCGCACAGATGCTTCGGTACAGCTTGGATCAGCGGTCTATATTTGGCTTACCACAGACACTCTCAGGTTAATGCCGGGTACCGGCGAGGCTGACACCCTGAACCCTGAAGGCGGCGCGATAGCTGACGGAACAAATTAGCAACCCTGTGATGAGGCGTAAATGGTTAATATATATCCTGGCAACAGCGCTGACATCAGTTCAGCTCCCGGCACAGGAAATAATTACCGGCCTCTCAAGGAATATTCAGCTGGCAGCCGAGGCAGTAAGGCCGTTACTTAAAGGCACTGCCGCAGAGGAGCCGGCTGAGCTCCCGTTCATTGATGATTTCTCGCGCGACAGCCTTTATCCCTCAACCGACAGGTGGAGCGACATACAGGCATTCGTCAACAACACCTTTTCGGTCAGGCAGCCCTCACAGGGAGTGGCTACCCTTGACTGCCTCGATGAGCAAGGTCTTCTCTACGAGGATGCATCACAGGTGGTCTTCGCCGCCGACCGTCTTACCTCGCGGGCCATCAACCTGGCATACCCTGCCTCAGACAGCATCTGGCTCAGCTTCCTCTGTGAGGCTGGTGGCATAGCCGATATGCCTGAAAGCGACGACAGCCTGACGCTCAGCTTCTGGGCTCCGGGTGAAGAGAAATGGTACAGCGTATGGCGATCCGGCGCTGGCACGACAAACGGATTCAGGCGCGTAATGATTCCCGTTAAGGAGAGCAGGTTCCTGATGAACGGATTCAGGTTCATGTTCAGGAACCATGCTTCGCTGGCAGGAGTACTGATGGAGCCGTCACAGGCCGGGAACGCCGACCAGTGGAACATAGACCATGTCTTCCTTGACAAAGGAAGAAACCATAAGGACACTGTACTACACGATGTCGCCCTCACCCTCCCGCAGAGATCACTGCTCAAGGAGTACGAGGCGATGCCCTGGCGCCACTTCCGTCAGGCTTATCTCTCCGCAATGAGCCCCGCGGCAGCCATCAATTATCGCAATAATGACACAATCGTCAGAAACGTCACAAGACAGGTATCCATCAGGAACATGGTAACCGGTGTTGTGGTGCGCGACTTCAATGCAGGGGCAACAAACGTCAGCCCGCTGTCGGATGTGAAGTATGATGCCCCTCTCCTCTATACGTACAACTCCGACGCTTCTGACTCAGCTCTTTTCGAGGTCACCGTCTCGCTCATCACAGACGACTTTGACCCCAAACGGAATGACACCATAAGGTATATCCAGCGCTTCACTGACTATTTCGCCCTTGACGATGGCACATCCGAGGCAGGATATGGCATCAACGGCCAGGGCTCGCGTAATGCAATGGCGGCACTTCGGTTCAGATCGTTCCTCCCCGATTCGGTGACTGCATTAAGGATATGTTTTAACGATGCATACAATAACCAGAACCAGAGAGGCCTCGAGATTATGGTCTGGGCTGATGACAACGGTCAGCCCGGAGCGCTTCTTGGCAGCACCGACGGTCCCCTGGCCGACCCGGGCACAGACCTGAACGGTTTCACTACATATCCATTTGAAAAGCCTGTGCGGGTGACAGAATATTTCTGGATAGGCTGGAAGCAAAAGGCAGAGGTCTTTGTCAATGCTGGTCTCGACCTTAACACCCCTCCTGCCGGAAGACAGTATTACATGCTCAGCGGGAGCTGGCAGGCCAGCACGGCGCCAGGCACAATCATGATACGCCCGGTGATGAAAGGCACCGGCTCACCCACATCGTCAGATGGAGGCTCGCTGGCCAACAACCTCTTCAGAATCTTCCCGAATCCTTCAACGGGCGAGGTGACACTGGTGCCATCCGACGGTGCTCCGGAAGATTTCATCATTGACGTTATCTCCCCGACGGGAGCCAGGGTTATGTCACTCGGCCGCACCGACCGCACCGACCTGGGCCGTCTCTCTCCGGGAAATTACATGCTGCTTATTAAAACACGGGAGGGTATGCCGGTATCACTACTGCGGATAATAATAGTCAGATGACACTTTACCCCAATGGCTGAAGAGGAGCTGCCCGACCTCCAGGAACAGGAGCTCTATGAGCATTACCGTTATGTGGTTGACCAGGGTCAGTCGATGCTCCGCATTGACAAATACCTTGCAGCACGGATTGAGAACGTGTCGCGCACCCGCGTGCAGGCAGCCGCGCAGGCCGGCAACATACTGGTGAATGATGCCCCGGTCAAGCCCAACTACCGGGTCAAGCCCCTTGACGTCATACAGATCCTTCTTCCAAATCCGCCCCGCGAGACAGAGCTCATCCCGCAGGACATTCCGGTCACCGTCGTTTATGAAGACGATGACCTGATAGTTGTTGACAAGGCCGCAGGGATGGTGGTGCATCCGGCATATGGCAATTATTCTGGTACTCTGATGAATGCCCTGATGTACCATTTCAGGGACCTTCCTCTCTTTCAGACGGGGGAACTGAGACCGGGACTGGTGCACCGTATTGACAAGAACACATCCGGGCTGCTTGTGGTTGCCAAGAACGAATATGCCCATAACCGGCTCGCCAGGCAGTTCTTCAACCGTACCACGGGCCGCCGTTACCTGGCGCTGGTGTGGGGTACTCCCGACCCCGCCGAGGGCACCGTAACAGGTAATGTGGGGCGAAATATACGCGACCGCAAGATAATGCAGGTCTTTCCCGACGGCAGCCAGGGGAAGCATGCAGTGACACATTATAAGGTGATAGAACAGCTTGGCTATGTATCACTCATTGAATGCCGCCTCGAGACGGGGCGCACCCACCAGATACGGGTACATATGGCATGGTTCGGTCATCCTCTCTTCAACGACGAGGAGTATGGTGGAAACCGCATTCTGAAGGGCACCACCTTCACCAGGTATCAGCAGTTTGTACGCAACTGCTTTTCCCTCATCCCGCGTCAGGCGCTGCATGCCCGGACCCTCGCCTTTGATCACCCGGTCACCGGACAGCGTCTCTCATTTGAATCACCCCTTCCTCCCGACATGGCTGCAGTACTCGATAAGTGGAGGAATTATGTTTCAGGCAGAGACTGATTCAGTCGGCAGTCGGCAGTCCACAATCGGCATTCCAAATCAGTCAGTAGTAAATAATTGATTATCTGGCTACTGGCGTCTGAAGGTCTGGCGTCTGAAGGTCTGAGGTCAAAAGATCTTGCACTCTTGCGGTCCTTCAGTCGTACAGTCTAAGTGGCTGATTCTTAATTATTAATTCTTAATTCTACACTACTGCCTATTGCCTCCAATGACTGAAGACTGCCGACTGAGGAACCTACCAGCTGCCCCCTGCCCCGCCGCCGCCGAAACCGCCGCCGCCAAAACCTCCGAAACCGCCTCCGCTCCTGCCACCGCCGGAGAAGCCTCCAAAGCTTCCCCCATGCGACCGCCCGCCACCCATCATGCTCAGCAGAAGCCAAAGGGGCAGGTTAGAGGAGCCGCTCTTCTTCAGGTGCTTATTGTTTGAACTTCCGGCGGAAACAATCAGGATAAATATTATGAGAATAATGAAAAATATTATTCCCGTCACTGCTGCAGGCGATGATCCTTCAGCATAGCTCTGATACGAATACTCGCCTGCTGCCAGTGCCATCAGGACATTCGTTCCCGCATCCAGTCCTCCGTAATAATCGTTCCCGCGAAACTTCGGAAGAATCTCCCGGTCAATAATATCGGCACATCCGATGTCAGGGATGGCTCCTTCCAGGCCATAACCAGTGGCAATAAAGATCTGGCCCGCGGAGCTCTCAGATTTTGTTTTGACAAGCACGAGCACCCCGTTGTTGAAATCACCCTGTCCCACTCCCCAGTCCCTGGCAACCCGGTAGGCGAAGTCAGACCGGTCATAACCCTGAAGATCATTTACAATCACCACGGCAATCTGGTTGGACGTGGAATCATTGAATGCAACCAGCTTATTTTCAAGCGACTGCGCTTCAGAGGCAGAGAGTACGCCTGCATAATCGTTCACAAGGCGCGGGGGGTCAGGCCGGGCCAGCAGCGTCTGCGCCTGAAGGCATGGTGTCACCGGGAGCAGCAAAAGAAGACATAGAACGGATCTCAGCTTATTCATCTTCATACCCCCGGTTCATTGGTGTCAAATGAGATAGTGTCGGTGAGCTCGTTTATGTCGTCCTTCGCATGCGGAAAGTTCTCCCTGAGCTGTTCTCCGGCCATTAAAATGCCTTCGGTAAGGCCCTCAGTAAAGAGGTTCTCACTGAATCGCTGCTTCATGTGATCACGAATTTTGTCCCAGAAACCCAGCGGCACCACGGCATTGATGCCGGTATCACCTATGATGGCAAACTTCCGCTCCCTGACCGCCAGGTAGATGAGAACACCGTTGCGGTCAGCCGTAGTGTGCATGCCCAGCTTCCTGAAGAGCCATGCCGCCTCGTCGAGCACATCACCTTTGCATGATGTTTCTATATGAACGCGGATCTCTCCCGACGTGGCATGCTCGGCCTCACGTATGGCACCGACAATAGCTTCCTGCTGCTCAGGAGTAAAGAAGGTCGAAGCTTTCATCACTCTGATCCTCAGAACTCAACCTCAGGCGCCACATCCGTACCCTCGCGGGCCTCGAAATAGGGCCTGTCTTTGAATTTGGTGAAGGAGGCAATAATGTTGTTCGGGAACTGCTTAATGAAAGTGTTGTATTCCCTTGAGGCATCGTTGAAGTTGTTTCTTGCAACGGCAATGCGGTTCTCAGTGCCCTCAAGCTCAACCTGCAAGTCACGGAAATTCTGGGTTGCCTTGAGCTCCGGATACTGCTCCACCACAACCATCAGGCGGGCCAGTGCTGAGCTGACCTCGGTCTGGGCAGCCTGAAACTCCTGCAATTGTTCGGGAGTGATGTTCGAGGGATCAACGGTCACCTGGGTGGCTTTAGCCCTTGCCTCAATAACCCTGGTCAGGGTCTCCTGCTCAAAGGCGGCAGCGCCCTTGACGGTATTGACAAAATTCGGAATAAGATCAGCCCTCCGCTGGTACTGGGTCTCGACATTGCTCCATGCTGTTGCCACCTTTTCATTCATCGGGACGATCTTGTTGTAGATCCGGACACCCCATGAAACAAAGAGCAAAATGGCGACGAGCACAATCACCACTATCAAAATTCTGCTAACAGGTTTTTTTTCCATTTTCCGTTTGATAATTTTTGATTTGAGTTCAAATTTATACAAAAAACAGTCACGATAACAATGCAGTCATACTCTATATGCGCAGTTCGCCGGTCCCTTTTTTTCATTTGCATATCCGGACGATCCTAAATAGTGTAATTTTGGGGCAAAATCGCATTACCATGAGAACCATTGCCATTGTAGCAGGAGGAAATTCATCCGAATACCAGGTTTCAGTACGCAGCGCTCAGGGCGTTTCCAGGGCTCTGGAAGGAAAATATGAGACATATATCATTACAATAAAAGGTGCCGACTGGTACTGGGAAGATCCCAGGGGCCGCATTTACAGGGTTGATAAGAATGACTTCACACTGGTGCTTGACGATCAGCGTATCAGGTTTGATGCAGCCTTCATCGCTATCCACGGAGACCCGGGTGAAAACGGCCCTCTGCAAGGCTATTTTGACATGGCGGGAATCCCCTACACAAGCTGCAATACCTTCGTCTCCGCGCTGACATTCAATAAGCAGGCATGCAAACTCTACCTTAACGAGTATGGTATACCCATGACGGGCGGTTTGCTGATAAGGAAAGGACAACAGTATGATTCCGCCAAAATTGTAAGACAGACGGGACTCCCCTGTTTCGTGAAGCCCAATTCCAGCGGATCTAGTTTCGGGGTGACCAAGGTCAAGGAAGCGGCAGAGTTCGCTAAAGCGCTTGAAAAAGCTTTCGCCGAAGGTGATGAGGTGCTGGTGGAGTCATTCATGAAAGGCACGGAGGTGGCTTGCGGCGTGGTTAAAACGAAACAGAGAAAGATTGTCATGCCGGTAACGGAGATTGTCCCGAAGAAGGAGTTTTTCGATTATGAGGCAAAGTATACCGATGGACTGTCGGAGGAGATCACTCCTGCCAGATTGCCTGAGGAGGTTATCGCGCAAATCCGGGACCTCTCTTCCGAAATCTATGATATCCTCGGCTGCCGCGGTATTGTAAGGGTTGACTTCATTGTGACCGGAGAGGGTCCCCAGTTCCTGGAGATAAACACCATCCCGGGTATGACCGTGGAGAGTATCATCCCAAGGCAGGCAGCGGTCTTCGGCATCTCCCAAACCGACCTCTACTCAATGGTCATCGAGGATCTTTTCTGATTTGAACGTCTCAAACCTGTACGAATCTATCGGCGCGCAGGTGCATACCAGGTTGCGGTCACCGTAACCGTTATCGACCCTGCCCACCGATGGCCAGAACTTGGTCTCGACAGTCCATTTCAGCGGATAGGCTGCCTTCTCACGCGGATAGGAATGGTTCCAGCCGTCGGAGATGACCGCTGCAGCGGTATGGGGAGCATTCTTAAGCACGTTATCCTCCCTGTCAGCCTTACCTTCCCTGATCTCCTCTATCTCCCTCCAGATATTGCTCATGGCATCGATAAACCTGTCGAGTTCGGCCTTCGGCTCTGACTCCGTAGGCTCCACCATGAGGGTCCCGTGCACGGGGAATGAGAGTGTGGGAGCATGGAAACCGTAGTCCATCAGCCTCTTTGCAATATCCGATTCATCCACGCCTGCCTCCTTGAAGCTCCTGCAGTCAAGGATCATCTCGTGGGCGCAGCGGTTATGGGCTCCGGTGTAGAGAATCCTGTACTTGCCGCTCAGCGAGGCAGCAATGTAGTTCGCGTTCAGGATTGCGTACACTGTTGACTTTGTAAGCCCCTCCGCTCCAAGCATCATGACGAAGGCATGACTGATGGTCAGCACATGGGCGCTGCCGAACGGCGCCGCCGCCACTGCCGTGATGCCGTGGCTTCCACCGGTCTTTACAACCGGATGCGACGGAAGGAACTCCGCCAGCTTCGTGTTGCAGAGGATTGGGCCCATACCCGGTCCACCGCCTCCGTGAGGTATGGCAAAAGTCTTGTGCAGATTGAGATGGCAGACATCCGCACCGATGCGCCCCGGGCTGGTAAGACCCACCTGTGCGTTCATATTCGCTCCGTCCATATAAACAAGCCCGCCGTTTTCATGAACAATCCTGGTCATCTCTATGATTGCCTCCTCGAAGACACCATGTGTGGACGGGTATGTAATCATTGCGGCACTGAGGTTATCGCGGTGCTCCACGGCTTTCTTTCTCAGGTCATCAACACTGATGTTGCCGTTCTCATCGCACTCTACCACAATCACCTTCATGCCGGCCATGGCTGCGCTGGCTGGATTGGTGCCGTGAGCTGATGATGGGATGAGCACCACATCACGGTGGCCTTCATTGCGGCTGATATGATACTGCCTGATTACCATCAGTCCTGCATACTCACCGGCTGCTCCTGAGTTGGGCTGAAACGATACAGCTTCAAATCCCGTTATCTCCTTAAGAGCTTCACCCAGCTCTTCCATCACCTTATGGTAACCCACGGCCTGATCGGCCGGAACAAACGGATGTATGTTACCGAACTCCGGCCAACTCATGGCGAACATAGATGCGGCAGGATTGAGCTTCATGGTGCATGATCCGAGCGGTATCATGCCGTTAGCCAGTGAAAAGTCCTTGCGTTCGAGCATCTTTATGTAACGCATCATGTCGGTCTCGCTGTGATAGCTGTTGAAGGTGCGCTCCTGCAGGAAAGGCGATGTGCGCCTGAATTTGTCGTCAATACAGAAACAGTCGCAGAGCTCTGTTACCTCCTCAGCTTTCTTTCCAGCCGCATCGGCAAAAACGGTAATGATATCATTGATATCCTTCAGGGAGGTCACCTCATCAGTGCTGATAACAGCACAGTTGCCGCACGGATACCAGAGATTGATACCTCTTCCAAGGGCAATTTTCTCTATCATGTCAGAGGTCACTCCCGGAACAGCCTGGACACGGATTGTATCAAAGAACTGCTCATGCCTGATGGTGTACCCCAGTCCCTTAAGCGCTTTAGCCAGGGTGCACGCGGTTGAGAAGATATGCGTTGCAATGCGCCTGATTCCTTCCGGGCCGTGATACTGGGCATACATCCCTGACATGGTTGCAAGCAGTGCCTGGGCCGTACAGATGTTCGAAGTGGCTCTCTCGCGCTTGATATGCTGCTCGCGTGTCTGGAGCGCCATGCGCATCGCCTGGTTTCCGTGAACATCTAATGAAACACCGATAATGCGCCCCGGCATGCTGCGTTTCAGCTCATCCCTTGTGGCAAAGAATCCTGCGTGCGGACCGCCGTAGCTCATCGGCAGGCCAAAGCGCTGGTTCGATCCGTATACAATGTCAGCACCCCATTCACCCGGAGGTGTCAGGAGGGCTAGACTCATCAGGTCAGCTCCGACTGCCACGAGAGCTCCGGTACCATGTACCTTTCCGACCAGTTCACGGTAGTCGCGGATCTCACCGCAGGCTGCAGGATACTGAACCAGCACCCCGAAGAGAAGCGCTTCAGGCTCAATCTGGGTGTAGTCGACAAACTGTATGTCTATATCAAGAGGCGCAGCACGCGTGACAAGCACGTCGCGCGTCTGTCTGAAGACGGAGTTGTCAACAAGGAAACGGTTTGCGCCGCCTTTCACCTTGTCACGTGAACGGGCATTGTACATCATTATCATTGCCTCTGCGGCCGCCGTGGCTTCATCAAGAAGGGAAGCGTTGGCTATCTCCATTGCTGTGAGGCTTGACACCATCGTCTGGAAGTTCAGCAGAGCCTCCAGCCTTCCCTGTGAGATCTCTGCCTGGTAGGGAGTATAAGAGGTATACCATGCCGGGTTCTCAAGAACATTCCGAATTATCACCGGCGGAACCGCCACCCCGTAGTATCCCTGGCCTATGAAAGAACGGTACAACTTATTGTGCTTTCCCAGCTCTCTTATGTGAGCGAGGTATTCGTTTTCACTCATTGCCGGAGGCAGGTTCAAAGACCTTTCAAGCCTTATCGATGCCGGTACGGTCTGCTCTATAAGCTGGTCAGCGGATTCAACGCCGATTGTCCTGCACATCTCAGCGGCTTCGCTTTCACGCGGCCCGATGTGACGGTTAACAAAATGATCAGATGCCATAATCAGGTGAGTTTGTTTTTAGTACTGATGAACGGAGCGAAATTAACATAAAGGGAGTAACAAAAAAACTATATTAGTCATGATTCATCAACAGTAAAAGCAACAGGGGAATGATTGAACACCTGTCTTGTAAATGCTGTGGAAGAACTTTTGGCACTGAGTGAGTCTCATGAGAAAAAGGGATTGCTATTCATCTCTTCTCCGATGGTAGTCTGCGGTCCGTGGCCAGGATATACAACTGTGTCCGGAGGAAGGGTGAACAGCCTTGAACGAATGTTTGCCATCAACTGCTCATGATTGCCGCCAGGCAGGTCGGAACGTCCGATGCTTCCTGCAAACAGGGCATCACCGGTAAAGACGACACCATCATTTTGCGCATAAAAGGCTACTCCTCCCTGCGAATGGCCCGGGACAGCAATGACCTCAAGGCTCAGTCCTGCCGCAGTAACCAATTCACCATCTGACAGGTAGCCCTCCGGCTCCGGGGGCTCCTCCATGGCAAGGCCGAACATCAGGGCATGCTTCACGGCGCTTGCGCAGTTGCTGCTGTCGCCTTTATGGAACCACGTACGAAGCCCGTATCGTCTCAGCATAAAATTGTTGCCGAAAATGTGGTCAAGGTGACAGTGGGTGTTCAGGAGAAGGAGCGGCTTCAGCGCCCTGGCAGTCAGAAAATCTTCCAGCCCCCTCTCCTCTGCCTGTCCGTAACATCCGCAGTCTATTATGATACACCCGCCTTCATCGCCTTCCAGGATATAAGTATTGACTTCGATCGGTGAAAATACTTCCTTGTATATCTTCATCATGTCACTCTTTTTCGTTTCCTCCCGCGATACCTTTGAGCATTGGGACAAACACAAAATGGCCGTGGGTGGTTATCTCCCAGTCCTCCTCACCGCGGCGGCAGTAAAGCGTCATCACCTGCGAATCACGGTCGCCGCGCGGCACTACCAGCCTCCCTCCCCCCCGCAGCTGCCTGAGCAGCTTGTCAGGTACCTCCGCCGTGGCAGCAGTGATGATTATGCCGTCATACGGACCATACTGAGGCTGGCCCTCATATCCGTCGCCGAGGAAAAAATGAATCCTGTAGCCAAATGAGTTGAGCATCTCCTGGGCTTTGCGGTAAAGTTCTCTCTGACGCTCAATGGTGTAAACCTTCACCCCCATCTCAGCCAGTATGGCTGCCTGGTACCCCGAGCCGGTGCCAATCTCCAGCACCTTGTCTCTCTTTCCGACATTAAGCAGCATGGTCTGAACGGCAACCGTGTAGGGCTGAGAGATAGTCTGACCGGCAGCGATGGGAAAAGCCTTGTCCTGGTAGGCATGCCTCAGAAACGCATCATCCATGAAAAGATGACGCGGCACACGCCCCATCGCCTCCAGCACCTTTTCATCATTGATGCCTTTCCCCCGAAGCTCCTCTATAAGCCTCTTTCTCTTACCTTTAGCCTCAAATGACTCTTCAATCATTACTGCATGATTTTGATCTAAAAATAACAGATATCTTTGCATATCTCTCGCGAACACTGATGAAAAAATTTGCCCGCACAATCAGACTGTCATATATTTTAGCCGATTTCACCGGTTCGGCGATAGCCTGGGGGCTCTTCTACCTCTTTCGCAAATACTTTATTGAGACACGTTTATACGGTGAATATTTCCGGATGGAGCTGGGCAATAAGTTCTACCTGGGGATATTTCTCATACCTCTTTTTTTTCTTTTTGTGTTTGCCATGGCCGGATTTTATTCCGACCCGCTCAGGCGCTCGCGGCTGCTTGAATTCGGCAAATCACTGGCGGTAACCCTGGCTTCGGTCGTGGTGCTCTTTTTTGTGCTTATCCTTGATGACGCGGTAGGTCATTACTCTACATACTACATATCGTTCAGCGTCCTTTTTCTCCTTGAGTTCCTGCTCACATGGATACCGCGGTTCATAATCACCTCGGGTGTCTCCGGCAAAATTCACCGCCGTGAGGCAGGATTCAGGACCCTCATCATTGGCAGCAACGGCAAGGCGGAGAAACTGATAGATGAGATAAAAAACGAAAGGATTCCGGCAGGGAATCTAATCACTGGGTACATAACCGTTGACAGCCCCGGCGGGGAGCCACTGGCAGGCGATGCACCCCTGACATGTGAAACGCCTCTGACAGGAGAGCCATCATTGCCTTGTAAGGAACCTTTGGCCGGCAGGGCGCCCCTGGCCGGTGACGTACCATGGCTGGGAACCGCAGATGATATAGTCAATATAATTGAGACCCACGATATCGACGAGGTCATCCTGGCCCTTAAAGACAAGGAGTATAACATGGTGGAAAGCATAGTTAATACAATATGCTATAGGAACGTTCTGGTCAAGGCGGTACCGTCAATGAGGCATGTCATCGGCGGGCACGTTGAGGCGGGTCCTATCTGGGCCACTCCCCTGCTGCGTGTCTCGTACAGGGAGATGCCACAATGGCAGCAGATGATAAAGCAGGCGCTTGACATTTCTCTCTCGGCAGCCAGCCTGATCGTACTCTCCCCCCTGATGGCAGTGCTGGCTTTGCTTATCAGATTGTCCGGCGAAGGACCGGTGATCTTCAGACAGGAGCGCATTGGCCGTTACGGTGAACCGTTCATGATCTACAAGTTCAGGTCGATGGAAGACGATGCCGAGGCCGGTGGACCGCAGCTGGCGGTAGAGGGTGATGCACGCATAACCCCGCTTGGAATGTTCATGAGGAAGCACAGGCTTGATGAGATGCCCAACTTCATCAATGTGCTCAGGGGGGAGATGTCACTTGTGGGGCCCAGGCCGGAGAGGCGTCACTTCATTGAAAAAATCAAGGAAAGGGCTCCTTACTACAACAGGGTACTGGCAGTGAAGCCCGGCATCACATGCTGGGGCCAGGTGAAGCTTGGTTATGCGTCAGACATTGACAAGATGCTTGAAAGGCTTGACTATGACCTGCTCTATCTCGAAAATGTCTCTCTCTACCTCGACCTGAAAATCATCTTCTATACCCTTGGAACGATAATCAGGGGAAAGGGGATATAGATTAATAATAGATTGATACGGTCCAGGCCCCGGGCTTGTTTATCACGAACCTGATATCGCAGCTCAGGATGGCTGAATAGAAAGCATTCGGCGCATTGAATGTCACTCTGCCTTCGAAGGGAAAATCGATATGCTCAAACCCGATCATGGTGTCGGTTATGCTCTCTGAGCCAGAGCTTCCGGTAAGAAGCAGTTCAGTGATAACACCGCTCGACGCCTCCCCGGAACGGGTAAACTTCAGCTTGATATAGGCAGGGGTTTTCCCCATTTTCATGCATGTCACCCTTCCCACTCCCTGCCGGTACAGGATGGCATAATCCGGCACAATATCCTTACCGGTATACCGGTCTTTTTTCCACACCCCGGCAAGAATTGAATCCCTTCCCTTGTAATTCATCGTAAAGATTCCGTAGCCGCTGCGCAGTCCCTTCTCCCATCCGCCCTCGTACCTGTCACCTGTATGCCAGATGTAGGTCCCGACACCATGCGGCAGACCTTTCCTGAAATCGCCCGTGTACTGATCGGTCCCGAACGCCTCGCCCATGCCGTCTGCCAGGCCGTTTTTACACGGCCCGGTATAAAAATCACCAATCTTAGGTATCAGCACCTTACAGACACTCTGCGGGTGCACCGGCACCCGCAGGAATGAAAAGAGGCAAATCGCTATGACAAGTAACTTAGTTTGCATAGCCCTGGGTAAAATTTTGTTTAATAAAATACAGTCATGGTCCAGGCTCCCGGTTCGTTGATCACGAATCGAAGCTCGCAATCGAGGAGTGCGGTGTTGAAAGCATTGGGAGCGGTGAACTTAACCCTCCCTTCAAAAGGGAAGTCAATATTCTCATATCCGACCATATTGTTTGTCAGGCTTTCACTCCCTGAACTTCCGCTTGTCATCAGGTTACTAACCACAAGTACAGTTGATGATTCTCCTGATCTGGTGAATTTGAATTTGACATAAGGGGGTGTGGTCCCCGTCTTCATGAAGGTTACCCGTCCCAGATTGTTCTTGTACTGTATTGCATATGCAGGAAGCTTCTCTTCACCTGCAAATAGATCATTCTTCCACAAACCGGTCTGCAGGGAATCCCTTCCCATGTATTTTATTGTATAGGTGCCCTTCCCGTCACGAAGACCTTTCTTCCACTGACCTTCATATTTCTCGCCGGTCTGCCATATGTATGTTCCCACACCCTCGGGCAGCCCTTTCCTGAAGTCGCCCCTGTACTGGTCAACGCCGAACGCTTCCCCTTTTCCGTCTGCCAGGCCCTGTTTGCAATCTCCGGTATAGGAATCCCCGATCCTGGGCAGAAGCACCTTGCAGGTACTCTGGGCATAAACTGAACCGATGTACATCGGCACAATAAGCACTGTCATTAACAGGACCAACTTTTTCATTGACTTGGGTATTTAATGAATATTATCTGCTGCAAAAACTGCGCCATATAAAGTTAAGGTTTTTATTTAAACAGAAAGAGAGCCACCGGGGCTCTCTTTCTTATTATCATTCTGACTGGTATTACTTCACATCAGTAACTGTCGGAACAGGATTCTTGCGGGAATGCCACCACACCTGGCTCTGAATGCCGTTGGTGCTGAACATACCCTCATTGATCAGCTCAATCTTCTCGGCAGTGATGGCAGCGGTAAGGTTATCAGTATTGTAAGTCTGCTCACTGAGTGCATACTGAATTCTGATAGGAAGACCGAGATTCGGATAGAAAGAGCCTTCGAGTTCATATTCGAAGATCCTTGCGGGGAATCCGGTCCTTCTCACCTCGGAATAAGCCTCGATGCCCTGGCCGAAAATTGAAGCCCACTTCTGTTCGCACACCTTCTGGAACTTCTCGGCAGTTGTGCCTGACCATGCAACAAGAGGATTGGCGAGGTAGGTAGTGTAACTCACAGGGTAAGCCGTAGCACCAACTGTGATGTCACCGGCGAAGCCCCATGAGGGACTAACCGTGCCACCGTCAGCAAGACCCCATCTTGACATTGAAGCAGCAATACCGGCCTCGTACGCGGTCTGGGCCTTTGCATCCTGGCTTGTGCGAAGGTAATGCTCTGCTTTTAGGAATTCGACCTCGTCATAGGTCATGACCTTTGAGGTTGCACCTTCAATGAATGCAATCTGGGTACCCAGCATGGAAACCTGCGGGAAAATGGCTGCAGTGATGGCGCGGCCGTTCTGGAAGCCTACATAATCAGGGGTTCCTGCTGTCACCGAGTTGAGTGTCGGGGCTGCATAGATGTGGATCCTCGGGTCATTGCGGGCCTTGAGCCAGTCAACCATGGTTTCGGAAATTGCCTGGTCCTTCCTTGCAAACAGGGTGTTGTAAATAGGATTCCTGTAGGGAATACCCGGCCATGCCAGTTCAGCATTATCGTCATTGGATGTAAACACCGGATACTGTGTCGGGTTGGCAAGTATGGCAGCCATTTTCGTATCGGCATCAGTCAGCCTTGCAGGACCTGCAGTTGTTGTGACTGTAGTGCCACCGGCCATGTTATAGGTAAATGACCACGGCGTACCGGCTGCACGGTTCAACATCCTTAGTTTCAGCGAGTTGGCGAATTTTCTCCAGAGGACGGGGTCACCACCGTAAAGAAGATCACCACCACCGAAGTTCAGGGTTGTTCCCGTTAGCAGAACATTGGCCTCTTCAAGCTCTGCAAGCAGATCCTGGTAAATGCTCTCCTGTGTGTCATACTTGGGAGTCATAATACCGTCAATATAGAGGCCCTGAATGGCTTCACTGTACGGGATGGCACCCCAGGTATCGGTAATATACAGGAAAACCCATGCTCTCATCACCTTGGCAGCTGCAAGGAGACTCTCATCGCCTGACTCAGTTGCCTTGTCAATCACAATCTGAAGGTTCTTCAGCTCACTTGTAAAGGGAGCGTTGAATTCTCCTGACATGTCACGGGGCATGTATTTGTCCTCGTCAATGTACTGGATCTTGCACCACTGCTGTGACCAGCAACCGAGATAAGTATGCTGCATCCAGCCGCCGAGCTGGCGGTTGACAGAGTTGTAAACCGCGTTGGTGAAGATATTGATTGCGGGTACATCCACCGGGCTGTTGGGATTCTTGTTCATCTCTTCAAAATCCTTTGTACAGGATGAGCCGAGACCCACTATTATTAACAACCCCAGTAATAAAGCTTGTGTTTTTATTAAGTATTTCATAATCAGATTCATTTAGGTTAGAAGTCAAGTCTGATATTGAATCCGTACGACCGGGTGGAAGGTATAGCGTTATTCTCTGCACCAACCGATGTGTTGCCGGCACTGTTGCTAACCTCAGGATCAATATGAGGAACGTTCGAATGTATGAGCCACAGGTTGCGGCCTACGAGTGAGAGGTTCAGGTTCTTGACACCGATCCTTTTCAGGAAATCGACGTTGTTGAATGAATAACCTGCTGAGACTTCGCGGAGTTTTATAAAGCTTCCGTCGAATGTGAAAAGCTCATTCTTGCCATAGTAGTCGTACGCCCAGGTATTGGCACTTACATATTTGTTGTTTTCAACCGGAGCCGTGGCATTCGTGCCGTCAGGATTAATGAACTGTATTGTTCCGTCGGAGAGTACTTTTCCGAAAACGGCATCTTCTATCAGAACACCGCCACCGTCTGCAACGTCATCCCTGATATTCTTGCCATTTGCATTGAGTACAGCTGTCTCCTCAAGAATACCTGTGTAAACACCAAACATATTGGTAACCGAGTGGATAAGTCCTCCCTTCCTGAAGTCAACAAGGAAGCTGAAGTTCAGGTTCTTGTAGTTGAACGAGTTGTTCACGCCGCCAAACCAGTCGGGATAAATGTTCCCGAGGTCTGTCCTGGCTCCTGAACGTATGTACCTTCCTGAGGTTGAAACGAGAGGCCTGCCAGTATAAACGTAATGTGAGAGCTGTGTCTTCTCTGCATCATAGTAGACAGGTGTTGCGTTTTCACGTACAATAGCATAGCCCCAGAGAGTACCATACTCCTGGCCGGGGATTGCATAAACCAATGCATTCCAGCTGGCGTTGTAAAGTTCAAGATACTTCATGTCACCGTAAAGCTCAACAACCTTGTTCTCGTTGGTTGACCAGTTGACAGCCATATCCCATGAGAAGTTGGGTGTCTGCACCGGGGAGGCCGTCAGCTGAAGTTCGATACCAGAGTTCTGCAGGTTACCGGCGTTGATGGTCTGGTTGTTGAACCCTGTTGTGCGCGATACGGCGATGTTCATGATCTGGTTCACCGTGTTCTCGCGGTAGACAGCGGCATCAAGAGCCAGCCTGTTATTGAAGAACCTGACCTCCATACCGGCTTCCTTGGAACGCTTTCTCTGCGGTTTGAGACCAAGCGGAGGAATGGTGCTGGTATAGCCGAGCGACGGGTTGCCGTTGAACGGATCACCGGCACTATATACACCATTGAGTGCATAGGCAACTGCGGTACCACCCACCTCGGCATAACTGGCCCTAAGCTTCAGGAACGAAAGAACATTGGAGTCAAATCCGAATGCGTCCGAGAGAACCCATGAAAGAGATACCGAAGGATAGAAGTAAGAGTTGTTATCGATTGGCAGTGTGGAGGACCAGTCATTCCTTCCCGTCAGGTTGAGGAACAGCCAGTTTCTGTACCCGAAGTTTGCCGTTCCGAATACGCTCTGCAACTCGGTGTGAGATTCGCTGAGGCCTGTTGTGGCAGCTGCAGCAGAGTTGCTGACAGAATAAAGGTCGGGAACAATAAGGTCCGGAACACCTGAATAATGATACTTATAATCATACTTGTTGTATTCGGCACCCACTGCAGCATCAAAGTTGATGTCGCCGAAAGTCTTGATGAACTCAAACCTGGCATTGGCGTTAACCTCCTGCCTGCGGTTTGAATAGGCACCAAAACCTCCTTCGGGATCACCTCTTCCGATATCGCCCTTGGCTGTCCTTTCCATGATGTCCTCGATAGACCAGTCCGTTCCGGCCATAGCCCTGAAGGTCATCCAGTCAGTCAGTTTCCATGAGAAGTTCATATTGCCTATCATCCTGTCCCTGTTCCTTGAGTTGGTGCTCTTGTTAAGGGTCCAGTAGGGGTTGTTGTGGTAGCTGTGGTTCCAGTTGAATGGCAGGCCCGTCTTGGGGTCTGTTTCATTCCACTTCTCCTTGAGCACCGACATATCAACCTGGCGGCCGAACCACTGCATCAGTGACTGCATGGGGTTTCCTGCATTGTAACCGTTCTCAGCAATGTTGTCACTCTTGTTGCTGATGTAGTTTGCAGAACCTCCCACAGTGATCTTGGGTGTAACAGCCAGTTCACCGTTCAGGGCCACTGAATTCTTTCTCAGGTCAGTATTGGGAAGAATACCCTTGATATCCTGGTTCGACAGTGAAAGACGGAAGTTGGCGCCTTCCTTTGCTCCAGCAACGGAAAGGTTCGTGGTCCGCTTGACACCTGTCTCAAAGAAATCCTTAATGTTGTCCGGATGAGCAATCCATGGCGTCGGGGTCCTGACATCAGTTTCAGGATCGTACGGGCTGTCGAACTGCGGGATCAGTCTGCCGTCAAGCGGAGGACCCCAGCTTTCGTCAACACCGTCGTTGATGCCGCCGTAGTTGCCGTCAACATATTCGAATTCGCCGCCGCCGCCCTGTCCGTAAAGATTCTGGAACTTCGGAAGTATAAGCGGATTTTCAAACATGACGTTTTCCTCAAGTGTCACACCCAGACCCTTGCCTGCGCGTGATTTACCTGATTTGGTGGTGATAAGCACAACGCCGTTGACTGCTCTTGAACCGTACAGTGCGGCTGCACTTGCTCCCTTGAGCACGCTGATGTTCTCAACGTCCGAGGGGTTGATATCACTTGCCATGTTGCCGTAGTCCTTACCGCCGTATGCACCTACATCAGAGGTTGAGTTACTGATAGGCACACCGTCAATAACGAACAGAGGCTGAGTGTTGCCGCTTGCTGAAAGCGAGTTCACACCCCTGATAAGCATCCTGACACCCGATGCAACACCACCGTCGGAGTTGGAGATCTGAACGCCGGAAAGCTTACCCTGGAAAGCGTTGACAATGTTTGATACTTTTGCCTTTTCGATGCTCTCGCCACCAAGGTCCTGAACTGAATATCCGAGCGCCTTTTTCTCGCGTGATATACCCAGGGCGGTTACAACAACTTCATCAAGGCCAAGCATGTCAGTAACCATAGTGACATTTATTGTAGTACGACCGCCGATATCTTCGGTAACCGCCTTCATGCCTACAAAGTTAAAGACAAGCTGAGTTGCGTTGGCTGGTGCAACAATAGAGTAAGATCCGTCAGCACCGGTCAGGGTACCGATTGTGGTACCTCTAACTGTTACAGCAACACTCGGAATGGGCAAGCCATCTTCCGCTGACGTAACAGTACCTTTAATCGTCACCGTCTGTGCCATCAGGGCAGTACAGCCCATGAACACAAACAGTGATAGCAACAGTTTGAGTCTGTTCATAGATCAGAGTTTAAGTTTAACAATAGGTTTAGGTTAACATCTCCTCCTTTAACATCGCATCCATTTGGCGGACGCTACATCACAGTTGGAAGGGGGTAAATATAATTAATATTTCTCGCCTATATATGATTTTGTGCTTTTTTTCTCCGGGAACACTGAAATTTGCACATTTCAGGTAATTATACTTACCTGCCATACCGGCAGGGACAAAGGAAAAGAGGAAACGGGAAGCAGTGAACAGCGAACCTTTCCTGTAAATCAAAGGTTTTTTTATACCTTTATTAACGTTTTAACGAAAATTTAAAAAAACCCATATGAAGGCAGCAGTAGTACTTGCAGGATGCGGCGCGAAGGACGGAGCAGAGATCCATGAGGCAGTGATGACACTTTATGCCATTGACAGGAATGGCGGTACATACGGGATATTTGCCCCTAACGTAATGCAGCACCACGTGATAAACCATGTCACCGGAGAGGTGATGAAGGAGTCACGAAATGTACTGACGGAAGCAGCAAGGATAGCCCGTGGAAAGATCAGGGCTCTGACTGAATACAGGGCCTCCGATTTTGATGCCCTGATATTCCCGGGCGGGTACGGGGTGGCTAAAAACCTTTGTACCTATGCCCTTGACGGCCCCGAATGCCACGTCGACAGGGTCGTGGAAGATGCAATCCGATCAACCCATAAGGCCGGCAAACCCATCGGAGCACTCTGTATCTCCTCAGTGCTGATCACCAGGGTGCTGGGAGATGTGACAGTTACAGCAGGAAACGATACCGCGACAGCAGCAGATATTACAAGCCTGGGAGGTAAGCATGAAAACAGGAAACACGGAGAGGTGGTCATTGACAGAAAGAACCTGGTCGTGACTGCACCCTGCTATATGCTTGATTCAACCATTTCAGATATAGCCCGCGATGCAGATGAAATGGTCAGGGCTATTCTGGAACTCATTGGCGAAAAGTAACGTTCAGAGCCTGCCTGCCTCTATCTCCCTGATCACCTGCTCAATAAGATAATCCTCACCGTCAGGGTCATACGGAGTCTTCAGATTGGCCCCGAATATGTGTGCAATACTCTGCCAGAAAGTGGCGGAGAATTTGCCGCGGTATTGCCTTATGAGATCAAATGAAGTGTTCGATGTCTCACGGTCTATAAGCTTGATCAGTATCTTTCCCTGGGAGAAGGTCAGCTTCTTCATATCCTCCTCATATGTCTGAAAGAGATCCTTTTCGTATTGCTGAAGGAAATTTCTTTTGGCCTTTTCATCCGGTAACGTCTCAAGGAGCCTGTTTATGCGTCCGAACTCATCTCTGACGATAAGTGCATAAGGATATACACGCCGTACATTGTAAACAAGGCGGGCATGCCTGCGGTAGTCAAAGCGCACCCCTCGCGGCATCCTTCCAACGACGGTGATCTCCTGCAACTCCACATAGGGATAAGTCTGCCCGTCAAAGGTGGCTGTCTTTACCTTATGATAAGTGCCAAGAATGGTGTCAGCCTGCACCTGCGAAACCCTTACCGTAGCCGCAGGATTAGTGCGAGTGGTTACAGTATCCCTCACCTGACCGTAACCGGTAAGACAAAATAACAGCACAACCAATATGCCGGAAAGCCTCTTCATAATCCTCCGCTAATTTAACCAATTGTCGTGCCAAAGGTTTCACTGCTGAACAAAACTGATCAATGTCAGTTTGCATAAAAGGCTATCACATATCTTTGATGAATTATGAAAAGACCCCCACCACCAGATGAGCTTGAAGAGATTTCAGGCTTCGAAAAGGTTCTTACACTCTCTTACACGGAGATATCGCCTTTCGTCATCAGCCAACTCAAAAGATTCAGCCTGCCCATGGCACTTATCTGGATCACGGTTGCCATTTCACTTTTTCTCTCGGTCTGGTTCTGGCCGGGACTTAAATACCCGACTGATGATCCGCAGGTGATACGGGGTCTGACAGCCGGACTGCTTCTTATTCCGCTACTTATGATACCCGTTCATGAAGGTCTGCACCTGATACCATTCAGGCTTGCCGGGGCAAGGGACATACGCGTCGGAGCCGACCTTCGGCAGGGAATATTCTATGTCACGGCTCACCGTTTTGTTGCCGGAAGAAGGCTTTTTACCATGGTCGCCCTGACACCATTCCTTACTGTCACCGCGGGAATTATTGTCGCGATGGCATTCAGCCCTCTATGGTGGAAGTGGGTGCTGGCCATGTCGCTGACGGTCCACGCAACCATGTGTGCCGGCGACGCTGCTCTGCTTGGATTTATGAGCGGATTCAGAAACCGCGAGGTCTTTACCTGGGATGATGCTGACAGGAAGGAAGCATACTTTTATGTGTCAAAAAGCATGGAAAATGATAAGTGATCAACACTGACCGGTGTCAGTAATTTCACTATTTTAAGCCCCGAAAAAGATCCCGATGAATTACTTCTCGCGAACAATCAGGAAATTCCCAGGTCTGTTCTGGATCTCAAACCTCATTGAACTTTTTGAAAGATGGGGCTGGTACGCCTTTTATAACGGTTTTTTTGCCATCTACCTGACCTCGTCACAGGAGTCGGGCGCACTGGGATTCTCAAACGTGGAGAAGGGAACCATCATGGGAACAGGGTCAATGATCCTCTATCTCCTCCCGGTGATAACAGGCGCTATCGCCGACAGGGTAGGTTACAGGAAGGTCCTGATAGTCTCTTTCCTGACATATATCCTCTCATTCTTCATGCTGAGCAGGTTCGTGACCTTTGGCACAATTTTCGCCGCATTCATACTCCTCGCAGTCGCCGGCGCCCTGTTCAAGCCAATCATCTCGGGTACGGTGGCACGGGTGACAAACCGCGAGACAGCCTCCCTGGGATTCGGCATATTCTATATGGTGGTCAACATAGGCGGATTCCTGGGCCCCTTTGTGGCCAGCCTTATGTACAAGCACAACTGGGACATGGTCTTCTACATGTCGATGGCGGCAATGGCCCTGAACTTCCTACTTGTCATCGTCCTTTACAAGGAACCTGCTGTGACCGGAGGCGGTCATACCTACCTCCAGAATATAGCAATCGCATTCAAAAACATCGGGGTGACGCTAACCGACTGGAAGTACCTTTTGTTCCTTTTAATAATAGGTGTTTTCTGGACTGCCTACAACCAGCTCTATTATTCGTTCCCGGTGTTCCTTGAGACATGGGTGAACCTCGATGAAATGTCAGTGTCGCTTGGACTTGATCCCGGAACCATCACCACCGTGACCATTTCAAGCCTGGCATCGTTCTTCATCATCCTCTTTCAGCTGGTGGTCTCTTCGGTCACTGCCAGGGTAAGACCTCTAAACTCAATAATGACGGGTATTTTCATCCTTGCCTTTGGCCTCGGGATGATGTTCGCAAACCTCAATCCCTGGATTATTGTGCTGGGAGTGCTGATCTTCGGGATCGGCGAGATGGCCTCTTCACCCAAGGTGCAGGAGTACCTTGGGGGCATCGCCCCTCCCGACAGGAAGGCGCTCTACATGGGAACTGCCTTCCTTCCGATCGCCCTCGGCCACCTCGGGGCCGGATGGATCTCCGGGAAGCCGTTTGAGATGATGGCCGACAAGATATTCCTGCTGAAAAAGGCGGTGGCGGAAAAGGGATTTGATATCCCTGACATATCAGAAACATTCACCCAAACTGACTATGTCAACAGGGCACAGGAGCTGTTCGGGATGGATGCCCGGCAGCTGACCGGCTATCTGTGGGATACCTACAACCCCTCAAGGGTCTGGATCCTCTTCGCTTCAATCGCCATCGCCGCAAGCGTCTTGCTCTTCCTGTATGACAGGCTCATTTTGCATGGCGGGGAAGTAAATGGACATGGCTGGCAACAGGCAACAGGCAGTAGGCAACAGTGAGGTTTGGAATAATAGCCCGTAGGGCTTGTATTGTAGACTGAATTACAGATAGTAGATAATACCCCGTATGGGTTTAAGTATTGTACCAACATGAAAACAAAAATCTTCTTTATCACGCTCCTGCTCCTGGGCACAATTACACTGTCAGCCCAGCGTCGCATCCTGAACGTACCGGAGCTCCCGGGTTATGTAACCCTGAAATGCGACTTTCACTCCCATACCGTATTTTCCGACGGAAATGTATGGCCCACTCACCGGATCGGTGAGGCATGGCGCGACGGCCTCGATGCCATTGCCATCACTGACCATCTGGAATACCAGCCAAAGAAGGAGTTTGTCCCCACCAACCACAACGCGGCATGGAAGATAGCAAAGTCAACGGCTGACAACTATAACATTATACTGGTTCACGGCACTGAGATTACCCGGAAAATGCCTCCCGGACACCTCAACGCACTGTTCATTACCGATGCAGATTCGCTAAACGTGCCGGAATTCATGGATGCCGTAAGTGCCGCTGTCAGGCAGGGTGCCTTCATCCAGCGGAACCACCCGGGATGGAAGAGCCAGGAGCCGGACGGAATCCCCAAAGTGTACCCTGTCCATCAGGAGCTTCTTGCCAGAGGATGGCTGCACGGCATAGAGTATGTCAATGAACATGAACACTATCCCCTGGTGATGGATATGTGCCGCGACAACAAACTGGCGCTTATGGGCAACAGCGATGTGCACGGAATCATCAGTGAAGAGTTCGGCACGCCCGAAGACGTTCACCGGCCAATGACACTGGTCTTCGCAAAGGAACGGACCATCGAATCACTTAAGGAGGCCATGTTCGCCGGACGCACTGCCGTATGGTACGGTAATAACCTTGCTGCCTTTGAGGAATATGCCGTCCCGCTGTTCCGTTCGGTTGTCACTGCAGGAACGCCGTTTAAGGATGACGGTAAAGCCATCTGGTTTGAACTCTCGAACAGCTCAGACCTGTCCATGGAACTGACTGGCGGACCCGAAGGGGCACCTGCAGAACTGAAACTCCCGGCATCAGGAATGATAGTGGTGAAGGCAGACAGGAAATACCTGACGGAACCGCTGGTCTACAACGTCAGTAATATCATCACCGGGAGCAACTCGGTGCTGAAGGTTGAGATCATGCCGGCAAAAAAATGATCGGGTACTGAAAGGAACAGCACCTGTTTAATTGACGGCACCAATCTGACGTTGCCTGTCAGGGAGCCTGCAAAAACAGCCGTACCATTCCGAAGGCAGATGATCGTAACCTGCTAACGCAGCGGCACCATCCTGAAGCTGTACTCGTATTTTTTGTCCCGCAGACAATACTGAGGATGTGTGCGTGCACCCCATGAGTCGTCACCTCCGACGCCCATCTGGCCATAGTCAATGTTAACCCTTACCAGGTCGCGGGGACTGACATCATTCAGGTGCCTGTTTACCAGTTTGGCATCAGGTCTGTACCCTGAAAGGTTCCCCTGCGATTCAAAGTCCTCATGCAGGTAATTCATGGCTGCAAAGCTGAATAGGGGACTGCCTTCAAATCGCAGGCCGGAACCCTCGCCGTCGGTGACGGCAAGCCACCTGGTATCAGTATGGTATCCGTTTTCCTGCGGCCTGACATAGGGAACATACTGGTCCGCAACAGAGCTCTCATACATTCCGATGAATGCCGAGGTCTTCCGGTCAGAGTAGTTCTCATGCGGTCCCCTTCCGTACCATGAAAGATCGGTGAATCTCCCGGGCAGTGTCATCTGCATCCCCACCCGAGGTATCTCTTCAGGATTCATGTCAGTCCTGGTGAGGCTGAATGACACATCCACAGCTCCTCCGGCGAGGACTGTATATCTGGTCACCAGACCGGCAATCTTTTTGCTGTCGGGGCCGGGAATGTCAAATGTGAAACTGATTTCCGCGGTGCCCATACCCGGCTGACTGATATGAGCCGATTTCATGACCACCTTCAGCCCTGCATCCCTCCATGGGGCATTTCTCTTCTCCATGCCGTTGCCGTAGTCGTTGTCAGTGGGAGCCCTCCAGAAATCAGGCCTTGGACCTGAGAGCAGCAATTCCCGGCCACCGGCGATGAATGACTTCATCAGACCGGCAGACATGTCAAAAACCACGGAAAAGTCTTCCCCGGCTACGGTCAGATCAGTACCTTCACTCTTAACGTTAAGGAGGGCAAGGCTTTCTTCCGCCGTGGGGCCGGAGCCGCCGTTGAATGGCATCAGAAACTGTTCGGCGGCGTAGATGTGATCCTGTGGGATGATCCCCCACTCGTCAGCCCTGGAGGCGTAGATGTTAAGATGATACTCCGTGCCTGCCTGTGGTGTTATCTTACCCCATGGTATCTCAACTGAAACCGTGTCACCCGGTGCAAGATCGAGCTGGCTGAGAGGACCCGAACCCAGAAGCACGCCGTTGGCATACACCTCCCAGTTGAGGTTGAAGAGGGCAAGATTGGTGAAGTCATACTTGTTGATTATTTTGACCAGGCCTTCAGCCAGGTCAACTGGAACAAAACCGATATACTGGTAAACCTTCTTCACCTCGTAGAGTGCCGGATGCGGCATGCGGTCAGGCCCCACAAGTCCATTGCAGCAGAAGTTGCCGTCACTGTATGAACCTATTTCACCATAATCGCCGCCGTAAGCGTAGTACTCCTCACCGTCATCGCCGGTCTCAAGCATTCCCTGGTCAACCCAGTCCCAGATGAATCCGCCCTGGAGTACAGGATATTTCTCTATCACATCCCAGTAATCCTGCAGGTTGCCGGTACTGTTGCCCATGGAGTGGGCATATTCGCACATTATGAGCGGCCGGTCATAGCCAGGCTTGCCTGCATTGAGCGCGTAGTTCTCAAGATACTCAATGCGGGAATACATCGGGCACCATATATCCGTGTGCCTTTCAGTGGTACGGGTCCATTTTTCCGCCCTTTCATACTGGACCGGGCGCGTATCGTCCCTCCCCTTTATCCACCTGTAAGTCTCAACGAAATTCTGCCCGTCGCCCGCTTCGTTCCCCAGTGACCATGTGATTATTGAAGGGTGATTCTTATCGCGTTCCACCATACGTATGGTTCTGAACATATGCTGCTCAAGCCACTCAGGCTTGTGGGCCAGAGTCATGTCAGGGTTGTAGCCAATGCCGTGAGACTCGATATTGGCCTCGTCAATGAGATAGAGGCCGTAAAGGTCGCACAGTTCATAGAAGCGCTCCGGCTGGGGATAGTGAGAGGTACGGACGGCATTGATGTTGTGCATCTTCATCAACTTTATGTCCTTGAGCATCAGGGCTTCATCTATCGTATGGCCGTTGACCGGATCATGCTCGTGCATATTTGTTCCCTTTAGATGCACTGCTCTGCCGTTTATAAGGAATTGCCCTCCCTTCACCTCAGCGGTGCGGAACCCGATCCGGCTGCTGACACTCTCCAACACCCTGCCCCTGTCGTCAGCAAGGGTCAGAACAAGTGTATAAAGCGACGGCGATTCGGCTGACCATTGCTGCACCTGCGGCACCTCGGCAGATAAGCTCACAACCCCAATACTGTCAGCCGCCTCAGTTTCCCTTGTCTCACCGAAAATCTTAGTCGTGCCATCGTACAATCCCGCTTCGATCTTAAGCCCGGACAGTTTCCGGACGTGTCCGGCCAGTTCAACTGAAAGGTCGAGATGGCCGTCAATATAATTATTTACCAGTGTCGCCCTTGCAAAGTAATCCCGGATATAGGCCTTTGGCCTTGCATGAAGCCATACTGAGCGCTGTATACCGCTGAGCCTGAAGAAATCCTGGCACTCTAGATAACTCCCGTCACTGTAACGGTAGACCTCAACTGCTATAGTGTTGCGGCCCTTTTTAAGGAAGGAGGTGATATTGAACTCTGCCGTCGTTTTGCTGTCCTCACTGTAGCCAACCTGTTCACCATTGACCCAAACATAAAAAGCAGAGCTGACGCCGTCAAAACTGAGAAAAACCTCTCTGCCTCTCCAGTCGCGGGGAAGAATGAATGAACGCCTGTATGAACCTACCGGGTTGTCTGAACGGTCAATGAAAGGCGGATTTACCGGGAAGGTATAGCTGGCGTTTACATAATAGGGTATTCCATATCCCTCTCTCTCCCATGTTGAAGGCACCTCTATCTCTGCCCACTGCCTTGTATCGAAGTCCTCCCTGAAGAACCAGTATGGACGCTCAGCGGGGGTGGCTGAATAATTGAACTTCCACTTCCCGTCAAGAGAAAGAACATTTTCTGACTTCCTCCATCCCGCAGTCAGGGCTGCGGGGTTGTCCTTATAACTGACCATCGTGGCGTGTGGCCTGACAGTGTTGATTGTGTTCAGTGCCGGATTCTCCCATTCGGGAAGATCTTTTTCCTGCCATTCTGACATGCTGTAATCGTGATAACGTTTGCAGGCGCTCAGCGCCACCGCTGCTATGGAAATGATCAACAGAGCCTTTCGCATGACTGATTCCTTTAGGTCCATTCCAAAAATAAGAATAAAATGAGACTTACAGATTCATTTCATGTCATTTGACTCTTCAGAAGGAATATCCTCAGGATAGTTTATGTTTTTAAAAGCCCGAAGGGTGGCTGCCGAGCGCGGCAGATCGAAATACCTGGTATTCACCAGCTTGTAAAAGTCAATTACTGCCGGGCTTCCCCCTGAAGCAAGGTAACTCTCCAGCACGCCGTGAAGGCTGCAACTGTAAACGGAATGCAACGGTTCAGCCATGACTCCGATCCGTGCCACGAGGATGTCTGCAGGATCCCTGAGTATCTCATTCGCCTGCTCCTTAATCATCTTCTCTGAGAGCCATGGCATGTCACTCCCGAAGACAAACAGCAGGGGTGATGAGGAGATCTTCAGAGCCGCCTCTATTCCCCCGAGCGGACCAAGTCCAGGGAAATTGTCATCGACCGGAATGACACCGTCGGGAAGGGGACTGTTTCCCTTCCACCCGGCAAGTATTATCTCGCTGAAGAGAGGTTCAAGAATGGCAATGGTGCGACTCACAATAGGGACGCCCTCTATCTCGATAAGCGCCTTGTTTATGCCACCGAAACGTGATGCCTTCCCGCCGGCAAGAATGGCAGCCGATATGTCAGGAAAACTCTTTTTCAGAATAGTCCGCTTATCTGTCCCTTGTCATTGATGTCTATCTTCTCGGCAGACGGCACCGTTGGCAATCCCGGCATTCTCATTATTGCACCGGCAATGGGTACAATGAACCCGGCTCCTGATGAGAGCTCCACCTTACGTATGCGGATTGTGAAGTCCCTCGGCCTGTTGCGCCGGGCCTGGTCATCTGAGAGCGATTTCTGGGTCTTGGCAATGCAGACAGCCAGATTCCCAAGTCCCAGGTCAGCAATCTTCTTCAGTTGTTCTTTGGCTTCGAGGGTGTATTCCACATTCTTTGCCCCGTACATCAGGGTGGTGATTGTCTCAATCTTCTTTTCCAGAGGCCAGGAGAGGTCATACAACGGCGTGAAACAGTCGACGCATGCCTCAGTAGCTTCGATGACTGCCTCAGCAAGTTCGGCAGCTCCCTTTCCTCCGTCTGCCCAGGCGGTGTTTACAGCCACCCTGACATTATGTTCTTCGCAGTATTTCTTAAGCAGGTCAATTTCGGCCTGGGTATCGGAGCTGAACCGGTTGACGGCAATCACCGGTCTGAACCCGTAATAATGCATGTTCTCAATATGCTTATCGAGGTTCTCAAAGCCCTTGGAAAGCGCCTCAAGGTTCTCGCCGGCCAGCTCGGAGAGCTTTACGCCGCCGTGATATTTCAGGGCCCTGATGGTTGCCACGATGACGACGGCATTAGTCTTTAATTTGCCTACCTGCGACTTGATGTTGAAAAACTTCTCGGCACCCAGCTCGCTTGCAAAACCGGCTTCTGTAACAACATAGTCACTCAGTGTGAGTCCCATCTTTGTTGCGAGAATGGAGTTGGTTCCCTGGGCAATGTTTGCAAAGGGACCTCCATGTATTATGGCAGGTGTGCCTTCGAGTGTCTGAACCAGGTTGGGTTTGAGGGCGTCCTTGAGAAGGGCGGCCATGGCTCCCTGAGCCTTCAGGTCACGTGCAAAGACCGGCTTCCCTGCATATGTGTATCCTATGAAAATGTTGCCCAGACGCTCCTTCAGGTCACTTATGCCCGTTGCCAGGCACAGGATGGCCATCACCTCCGATGCGGCCGTGATGTCAAAACCTGTCTCCCGGGGTACGCCCTGGGCTGTTCCGCCAAGACCAATTACTATATCCCTCAGTGCCCGGTCATTCATGTCAATAACCCTCTTCCAGGCGATCGTCCTTGGGTCAATACCCAGGTTGCTCTCACCGGCCTGAATATTGTTGTCGATCATAGCTGACAGAAGATTATGAGCCTTCTCCACCGCCGAGAGATCGCCGGTAAAGTGCAGGTTAATATCCTCCATCGGTATCACCTGCGAAAAACCGCCTCCGGCAGCACCACCCTTTATACCAAAGACAGGTCCAAGAGATGGTTCACGCAAAACCACGGTAGCCTTTTTCCCAAGCAGGTTGAGACCCTGGGCAAGCCCGATCGATGTTGTGGTCTTTCCTTCGCCGGCAGGCGTTGGCGTAATGGCAGTGACAAGAATAAGCTTTGCCTTTGCCGCCTTCTTTTCGTCAATCAGGGAGAGGGGAAGTTTGGCTTTGTACTTTCCGTATAGTTCAAGGTCGTCTTCAGTCAGGCCAAGTTTTGCAGCAACCTCGGTTATGGGTCTGATAAAGGCACCCTGGGCAATCTCGATGTCTGTCTTCATAGGTGATATGATTGGATGGGATAAATTTAAGATTTAATTCATTTTCCTGAGAACAAATATTTCTTGTGAAAGTTTAGTTGAACAAAACAGATTTACAGTATTTCACTAAAGCCCGACTGGTTTTCCATGCGTATACGCCACGACTGCGGGTAACCATTGTTCAACCTGTTTCCGAGGTTGTTTACAAACCCCAGGGGAACCCCGCGGTATTTAACAAGGACCCTTCCCACAGGCATCGATACCGCAGGATGCAGCTCAAGCCTGAGGTATGCAAGGGCCTCATCATACGAGAGTACATGCTCAGGCCAAGAACCGCGTTTTTGTTTCACGGACATTGCCAGGTCATGAGCCGGCACCAGGTCATCGTTCTTCAGCTCGCCGATCATGGTTCCAGACTTAATTACCGTAAGCTTTTCGCTCAGCTGGCTTATAACATCCCTGTCTGCGGCCAGGGCAATGATCCTGTTTCCCGACATGACCACCCTGTCACGGTTAAAATCAGCCAGTGGTTCCGATCTGCTGAATGCAAAGGAAGAGAGGCTGATGGCTCCTCTCCTGCCATCACTGTGTGCACCCCCGGGTCCGGCCGGTTTACGCACGGCAGCTATGAAAAAGCCCTCTCCGCGGACCCTCCCCGGATGAAAGGCATAGCCATGAATTCCTCCGTAACTTATGACAGTGATGCCCCGGGTACCCTTAAGATCAGCAGTCAGAGGCTCCGATCCGGTAGTCTCCATGATCCACGAGATGTTCTCCTCATTCTCGGCAGGATTGAAGGTACAGGTGGAGTATATAAGGATGCCTCCCGGTTTAAGGGCGGGCCAGACCTCCATGATTATCCGGCGCTGTCTGTCACTGCATAACCTTGCATTCTGCAGGGACCACTCCCTGACGGCTGCTGGATTACGGAACATACCCTCCCCCGAACATGGAGCATCTGCGACAATGACATCAAAGAACCCCGGCAGGGAGGCGAAGCGTGCCGGGTCGTTCAGCGTCACAACAGTGTTGCCCATGCCCCATTTCGTGATGTTTTCCGCAAGGACAGCCGACCTGGTCCTGATTACCTCGTTGGCAACCAGCAGCCCGTCATCGCCAACGATCGCCGACAGGTGGGTGGCCTTTCCGCCGGGAGCACCGCAGAGGTCAAGAACCCGCAGAGAGGTCATGCCTGCGGTGAGCTGGCGGAAGAACTCCCCGGCAAACATGCCTGATGATTCCTGGGGATAAAATACGCCCGCATGAAAGAGAGGGTCAGGGGTAAAGAGCGTCTTCCCCGGCAGATAATAACCGTCATGCTCCCAGCTCACTCTTTCATACCTCGTAACGGGCTGGGGCCATTTGCGACGGTTTACCCTGACGGAGGGCTCAGCCGGCCGGCTCAGTGCATCAACAATACCGGCACTGTCAAAATATGACTGATTACTTATCCGTTCAAGGAATTCTTCAGGAAGCATCATCGTCTGATCTGGATGCAAAGATAAACATTGAGTCCAAACCGTATAAAAGAATACCGCCCCGGTCGTCCGGAGCGGTATATAATAACCCCTAAAACCTAAACTGTCTTATAATGCGGTATTTGTGTGACAAAACGCTTACCAGACTGTAGTGTATGGGATACACTAATTAGGCAGTCCAAATGTATCGTTGATTTCATACGCCCGGGATGACATATCTCATGATTAGTTCCTTTTAACATTTTTTAGGGCAGGGAGTCAGGAGATGAGCTCGCGTCCAGAGTCCCGGAGCAACCCGAGCGACCATTTGATGATTACTGCGGAGCTGATGAGTGCAGCAATGGCATCAACATAGGGCAGCCCCCATATCATTGCAACAACAAGCCCGAGGATGGCGGCCACGCTTGTAATGGCATCGGCAAGCACGTGAAGATAAGCAGCCCTGATGTTATTGTCCCTCTCCTCTTTGTCATGGTGGAGCAGGAAAGCACTGAGGATGTTCACCCCCAGACCTATGAATGCGATCATTATGGCTTCCCTGTATTCTATGACGCGCGGATTGATGAATCTCCCCACTGCACCGGCAATTATCATGGCTGCAAAAATAAGCAGCATGAGCCCGCTGGTGTACCCCGACAGTGTCAGTATCCTGTCATTGCTACCGGTAAACGAAGGATTGGATGAGAGCTTCTGTACCAGGACATAAGCGGCCCAGCTCAGGCCTATGGCAAGCACATGAGATCCCATGTGTATGCCGTCTGCCATAAGAGCCATTGAGCCTGTCAGCCACCCGGCTATGATCTCTATAACCATAGTAACCGCGGTGAGTAAGACTACCCACTTGGTCCTTTTCCTGTTTCTTTCAATAGCTGTCACAGCCTATAAACGATAAGCAACCTTCTATTGTTTAGTCCGTCATACTTATTTCCCTGCCGGTCAGCCTGAAACGTGCGGTAAGCGTCATGTCCTGATCCTGCCCGGTCAACCCTGATGACCCCGGTTGCCTGCCACCCACGGCGACGGTAAACCAGCCGGGTTCGATCACCCTGGCATCACTCCTGTTGATCATTGAGAACTGTTCAGCCCTGAGGATGAACTCCAGTGTGCGGCTCTCCCCTGCTTCAAGGTGTACGCGCTTGAATCCCTCAAGCTGACGCAATGGTCGTGGCGTGGATGCCTTTTCGTCAGTGACATACAACTGTATCACCTCATCCCCTGCCATCTCACCTGTGTTGGTGACGGTAACCTCTACCTTAACATCACTGCCTGCGGCCACCTTTTCCGGAACCCTCAGGCCACTGTAGGCAAAGGATGTGTAACTCAGTCCGAACCCGAACGGATAGAGTGGAGTACCTGTAAAATAGCGGTAGGTCCTGTTTGACATATCATACTCATCGAACGCGGGCAGCTGTTCAACGGAGCTGTAATATGTCACAGGCAGCCGCCCGGCAGGATTATAATCACCGAAGAGCACATCGGCGATTGCGTTTCCCCCTTCCACTCCCGGATACCCCGCTAGCAGTACTGCAGCTGTCTTCTCCTGCACCTGCGGAGATGACACAGGACCACCGTTCATCAATACGACAATCACGGGTTTTCCGGTGGCAGTCAGTGCTGAAAGCAGTTCCTCCTGGTTTGCCGGCAGGTTCAGGCTGGTGCGGTCACCGCCGGAGAACCCCTCTATATGTATGTCCATCTCCTCACCCTCCAGTCTCTGTGAGAGGCCCAGAACGGCAATTATAACATCAGCCCCGGAGGCAATCGTCACAGCCTCCTCCTTCATATCTGTCCCTGGCAAAGCCCAGAGGAGCTTCATATCTGCGTCGCCGCTGTGATTCCTGTACAACACTTCTATCTTCCTTTTTTCTCCTGCGGTCATGTCAACCGGCACCTCCTTGTGAAAAGCATGATGCTCGCCACGGTAACGCATGACAGTGTCACCATCGAGGATGATCTTGTACTCGGACGAACCCCATGCTCCAAGTGAGTACCGGCCCGTAACGGGGGGATCCAGCCATGCCGTCCACCGGATGCCAAAATCATTTACCGGCATCAGGTGATGGGGCGAGACGTTCTCCCAGTAGAAGTCAATCATGTCGTCAGTTCTTGTAAAGAGAGGCTCCCCCGTCATCTCCCTGCTGCTGTAATACTCGCCCCTTACACCCTGTTGACCATCAGGTGTAATCAGGTGGCATGATTGTACAGGAACCAGGTTGTGTACCCCGGGGGCCAGGTCAGTACCCTCTGCACTGACCACCTGTGCACAGGATGAGACTTTTGAAATTATGCCGTCAAGAGCAGTCACAGGATCCTTCGGTATACCGTTGTAGTTCCCAATCAGCGCCTCCCGGTTATCTGCATTTGGTCCGATAACTGCAATGGTTCTGACATCGTCTCCAAGGGGCAGGATGCCATTATTCTTAAGCAGTACAATGGATTCGCAGGCGGCTCTTCTGGCCAGTGACCTGTTGTAGTCAGAGCAGTTTGCCTGGTAAGGTATCTGAGCATATTCCACAATACTGTCGGGGTCGAACATTCCGAGTTTAAAGCGAGCCAGCATCACTCTCTTTACAGCCCTGTCAATATCGTTTTCAGTTATAAGTCCGAGTTTGTATGATTCCATGAGGTGACTGTAGTCGGTCCCGCACTCAAGATCAGTGCCCGCCTTCAAAGCCCGGGCAGCCGCTTCTGCAGGGCTGCCGGCGTATCCCTGAAAATTATAGAAGTCGGATATTGCCCAGCAGTCTGATACAATGTAGCCTTCAAAGCCCCATTCATTCCTGAGAATCCCATACAGCTCATCATTGGCGCAGGCCGGATGGCCGCGGAACTGATTGTAGGCTCCCATGACAGAATAAACTTTGCCCTCCCTGACAAGTGTGCGGAAGGCGGGCAGGTAAGTCTCACGCAAATCACGCTCGCTTATCTGAGCATTGAATTGATGCCTCAGAGGCTCGGGCCCTGAATGAACTGCATAATGCTTAGCCGTTGCAATGGTCTTGAAATACTTCTGATCAGAGCCCTGCATGCCCTGCACAAACCTGAGACCCAGCCGGCCTGTGAGGTATGGATCCTCGCCATAGGTCTCATGTCCCCTCCCCCAGCGCGGGTCTCTGAATATATTGATATTTGGCGACCAGAATGTCAGGCCGTGGTATATACCCGGGTCCCCTCGCCTTAAAAACTCGTGATACTTGGCCCTGGCCTCATCTGAGATGGCATTGGCCACATCGAGCATCAGCTCCTCATCCCAGCTGTTGGCAATAGTGATCGACTGTGGGAAGACGGTGGCATAGCCGGCACGGGCCACCCCGTGAAGGGCCTCATTCCACCAGTTGTACTCCGGAACACCCAGCCGGGGAATGGCCGGAGCCGTGTAGAGCAGCTGGGCTGCCTTCTCTTCAAGGGTCATGCGGCCGACAAGGTCATTCACACGCTCATCAAACGGAAGATCAGTATTAAGGTAGACAGTAGCCTGGGCATACAAGGCCCCGGTTATCATTAAAACCAGAAACGAAAAAAAGATTATTCTTTGCATCTGCAGAAAATATGTTTTAACGATGTTAAAGTTAGGATTTATTACCTTTGGGAAGAGCCTCAACCCACTTTCAGATTAACAAAACAGCAATCAGATCATGACCAACAGAAGAACATTCGTAAAAAAAAGCCTGCTGGCTTCAGCCGGAATTGCAGGATTCGGATCCGTGAAATCACTCTATGGCATACCCGGAAGAAGAGTGAACCCGTCAGACAGGATACGCGTGGCACTGATCGGGGGCCGCAACATGGGATGGTCCAACCTCGAGACATTCCTGAAATTTCCGCAGGTGCAATGCACATCGCTCTGTGACATTGATGATGAGTGGCTTAACAAGAGAGCCTCAGATGTTGAAAAGATTGCCGGTAGGAAGCCACAGCAGCTTGTGAAGGACTGGCGGAAGGTGATGGATAACCGGGATGTTGATGCCGTCATTGTTGCCACGCCTGATCACTGGCACTGTCTCCAGGCCATCGCAGCAATGGAGGCCGGCAAGGATGTATATTGCGAAAAGCCGCTCGCCAACTCAATTGCGGAATGCGATGCCATGGTCAGGGCGGCAAGAAAACATAAACGTGTTGTTCAGACCGGTCAGTGGCAACGCAGTGACCCCCACTGGCAGGATGCCGTGGCCTTCATCCATTCCGGCAGACTGGGTCGCATAAGAACAGTCAAGGTATGGGCTTATATGATCTGGAAGAAGACTCTTCCCGTTCAGCCCGACGGTCCGGTACCGGCCGGGGTAGACTATGAGATGTGGCTGGGTCCGGCCAGGCACCGTATGTTCAACCCGAACCGTTTTCACTACAATTTCAGATATTTCTGGGATTATGCAGGTGGACTGATGTCAGACTGGGGAGTGCACCTCCTCGACTATGCCCTTCTGGGAATGAAAGCTGATCTTCCAAAGGCAGTCTATACCGCCGGCGGAAAATTTGCCTACCCTACCGATGCAATGGAAACCCCTGACACCCTCCTGGCCTCGTATGTCTATGACGATTTCACAATCAGCTGGGATCATGCATGCGGAATAAAGGACGGGCCCTACGGACGAGAGCACGGACTGGCATTCCTTGGTGAGAACGGCACCCTGGTGCTCGACCGCAATGGCTGGGAAGTGATCCCGGAGGTCGATTCCGCACCGAGGATGGAGGCGGTTCCCCTGCGGACCAAATCGGAGACTGTCGAGGGACAGGCTGTTGCCGGCGGAGGTCTGGCAGCTCATGTGGCAAACTTCCTCGACTGCATGTCGACCCGGAATTTGCCGAACGCCGAGGTGGCTATCGGGGCACAGGTGGCAAAGATGACCCACCTGGCCAACGTTTCATGCAGGCTGGGGAAACCGCTTACCTGGAATAACGCCGCAGGAAAATTCGGTGAGAATGATGCAAATGAACTTATCATACCTTACTACAATTCACCCTGGAAATTCCCCCAATACTAATCTAACAACATATACATATGAAATCAAAACTGACACTGATATTTCTTTCAGCCATATTTACGTTTGCCGGCTGCGGCAAAAGCGACTGGCAGAAGCTGTTTAACGGCAAGGACTTCAGCGGCTTCGTGCAGCTTGGCGGGAAGGCACAGTACATTGTTGAGGACGGTGTTATGGTGGGTATATCCACCCCCGGCACTCCCAACAGCTTCATGTGCACCACGGAGGAGTACACTGACTTTGTACTTGAGTTTGATGCGAAGGCAGACACCCTCCTCAACTCCGGCGTCCAGGTCAGGAGCCACAGCAGGGAGACCGGTAACGGGGTCCTTGTCTGCGGCTACCAGGTTGAGATCGATCCTACTGACCGCGGATGGAGTGGCGGCATATATGATGAGGCAAGAAGAGGATGGCTCTACCCTGTCACTCCCAACAACGCTGCTGCCGTCAGGGCATTTGACAGGTACGGGTGGAACAGATACCATGTGGAGGCAACTGGCAACAGGATCAGAACATGGGTAAACGGGATACCCGTTGCGGACCTGGTTGACGATGCCGATTCTTCGGGATTCATCGGCTTCCAGGTACATGCAGTGAGAGACGACCTGGCCGGGACCAGGGTGATGTGGAAGGATATCAGGATTGCCACTGAGAACCTTGCAAAGTATATGATCTCCGATACTGCCGGAATCTACCAGGCAAACTTCATTCCGAACACCCTGACTGACAGAGAGGTGAACGACGGCTGGAAGCTTCTGTTTGACGGCGCCACTTCAGCAGGCTGGAGAGGAGCTCATAAAAAAGAGTTCCCCGAATCGGGGTGGGTCATTGAAAACGGGTGCCTGAAAGTGCTTGCCTCGGGTGGCGCCGAGTCAAAAGCCGGCGGAGACATTGTATCCCTGAACGAGTACGGCAACTTCGATCTCTTTTTTGAGTTCATGATTACTGAAGGTGCCAACAGCGGAGTCAAATACTTCGTCACTGAAGACTACTCCACGACCGGCTCTGCAATCGGCCTTGAATACCAGATACTGGACGACCTGCGGCATCCTGACGCCAGGATGGGGCGTGACGGCAACAGGACAGTGGCATCGCTGTATGATCTCATTCCGGCTGCGAACAAGCGGTTTAACGGCGTTGGCCAGTGGAATGCAGCACATATTGTATCATTTAACGGTCATGTCGAGCACTGGCTGAACGGCTTCAGGGTGCTTGAATACGAGAGGGGCAGCGAGGCATACCGCCAGCTGGTAAGCGAGAGCAAGTACAAGGACTTTGCCGGGTTCGGAGAGGCTGAAAAGGGACACATCCTCCTGCAGGATCACGGTAACGAGGTCTCTTTCCGCAGTATCAAGATACGGGAGCTCTGAATCAGTCGGCAATAGGCAGTCGGCAGTCTACAGTCCGGAATTGACTGAAGACTGTAGGCTGAAGACTGTGGACTCTTACTAAAATCTACCTGACGCTGAACCTGAAGGTGGTGCTTGACAGGAACGGCTCATCCGGTGTCAGCACAACTGACGGGAATGATGACTGGTTGGGACTGTCAGGAAAATGCTGCGTCTCGAGGCAGAACCCGCTGCGGTAGTTGTAAACCTTGCCGCCCCGTCCGGTCTGTGTGCCGTTCAGGAAGTTCCCGGTGTAAAGCTGTATGCCAGGCTGGTCTGTAATGACTTCCAGCAGCCTTCCCGTTGAAGGATCATAAACCTCCGCGTCAACCGGCTCAACATTGTCAAGCACATAATTGTGGTCATATCCGCCGCCTAGCACCAGCTGGTCATAATCCGCACCGATCCTCTCACCAATCTGGTGCGGTGTCCGGAAGTCGAACGGAGTGCCCTCCACAGGCCTTATCTCTCCGGTGGGAATCAGAGTAGAATCGACCGGCGTAAAAGCTGAGGCCCTTATCAGAGCCTCATGATCGAGGATGTCACCAACTCCGGCACCGTGAAGGTTAAAGTATGCATGGTTGGTGATGTTGATGACGGTATTCCTGTCGGTTGTCACCTTGTAATCCATAATGATCTCGTTGTCATCAGTCCATGTATACACTACCTCTGCAACCACATTGCCCGGGAAGCCCTCTTCCATGTCGGGTTTGCTGTATGTAAACTTCACTGCCGGGAAATCAGTACCCTTCAGCACCTCGGCAACCCAGACACGGCTGTGCCAGCCAGTGGGGCCGCCATGAAGAGCATTGGGATAGTTGTTTATGGCGAGAGTGTAATCAACTCCGTCAAGAGTGAACCTGCCCCTGGCAATCCGGTTTGCATACTGGCCCACAACCTTGCCGAAGTACGGATCGCCCTTCGCATAGCCTTCAAAAGTGTCATATCCGAGTGTGACATTCTCCCGTTTGCCGTCACGGTCGGGAACGGCGATCTCAACTATCACCGCCCCGTAATTCGAGAGCCTGATGAAGTCACCGTCCTTGTTTGTGAGTGTGTAAAGGAAGACATCCTTCCCTTCAAATGAGCCGAAGCTTTCAGTTGTAACCATCTCTTTTGATTTATTGCTACCGCACGAGCCCATGCCAATCATGACCACAGCAAGTGCAGATATTAATAACAGTTTTTCTCTTTTCATTTTTTCCGTTCTGTAAGGTGTCTCCAAATATACAATTTCTGTTTCTGGCCCGGAGTTCAAACATTCCTGTATTATTCAACTGCCAGCACTATTATGGAGGCAGGGGGAATGGTGACGCTCACCATATTCTGTCTGACCTTTGCTTCATTAAAGGCCCTGGGCTTTACCTCCTCAGGATTTTCGAAGGTATTGTGAGCAGTCAGTACCGACGAGTTTAATATCCTTCCAGATACATCCCTGTACTCGCCTCCGCGCAGGTCTATAAGTATTTCCACTGCTTTGGACGGATCTATATTTACCAGCGAGAGGTTCACCTTACCATCCTTATCCTTTGATGCAGAGGCACTGACAGCCGGAAGTTCCTTTCCCTCAATGACATAATTGCCGCAGTTCAGGTGCAGCGGAAGCATTGTGGCATCATGGTGCACCTTGAACATCTCAAAGACATGATAGGTCGGTGTAAGGATCATTTTCTCGCCGTCAGTGAGTATAAGCGACTGCAAAACGTTGACAGTCTGTGCAATGTTGGCCATCTTTATGCGGTCACACCTCTCATTGAAATAATTCAGGGAGAGCGCTGCCACAATCGCATCTCTCACCGTGTTCTGCTGGTAAAGGAATCCCGGATTCGTACCCGGCTCCACGTCCCACCATGTTCCCCATTCGTCAACTACAAGTGCGACACGCTTCGCGGGATCATATTTATCCATCACTGCCATATGCACGTCGAGCGCCTTCTCAACACTGAGGCAGCGTTCAAGGGTTTCGAAATATTCCTTCTCGCCGAATTTCGTAGCAGATCCCTTGTTGCTCCAGTTGGTTGTATAATAATGAAGTGAAATCCCCCACATCATATTGTGAGGTATCTTCTGCATCAGCACCTCAGTCCAGTTATAGTCAGTTGAATTGGCTCCCCCGGCAATCTTCATCAGACGGTTTCTGCCATAATTGCGGGTGTATGTCGCATACCTCCTGTACTGGTCGGCATAGAATTCGGCAGTCATATTTCCGCCGCAACCCCAGTTCTCGTTCCCGACACCCCAGTACTTCAGGTTCCATGGCTTATCCCGGCCGTTGGCGCGGCGGAGGTCTGCCATGGGGCTCACGCCGTCAAAATTGATGTACTCAACCCATTTTGACATCTCCTCAACCGAACCGCTCCCCACGTTGCCGCATATTACCGGTTCGGCCCCGAGCTGTTCACACAGGTCGAGGAACTCATGTGTTCCGAAGCTGTTATCCTCGGTAACGCCTCCCCAGTGGGTGTTTACCATTTTGGGACGTTTTTCGCGCGGGCCGATGCCGTCCATCCAGTGATACTCATCGGCAAAGCAGCCTCCCGGCCACCGGAGGTTGGGTATCTGCGTCTTCTTCAGCGCCTCAACCACATCGTTCCTGATGCCTCTTGTATTGGGTATAGCTGCGTTCTCTCCTACCCAGTAACCGCCGTAAATGCAACGACCGAGGTGTTCCGAGAAATGACCGTAAATATGACGACTGATTGTTTCAGTCCCAAGATCGGTACTGATAATTATGTTGGCCTTCCCCGTAACCTTTCCTGCCTGCGCATAAACCGATGAGGTCATGGCAGAGAGACATAGGATGCTCATTAATAAAACTTTTTGATTCTTCATATCCCTGATTTTGATTTTTCTTTTATTGTTATAGAACCTGATTAAAATCCTTACTGTTCCGCATATGGAATCCAGACCCTCATCTCACCCTTGCCCCTGTTATTCCAGAGATGATACGGAATGAGGTTTATTTCAACAGGTTCACCCGGGGTGATATTCCCGTCTGGTGAGGCAACAGCCCTGTAACCGCCGGTTTTGATCAGTTCTGTTCCGTTAAGAAGGTCCTGATCAAATTCCGTGGTGAAATCCGGCCTGGCGGAAATCAGAAGGTCAAGTACCTTCCCTTCGGGATTATCCGGCCATTCGGCACAAAACATAAGTGGTCCCTTCTGAATGGCATATCTGCCTGAGTCTTCCTTTACTTTTCCGTCTGCAACAACCCGCCTGACGGGCATCGGAAGGTAAAGCTCAATCCTGTCACCCTTTTTCCATTTTCTTTCAAAAGTGACATACCCGTCTGATATGGTTGCTTCCGGCACTTCACCGTTCACAATGAGAGAGTACTCCTCTGCAATTGTATCGGAAAATGCATAGAGTCCTCCGGGCATGGCTTCGTTGCGGGCCCATCCCGGGATACGAATATGCAATGCAAAAATGCCCTCATTCTCAGGACTGACTGTCATAGTCACCTTGCCGTCCCAGGGGTAGAGGGTCTCCTGGGTTACCTTCACCATATTTTTCCCTAACCCGATCTGTGCTTCATTGGATGCGAAGAGGTTCACGTACAAATCATTGTCAGTGACAGAGTAGATGTAACCAGGAATTGCCGGGATGAACCTGCATATATTGGAGGGGCAGCAGGCGCAGCCAAACCATGGTGACCTCGCATGCCTGCCGTCTGATTCAAGCGGATTGGGATAGAAGAACCGGTCACCCGAGAGGCTTACACCGGAGAGAGCCCCGTTGTAAAGGGTCTTTTCCAGGATGTCAAAATACTTTCCTTCTCCATGCATCGAAAACATCCTGTGGTTGAAGAAGATACTGCCTATGGATGCACACGTCTCGCAATATGCAGTCATGTTAGGCAGATGCCAGGGTTCGGCAAACCCCTCATTACCGCCTGAGGCGCCGATGCCGCCGGTGATGTACATCTTCCTGTGAACGAGGTCCTCCCAGATCCTGGTAATTGCATTGATATAGGCCTCGTCCTTAAGTATGGATGCCACATCTGCCATGCCTGAGTACATGTATGTTGCCCTCACCGAGTGACCTACCGCCTCTCTCTGGTCAACCACCTTCATGTGGCTCTGCGAGTACTCGTCACCGTCTTCACGGGTGCCGCGGGCATCAAGAAAGAACTTTGCAAGATCAAGATATTTCCTCTCCCCGGTGGTCCTGTAGAGCTTCACAAGACCCATCTCAATCACCTGGTGCCCCGGATAGCTTACAAAGGCATCCCAACCGAAGTCCCTGTCGACCAGGTCAGCCGATTTGAGGGAGATATCCAGCAGCTCTCTCTTGCCGGTTGCCTGGTAGTATGCAACGGCTGCCTCGTACATATGACCAAGGTTGTACAGTTCATGGCTGAGAATGTTGGTTTTTTCCCATCTCTTTCCCTCGGCCCATTCATGCAGTTTACCGAAGCCCATCTCCGCAATTGTGCGGTTGGTGTAAAGGTATCCGTCATCCTCCTGGGAAAGCCCAATTTTCCATATAAGAGAATCTACATAGGCCTCCAGGTCCGGATCCGGAAAGGTCTGCAGGGAATAGGCTGCTCCCTCGATTATTTTCGTTACGTCAGAGTCATCAAAAGGGTAGATGGTCTGAAATGCTCCGGTGTCAAGCCCGCCGGCAATTTCGAAGTTCTTTACCCTTCCGGTTGACTCACAGAAGCCGAAGGCAATGGGGATGGTCACCTCGTGATTCTTTTTGATTCTGGGAGCCCAGAAACTGTCAGTCATCTTCACCGCGGTGAAGGGGACAGGCCTTATGGGGTAATTCTCATCTTCTCCGTTGCCTGAACATGAAGTCATGGCAAGCGCTATTACCGCCGCCACAGTTTTTATCTTTCCGGCCTTTTTCATTATCTGTTATTTTTCCGATTTAATCCATACGGTCATTTCGCCTCTGCCCCTGTTGGCCCAGGAGTAATAAGGAACCGCCTTCACCGTTCTCTCCTCACCCGCAGTGGTTTTCGCCTGGAAGGTGAGTGTGCCGATCCCGCCCAGCAAATCAGGATCAAAGGCAAACTTCACCTTTGTTTGCCGATTGACGGTCAGCTCACGTACGGGGCCGTTGTCAGCCTCCTCAAGGCAGTAGACCACAGGCCCCACTCCAAGGGCCACTCTTCCCCTGTCAGCCTCGACCTCCTCCCTGGCTTTTATAAACCGTGGTTCAACTGGCAGGGAAATATCAACGGCGTCTCCCCTGTTCCATTCCCTTTCAATTACCGCAAAGCCATTAACGGTCCTCACCTTTGTTCTTTTGCCGTTGACATTAATCCGGATCTTTCTCCTTTCGCCGGAAGCATAACTGTAGAGACCTCCCGTGAAAGGTGAGTCGCCGGTCCACTCCGGAACACGTATTCCGAGGCTGAACAGACTGCCGTCGTTGTCAGGATCAATACTGATGGTGATTTTGCCGCTCCACGGATAATCTGTCACCTGCCTTATCACAACTTCTCCGCCGATTGTTGACAGCCTTGCCTGCGAGCTTATGAAGAGATTCACGTTCACCCCTTCGTCGGTTAATGACCATACATACTGTTTCAGTCCAGGCATGAACCTCCCCACGTTGACCGGGCAGCAGGAGCAGTCAAACCAGCCTGCGCGTTCAAAGCTGCCGTCCGATTCCAGGGGGTTGGGATAGAAGAAGTGGCATCCGTCGCTCCCTATGCCTGAGATAAGTCCGTTGTACAGTGTCCGCTCCAGCACGTCGAGGTATTTCGCATCACCGGTCGCCCGGTATAGGCGGTGGTTCCAGAAAACATTCGCCACCGATGCGCATGTCTCGGTATAGGCTGTCATGTTGGGGAGCTCATAGGATTCACCGAATGCCTCTCCGTGTTCCTTTGATCCAATGCCGCCGGTTATGTATATTTTGCCATGTACGACGTCTTCCCAGATCCTTTGTGACGCTTTGAGATAACGGTTATAACCGGTTGCTTCAGAGAGGTCCGCCATGGCAGTGTACATATAGGCACCCCTCACTGCATGGCCGACAGCTTCGGCCTGATCAAGAACCGGCCTGTGCATCTGCAGATATACCGAGTCATTGTAAACTTCAAACCTGCTTCCCTCCGGATGATGAATATAATCACCGTATCTGCCCCTCACATCAATGAAGAACTGTGCGAGATCGAGCCATTTCCTCTCGCCGGTAAGTTTGTACAGTTTTATCAGTCCGATTTCAATCTCCTGGTGTCCGGGAGCGATTTCCCGCTTGCCCCAGCCAAACTCGTTATAAACCAGTTCGGCATTCCTCAGTGCGACATTGATGAAGGTGTAGGAACCGGTAGCCAGGTGATGGGTTACGGCAGCCTCATACATATGACCGACGTTGTAGAGTTCATGGCTGACGCGCTCGTCAATCCATCTCTCACTGCCGGCGCCCGGAGCCATATTGACCGGATCAATGGTCCGCGTTGTATAGAGATAACCGTCATCCTCCTGTGCTGCAGCAATAAGCGTCACGAGACTGTCAACATACACGCGGAGCACCGGATCAGGGGTCTCCATCAATGAATAACAGGCTCCCTCAATGATCTTGAACACGTCGGAATCATTGTACCTCTCACCTGTATGACCCCCTTTTTTCAGTCCGCCTGCTATGGCGAAATTGTCAATTCGCCCTGTCTGTTCACATTGTTTGAAAACATATGGTATTGTCCTGACCCTGTTCAGTTCGATTTTGGGCGACCAGAATTTATCATTTATCAGCACCTCCCCAGGTGCAGGAGTACCCAGCCAGTGAGTGGTCGTCTCCTTTTCTGATACCGTTTGGCAGGACATTGCACAGACGGCCATCACAACAAATATCAGGCACCTTATTTTCAACCTCTTGTCACTTTTTTCATGAGCTTTAGCCTCTTCATGACATCATTTGTGCCGCGGCCGAAATAATCATGCAGAATCCGGTATTCTGCAAAAAGCCTGTCATAAACCCCGGCGTTTTCCGGTACCGGTTTGTAGGCATTCTCCCTGACCTTTGCCATGACTGCGGCCGCTTCCATTATTGTGTCAAAACCGCCTGCGGCTTTTCCGGCAGCAACAGCTCCGAACATTGCCGAGCCGAGAGCCGGCGCCTGGGGAGATCCCGAGATCCTGATCTCTCTTTTTATGATGTCAGCATAGATCTGCATGACGAATGGATTCTTCTCTGCTATTCCTCCCGCAGCATAGAATTCATCCACAGGCACTCCGTTCTCTTCGAAGGTCTCGATGATCATTCTCGTACCGAATGCCGTTGCCTCGATGAGGGCGCGGTATATTTCTTCCGGCCTTGTAGTCAGGTTCATCCCGAGGATCATACCTGTGAGGTCAACATCAACCAGCACAGACCTGTTCCCATTCCACCAGTCCAGGGCTACGAGCCCGCTCTCTCCCGGCTTTAGCCTGGCAGCCTTTTCCGTCAGGAGAGCATGGAGGTCAATGCCCCTGGCATCCGCCTCTGCCTTGTAGTCAGCCGGAGTACAGTTCTCTGCGAACCACTGGAAATGATCGCCCACACAGCTCTGCCCGGCCTCATACCCGAAGAATCCTTCTATGATCCCGTCCTCGACCACGCCGCACATGCCCGGCATCTCTTTCTCCACATCTCCAAGGAGCATATGGCAGGTCGATGTCCCGATAATCGCAAGCATTTTTCCTGAAGAGGTGATCCCGACGGCAGGGATCGAGACATGTGCGTCGACGTTTGCGACCGCGACGGCTGTTTCCACATTAAGACCCGTAAGATTAGCCGCTGCAGGAGTGATTACCCCGGCCTTCGTCCCAACAGGCAGGAGAGTGCGAGACAGTTTTTCGTCAACAAGTTTCTCCATTTTGGGATGGAGCGCCCTGAAGAAATCATCAGAGGGGTATCCGTCATGCTTGTGCCAGATTGCCTTGTATCCTGCGGTGCAGGTATTGCGTGTCTCACTTCCGGTAAGCTGCCAGACAACCCAGTCAGCAGCCTCAATGAAACGTGCAGCGGCGTCATATACAGCGGGATCCTCGTTGACAGTCTGCCATATCTTGGGGATCAACCACTCCGACGAAATCTTTCCCCCGTAACGTCTGAGGAACTTCTCTCCCCTTTGCTCCGCAATGGCATTCAGTCTGTTGGCCTCATCCTGGGCAGCGTGGTGCTTCCACAGCTTGATCCAGGCATTGGGCCTGCCCTTGTATTCATCGAGGAAACAGAGCGGGGTGCCGTCAGCCGTCACCGGGAGCATTGTACATGCGGTGAAGTCAATTCCCACTCCCGCGATCTGGTCAGGACCCACCGAGGCCATCCTCATCACCGCAGGGATGGTAGTCCTGAAAACATCGAGGTAATCCTGCGGGTGCTGCAGAGCCCAGTCAACCCCGAGGGGAGTACCGTCAGGCAGCTTCTCATCCATCACCCCGTGTTTATACTCATGCACTGAAACGGCAACCTCGTCGCCGGTGGTGGTATCAACAATTACCGCCCTGCCCGAGAGGGTGCCGAAATCAACTCCGATTGAATACTTATGCATTATCCGGTTGTTTGTTTATTTTTTCTGTCCGTAATAGGCACCGGGTCCATGTTTGCGCAGGTAATGCCTGTCGAGGAGGTGTCTGTCAATCTCCCGCGGAGGGGCAATAGATACCGTCAGGGCTGCCATTCGTGCAACCTCCTCGAGTATCACAGCCACATGAACTGCCTGAGCAGGGGTCACGCCCCATGTGAACGGAGCATGCGAATTTACCAGGGCTGCCGGCATGGTAAGAGGGTCAACGCCGCCAAGCGCCTCGACTATCAGCAATCCTGTGTTGTATTCATAATCGCTCTCCGTCTCCTCCGCCGTCAGCCTCCGTGTCACCGGTACGGCGCCGTGGAAATAGTCGGCATGAGTTGTCCCCAGGCACGGTATTGCCGTCCCGGCCTGTGCCCATGCAGTAGCGTGGGTCGAGTGGGTGTGAACAACGCCCCCGATCCCCGGAAAGGCTTTATACAGGGCAAGGTGCGTTGCGGTATCCGTGGAGGGTTTCAACGTTCCCTCAATGACGGTGCCGCTGAGGTCGGTGACCACCATGTCATTGACAGTCATCTCATTGTATGACACTCCCGAGGGCTTGATAACCATCAGTCCGGAAGCCCGGTCAAACCCGCTTACATTGCCGAAGGTCATTATGACAAGGCCGTGCTTTACCAGATCGAGGTTTGCCCTGAAAACATCCTCTTTAAGTTTTTCGAGCATTGCAATTCACTTTTAAATGTTAAGCCCGCAGCGAGCATCCAGCTGTCAGCTCACCACAAGGTTGAAAAAGAAGCCGAGTCTCGACAGTTCCTTGTACCGCTCCTCGTTGAACCTGTAGTACCAGGCCCCTTTCCTTGATGTCTCCCTCTCCTTTTCATCCTGCTTGTCAAGCAGGTTCATCGACAGGATTTTTTTCCTGAAGTTACGCTTGTCAATCGCTCTCAGGTATATGGCTTCATAGAGGTTCTGAAGCTGCACCAGGGTGAACTTCTCGGGGAGGAGCTCAAAGCCCACGGGCCGCACCTTGACCGTCTTCACCAGCTCCAGGAGGGCCCTGTCAACCATCCTTCGATGGTCGAAGATAAGTTCCGGTAGATTTGATATGGATCTCCAGTGAGCCCCGTTCTTCCTTCGTATAACCGGATCCAGTTCATGAATACCTATGAGTGCGAAGTAGGCCGTGGAGATCACCCTGGCGCCCGGATCACGTTCAACCTCGCCGTAGGTGTACAACTGCTCCATGAAGAGGTCAGAAAGGCCTGTAAGGCTGTACAGGACACGGGAGGCCGCATCGTCAAGGCTCTCCTTTTCCTGCACGAAACCGCCGGCAAGTGACCATTGTCCCAGGGCAGGTTCGAAACTCCTCTTTATCAGCAGCAGCTTGAGCTCCTTATCGGAAATATCGTATCCGAAGATGATGCAGTCTACTGCAGTGAAATGCCTGGGATGCCTGGAATAGAGATGGCTCATAGACCAATATTCAGATGGTAGAATATTTCATTCCACCTGAGTTCTTTCCTGAACTGTGCTATATCGCACTTTTCGTCAATCAGGACGAATTCCGTACCGGTCATGGCAGCGAAGTCAGCCAGGTGTTCAGCCGTAAGAGACTGGCTGAATGATGTATGATGAGCGCCACCGGCATAGATCCACGCTGTTGCGGCAGTCTTAAGGTCGGGATCCGGCTTCCACAGTACGCTTGCGACCGGGAGCTTCGGCATCGGCGGACATTCAACAACTTTCATCGTATTCACAATCAGCCTGAAGCGATCTCCCATCTCTACCATGGATGCTGCAAGGGCCCTTCCGAGACTGGCTCTGAACACCAGTCTCGCCGGATCTGCCTTTCCTCCTATCCCGAGGGGATGCACCTCAAGCGACGGTTTGCCGGCGGCAATTGAGGGGCATACCTCAAGCATGTGAGCGCCGAGGATAGCCATGTTCTTCGGATCAAGATGGTAGGTGTAATCCTCCATGAATGAGGTGCCTCCCTTAAGTCCTTCTGCCATCACCTTCATGGAACGCACAAGCGCCGCCGTCTTCCAGTCGCCCTCGGCACCGAAACCGTAGCCGTCGGCCATGAGCCGCTGTACGGCCAGGCCCGGCAGCTGAACCAACCCATGCAGGTCTTCAAAATTGGTTGTGAATGCCTTGAAGTTTCCCTTTTCAAGGAAAGAGCGCATTCCGGCCTCTATGCGTGCTGCCTCCTTCACTGCAGGTGCTGAGAGCACCCTTGCGGGGGCTTTGTATTCATCTCCGTACTGTTTGATGAGCGTACTGACCTGCCTGTCAGACACTTTGCTGACGACATCAGCAAGGTCACCGACACCGTAACCGTGGACCTGGTAATCAAGTTTGAGCTGCGCAGACACCTTGTTACCCTCGGTAACGGCAACGTCTCTCATGTTGTCTCCGAAACGCACCACCTTAAGTGACCGGGCATCAAGGGCAGCCATGGCAGCACGTGACCATGCACCTATTGCACTCAGCACCTCGTTGTCCTGCCAGTGGCCGACCACCACTTTGCGTTCAATCTTAAGCCTTGAGCAGATGTATCCGAACTCGCGGTCTCCGTGCGCCGACTGGTTCAGATTCATGAAATCCATGTCTATCTCAGACCACGGTATGTCACGGTTAAATTGTGTATGGAGGTGGAGCATCGGCCTGGTCAGCCTCTTAAGTCCCGGTATCCACATCTTTGCCGGGGAGAAAGTGTGCATCCAGGCAATAAGCCCTGCACATGCAGGGGAATTGCTGGCCTCCAGACATATTGATGAAATGGCCTCGGCAGTGGTAAGGACCGGTTTGAAAACCACCTTCACCGGTATTTTGTCTGATTTGTCAAGGGCCATGGCTATGGTCTTCGAATCCGCATTTACAGTTCTGAGGGTCTCTTCACCATAAAGATGCTGGCTTCCGGTGATAAACCAGAGTTCAACGTTCTTATTGTTCATTATAATAAATGTATCTTATTTATTGTCAATGCTTTAATTCCAGAAATAGGCATAGAATGCCAGTATCACGGCAATTATTAAGCCGGAAGCGATCACATCCCACTTATTCCAGCTGGCACGGGTGAGAGCTTTTTGCTCAGCTGAGGCAGACCCGAGATAAAGCCCGGCGATCTTCTTCTCATCAATCCGCGGGGTGAAGATACTGACAATTATCATCGTGACAATGACTATTGCAAAGTTGACGATCTCGTAATGCAGCCAGTTTGTTCCTACAAAAATCTGATATACCGAACCGTCCGCGTCAAGAAATCCTTTGAAAACGGTAGCGAGCAGGCGGGCCATGCCGATGGTGAAACCTGTCAGAAGGCCTGCGAGGCCGGCAGCAGGGGTCACTTTCTTTGAAAGGATACCAAGAAGGAAAGCTCCGGCGATGCCCGGAGCAAGCAGGGACTGGACATCCTGAAGGTATGCATAGAGCACCTTCCCTATGCCTTTCATGACAGGTATCCAGAGGATCCCCAGTATGACCACAACCACAGTGGCTATCCGTCCTACCCTGACTAGCTCAGCCTCGGGTGCATTTGGCTTGTATTTCTGGTAAAAGTCGATGGTAAAGAGTGTTGCCGATGAGTTGAAGAGAGACGCGAGGGAACTCATAAGGGCAGCAAGAATTCCGCCAACGACAAGCCCTTTAAATCCCATGGGCAGCAGTTCCTTCACAAGTGTCGAGAATGCCGAGTCTGAACTCGTAAGATGAATTACACCCTGCTGGTTGAGAGCATAGGCTATCATACCTGGAATAAGGAAAATAAATACGGGCGACAGTTTCAGGAAACCACCGAAAATGGCACCGCGGCGTGACTGCGTCTGGTCGCGCCCTGACAGCACACGCTGAACAATGTACTGGTCTGTGCACCAGTACCAGAAACCGATGATGGCGGACCCCAGAAGCACTCCGGTCCAGGGGTAGACCGGATCCTTGGGCGACCTGATGAGCTGCGTCATGGTGTCACCGAATTCATTGACGGGTACGGCACGGCAGATATGCATCAGTTCGTCCCATCCGCCCACTTTTATGAGCCCTGCTATCAGCACCGCAATAGACCCGAGCAGCAGGATGGGGGTCTGCAGGACTGAAGTCCAGAGAACGGCCTTCATGCCTCCCAGGGCAGTGTATATACCGGTTACCACGACCAGCCCTATGGCGCTGATCCAGAAGAAATCAATGCCCCAGACCGATTCAATCCCGAAGACATCTTTGAAAACAACTCCTCCTGCATATACGGTGACAGCAACCTTGGTCAGGACATAACTCACGAGGGAGATTATTGAGAGCACTGACCTGGATGCCTTATTATACCTTCTCTCGAGGAACTCGGGCATTGTGAAGACACCGCTTCGTGCGTAGAAGGGTACAAACAGCCATCCGAGGAGCAGGATCAGCCATCCGTGCATCTCCCAGTGTGCCATTGCCATCCCTGATGATGCACCGGCGCCGGCCAGACCCACGAGGTGCTCAGATCCGATGTTCGATGCAAAGATAGAGGCGCCGATTGCCACCCAGGTGGCATCACGTCCGGCAAGAAAGTAGTCGGTAGAGGTCTTATTCTTTGATCGGACGGAAAAAATAATAAATACGATCAGCGTGAGGACAAACGCCCCCAGTACGATCCAGTCAAGTACTTGCATGATTTTTTCGTGTTAGGTTAAATATTGAATGTCTGTTACCTTCTACAATACTTGATTCTCTACGAGCAACCACCACTATTGGCTACTGCCTAATCCCTACTGCCTGTTGTGCAAGTTATATAATTATTTAAATGTAATATATACACTTTTTGTAAAATATTTTAAAAAAAACAATTCTTTCATCTGTTCTTCATGTTTGAATGAATAATTTTGCTGTGTATCAGTCCGATAATAAGAAGAGAGGTCTGACTGAAAAAAAAACGAAAAGATCTTCGGTCAGATAAAACCGGATAAATTATGCATACGATTAAAAAGATATTGCTGACGATGACCGGTATTCTGGTCATCTCCGGTGTCATAAATGGACAGGAGGCGAAGGTAAAGCCTGACTCGGCCACAGTAAGAACCCGGGAGAGGGAGCAGCAGGCACAGGAGCAGAACCCGAACAGGGAGCAGGCTCAGAACCAGGGTCAGGAGCAAAACCAGGCACAGGATGGGAAACAGAACCAGGGTCAGGAACAGGCTCAGAGCCAAAGCGGAAAACAGAACCAGGACCAGGGGCAGAATCAGGCGATGACGACCGGTCAGGCAAAGACCCAGAACCAGGGCACGGGTGCATCAGGCGTTAAGAAGGTGCAGAGCGCCAGGCCCGACTGGAGCAAGTCCCGCGGAGCACGCCCCGCCTCTGTTGAGCGTCCTTCAGGATCCAGGATACCCAAGGGCGCCGGAAAGCCCGGTGCTGCAAAGGGTCCGGGAAGAAGGTAAAGACATTAAAAACGGACACTGTAATGGAGAGGGTAGCATTGACGACTGTGATTGCCTGCGGAATTATGTTGCAGGCTTTCATTATTAATGCACCGGCGCAGCCATCAATAAACGCCCAACTTGACACTTCAACTGTTGCAGACAGGAATCCCGTACATTCATTTTATGCCGGGGCCGGTTACGGAAGCAACATGGTTTACCTCGGTACGACCATGTCACAGGATCACGGTTTTGGGTACACATCATTCTCCTACGGGCTTAAGGATAAACTATATCTCACCGCCACTGGTTACACCATTGGCGGTTTCTCTCCATTCGTGGCTTTCTCCAGCGTCGGTCTGAGCTTCAACCATCCATTTAACTCATGGTTCGACATTAGCGCCGGCCTTTCGCGGTACATTGTGGCGGAATCGCTCAGGGACACACTCTTCAGCAATTTCACCTATGCTGATGCCACCCTTGGATTCGACTGGAGGATACTGTACTCTAAGGTTTCCCTGGGAGGACTCTTTGCTGACGGCGGCCAGTTCTACCTGCAAACAAGACATTCAAGATACTTCGAGACACCATCATTTGCCGGTGACAAGGCATTCTTCTCCTTTGATCCGTACGTCAATGTTCTATTCGGGAAAATGATCAGCATTGAAACCACGGAAGGCACGACCACGACAGTATCACCCGGATACAGACATTGGAAAAACCGTAATCCGGGATCGTCAACAACCTATACTGAAACCTTTGGCCCTATGGAGATCGACTTCGGACTGCCCATAGCCTTCAGTTATGATTTCTTTACCATCGAGATAGAACCCGGCTATATTCTGCCCTTCTATACAGATACCGGGACGACCGGCATGAAAGGTTTTCTGTTTATGGCCAGCGCCTTCTTCAGGATTTTTTAACTTTGGGTAATGAACGTCCTGATTGTTGAAGACGAAAGGAGCCTCGCGAATGAGATAGCATCCTATCTGAAGAAGGAAAACTTTCTTTGTGACGTGGCTTATTCCGGTAATGATGCATCAGAAAAGATCTCCGTCAACCTCTACGATTTTGTCCTTCTCGACCTGGGTCTTCCCGATTATGACGGGCTTGATCTGATAAAGGAAGCACGGATTAACAACATCGAGGTCTCATTTATCATTATCACTGCCCGCGGTGCCGTTGAAGACAGGGTCAGGGGGCTGGACCTGGGCGCAGATGACTACCTGTCAAAACCCTTTGCCCTGGTTGAACTTCATTCACGGATAATGGCAGTGGCAAGAAGAAAGTTCCAGATTACCTCTCCCGACATAAACCTGGGTGAATTTGTCATGGAGATACAGGCCCGGAGGCTGACACATAGCGGCCGGGAGGTAGAGATCACAAGAAAAGAATTCGATCTTCTGCATTATCTTGTTATCAATCAGAACAAGGTACTGGCCCGCCACCAGCTATATGAACACATCTGGGGTAACACCCTTGATGACCAGTACGACAGCAATTTCATCGACGTTCATATCAAGAATTTACGTAAGAAACTTAATGCCCACGCACCCTCTCCCTGGCTCGAGACAGTCAGGGGCGTTGGTTACAGGGTAAGCACTGACAGGTAACGTGAATCAAGGAGCATGATGAAATTACAGACAAAACTTGCCCTCTTCAACCTGCTCTCAAAACTGGTCTTCTCTGCACTTTTCATCGGTTTCCTGCCCCTTATCATCGAACGGATAAACACGCGCCAGACTGACAATGAGCTGATAAACAAGAGGGAAGAGGTCATTGATCTGATCACCCGGGTGGGAATAGAGCCATTCATCACTGCCGAATCAGAGAACGGCTTCGGCAGTTACAATATATTAAAGGAGGAATTTATCAGTCTGGAGCGGATTGACCTGTCAGAGGACTGGAACTATATCGAAGTAACGCAGAGACTCATTGATGACGAAGCCATTGTCTACCGTGTTCTCAACTATTCCTTTAAGATTGATGGCCAGACCTATCTTCTTGAGATAGGGAAAAGCCTGTCGAGCATTACCTATGGGGCAAGAAATATCAGAAGTGTCATCCTGATCTTTCTTGCGATATTCATTTTGACCACCCTCCTCTCCGACCTCTTCTATACAGCACGCATACTCCGGCCACTCAGGATCATAACCGGGAGGCTTAAAGAGTCCTCATCGTCTTCACTCCTCACAACAGGTCCGGTAATAACCTCAACGGAGGACTTTATTCAGCTTGACCATACCCTGAGGGAGCTGATGAGAAAAATCGAGGATCTTTTCCGGAAGGAGAAGGAAATTACCGTGAACATCTCCCACGAGCTTATGACTCCCGTTTCCGTCCTCCGGAGCAAACTCGAAAACATGCTCCTCCAGGATAATATTGATCCTGTTATTGAAGCAGGGTTAGAGGAGTCACTCAGGACACTGCACCGGCTGAAGACCCTGGTAAACTCACTGCTGATGATAGCGCGTATTGAGAGCAGGCAGTATCTCAGAGAGGATACGGTAGAACTGGAATCACTGCTGAACGAGGTCGTGGAAGAACTGAGGCCAATAGCTGAAGATTCGGGCGTGATCATTTCCCTGGACTGCGGAAGCAACTTTGCTTTCAGAAACGCAAACAGGTCCCTGATATTCTCAATGTTCTACAATGTGGTGAACAATGCAGTTAAGAATACTCCCGAAACCGGAAGAATAGATATAAGCGGGAAGGAAAGCGAGGGAAGGTATAAAGTCTCAGTCTCTGATACCGGCAGGGGCATGTCAAAAGAGCAGATTGACAGGCTCTTTTCGCGATTCAGCACCAGGTTTGATCCGGCAGGCGACAGCACCGGAATCGGGCTCGCCATCACAAAATCAATAGCAGATTTTCATGACATCGCCGTAAGGGTGTTGTCTGAACCCGGAAAAGGCACGCAATTTATTTTCTTTTTCCCCGTAAATTCATTATAGCTTCATTTTCACGGGGTTATTTTTGATCTGTTATTTGATAATAAACCAAAAACAGTACCAGAATGAAAAAGGAAATTCTTTTGGGCGCAATAGCACTTCTTTTAAGTGCCGGCGTTATGGCACAGACCTCAGAACCTGTCCAGACACAGTCAAAAACCAGGAAACAGCTCAGGATTGAAGCCAGGGAACAGGCCAGAGTTCAGGATCAGACACAGAGCGGTGATCCGATCATGACTCAGACCCAGACCAGGACTCAGAATCATGGAGAGGTTGTAAGTGAGACAGCAAAACAGGCTCAGACCCAGACCGAAGGAGGTGTTGGTGAGGTGGTCAGGGAGCAGGCCAGAATGAAGGGTGAGCCCCGGAAAGCAATGAAGCAGGCCAATAAAGCTAACAAGAACAAGGGTGCAGCAAAGAGTGTCAGGACAAACCGTCCTGCAACCGGCAAGGGAACCGGCACGGGCAGAAAGTAAACAATACGAAAAGGCTGAGAAAAAAACCGGCGGAGAGATCTGCCGGTTTTTATATTTTCACTTTATAATGAGGCCCATGGGAACACGCAGGAATTGAGCCCTGTATGCTTCGACATCCTCAAAGATATCCCTCACATCCAGAGAATTGACACAGTAGGTGACCAGCAGCCGGTCATCATCAATGTACTGACCGTGAGCAAGGGCATTGTAGGTGATGATATGGTTATCCGGATCAGAATCCGCCTCCGGGGCATGGTAGATGAACCTTTTATTATGAAAATCCTTATGCGGAAAATCTGAGATGTAAGTGTAAATATCATCTCCTGCCCTTTCCTGTGAAAGCAGGATATACTTGTCCCCGTACCTGAAGACACTGAACTGCTCCGACACGGAGATGTCAATATCGAGTGGTGCCGACCTGCTGATATCCTTATCCCACTCTTTCCCTGTAAAAAATTCCCAGCCCCGGTAAAAGTCAGCACTTTGCATGGAGACACGGGCAACGTGGATCTCCGAATGACCGGGATTGTTTCTCGTGCCGTAGATATAGAGGTAGCCACCGTCTGCCATGACACAGTTCCCGAAGTCGATCAGGCTGACAGGATAGTTGATCTCAACCCTGTGGGTCTCAAGATGACTGAAACCGGGGAAGGTAAAAGACAGGAGATCAATATGGGAGATGGCGAAGGTAAATATGTTCTTCACCACCGTGTCAGCCGGCCGGTCGTTTTCACTGTCGTAAAAAGCCTGAATAGCGGCTGTGTCAGGCACATTTATAAGGCTGAGGGCAAAGACATGAACGGTATCGTTCTTCACAAAGCCGTGGCCGGGCCAGTACCAGCGGTAAGTCGAATCGCCGGGTTCATTTACCGGCTCCATCAATGTTTGCGGCCTCGCCCAGGTACCCCTGTATATCGGTCTCACAAGGGTCCTGTTACTGTCAATCAACACGAAAGCATTGCGCAACATCGTGGTCAACGTGTCCCTGGTACCGTTCACCACCTCGCCAAGAAAACAGTCGCCCAGCATGAAGAGTGACGATCCATCGGGCATCAGAACGGAGAAGAGGCCGTCAGCTCCTGTGATGCCTCCGGAATCAGAGTAGAAGAGTGAGCGAAAATCCTCATCAGCGGTGACATGACCCGTTGTCGTTCGTCCCGGCTTGCAGGCTGATATCAGAAGAGCCAGAGATATACAAAACGCCAAGGATGCTTTCAGACTGGCTGTTCTGTTGCTGATAGTTCTTATTTTGAAGTTTCTGTTCTCTTTCATGGCATCCGGATTTTTGGATCTGTGATCATGGTTACGTAATTGACCTCTTACTTCTGACTGTACCTTACTCTGATAAACCTGGGGTGGTAGATGGTTGCATCCTTTTGTATATCTTCCCAGAAATCAAGGGTGATGGTATTATAGCTCACCAGCAGCTCGCCGGGGCCTGAGAGATGATAATGAGCCTTGGCATTGTATGGGAGCAGTCCTTTCTCAGCGTATTCGGGACATGTATATACCTCGTTGATATCCCCGAACGGACCGGCAGGACTTTCACCCACGCGGATGCCGATCTTGTCGGAGATGCCCATCACGGTAAAAGTCAGCAGGAACCTTCCGTCATCCGTGGGAGTTACACTGAGTTCGTTGGACACACCATCAGTGATCGGTGCAATATTCTCAACCCCTTTCACCCAATCCTCGCCGTTCCAGAATCTCCACGCCCCGATCTTTTCAATCCTGCCCGGCTTCGTCCTTGCAGCTAGAAGGGATTTGCGTCCCTCAGCAATTCCGTAGATGTAAACATATCCGTCAGGAAAGGGGGCTCCGGCGCTTCTGGTGTTGACCAGAATTCCGCTGCCAAAATAAACCCTTCCATATTCAGGATGGACAAAGCCCAGCCCAGTTGGGAATTGCTCATAGTGTGACATATTCTCCAATGATGGTTTTCTTATCCTGATCAGGGCAACGTTGGTGGCCTCGAAATCAAAGACATTCGGACCGGTCTTGTGTACATGGTAGGCAAAGATGTAAAGGGCGTTCCGTTTCGCCCGGTTCACGAACCCGTCGCCCAGCCAGAAGTATTCTCCCTCCCTGCTGTTCTCATTATCAGGCACGAAATATGACACCGGATTGCCGTTCCGGTCCCGGTTATATTCAAATATCACCGAATCCCTTACGGGAAGAGTGCCGCTCATCAGGGCTATTGAGTTGTTAACCATTACATTACCCGGCTGAGGGACACCATCTTTCACCTCTCCGATATATGTGTCACTGAAAATAAAAAGCGTCTTCTTCTCCTCCGCCCTACCCTCTTCAATCCCATCAAGGGGAATTGAGAAAATACCGTCGGCGCCGAACCATCCGGAGGTGCGCTCCATAAGGGCGGTCCATTCAGGTGCCGGCTCAGCGGTGAAGGTGAGCGGCTTCAGGGGTTGGGATATGCTTCTGCCGTTGTTGGCACCAGGTTCAGTTCCGCATCCACCTGTGATCAACAAGATCAGCAGGGCAATCAGCTCCCTTGTTCCTGTGACCAGCAGATAAAAGAACCCCCCTTTTCCCGTGATTGGCTGGGCAAAAATCTCCCGTTTTCTCATGACCGGCAGTGAAAATATCCTACCTGTTCTCGTGACCGGCGGTGCAATATTCTCCTTCATTCTCATTATCTGCTATTTAGATTATTCCTCAACATATTTTGTGATCGCCTCTTTCCATACCAGATACCCTTTCCCGTTAAGGTGCAAACCATCGCTGCTGTACTCCGGGTTAAGCTTGTTGTTTTCGAGCCTGAACAGTTCAAAGAGGTCGATATATGTTATCCCGTTGGCGCCGGCAATCTCCCTGAGCCGGTCGTTGATAGCTATGATGTCACTGTTGCGCCGGGTATAATGGAGGGCGTCGTCGGTCGGGATGACACTCTGAATGTAAATCCTTGTTCCGGGTGTTGAAGCGGTGATGAGCCGGATTATTTTTTTGTAATTTTCAATTATATAATCGACGCTCTTGCCGTTCGAAAGATCATTGGTGCCGATCATAATAAAGATCTTCGAAGGCCGCGATTCTGTCACTTCTTCAAGCCTTTCAAGGATGCCGTCAGTGTCATCACCGCCGATGCCCCTGTTCCTGATCCTTGTGTTACTGAAAAGCTCCCACCATTCGGCATTATCGGTGATGCTGTTGCCAAGGAAGATGATCTCATTCTCACCGTTGGGCAAGCTCTCAAAGTGCTCCTTCTTATGGTAGTAATAGGCTCTCAGGGCTTTGTTCCATATCTCCAGCTCTTCGGCATACCGGTCATACTTTATAATCTCGCCAATCTGCTCTGCTGTCATCCCGGAACTCATTGAGGGTGGCGCCTTCTCCGGGCTGCTGCCCCATTCCTTTTCCGGCATTGAGCTCATCTCAAGCACCAGCCTGCCGCCGGCGGCAAAATCTGAGTGAGGGAACCAGGGACCTTCCAGCTCCTCACCGTTGAGTTTCGCTTTCCTGATAAAGCCCTTCCCGGGGGAACTGTTCCCGGCCTCAATGATAAACTCACCGCCGGGATAATATCTTTCATCGAGACGGATAGTCACCTTCTCAAAAACTGGACTTCCAATCTCATAAATGGGAGTGGCAGATGTGCCGCCGTCGGTTTGGAAGAGGCCAATGGCACTCATAACATAGAGGGCTGCTGACTGTGCGGGGTCATCAGCGGCAGAGCCCATTGGGGCATCATTCTTCTGATAACCTGAGAGAATCTCCCGAACCCATTTCTGCGTAAGCCAGGGGGCACCGGCGTAATTGAAGAGCCAGGCAGCCTGCAGGGGTGACTGCCGGAAACTATAGCCGCCGGAGAAGAGCCTCTCTTTTATATCATCGTCGCTGTCCTCTTCTTTACGGTCGGGTGAGAGACAATCAGAGATCTCCCCCTCAAGCCTTGTCACAAAATCTTCTCTTCCGTAAATATCAATCAGTCCCCTGACATCATGGGGAACGAAAGTCTGCATCACCCCGGCCTCAGGTTTGGCAAGATGCCTGTAACTGAAAGCCCTCTTTGCAAAAGTCCTGTAATCCGGCACATTCCCCGCTGCAAGGGCTATCTCAGCCATTGCCCCGTCATGATATGCATATTCAAAGGTGAGAGATGCAGGAGCCTTCTCCTCAGGCACATAACCCGAGGCAAGGTAGGTCTCAAGATATCTCTTGCCGGCAAATCCGCCACCTTCATGAGGCTTGCCGGCATTGCTCAGGTCATGCATCAGGGCCCTGTAGAGCATCACAGTGTCATAATCCCTTATCCCCTTCTGCAAGGCAGATGTCAAGAGGGGGATCAGCTGCGAACTGACGGGATGATCAGCATATTCAATGCCTTCAGAGCCCTCCGGGAACCAGCCGCCGCAGGCGTGCAGGGCGAGCAGTGACCTGACATAACTGTTGACAAGGTCAGGCTGGCAGAGAGCCATCAGCTGATTTATGGCCACGGTGCCCGGCCCCGGAGGGGTGCTTCCGAAAATAGCCAGGTCAGTATCATCAGGCTGCTGAACGTTTTCATACATATCAACATACTTTCCGTTCACATCACTCCATACGGTCAGTCCTGCGAAGACGCGGTACATAGCTGTGTAGAACATCCTGAGGTCAGCTTCGCTCCCACCCTCGACCCTGATGCCCATCAGGAGATCATTCCATGCCATTCGGTTCATCTCACTGACAGCGTCAAAATCCCAATTAAACGGACCCAGCTCTCTATCAAGATTAAGCCTGGCCTGGTCAATGCTCACCAGTGACACTCCTGACTGCACCAGTACCGTCTCCCCCTCATGGGTCTTAAAGTTCAGAAAGAGCCCCGTGCTTCCGTCGTCATACAGTGAACGTATCTCCGTAATATCTCGCATGATCTCCCCGCCCAGCCATCCGTTGAATGTATCAAACGGCTTACTGAAGCGAACCACAAAGTGAAGTGTGTAGAGGTTGTGATGGGCACCGAGCAGGCTTCGTTGTCTGGAGAAACCCTCTATCTCCCTGTCGCTCACCTTCGTAATGCACGACTCAAGAAGTTCGTAACCGTTGTCGGTGGGGATCTTCAGGTCAAACAGGATGCGGGAAGAATCTGACTCCGGGAAGGTATATCTCTGGAATGCTGCCCTTGCGGTGGTAGTAAGCTCCGCTTTGATGCCGTAATCATCCAGGAAGACCGAATAGTAACCCAGCCGGGCTGTCTCGTTCTGATGGCTGAAGCGAGAACGGTAACCTGCGTCAGGGTCGTCAGGAGCACCGGGGACCATTTGCAGTTCACCTGTTGCCGGCATTACCAGCAGCCCTCCCATCGTGCGGGAGTGGATATGACTGAAGCCGGCAATATTCCCAGTGTTATAATCATAACCGGCTTTATAACCCTTCATCTGGTTATCAGGACTGATCTTTACCATTCCGGCAGGCATGGTCACACCCGGGAAGAGTGTCCAGCGGGGTGAGGAGGTCCCCATCAGAGGATCAACATGGTCAACAGGATCTGCTCCGCCGGTCTGGGCTGTAAGTGTAAAACAAAAACCTGCAAGTAACAGCATGGAGGAAATGATAAATTTTTTCATGGCCGGGTGTGGTTTGAGCCTGTTATTGAACTTAAAAATTCTTCTCTGCCGCTTTCCCGGGCGGCGGGTTGAAATCAGTTATCTGAAGATGAATTTTTTTGTCTCTGTACCCCATTTCCCGCTCAGGCGGACTATCATCATCCCTCCGCGGATGTGACTGCAGTTTATTTCGGTATCATCCCTCACTTCACACCGGAGGCAGAGCCTGCCGTCAAGACTGAAGATCTCCACCGAGGAAGAGGAAGAGATACTTCTTACCTGGAGGTATCGCGTCAGCGGATCATATGCAAGGTGGCTACCAGGAGTGTCGTAATCAACCCCTGCAATTCCCACAGGGTTATCAAAGATTGTGATGGTGTCAGGGATGGCAGCTGTCACCGCTCCCTCAACATCCAGCCAGAAAAAACGGGCCCTGTAATTGCGGGTATCCTGGTAGATCGAATTGAAGTTGGTGGTGTTGACATTGAACGAGATCAGGATATCACCCTCCTTCTGAAAATGCGGATGAGCGAAAAGGTTATATGTAATGTTTCCCGTGTGTGGCGTGATTTCCGCAAACTTGTTTTCAATCCCTCCAGACGACTTGCGGTTCCACGGGCCGGTTATCTTGTCGGCCTCAAGGATAAAGAGCTCGCCCACGAGCCATATCTCATGCATGATCAAATAGAACTTGCCGTTTCTTTCATACACGTAGAATGACTCGCTCATGGGCCTGTCTCCCAGCGGCACGGCATCCCTGATGTCGTCCGACCAGGTTTCAGATCCAGCGTAGAACTGCCACGGCTCATCTATGCTCCCGGATACCCTTGCCAGGTAGGGCAAAGGGTAGGTGAAACCGCCGGAGGTGGTGTCCCTGATCCCGAAGATGTATGTGAACTCTCCGCTCCTGACGACGCAGGCACCAAAGCGGAAGGTGCTGTCTGTAACCGATTCGAATTTGGTGGTCGAAATATGTTTCATAGCCGGGTATTCGTAGGAGGCCCTGTAGGTTGTTCCGACCTGAAAATTGAATCCCGGGATCCCGTTGTCAACTATCTTCACCCTCACCGCAAAGACCTTAACAGTATCATCTTCTATTACCGCATGCTCCGGCCAGAAAAAATCAGCTCCCTCCCCGGGGATGAATGATGAGGGATTTTCTGAGGTTCCGCCGTGCAGGGTATTCATAGCCGTACCATCTTCAATAATGGCGGCATTGTTTATCATCCTTGAACCCACAGGAATAATGGTGAACTCTCCGCTTTTTGTCCCGATGAAACTGTCGCCAAAAAGCCAGAATGTCTTGCCGTCCGGAAGAGGGAGGGAGATGGTCGCATCACCGGCGCACCATCCTCCCGCCACACTGGTGAATTTGTCAAAGTGCTCCGGCGCCTCCGATATAACATGCTGAGCCTGGAGTTCAGAGATAAGGAGTGGCTGTGTCGTCAGCGTCAACAACAAAATATATCTGAACAATATGGTAATGTCTCTGATCATCAATTAGTTTTGTGGCTGTCGGCTACAGGAGGGTCACCTCTTCCCGATCTTCTCCTTTTTCATTACCGGTTTGCCGGATTCATACTCAAGTGTATAGTAATTATTTTTGTATAGCACGTGATGGAGTTTACCGTCAAACTGAAAATTTTCAGACGCTTTCAGGACCTCACCATCTGTCGACGGGTAGAAACCGAAAAAGTTTTTCAGTACCACCTGGGCGAAGGCTATCCCCGATGACGACTCCCTGTTGCACCAGTCCCGTTCCGCAATCCTTACCAGGGCATTCTTGCTGGTCTTGTTCTCACCCCACAGCTCATGGGCCTGTGCCCATATCCCCTCATAGGTCACCGGCTCTACAGCACGGTAAAACTCAAGTGCTTTCTCAGGGTAGCCCATCTGCGTGAGGGCGTCCATGATGTCAACCGGCCATCCGTCAAAAGCGCCGAACGGACCGTGATCGGCACGGTCTGAATGTTCAGCGGCAATATCCAGAAGAGACTGTGCCCTCATCCAGTGATCGGTTATCAGCTCATCATACAGAAATCCGATCATCTCTTCTTTAATCTCTCGGGGGATATCATCAGGGATGTATTTGCCGAAGAAGGCAAAATCGAGGCAGTGACGTACCTCTATGGTCTTGTTGCCGGGATAAAGGCTGTTCCAGACACCGTCTCCGGCATACAGTTTCAGGATACGCCCTATCATATCGGAAGCGAGAGCGTCAAGCGTATCTGCTTTCGGCTGGTCGCCGTGCTGACTGTATAGTTTTGCCGTCTCGCGCATCATCCATGCATAACCAATATTGAATGAGGGAACAATATGTTTGTAGGTTGGCACACATTCAAGCAGGTTCCACTCATCATCGCCGAAATCTGCCAGCCTGTAGATATCGTCAGTAGCGCCCTCACTCCCGTAAACAGATATCTTTTGCCAGTTAAGTGCATACTCTTCCAGGTGCTCAAGCACGCTCTTGCCCTCGATTATCTCATCCAGATATTCATAGTCGCCCGTGACGTTGATATAATCGCGGATCAGCTGAAACCTGGCCCAATAGTTCGCCGAGTAGCCGTTGCCGACACCCTTGCCCCCGAAGTTATCCTTCCCGTAATATTTATCCGGATCGATCCCGAACCACGCGGAGAGATGCTCCTTCATCATCACCGGATCAACAACAGCCCACAGGGTTGACCAGAGAGTGATATCCCAGTAAAAGGTGATAGATGCACCCCATCGCGGTCCTCCGGTAAGGAATACCTTGTCATGCTCGGGCAGGTTGGTATTCGTGAGGTAAAGCATTGTCAGAGGGCTGGTGTAATATACCTTTCTGACCAGGGGGTCATCTGTCTCCAGGACGGGAAAACATCCGGAGATAAGATCATTGCCCGGACGGAAGATCATCTCCCACTTTTCTTCCCAGCTATCTTTTATACCTGCAAAAAGCGTATCAAAATCTGATGACCAGGCTGTTATATTTTCCTTCACAGCCTCCTCGTCGTCTCCGTATGACATGAGGTATTTTATTGTCCTGGTCTCTCCCGGGGCAAGTGTGCAGCTCCATGAAGCCGTCGCCCCGCTGTTCCATGCTGTCACGGTATCCGGAGGAGTAACGACGGAGAAGGAGATGACCGCATCCGTCTCGGTGTCATGTATGAGAATCCTGTTTTCCCCAGCTGTTGCATGGTATTTTGAACTGCCCAGTATCTCCGTGTCTCCCGGCCATTTCATCATTATCCTGACAAGCTGAGGCTTCCCGTCAATCAGTTCCCGGCTAAACCCTTCACTTGTGAAAATCTCTTCCCCCAGGTGATCCCTGATGTTTTCCACCTCCTCATCACGTTTGGTTACCTGGCCCGACATCTTCGGGTAGGGATACCACCACTGCCAGTCGCCGCCATATTTACTGATGAAACCTATCAGGTCAAGTTCGAGATTCAGATCTTTGGCGAGGGTGTCGCTGTTGGTTATATCAACCTGCCACATGACCGCATCCCTGTCAAAAAGCATTCTTGTTGAACTCAGTATATCCAGTCCGTCAACGCTTCCTTTCCTGAGCCCCTGCCAGGGCTGCCAGCGCCATGTTGTTGCCTTCGGTGTCTTGCCGTTGACCCTCAGCGTTCCGGTATGATACCCGCCGGAAAAAGGAGCTGAGACAAACCAGCTTATTGAAGTCATATCCCTGTTCAGCAGCGCCTGCCCGCGAAAATTCCTGATGGATGGTTCCATCTCCACAGTGTCGGATGAGACCCAGACGCCTGACAGCTCTTCAAGCGAAGGAATACTGTCGCTGATGCTTCCGCTGTCAGGGCGGTTGTCATCGCAGCCTGTCGCGCTGATCAGCACCAGGAAGGTCATGAGATGTATCGCTCTTTTCATTGTTTGTCTATTTTATGTTCTAACATATGCTTTTATTGTGGCGCATTCACTCCCTTCTGATTCACCGTGGGGCCGAATTGTATACTCCCCGACTGCGGCCGGGATAATGAAGGTTTCGGCATAATGGACGATGAACGGCTCAAACCGTCCGCCAGGACTTTCAACGATGATCTCACGGCCCTCGATCAGGTTCAAAACATTCACGCCACCGCGGGTGTTGTGAACAACCTTTTTGGTGAACCAGTGCCTGCGAGTCTCGATGAACTCCCTTACATGCAATCCGGTAGCCTCCTCGGTCCAGCCATCACCCTCAGCAACTTTTCTGACCTGGTTTATGAGGTTGTTGCGGACATAGTCCGTGGTACGCTCCCACTGAATTACGTTTTTGCCGTGCCCGATGTTGATAGGCCTCGGCCTTCCGTCAAGATCGAGACGTCCCCAGTCCCACAGCTTGAAAGTGAAGATGTAGGTCGTGGAGCTTATCTCCAGCACCAGGCAGTTCTTCCCCGAGCAGTGAACGGTGCCTCCCGGTATCAGGAAATGGTCATGTTTATTTGCCGGCCACCTGTTGACATATTTGACATCATCGAAACGGGATCCCTCATGCTGTGCCTTGCAAAGATCGTCAATCATCGCTTTCGGACTGATGCCTTCTTTCAGTCCCAGGTAGACTGAGGCATCTTCTCCGGTATCCATTATGTAGTAACTTTCGTCCTGCGTATAGTGCATGCCGAATTTCTCCTGGATGTATTCAGTCACCGGGTGGACCTGCAGGCTGAGGTTTCCTCCCTCCATGGTATCGAGGTAGTCGAACCTTATCGGGAACTCATCGCCAAAACGTCCATACACTGCTTCTCCCAGCAGTTCAACAGGATGAAAGAACACCAGGTTCACAGAGGGTGTCTCAAACAACCCCTCCCCGAAATCAAACATCAGGCTGTTCTCCTCAACAATGCAATTAAAGCACCAGGAATAGTTGGCTGGAGCAGGATCAAGACTCAGTTTCCTCTTCATCCATTGCCCGCCCCAGATACCCTGGTCAAAGAGGGGGACAACACTGTAAGGTGTTGTAATTCCCTTTGCCATCGCTTTATCGAAAGCTTCTGCGGTAACCATGGCAGGAGAGTTCATGTTGGTGGTGTCAAGGACAAAATCCCACTTGCCTCTCAGCTTTTTCTTATGCCTGTCACAGACACGCCAGTCGACAAAGAAGCCTCGCTTGTATTGCAGCTCGAACAGTTCCTCCCTGTTGCTGAGGCCGAGATTGTCCACCCTGTTGGCCCTCATCCTGAGCTGTATCTCCCACCGCGGCATGTCAGCATAGATGATAAGGGAGGGCCTGCGTGCCACCAGCGCCGCACCGTACCCGAACACGAGTATGGTTCCACGGGTTACGGAATCGATTCTGCTCATGCATGCCGCAAGCTTCTCATTACTGATGAGATCCTTAAAAGTCAAACGGGTAAGGTATCCGAAGATACGGTCGTCGGTGACGTCAGGCCAGGTTATCCTGGAAATCTCTTCAGGGGCGAGAAAATAATCCCTGCTGGTAATAACCAGATCAGGCTTCAGCCTTTCGGTAAAAATTCCGAGCAGATCTTCAAAGATAACCCCCTGGTAGCAGTCAACGACAATCACCTTTTTGCCAGGGTTGCCGTCGTAAAGCTGACTGAAAAGCTCCCCGAATATCCTGTCCCATCCCCCTGAATAACCGTTACTGAATTCACTGACGCGAACCACGGGTACCTGATTGAAGTTGGAATCAGGTTTGTCTTTCTCGCTAGTTGTATCCCTCATTCTGGGTCAGCTTGGGATTTAGATATCTCTCCTTCTGGGGTATGGGAAACAGTGTGTGATAAGACTGTATATTCGCAGTTGGCTTGGCCAGTTGAACACGCTCAATGAGTTTTCCCATCCGCACCAGGTCATACCACCGATGCCCCTCCATCACAAATTCCCACTGCCTCTCCTGTAAGATGGCATCCTTGAACGACTGATAGTCCAGTCCTTCCGGCAGGTCAACGAGGCCAGCCCTGTTACGGATGTCATTTATGGCATTATATGCACCGAGGTCAGGACCATTATTGATTTCGTTAAGCGCTTCTGCATACATCAGCACCACATCCGAATAACGGAGGTAGATGAAGTCAGCATCGGATTCACCGTTCTGCCTCCCTCCTTCAGCCTCCTGATCCCAATACTTCCTGATGTAAGGCCCATTGAACACCTCTCCTTCAAATTCGGTGATGAAGGTTGCCGCCTTCCTCTCATCGGTGTCACTGTAACTGTTGTAAAGATGATCAATCGGTCGTTCCCAGCCCTGGCCGTTTCTCACCCCGTTGGGAGAATCAGTGGTTGGCATAAGCCTTACCATGAACTGGTTCGTGGTCCAACCCTCACCCAGCGTGCCGCTGAAGTTTATTGCCCATAAAATCTCCCCTGAATTGGCATTGCCGATCTTGAAAATATCTGCAAATTCCGGCTCAAGTGTATAATGTCCAATAACCTTCTCAAGAGAGGTTTTTGCAGATGAGAAATCTGCGGCGTTGCCGGTCAGCGCTCCCCTCGTAAGATAGGCCTTGGCCAGCAACGCGGAGGCCGTATGGCTTGTGGGCATCCCTTCCACTCTCTTGGAAAATGGGTTGACTGCAAGAAGCTGTTCAGCCTTCTGGAGATCGCTGATAATGCTTTCATAAACATCAGCCACAGGACTTCTTTCGATCTGCGATTCGGTTACACTCTTCGTCGGGAAAAGCTGGAGAGGAACATCCCCGAACAATCTCACCAGATCGAAATAGAGCATCCCCCGAATGAAATAGGCTTCACCCTGAAGATGATCCTTTACCTCCGGTTCCGAATAATCAGTGATGTTCCCGGATTCTTCCAGGAGGACATTGGCCGACTGGATAACCTCATAACAGCCGACCCATATATAATAAAGAGTGGAGTTATTAACATCAAAAGTGAACTGTGACAGGTCATGCATATCAATCGACGGACCGGTCTCATAGCAGTTATCAGAGGCGAGATCCTGAAGAACCCAGTAATTATTGAAAAACAATCCGCCGCCGGTCCATGTCCATGTGATCAGTCCTGCAAACATGCCGTCGGCAAAGGAGATCAGATCATCTTCCGTCAGGAAATAGTTATCATAGTTCAGTTCAGAACGCAGGTCCTGTTCAAGGAAGTCTTTGCAGCTGGTCAGTAAGAGCAGCATGACCGTCATCAATATTGTGATTTTCTTCATTGCAGGCAATTTAATGGTTAAAAGGTGGCGTTGATGCTGAAAAGCAGCGTTCTGGCCATGGGGTATGCTCCATAATCAGCACCCTTGCCGAAAACGCTTCCGCCGAAGATAGATACCTCCGGGTCATAACCCGAGTAACGGGTCAGAGTATAAAGATTGGTGCCACTGAGCGAAAGGCGAAGGTTACTTATTCTGACTTTGTCAAGCAACTCCCCGTGAAGATCGTAGGAAAAGACCACCTCCTTTAGCCTGGCATAGGAACCATCCTCCACATAAACATCCGACATAATTATGCCGTGGGGTGAGGCATTAGCCCTGGGGTACTTGTTGGTAGGATTACTCTCCGTCCATCTCTCCAGGGCAACGGCAGCATTGTTCTGGTAACCGTCAAAACTCTCAAGCTGAAACCTGTTGAAATTTACGATCTCATTCCCGTAATCGCCCTGTATATAAATATCGAGCGAGAAGTTACCGTACGAAAAGGTGTTCTTGAGGCCGAATGAAAAATCAGGATTGGCATTGCCGAGTTCATAGTAATCATCCACAGTAAGTTTCTCGTCCAGGTTCCTGTCAGCATATTTGCGGTCTCCGTAACGTGCTATCTTGGCAGGAAAGAAGGGTACCTCTGACAGCTCTTCATTCAGCTGGATTATCCCGTCCGACTTGTATCCGTAGATCATCCCGATGGGTTTGCCCTCGCTGATCATTGTCCAGTCCAGGATATTGAGTACCGAGGTTCCGTAAATATTCTCAGACTTGTCAAGATTGGTAACCTCGTTCCTGTTGAATGAGAGATTGAATCGGGTATTCCATTTGAATTTGTCAATGAAATTGACACTGTTGACCGAGAACTCAATGCCACGGTTCTGCAGGTCACCGACATTGGCCCAGACATATTCAAATCCGGAGGATCTGTTAACCGGCAGGTAAAGAAGCAGGTCAGTGGTGTTCTTCAGGTATGTCTCTGCGGTAAATTCGACACGAGATCCGAAGAGGCTGAGGTCAAGCCCCAGATCAAACTGCCTGGTCACCTCCCATTTAAGGTCATTGTTCTGAAGTGAATAGACATATGTGCCTATAACTTCTGCGCTACTGCCCTCCCCGTAAAAATACTGTCGCGTACCCATAAGGCTCAGGGTGCTTCCTGAAGGTATGCCTTCGTTGCCCACACTTCCGGCACTTATCCTCAGTTTAAGGTCATTGACAGCTTCAGCATTTTCGAGGAAAGGTTCTTTGCTGAGGCGCCATGCAGCTGAGACCGAAGGGAAGAAACCGTACTTGTTGTCGGTCCCAAACTTTGACGATCCATCAAGCCGCCCGGAGAAGGTCAGATAATACTTGTTGTCATAATCATACATGACCCTCGCCAGTCCTGATAACATCGACCATGAGCTGTAGCCTGAATAAACGCTTTTATCAAGCCCCATGCTGAGGTTGTAGTATCCCAATCGCTCATCCTCAAAGCGTTCAACGGCTATCTGGGCAGACTCGGATACATATTTCTGGGCAGTCTGGCCGGCCAGCAGGTTGAAATGATGCTTATCGAATGCAAGTTTGTAGGTTAATGTATTCTCCATCAGCCAGGTGTAACCCTTGATATCCACATTTGACCCCTTCCCCTTATCCTGACCGCGCTTGATGAAACTGGGAATATACTGCTGTTCCTTGTTGAAGAAGGCATCAATGCCTATCTTGAATTTGTACTGCAAATCTTTTATGATATCCCAGGTGGTGTAGAAGTCGCCGATTACCCTGTCTGTAGTGATGACAATTTCTGTTTCATTCATCTCGGCTACAGGGTTCGGGATCCGGTTAATAGTATTGCTCTCGTAGGTGTAGCCCCCGGCCTGAGTCGAGTCATACACCTCCTGACCCGGATTGAACAGCAGGGCCATGGCAGTGACACTTGATGCCACGTTGGGAACACCTGTCGTGACGCCGTTGTTGACAGCATGAGACATGCTGATTCCAATGCCGGTCCTGACCTTCGGAGAGAGATCACTGTCAAGGTTTATTCTGAAAGCGCCCTTGTTGAAATCGGAATTGTGAATGATCCCCATATGCCTTACCACATTGGCAGACATGAAATACTGAGTATTGTCGCTCCCTCCCTGAATCGAGATCTGACCGTTCATCAGGGGAGCCGTACGGAAGATCTGTTCCTGCCAGTCGGTACCCTCCCCGAACCGGCTGGGAACCGCGAAGTTGCTGCCAAATGCAATATCCGGATAATATTTCCTCGCTTCCGTGACAGCGTCATTACCCAGGTCAGCCAGCTCTCTCGCATTGAGCAGATCGAGCTTTTTCGAGAGCTTCTGTATCCCGTAGGCCAGGTTAAGGTTGACCTTCAGATCCCCTTTCGTACCTCGCCTGGTGTTTATGAGGATCACGCCGTTGGCACCTCTGGCTCCGTAGATAGCGGTTGCCGAAGCATCCTTAAGCACCTGCATCGACTCTATATCCTGGGGATTGATGCTTATCAACGGATTGATGTCGGATCCCTGGATGGTACCTGAAGTGAGCTCCTGCGAAGCCGTAATTATTGGTATCCCGTCAACAACATAAAGCGGTTCGTTGGTCCCGTTGATAGAGGTTGTGCCCCTGATACGGATTGAGACCGGAGCTCCGGGTTTTCCTGATGTCTGGCTTACTACCACACCCGAAGCCTGTCCCTGAAGAGACTGATCAAGCGAGGTGATCGCCGGTGAAGTCAGGTCTTTGGTGGCCACAGACGACATGGAGACCGTGACATCACCCTTGCGCTGTGTACCGTAACCTATAACCACTATCGCATCCAGCTCGGTGACTTCCGGTGTCATGATGAATTCATAGAAGGTGATGCCCTCAGCCAACTGCCGGGTGGCACGGCCATAACCGACGAAAGAACAGCTGAGTGACCTTGCGGTACTTTTATCAACCGTCAGGGTAAACTCACCGTAAGCGTTTGTGCTCGTTCCCGTTGTCGTCCCGTCAACAACAACCGTTACTCCCGGCATAGGCACCTTGTCATCATCTGTTACCTTCCCCCGGATGGTGATCTCCTGGGAAAAGGCTGTCTGCAGAAACAGAAACGGCAGGATTAAGAGGAATAAATGCTTCATTTCATTTATACATTATAAACTTATTTTATTGGCAGAACGGAACCTGCATGAAATCAAATATTCAAATTCCTTTGTGAGCTCTTGCTCATGCAAGCATCATGGTAGTTTGACTGTCAAAAAGAAGGCTCATCTCGGGTTCGCAGATCATGCGGGCTCTGGCCACAACGTATTCAGCAGTCTTGTAGTTAGAAGACAACAATTCAGGGTTGTCAGGGAGATATTATGACTGGCACACCTCACCGACAACCCGGAACTGTAAGAAGTGATAAAGCCTACCGTATTGTCAGCAACGAATTATCAATGTTACTGCAGCTCAGAGGGGCATTGGCCATTACGATTGCTTCCATGGCAGCCGTGCCGTAAGGTACAAAAGCTCCCTTTGCCTGGCTCTTGAAAGTGTTCTGAATATCCAGCAGACCAAATACAGGTATATCCCAGAACATAGTCATCTCTGATTCATTGGCCGCCGTAATCATGTAATCATAATACTCGTCAATGGCGCTATCCTCATCCTGCATGAGCCTTCTGATAAGCCTGACAACTGAGATTGTGTCTCCGTTGTTGGGTGTCTCCTTGTAAACCCAGAAACAGAAATGGTGAAATTCATCAGCATAATCGACACCCAGATCCTCCTCATATGTGCCATCCTCGTTAAACCGGTAAATAATTGCAGCATCGGCCGGAGTCAGGACATCCAATCCAAGCCATGTGCTTGCCGAGACTTTCCAGTCATATTTTACAAACATCGACTGAATTGAAATATTTATGTTGACCACAAGCCCGACAGTTTTGAACTCATTCTCATCGTCTGTCAGCTCAAACTCAAATCCCAGTGTGTGCAGGTCATCAAACTCCTGCACGGTGTAGGTAAAATTATATGTGTAAGTATTTTCTGACTGGACAAGCTGTGATGTCACATCAGTCCCGGCATCACGCTGAGTATCGACAACCTTGTAATATTTCAGTGATTTCACTCCGTCAGCCTGAATGGTAACCGTGGCGGTTACCTCATCGCCTATGTTCAACTGGGGAGTTGATGAGGGAGTGATGGACATTTCAGTAGCTATATCCTTTTTGCAGGAGAGAAGCAGGAAGGCAGATCCGATTGCCACAATGGCAATAACAGGCAGAAGCAGAAGCAGTTTTTTCATAATTGTAGAGGTTAGATTCATAAATAAATCATTAAAAAGACCATATGTTCAGACATATGAACATATAATTGATCAAAAATAATAAAAATAATTCGTAAAAAGAAATTTTTTTCAAAAGAAACCTAAACACCTGAAAATTAATAGGGAAAATTCGGAAAGATGTCATCCGGAAACTACCAGTTGTCAATAAAGTAGTTGATTTTGAGAAAATTAATATAAAAATACCTGCAAGGCTGTTTATAACTACCTGATTCTTATACTGGTGAATAGTTTCGAAATTTTATTTGCACAACAGCTATCAGAAGCAACATTGCGGGGCCAGCTGCATTCTCCGAATAAGTCAAATATCCCTCTCGCTTTCAACGATATATACAAAACTGTCTGTCCTATAGTAACTTACATTGTACTCTATGGGTCTCCCACCCGGATCATAGACATACCGTTTACGCTTCAGGAGAGGGCCTCCGGAATCTGTCCGCAGTTTAATTGCAAGAGAGTCATCAGCAGCTACGGCGCTGATCTCTTCCCTGGACAGCTTGGCTACCGTGGCATAATTCTTTTCCAGAATTTCATAGAGCGGCTGGTTGAAATCTTCACTGCCGTTCAAACCGATTCTCGGGTGAAAGAAGGAGATGGACCAGACAAACGGTCCTTCATCACTGCCTCTCAGCCGTTCCAGCTTCAATATTTTCTTTTTGGGTGGTATCATGAAAAATCCTGATTGCTCCTGGTCAGCTTCTGCCCATTCGACATTCAGCTGGTAGTTCGTGATTGAGATGCCCATGGCCTTCATCTCCTGTGTGAAGCTCAACCAGTTTTTCAGTTTTGTATGAACTCCTACCTCAGCGACCCTGGTCCCAATACCCTTTTTCCTCACCAGTAAACCTTCATAAACCAGCTTGTTTGCTGCCTGTCTCAATGTATTTCTGGAAATCCCAAGCAGTTTGGCCAGATCAACCTCATTCGGCAGGAATTTGCCTTTGGCATATTCAGGATCCCTTATCATCTCGCGTAGCAGGTTCTCAACCTGAACGTGTAAAGGAGATGAACTTTTATGATCGATCCTGAAATTCATCTTCGCTGCTTTACCCATAGTCACACCGGTTTTGTCATAGAAGAATTATCAATATGCAAGTTCGCCAAATTATTTATATAAGCAATTTTCTTCGTTATATGCAATGAAAAGTCTCGGATATTTCTTATCTTAACTTTCTTTCTCAAATCCGGGCGGTGGCTTTGATTATTATCTGCCCGTGCAAATCAGGCTTTTTATTTAAGTTTGACATTGAATTGTATGCTTGGATGAATTCGCGTGAAAGGATATTGTCGGCAATAAACCACCGGCAACCTGACAGGGTTCCGGTTGACCTGGCAGCCTCAACGGTAACCGGCATCTCGGCAATTGCATGCAGCAACCTCAAAAAATATCTGGGAATAGATAAACCGACAAGGGTTTTTGACGTTGTTCAGCAGCTGGCCAATATCGATATGGAGATCATTGACCTCTTCGGTGTTGATGCCCTGGACATCAACCGGATATCTGCCGAAACCGGCGAGTGGTATGAAGTTGAACTGGCAGATGGCAACAGGGTGGAATTCCCCGCCTGGTACCGGCCCCAAAGACTTCCTGACGGATCATGGGAGACAACCGATGAAGAGGGCAGGGTGCTGTCGCGAATGCCTGCCGGTGCAACATGCTTCGACCAGACCTTCTTCCCTTACGAAAACGGCTACCCTGAAAACTTTGACGGCCTGAAGGAGGCACTGAAAAAAATCAGCTGGGTGGTTCATTCACATGCATCCAACCTCGATGCCCCGGAACTCAGGGAACGGCTTCTGAGACTCAGGGATGAGACAGGAAAAGCCCTGGTGATGTCGGGAGGTGTCAAGCTGCTTGAGCTGGGATTTTTCGCCAGGAGAATGGATAATTTCCTGACCGACCTTCTGGTTGACCGCGAAAAACTGTGTGAGATGCTTGACCGGTTGGTTGAGATGCATCTTGCAGGACTGGAGAAGAAGATCAACGCCCTGGGAGACATTGTTGACGTTATACGCTTCGGCGATGACCTGGGCATGAAGACCGGGCCGTTCATGGACCTTGATACCTTCCGAGAGGTGTTCATACCGCGTTACAAAATACTCTGCGACTATGTCAAAAAGCACAGCAGCATGAAGATCTTCCTCCATTCATGCGGCAGTGTCAGGCAGTATATCCCTGACCTCATCGAGGTTGGCTTTGACATCCTGAACCCGGTGCAGACCAACTCGCGCGGCATGGACCCGGAGGAGCTGAAGAGAGAATTCGGGAAAGACATCGTCTTCTGGGGCGGAGGCGTGGATACAACCACTGTCATCAACAGGGGCACCCCCGATGAGATCAGAAGGGATGTCCTGCGGCGCTGCGAGATCTTCTCAGAAGATGGCGGCTTTGTCTTCGCACCCATTCATAACATACTTTCTGAAGTCCCCCCGCAGAACATAGTCGCTGCCTATAACGCGGTCAGGGAGTTCAACGGAGAGCTTCGCTGAGGGGCTGCCGGAATGGTGAGTATGTGTGGATTTTGCGACTGCCGGGCCGACGAGGATGACAGATTGCAGAGACTGCCAGTTGGTTAAACACGGGGGATTTGTGATTTGGATCTCATGCTTTTCAGGCAGGGAGATTAACACCGGGGTCCGGCTTCTTTCATCTGCAAAACATGTTCATTCCACCCCCTGTACTTTCATCTTCGCCCGCTTCCGGTCATTCTCATCAAGCATAATCTTCCTGAGCCGCATCGATTTAGGTGTAATCTCAATATACTCATCGGCCGCAATATACTCCATGGCCTCCTCCAGCGAGAACCGCACCGGCGGGGTCAGTATTGCCTTGTCGTCGGAGCCGGAAGCTCTCATGTTGGTGAGTTTCTTGGTCTTTGTGACATTGACGACAATATCATCCTGACGGGTGTTTTCACCTATGACCTGTCCCATATAGACAGCCTCACCGGGAAAAATGAAAAACCTGCCCCTGTTCTGCAACTTGTCAATGGCATAGGCCACAGCCGTTCCTGTATCCATGGCTATCAGCGAACCGTTACGTCTTACCGCCATCTCTCCCTTCCAGGGTTCAAAAGCGTCAAACCGGTGGGCCATCACGGCCTCTCCTTCAGTAACGGTGAGCACCTGGTTCCTCAGCCCGATTATCCCGCGGGCCGGTATCCTGAAGTCGATGTGGGCACGGTCATCCCTCACCTCAATATTGGAAATCTCCCCCTTTCGCTGGGTGACCTGATCGATGACCTTTCCGGCGAAAATGTCCGGCACCTGCACTGTAAGAACCTCTATCGGCTCATGCTTTATACCGTCGACCTCTTTTATCAATACTTTAGGCTGGCCTACCTGCAGTTCGAATCCCTCCCGGCGCATCGTTTCAATGAGTATGGAAAGATGCAGGATGCCCCTGCCATATACTATGAATGTATCTGCGGAGTCAGTCTCTTCTATCCTCATTGCCAGGTTCTTTTCCGTCTCCCTGAAGAGCCGTTCCCTGAGCTGACGCGAAGTGACAAGGGTACCTTCGCGCCCGAAGAAGGGTGAATTGTTCGAAGTGAAGAGCATGCTCATGGTAGGCTCATCGACCTGCATATAGGGCAGACCCTCAGGCAGTTCGGCATCGGCAATTGTGTCGCCTATGTCAAAATCCTCCATGCCGAACACGGCACATATCTCTCCTGACCGCACAGGTTTCTTCGTCTTCTCTTTCCCCAGCCCCTCAAAGAGATAGACCTCCTTGACAGTGTTCCTCATTACAGTGCCATTGCGCTTGATAAGAGACACCTGGCTTCCGGGAACGAGAGTCCCTCTCTTAATTTTACCAACCGCAATTCGCCCCATGTACGACGAATAATCAAGCGAGGAGATCCTCATCTGGAGGGTTCCCCCGGACATCTGCGCTGCAGGTATGTGATCAATGATCGTATCCAGGAGGTAGCTTACATCAGTCGTCGGGTGCGCCCAGTCGGGGCCCATCCATCCCTGTTTTGAGGAACCGTACACGGTTGGAAAGTCGAGCTGATCTTCCGTCGCCTTGAGGCTGTGCATCAGGTCAAAGACGCTCTCCTGGGTCTCCTCGGGCTTGCAGTTCGGCTTGTCAACCTTGTTGATCACCACTATAGGTTTGAGCCCCAGTTCCAGGGCCTTCTGAAGTACAAACCGCGTCTGTGGCATCGGGCCCTCGAAGGCATCTACTATTAGAAGGACACCTTCAGCCATATTCAATACACGCTCAACCTCTCCTCCGAAATCGGAGTGTCCCGGTGTGTCTATTATATTGATCTTGACGTTTTTGTACCGAACGGAGACATTCTTTGAAAGTATTGTGATGCCTCTCTCCCTCTCAAGGTCATTGCTGTCGAGGATCAGATCGCCCATAACCTGGTTGTCGCGGAAAAGCTTAACCTGGTAAAGTATTCTGTCTACAAGTGTAGTTTTGCCGTGGTCGACGTGAGCTATCACGGCAATATTTCTTATTTCTTCCGTATTCTTAAGTATTTGGGCTGCAAAAGTATAAAAAGAATCGTCACTCCTGCAGGTTTTCCCAAACTGTTTTTGCCGTTAAGGCTTGCAGATCACCCGGCCTTCCTCCCCGACCTGCTCCGGAGAAAAAGACGGCCCAGTCCCCGAATTTCATTTGGCTGTGGATTTTAGAATCTTCCATCTGAGGAAAATATTTATTAATCCTGCAACCAGAAACAGAGGCTGCAGAAAACTTATGAGCGAGATCCATGTCACCTTTATAATAATCCAGATGGTAAGCAAAAATCCCAGGGTTAGTCTGACATGAACCACATACCTGTGGCGGGTAAATGAAAGATAAGCTCCGGCAACATTTGAAAGACCGTTTACAAGTACGAGAAACAGCCCCGGCAGCAGGAATGAATTCAGGGGTGAATTGGCCGGCATTTCAGGGGAAACACCCATTCTGCCTCCAGTAATATCAAGCAGGTATCAGATTCCTGCGGGTATTGCTCCTATAGCCGTGAAAGCCTGGAGAGAACCGAGAATAATGAAATATTTCTTCATGCCTGGTTTTTTGCATTTTAAAAATAATTATTTCCGCATCCGAAAATTTATTTCGGGCATTTGATGACCGGGCACGCTTATTGTATCTCATAAAATGTAAATTTGCAATCATTAGCATTAAACCTGAACAAACATGAAGAAATTTTTTGTGACATTCTGTTTCCTGACAGTTGCGCTTATGCCGGCAGTCTCACAGGATAAAAAGGCCGAAAGGGAAGCTGCAGCGCTCGCAGCATTTGAAAAGGCCCTGGCCACAATTGAGACAAAAGACTTTGTAATAATAGTCGATTCCTACGAGACCGGGGGCGGCATGTACGAGACAAATACTGACGTGGCCAATTTCTTATCTTATGAGAAGGAATTCGCATACCTCCAGGGACAGATACTGACTGGCAACAACAATACCAACAAGCTTACCGTATCTGATTACAGCCAGGTAACCGATAAAAAGGGGAATGTAAAAGTCTCGATGCAGGCAAAAGGCTTCTTCATTAATGCCAGAATTGAGATCTCTCTCAAGAAAACCGGAGGCAGTAAAGCCGACGTGATTATAACCCCTGCCAAAGGAGAAGTAAAACGCTTTAACGGCGAGGTTGTGCCCAGGGCTCAGTCAAAATACTTCAAGAGACCGGGAGAGATTTAAGACTTACTTTCTCAGGCTGATGCCGTAATGGCTGGTAAGGATAGCTGAAAACACCCTGCCGGGAAGAATTTTTTTAAGCACAACCGCCAGTTTCTGGTCGGGTGATGCGATGATGTAACGCTGACGGGGGTTTTTACATTCAACAATTGCTGCAAGTTTCTTTGCCAGCACCGCCGGTTCGCCTCCGCTGGCTTCATCATGCTCGATAACAGAAAGAGTCCTTTCAAACTGTTCATGATAGGGATCTTCCGGACCTGACGGAGCCAGGTACCCTCTGCGGTTGGCGGAGTTGTGTGTATGAAAATCACCGGGATTTATGACTACGATCTTGACATTGAACCCGGCTGTCTCCATCCTCAGCGCCTCGCTGAAACCTTCCACGGCAAACTTGGCGGCAGAATAGAACGACTGAAAAGGCAATCCTATCAATCCGCCTATCGAGCTGATGTTTATTATTGTACCTCCTCCGTTGCTTCGCATCACCGGCAACACCTCACGGGTAAGATTCACCATGCCCATGAAGCTTGTTTCCATCTGAAGCCTTATGTTTTCTAAGGGGGTGGTCTCAACCGGTCCCCCGGTATGCATCCCGGCATTGTTGATCAGCACGTCGATCCTTCCCTCCTTTTCAACAACCGTCCTGACTGTCCGCCTTATTGAATCAATATCTGTCAGGTCCAGCATCAGCACATTGACAGCACTGCCCGTTTCACATGCTTTCCTTACCGTACCGTACACCGTATGGCCCTTTGCTGCCAGCAGCCGGGAGGTCTGCTGCCCGAATCCTGATGATATCCCGGTAATTAAAACTACTTTCCGCATGAAACCTGGAAATTAACCTGTTACTGGAGTCCGGCCCGTTAATTCAGAATACCAAGTGACTTTGCGGCTCTCGTGATTTTCTCTATCGATATGTCAACCTGCTCTTTTGTATGTGTTGCCATAAGTGAATAGCGGATAAGGCTGACATTCACAGGCACTGCGGGTGACACTACGGGATTGACGAAAATGCCGTCATCCAGGAGCAGGTGGGTAAGGGTCAGAGCCTTCGTACTATCGCGTATAAACAAGGGAATGATCGGGGTTTCAGATTTTCCTGTATCGAATCCCATATCCCTGAAACCCTTTAAAGCATAGTTGGTTATTTCCCACAGATGACTTATCCTTTCAGGTTCGCTCACCATTATATCGATTGCCGCCAGAACCGAGGCAGCTGAGGAAGGAGTCATGCTGGCACTGAAGATGAGCGAACGCGAGTTGTGCTTGATAAAGTTTATGGTATCCTTATCCGATGCAATGAAACCGCCCAGGGAAGCCAGTGATTTGGAAAAAGTGCCCATAATCAGGTCAACCTTGTCAGTGAGCCCGTAATACGAAGCCGTGCCTGATCCGTTTTTGCCAAGAACACCAATGGAATGTGCATCATCAATCATTATGGATGCATTGTATTTCTCAGCCAGTTCAACCATCTCTGGAAGCCTGACAATATCTCCCTCCATTGAGAAAATCCCGTCTGTAACGATCAGCTTCAGACTGTCAGGCGAACATTGCCTGAGCTTTTTTTCAAGACTCTTCATGTCATTGTGGCCGTACTTCAACACCTTTGAAAATGAGAGTCTGCTCCCTTCTATAATTGAGGCATGGTCGAGTTCATCCAGCAGTACAGTATCGCGACGACCGGTCAGCACCGAGACAACTCCCAGGTTTACCTGGAAGCCTGTACTGTAGCAGAGCGCACCATCCTTGCCGGTAAGGTCTGCCAGCTTCTCTTCAAGCTCGATATGTATATCAAGGGTTCCATTCAGGAACCTTGAACCCGCACAACCCGTACCATACTTGTCAATGGCACGCTTTGCCGCCTCCTTTATCTTCGGGTGGTTTGTCAGCCCCAGGTAACTGTTGGAGCCAAACATCAGGACACTCTTGCCATTGATCGTCACAACAGTATCCTGGTCAGACTCGATGGTTCTGAAGTAAGGATAGATACCTGCACGCATAATCTGCTGCGGAAGATCATACTTCGAGAAGGTGCTCTGGAGTTTTCTCATAGTTTATTAGTGTTAGGCAATAGTGCGAATATAGAAAATAAGCTCCGATGTAAGTTCACTATCTGTTAATATTAAGCTAAAAGCACAGTCGGACGGTCAAGAATACCATTTTATGCTTAGGTTTCAGTTCCGAATTGTTGCCATATTTGCAGCGTCAAAATGCAGAAATGCTGAAGCAAACCCAAATAACTGACTATTAACCAATTGATTATGACAGGAAATAAGAAATCCACCGGCACGGGGAAATTAATTATCGGACAGGACTGGGCATCTGTCGTTACAGGTTTTATTCTGATTCTTTTTGTAGTGTTAGCCGGGTACAGTATTGTCACCCCCTCTTTCGGCGGCAAGGCCGGATGGAGCAGCAACCAGGACATGCCCGGTATTTTCAGCGCCTCTTCACTTTGGCTCTCGGGACTTTCCACACTTCTGATTTTCGGGATCATCTCGGTTATCGGTGTCCTGCTGAGCGGCGACACGCTTAAGAAATTTGTCACGGGCTTTGTTGCCATATTCCTTCTGGCGGTTCTGGCACAGTTTATTTCATCTTATGCCGGCTTTAAAAACCTCGGGCTCGAGACAGTACTTTTTTCCCTTCTGCTCGGCCTTATCATCGGGAACCTCGGAAAACTTCCATCCTGGTTGCGGGCGGGGGTATTGACGGAACTTTACGTCAAGATCGGACTGGTGCTCCTGGGGGCTACCATCCTGTTCAATGACATTATGTCGGCAGGTGCTTTCGGGCTGATACAGGCAGTCATCGTCGTGAGCGTGGTATGGTACTTTGCGTTCTGGATCTCACGCAAACTGAAAGTTGATGATGAATTTTCCACAATGCTTGCCAGCGCCGTTTCGATCTGCGGTGTCTCCGCTGCCATTGCAACTGCCGGAGCCATTAACGGAGACAAGAAGAAACTCTCCTTCATCATCTCGCTGGTCCTTGTCATTGCGATCCCGATGATGATCTTCCTTCCAATAATTGCAAATTGGATGGGACTCTCCGAGATAGTCACCGGCGCATGGCTCGGAGGAACCATCGATACGACCGGGGCTGTTGTTGCAGCCGGGACCATAGCCGGGGAGGAAGGACTCAAATATGCCACAATAGTCAAATTCTCGCAGAACGTCCTGCTCGGGCTTGCAGCCTTTGCCATATCGATATTCTGGGCATACAGGAAAAGAGGCGTAGGCGAAAAGGGAAAACATGTGCCAGCAGGCATTATCTGGGAACGTTTCCCGAAATTCGTTCTTGGATTCATCCTGGCATCGCTGGCGTTCTCATTCCTGCTAAGCCCTGAGACAGCGCTGACATCCGGAAAGGTTATCAAGTCGTTCAGCACCTTCTGGTTCAACCTGGCCTTTGTCAGCATCGGCCTCGAGACCCGCTTCGCCGACTTCAGGCACATGGAGAGTAAAAAACCGTTCTACAGCTTTCTGATAGCGCAGGGATTCAATATTATTTTTACGCTTGGCATCTCCTGGCTCCTGTTCCAGCTCATTGGCCCCAAATAGGGACCTGTCCTTCAGCCGTTGATTTCACAGTTGCCGGGTTTGAAAGAAATACAAGAAGTTTTATTACATCAGATTTTCAGGTCAAGAGAGAGGGCAAACCTTGAAATGAACGGCATATCTCCCGCGGCTGGCTTCCATCCCTGGAAATTGGGAGAGAGATTCACTCCGGGAGAAAGGGCAATCTCTACAGCTGCCAGGAAGAGCTGACCGTCCCTGGTCAGGTTCCAGGGATCAACTTCATTCCCGACCCTTGCAGAAGCCGCATAGTCATATCTTCCGATGATCCTTACCCTGTCGCTGACCGGCACCCTGCAATTAAAAGAGATGGCATGATAATCATGCCCGGCGACAAGTCCGCTGTTTTTACGGTAATTCCAGGCAGCGGACAGCATTGATCCCTTGTTCTCATACGAGGCGATAACCTCAGTCGTCTGCTGATGCAAACCGTCTTTGCTCATATTGTCAAAATAACCGCGCATCGAAAAGTTCTTTACAGGGACCAGGGTGACACCGACAGCTGTTTTGAAGGTGGAGTCGGCTTCTGTCAGCTTGAATCCCTCCCCGTTCATCAGTGTCACGTCAGCGGTGAGCCAGGGGGCAATACTGTAAGCCACACTTAATCCCAGATCCGCAGCCGTACCGAACCCGTACTCATCATGCAAAGGTTTATAAATATAGCGATGGCCCCACCTTCTTTCAGCCTGCTCATACTCCGGCAGGGGAATCATTCCTCCGGTGACTGTCAGTTTTTGGGTCTGATACCTGAGGTAGGCAAATTTCAGCATGCCGGTAAACTTCATTTTCCCGACTCCCGGATCCGCAACATCATACACAATACGCCCTGAAAGGGTTTTGGAAAAGTTGTACCCGTATCCCATGTAAGCCCGTGTCACGTCAAACTTTGTGTGGTTTTCTCCGTCCGAAAATGTGGTATAAAGACCTGTGAAAATCCTCACCTCCATCTTGCCTCCGGGTTTAAATTCGACCGGGTCCTGCCCGGTTAATGACATTGACAACAACATTCCGGCAACAAAAATGATGACAAAATGAGTCCTGAAATTTGCAAACCCAAACCTCAGTATCCTTAATCCTGTTCCTTCCAGCATATTCCTTTTCTTTTAAAATCTTATCAAGTTTCCATTATGCCGCAGTGCTTCCACTACCGGCAAAATGCCGGGTGAAATTAATTAAAGATCAGGTCTGATTTACGACTGCATGAGTCAGGGAAATGGTCGCTGATGTGTCTGCCGGTTCCATCAGGCCTCAATAATATACTGTATATCATATCAGTACACGCTCCTCCTCCGGAACACCCTGAACAAATCGCTTACTTTAAAATACGATTTAATACCTACAAAAAATGTCCTGGTAAATGCGGTTTACTCATCCCATTTCAGTAGCACATCGGCCACCGACTGATGTACGTTTCCTGATAAAAACCGGGCAAGGCTGTCATCATCCAGGACCGATTTCTGTTTATCCAGAGCTGTCCACAGTTTAGTAAAAAGTTCTTTTCCACCGGCGTTATAAATATCTGCTGCCCCTGCATGCCATCTGCTCTGATACCAACCGTAATTATTTGGATATTTCTGACCTATCTCATCGTACCGGCTCTCAAGGTCAGTCAGTGAAGTGTATTTCAGAGCCGATCTGTCTCCTGAGATAACCATCTGCGGAAACAGGGTCAGTGCGGCCAGTTGTTCCGGTTCGTTTTCAGCAATATATGTGTGAAGAAAGATATTCGCAAACAGTTCTGCCATCCACTTGCGCTGCATGGTCAGGCCATACTGGAAATGGTAGGCATGTCCGAGCTCGTGAATGGCAAGCAGGTCAAAAAAAGCACCCATAGAAAGGTTCCCCTTGCCGTCTGAATATGTTTCCTTTATTCTATCAGCGAGACCGGCAGGAAGCTGGTCGACCGGCGGTATGAAACTTTTCCAGAATTCGTTGTCGCGGGAAGCAACTATCAGGGTTTTGTCGTCATTGTAATGGGGCATGCCATAGACAGGAAAGCTCGTATACGTACTCCAGTCCTCCGGATCAAGCACCAGCAGTGTTACGGCTGGCTCAAATCTGACAGACTGATTATAATAATTCATAACATTATCGCAACGCTCTGCAAGGACTTTTGCCCTTTCCTCGTTTCCGGCACTGTAGTGCACAGCAGCTTTGTAGCCTTTTAAAGGAACAAGTTTGTCATAGTTCTGCGCCTCAAGGGTGCCAGGAATAAAGAAAACTGAAACCAGGAAGATTGAACAGAACGCATAGCACGACCGGCGGATTCTATCCCCGGAAAAAGCCTTTTCATTTCTCATAACTAAAAGTTTATGGATTAGTAACTGGGATTAACTTCACATAAAAAACAATCAGAGGCAGGTTTAGTTTACTTTCAGATTTAAATCTGAAGCCTCGCGTGTAAATAAGCCATGCCTGCACGTTTATGCGAACAGTGACACGTAAAAAAACTATATTGCCAGAATGAGAATAATATGGACCATACTCCTTATAGCCTTAATGCTGGACTCCGGCCTCCATGGGCAAACACCTGGGAAAAAGGAGAAAATTATAATAAAGACGGAGCCTGGAAACATTTATGCCACAATTGACCTGAAGCGGGCGCCTGTAACTGCATCCAATTTTCTGAGGTACATTGATGCCGGGCTCTTTGACAGCACCTGCTTCTACAGGGTTGTCAGGCTCGACAATCAGCCTGACAACAAGGTACTTATAGAAGTCATCCAGGGGGGAAGATATGAGGAGGAAGAAGGAGGTTTTCAGCCCATCGCTCATGAGACCACAGCCGTGACAGGGATTCGCCACAGGAAGGGAACTATCTCAATGGCAAGGGCGGAACCGGGAAGCGCGACCTCGGAATTTTTCATATGTGTCAGTGACCAGCCGGAACTGGATTACGGTGGGAAGCGAAATCCTGATCTTCAAGGCTTTGCTGCCTTCGGAAGGATAACAAAGGGAATGGAAGTTGTGAAAAAAATCCATGCAATCAATGCCCCCGGACAGTATCTTGACAAGCCGGTGGTGATCCTTGAAATAGTCCGGCTAAACCCTGAGGTCAGGGTGGTGAACCTTGAAATCATCCGGGTAAAGCCATAAGGCGGCAGGTGTGATAGAAAAAACTTTCTGTGCAAAACCATGAGCGGACGGAAGCAGACGGTAATTCTCCTGAAATAAAGTTGACCCTGGTCAAACTACGACTTACCTTTGAAAGCCAGGGTTAATTCACTAAAAATCAGCCGTGATGAAAACCATTATCGATCTGCCTGAAAACAGCGCTGCCAGATCCGGCAACAATCCTTACCTGATTGAAAAGAAAACAGACCACTACGAGTCAATCACCTGCAGGGAGACCAAAGAACTGGCATACGCCACTGCTGCCGGCCTCCCTGCCCTTGGCATAGAGAAGGGCGACCGCATTGCCCTCCTGCCGGAATCACGGACAGACCGGGTAATAAGCGAGCTTGGTATTCTTCATGCCGGAGCCATCTGCGTGCCTCTCTCCATCTTGCTGAAGGAAGGTGTCAATCTTAAATTCAGAATTGACCATTCCGGCACACGCCGGATTATTGTCTCAGCCCTGCAGTATGAAAAGATCAATGCAATAAGGAAAGATCTTCCGAGTCTGGAGAAGATCATTCTGCCTGATCCAGGGGAGAGCTATACCGGAGATGAAATTTACATGGGAACGGTCAGGAAAACGGGCGGGGAGTACCTGACCGGCAATTATGACTAATTCATGGAAAGGGTAAGGTCGGTCGGAGCGAACGATTACGCAAATATCAGCTATACTTCAGGAACCACTGCTGACCCGAAAGCTATAATCCTTTCTCACAGGAATTACACTGCCAATATTGAACAGACTCTCACCCTCATGGACGTCCCCGAATGGTGGACAACACTGCTTATCCTGCCCCGGGACCATTCGTTCGCACATACGGTCGGGATATAACATAATGATGGCAACCGGTGCGAGCCTGGCAGCTGTTCAGTCGGGCAAATCATATCTCGACTCAATCAAACATATCCCTGAAAACATACGGGAGATAAAGCCCGTGTTTCTGCTGAGCGCTCCTGCTCTTGCAAAAAACTTCCGCAAAGGGATTGAAAAAGGTATAAAGGACAAAGGACCGGTGATCGAAAAGATGTTCAGACATGCACTGAAGGTAGCCTATATGTACAATGGCAATGGCTGGAACAAGGGGAAAGGATTCAGGATCTTTCTGAAACCGGAATACATGCTTTTCGACCTTATCCTGTTCAGGAAGATAAGGGCAGGCTTCGGCGGAAGGCTGAAGTTCTTCTTCGGAGGAGCAGCGCTGCCTGACATCGAACTTCAGAAACTCTTCTCCGCCATAGGCATACCGATGCTTCAGGGTTACGGACTGTCTGAAGCTTCACCCGTCATCTCGGGAAACGTCGAAAAGAGATACAAGCTTGGATCATCCGTCATGGTAAAAAACCTCGATCTGAAGATCTGTGATGAGCATGGCAAGGTACTTCCTGCCGGACAGAAGGGAGAGATTGTAATCCGGGGTGAAAACGTAATGCAGGGCTACTGGAAAAACGAAAGTGCTACGCGTGAAGCAATACGTGACGGTTGGCTGTACACAGGCGATATGGGGTACGTTGACCAGGACGGATTTCTTTACGTCCAGGGAAGGTTTAAGAGCCTCCCCATCTCAGACGACGGCGAAAAATACAGTCCCGAGGGAATTGAGGAGACAATCACCGACAGGTCTCCCTTCATTGACCAGATGATTCTCTATAACAATCAGAACAAGTACACGACCGCGCTGCTTGTGCCGAACGGAGAGGCACTGGCAAGGTGGGCAAAAAACAAGAATATTGATTTCTCAGGTCAGAAAGGCCCTGAGGCAGCATTAATTGAACTTGACGAAGTGATAAACCAGTACAGGACCGGAGGCCGGTATGATGACCTCTTCCCGGCGAAATGGCTGCCTGCCGCAGTCGGCATTCTTGATGAACCGTTCAACCCAGACAACAAGATGCTGAACAGCCTCGGGAAGATGATCAGGGCAAAAATCACGGAGCGATACGGTGATAAGCTAAACTTCCTCTATACCCCCGAGGCAAAAAACATGGTAAACGCTGAGAATCTTGCTGCCATCAGGAAGGTATTGGGAGTCAAATGAGTATGACCTGACTTGTGATACCTGGCCAGGGCTTGTATCACAATTTCATTTGTTGTATTTTGGGATGTCAAAACAAACGGAATGAGGCAACCTGGATTCATTACAATAGTATTCTGGCAGACAGGGGAATATTGCAGCCTGCACTCACCCCCGACAGAATTATTGAGTCGGAAGTTCAGAAATTTACACTGGATACGGTTGTCTCCGGGTTGAATGTACCGTGGGGGATGGCCTTTCTGCCCAACGTCGATATGCTTATCTCGGAACGCTCCGGATCACTGTACCTCTTTTCGGGAGGAAAACTTTCCGAACCTGTTGAAGGCTTGCCATCAATTATGGCCACAGGACAAGGCGGATTGCTTGACATTGCCCTGCACCCCGAATATGACTCCAACGGCTGGATCTACTTTTCTTACTCATACCTGAATGAGGGAGGCTCAGGACCGAAGGGCAATACCGCAATCATGAGGGCAAGACTTGAAGGAAACAGACTCGTAGACCAGCAGGTGCTCTTCAAAGGCGAACCGGCAACGGACCGGAATTACCACTTCGGCTGCAAAATGGCATTTGACGGAAAGGGACACATTTTTTTCGGCATCGGAGACCGCGGACAGCATTTCGACTTCCCCCAGAAGCTTGACAACCATAACGGCAAGATCCACAGGTTGAATGACGACGGATCAATCCCGGCTGACAACCCGTTTGTCAACACTCAGGAAGCAATGGCGTCTATCCGGAGCTACGGACACCGGAACCCTCAGGGAACCTGCTTCGATCCGCTTACCGGTGAACTCTGGGTTTCGGAGCACGGTCCGCGTCAGGTAAATGCCCGCATTATGTATCAGGACATCAATCGGGGTATTAAGCTTTAAGAGCTCCCCAGCCACTTTTTTAATATCCCTCAACTTACTCAGGTCACCAATTTTGTCCAAAAATAATTAATCTATAAAAGGCTCCGCCTTAGGCTATTATTTAGTTTAGGAAAAGATCTGGTTTTACAGTCCGGTGCATCAAAAACTGTCTGGAACTTTGACAATGTTCTCTCTAAAGGATAACTTAGCGGTTCGTACCATTAAGCCATGAGCAGAGGATTTGTCAAGGAAGATGACCAGGAGGAAGTGCCGATGATGCCGCAGAGGGCATACCTGCCGGATGGTGTACCAAACTTTGTCACCCGCTCTGGTCTGGAACAGCTGTTGGCTGAAAAGGAGGCCCTGATCAGCGAGAGGGAAAATCTGAGCATCACCAGCGATAATGAAAAACGAATTGCCGTTAATTACATCAATGCAAAGTTTCAATTGCTGAATAACAGAATTGCTGAAGCCAGGGTCATCGATACGAAGGAGCAACCTCAGGATGAGATAACTTTTGGTGCAACGGTTACCCTCAGACCGGCAACTTCCGGCAACCACCAGACCTTTCAGATTGTGGGAGTAGATGAAGCAAACATTGCCAGAGGCAAGATCTCATTCATATCACCTTTAGCCAAAGCATTGATAAATAAAAAAACCGGGGACAGCATCATCTTAAAGCGGGACGGGGCAGACATAATCTATGAAATTATCGGAATAGCCTACCAGTGATCCTGATCTCAAGACAGAAAGTATACAGTCAAACGTGTAATCTGATCACCAGACGGGGTAATTCAGTCATATGCCCGAAATCAAGAGGCATAACCGGCGAGTAAATCATCTCATCAGAAGTTTCAGCACTTTTTCCTTTAATGCCGTATAGGGCGGGTAACGCACGGGAATGTCGACCAGGTTTGATTTCTCCATGACTGACTTCATGTTTGAGAATGACTTGAATGACTCTCTCCCGTGATACCGTCCCATTCCGTCTGGACCGATACCCCCAATGACACTTGTGGCGATGCGACCTGCATAACAGTATCATTCACGGCGGCGAAACCTCTCCGGGTCTTCAACAGGAACTCCCTGCCAGCTTTTTACTGGTAGTGAAAATATAAGCTGCCAGCGACTTCGGGTTTCTGCTGATGACAGGGTATATTTCTTCGAAATCATCGAATGTGATCAAAGGCAGAACCGGGCCGAATATTTCCCCTGCATGACAGGGTCCTCAGGGCTGACTCCGGTAATGATGGTGGGGGCTACATAACAATTTCCGGGATTTGTGGTTCCCCCGGTAATGATATCCCCGTTTTTCAGAAATGATTCCATTCTTATGGTTTTATCTGTATTGACCATGCGGCAATAGTCTGTGCCTGATGCCGGATCCTCACCATAAAATGATCTGATCTCTTTGAGAAGCAGTTCAGGAAAACGGTCTTTAACCTTATTGTCAATAAGCAGATAATCGGGTGCGATACATGTCTGGCCGGCATTTATGAATTTTCCGTAGGTTATCCTTGAATACCAGTTATTTATTACCGGTACTTCTCTTATTGGTAAGCCTCAGCCTATTCAGCCAGACGGGCATTGAATGCGTCACCTGTAAAGGGATTAATGGAAATCATAAAACATCCTGCCCTTATTATAATCCTCACTCAGAATCTTCATCCGGCGCCACTGGTACCAGCCTTGAAACCCGGATTATTGGAGCAATCTTCCAATCCGTCATCCAGTCAATGTTTGCTCCCTCCAAGGCTGATGCTGAACCGACAGCAGCAGAAAGGGCCCGGATTGAGAGACTCGATCTGGAGAGGCAGAAACAGATGGCATTGAGGCAGGCAAAACTCAATAGATACAATGACTCAATTGCAGAGGCCGGGCCTGATAAAATGATGAAGGATTACAAGCCACTGGCGGGAAGCGAAAACCTGGCTTATAAAGGATTGGATGATAAAAAGAAAAGGTGGTCCGCAGATGTAAATTTCAAGTGTAAGATCACTGACTCCAAAGGTGATGTCCGTATAGTCAGGGCAGACGGATCAATCCGGAAATTCCCGGCAGATCAGCCTGTGGATCTGGCCCCGGGTGACTGGATCTATACAAACAGGGACAGCAGGATTAAACTGCATTATGAATTTGAGAATGAGGGCAAGGACATTATTGTCGGGCAAAATTCATTTGTAAATATAGTAACCGATTAGAATGGGACTCACCTGCCGAACCTTGTCAATGGAAGAATTTACATACGGAGCAGCATTGTTGATGAGATGGAGGCCGTTGCCAGGGAAGATATTATGAGCTTAAAAAGGGATCTGGAGGAAAGCCTCAGTAAGCAACAGAATCTGCTAAAAAGGAAATTCATGAAGCCGGCTTTGAGAACCCCTACCTGCGTCCTCGCCAACAGAGGTACTGCTTTTTCCGCTTCCCATGATTCACTCAATGTAACTACTCTTAGCGTAATTGAGGGTGCTGTGGATCTGACAGGCCGGATAATGGGATACACCGTCTCCGTTGAAGCCGGGAATAAATGTATTGCAGGTGCTACAGGCGAAATAACAGGACCCATAAAAATCGAAGATTCAGAAATTGACAAGTGGTGGGATGATTGACTGCGTGGCAGAATTAGTGAATGTTCTTCAGATTAGTGAATTCCTGAACCATCGTAAAAAACAAGAGGTTGACCCTGACCTCTTGTGCCCCCTGGTACCCCACCGGTCAATAGCTGCAACCGGCCTACTGTGGTTAGCACTGTCGGTCTTTTGCAGCATGTTGATGAAAAGTTATTTCTTCTCAACCAGAGCCATCCCGCATTTGGGACAGTCTCCTGGTTTATCACTGATAACCTCAGAATGCATGGGACAGGTGTACTGAACGCTGACCGCTTCCTTTGTTTCAGATTTTTTTTCCGAACCGGAGCTGCTCCCGCAGGAGGTGAGGCCTGCAGCTCCCAGAAGCACAAAACTGATAACCAACAGACTCTTTTTCATAATCTTACAATTAATAAGTTCATACTATGACTTCAGAGTGTGACATAACGTTTTTTAATTTGTAAAAACGATTAACTCCTCGAAATTAACATTCAACCCGGTTATTTGTTCAATACATTCTGAATGCCGGTGTCGGAGCCGCAGAAAAGTTGAATATATTGCTTATACGATAGCCCTTTCAGGGGTTTTGAATAGATTTATCAATAGTCACCGCCGGATATATTTCTGCGGTAATGATCAGTTCCATTATACGATATGATCCCTGGAAGAAACTCTGATAAAACTCATTTTCTTCAAAAAAATGGGCAGCCATTAAAGAAACCTTTTATGAGAAATAACTTAGATTTGTTAAAGTATGAAATACACGTTATTAACAGTATATTAAATGAAAAGAAAACAATCCAAAGCCTGGCTCATCCTGATATTGTTACTGTTAAGTATGCAGTCAGTAATAAGTCAAACCCGGCAAAAAATAATATTCGACTGTGATTTGGGAGGTGATATCGATGACGCTTATGCTTTAGGACTTATTCTGGCAAGTCCTGAGTTTGATATCCTGGGTATTGTTATGGATCATGGACTGACAAATAAACGCGCACAGATAGCATGCAGGATGTTATATCTGACAAACAGGGGGGATATTCCCGTTTTAGTTGGAAGGCAAACCACTCAAGTCGTCGGAACGGATATTCCGGCTGATTATTCCGGTCAGTATTATTGGGGTGAAGGTTCTGATAAGGTTAAGCCCAGTACCAGATCAGCCAGTGATTTTATAATTGAGAATCTGAGGAAATATCCTGGCGAAGTGATTTTAATTACTGTTGGCCCTGTTACCAACATTGGTGATGTAATCAGGAAGGATCCCGAGGCAATGAAACTTGCAAAGCATGTCTATTCAATGTTCGGATCCTTTTATCTGGGGTATGGAACTGCTGACAACCCTAATCCGGTAATAGCGCAGGAATGGAATGTGTTCGGCGACAGTGAAGCCTCAGAATTGCTGGTCGGATCAGGAGCATTAATAACCTATTGCGGATTAGATGTCACCACAAAGGTGTGGTTCGATAAAGATTTGCAGTTTAAACTCCTGATGCGCCAGTCGCCCCTTACAAATTCCCTTTGCGGCTTAACCGCATTATGGGGCGGTGAAAAACCATGTCTTCACGATGCAGTAGCTGTAGGAATGATTTTATGGCCTGATCTTTTCACAACCCGTCCTGCTTTTGTAAAAATTTCAGGTAAAGCCTATACTGTCATAGATGAAAACGAAGAGCCCAATTGTGAAATAGCAATGACTGTCAATACCGGAGAATTTCTCAAAAGACTTATGAACCGTTACCTGACACAAAACATGGGAGAAACTAAGTGAAGGTTAAGTGGAAGGGATCCGGTCTTACATTGCCAGGAGTACAACAACCCTCAAAACGAGTACTTATAACAGAGAAACGAATTAAAGCTTTTTCATTTAGCAGAAGTCCTAAAAACTATATTTCATCTTAAACATAAACATATCATAGTCATTTAGTTTCCCAAACAAATTATCTCCTTTCCCTGTAAAAATTCCTGCAGATAAAGCTATTTCGATATTATCAGTAGCTTTATATGCAATTTCCGGTATGTAAACAATAGCAT
>JBAQCQ010000087.1:0-62063 GCA_049294275.1 Bacteroidales bacterium
CCCGGGATTCAACGTTACCATTCCGGAAGCCAATTTCGACAACACGCTCAAGAACTGGATAAAGCTGCAGGAGACCGGAACCAAGTCGAAGGTGCAGACGGAGAACGGTGAGATGACGATCTTCGGAGCCATCATCAAGCAGGTTTCCGCTGCTCCGGTCAATATTTACAGCCGCCTTCTGAATGAAGACACCCTGGCCAGGCTGCTGGTTACTATCGAGCTTAAAAAGGACCAGTACATTGAACCTGCCTCGGGTGGTATCCAGCTCACTGCTGCGAAAGATTACCTGAAGGACTTTGCAAAGTCGCAGTATATTGATGTCATAAAGGGACAACTCGATGCCGAGGAGCAGATCCTCCGTGAACTGAACAGGGAGCTCGGAGGTCTCGAGAACAGTAAGGCGCGTACACAGAAGACAGCCAAAAACAACAGGAACACTGTTAATGACGAGCAGGATAAACTTCTTGTCAAACACAATGAACTGAGTCTTCTTTCAAATGAGATCATCAATAGGAACAACGAGATGATGGCCATGCCGGTAGGCGCAGGCAGGGATACCATGTCTGCCCAGATAAAGGAGCTTGAGAAAAGACGCAAGAAACTGCAGAGTGAGATAGGCAAGGGTGAGAAAAAGATTGACAAGGCAAGGTCGGACATCAACCAGGCAGACAACTCCATACCGAGAAATGAGAAGGAACAGGCAGCTGTGAGAGCAAAGATTGATGCCCAGCAGCTTGTGGTCCAGTCTTATATAGACAAGCTGAACGCTGTAAAGCTTTATTAGACCCGTTTCTCCGGGCAAATGGGATTATTTACTTTAAAAACAATAAACATTATGGAAAATCAGGAACAGAAAGAAAACTACCAGGCCAAGATCGAATCTCAGCTTGACGAATGGAGAGCTGACATTGACAGGCTCAGGGAAAAAGCAAAGAATGCCACGGCTGAAACAAAACTGAAATACCAGGAGAACATAGACAAGCTCGAACTCAAGCTGGATGAGGGCAAATCAAGACTTAAGGAGCTCAGGGAATCAGGAAGTGAGGCCTGGGAGGCAGTCAGGGACGGAGCCGATTCAATATGGGACACCATGCGGGCAACATTTACCGAGGTGAAGGAAAAGCTAAGGGATAAGGACGACAAGGAAGAAGAAAAAAAGAGCTGAAGGACCATAGGATAAAGTCTGAAAGGCTTAAAGACTGCAGACAATACATAGGATTATCTGCGCGGACAGATGTTTGTAACCGTGCCCGGTCAGATCTGTAAAATATAAATGATTACCATAATCTGCCAATAATGAAAAAAATACTTCGGATTGTCCTTGTTGTTGTTGTGATTCTCGGTGCTGCACTCTTCTGGTGGCGGCATTACTTTGTGTTTGGTGAGGGTGTAAAGGCAGGAGACCTCAACTACCTTGTCAAAAAAGGTTATGTCTTCAAGACCTGGGAAGGGAGGCTCATCCAGACAGGATTTAAAACCCCTACCCCGGGAGCAATACAGAGCAACGAATTTGAATTCAGTATCACCAATGACAGTCTTGCCCTCGTACTGGAGAGAGCCAGCGGAAAATTCGTAGAGTTGCGATACAAGGAATACATCAAGCCGTTGCCGTGGAGAGGCATGAGCAAGTATGTTGTGATAGAGGTGCTTGAAATAAAGGAACCTGAAGGAGAGACGCAAACCCCTGTTTTCTACCAGGCCATCTGACCATGCGAAATACGAAATTCTTTCCCCTGAAATACCGGGTTGCAGCACTTGTGCTGTCGCTGATTCTTTTCACCGGATGCTCCGGGCTGATGAATGTGTTTCAGACTGCATCCGCAGTCAGGGAGCTCACCGAAGGAGACATCATAAGCGGCCTGAAGGAGGCTCTTACAATCGGGGCCAGGAAAGCCGCCGAAAGACTGGCTTCTGAAAACGGTTATTATGGTGACACGGCCGTGAGGATACCTCTACCCGAAGAGGCAAAGGTGATTGAGGAGAACATCAGCAGGATACCGGGTGGTAAACAACTGATTGAAAATGTGATTCTCAACATCAACAGGGCGGCAGAGGATGCCGCCAGGGAGGTGGCTCCCGTGTTTGCCGGTGCGGTATCTCAGATGACAATCACCGATGGCTACAATATCCTTCACGGTGCTGATAATGCTGCAACACAATACCTCAGGAACACAACCTGGAATGAGCTTTATGCCCTTTACATACCCAGGATAACATCATCAACCAACAAGGAGATCGTTGCAGGCATCTCGGCACAGGAATCATGGACAACCCTTACTGACAAATGGAATTCGGTGGCAAACAGCATCGCGGGAAGGCTGGCAGGATTTAAGCCGGTCAACACTGACCTTGATGATTTTCTTACAAGAAAAGCCCTTGACGGAGTATTTCTGAAGCTTGAGGGTGAAGAGCTGAAGATCAGGAAAGAGGTCCCGGCCAGGGTCACTCCCATTCTTCAGAAGGTCTTCGGCACACTCGATAACAGATGATTTCAGCAGGTGTCCGGCCGGTCAGGTATGCACCGGTTACCTAAAGTATTATTACTGCACAAAAACAACGGAAATGAGAAAGACTATCATTGCATTGTCAGCATTCATTATGCTTGCAGGAATAAGTTCAGCAGTACAGGCTCAGGAGGCTGACTCCCTTGAGGGCTGGCATAAAAGCGGAGTCTTTTCACTGAACATGGCCCAGAGTTCATTTACCAACTGGGCTGCAGGCGGACAGAATTCAGTGGCTCTCAACGGACTGATAAACCTGGCTGCGGACTGGAAGAAAGACAAATCGGCCTGGGACAATGCCCTGAACATAGGTTACGGAAAAATGATGCAGAAGGGAAATGACTTCGGTTGGGTAAAGACTGACGACAGGATCGACTTCCAGTCTAAATACGGAAGGAAGGCATCGGAAAAGTGGTTCTATTCGGGGCTCATGAGTTTCAAAACCCAGATGACTCCGGGTTATAACTATCCAAATACTGATGACAAGATCTCAGACCTGCTGGCTCCTGCTTACCTGCTGTTCTCTCTGGGTATGGACTATAAACCCAATCCGCAGCTCTCTGTTTTTCTCTCCCCCCTTACATCGAAAAACACCATTGTGAATGATGATTACCTGTCGTCCCTGGGAGCGTTCGGTGTTGATCCGGGCAGGAAGTTCAGGTCGGAGCTGGGCGCCTATGCCAATGTGGCCTACAAGAAGGATGAGATTGTAAAGAATGTCAACTTCCTTACCAAGCTTGATCTCTTTACACATTACCTGCACAATCCTCAGAATATTGATGTGAGCTGGGAGACACTGATAGTCATGAAGGTCAACAAGTTCATCTCTGCCACCGTAAACACACATCTGCTCTATGATGACGATATCATGATCAAGGTAGACGAAGGTTCAGAGGGTGAGGCAATTATGGGCAAGCGTGCTCAGTTTAAAGAGGTTATCGGGGTAGGTTTTACCTATAAGTTCATCAAATTGAGAACGAAGGTTAATCCGCAGGTAGCATGAGAAGTATAACAATCATCATTATAATGACTGTTATTTCGGGTGCTTTATCTGGCCAGGCCATGCAGGATATCAAGCTCAATGCTCCTGATATGGAGAGAGGTCTGACCATCATGAAGGCCTTTGAAAAGAGGGCTTCGGCCACATCGTACAGTGACCGGGAGCTGTCACTGCAGGATCTGTCAGATCTTTTATGGGCTTCTAACGGTATCAACAGGCCGGAGAGCAGCAAACGTACCGCTCCGACGGCCGTCAATGCCCAGGATATTGACATCTATGTGCTCATGAAGTCCGGCGCTTATCTCTATGACGCCATAGCCAATACACTGAAAGCCATTGCCACAGGTGACAACCGGAAGCTTGTGTCGGACAGGCAGACCAATTTTGCCAACGCACCGGTGATGCTGGTACTTGTCTCGGACATCTCCCGTTTCAGGGGTGATGACAACGCCCGCAAGCTCAGCTGGGCTGCCATGGATGCCGGCATCGTCTCTCAGAATATATCACTCTTCTGTGCTGCAACTGGTATGGTGACACGGCCCAGGGCTTCGATGGATTTTGAGGGGCTGAAGAAACTTCTGTCGCTCAGGGAGAGCCAGCATGCTCTTTTAAACAACCCAGTTGGCTATCCTGTTCCTGAGTAACTCCTGACCGATGCTGAAGCTCATCAATCACCCCCTGATTACACATAAGCTTACGCTGATCAGAAGGAAGGAGACCGGCACCCGCGATTTCAGGCAGAACCTGAGCGAGATAGCTGGCCTGATGGCCTATGAGATAACCCGCGATCTGCCTCTGCGCGATGTGGTTATTGACACACCGCTCTCGTCATGCACCACTGCAGAGCTCTCAAGGGAAATCGTCCTCGTACCTGTTCTCAGGGCAGGGCTTGGTATGGTTGACGGGATCACCAGTCTCATCACGACCGCCAAGGTCGGCCATATAGGCCTGGTGCGTGATCATGAGACACTTGAGCCCAGGGAATATTATGCCAGGTTCCCCTCCGACATTTCCGATGCCGTCATCATGGTACTCGATCCCATGCTTGCCACCGGCGGCAGCGCCAGCGCAGCCATCGGGGCAGTAAAAAAGAGAGGAGCTGTTACTATAAGACTGGTTTGTATCGTCGGTGCACCCGAAGGTGTGGCCCGCGTGGAGAAGGAACACCCTGATGTGGATATCTACCTGGCTGCGCTCGACAGCCATCTCAATGAAAAGGGATACATCGTTCCCGGGCTGGGTGATGCAGGTGACAGGCTGTTCGGGACCGTCTGAATGCTGATGCAGTATAGACCCATTCTCTTTTTTTCAACAATTTCACAGCTCCCTTCCGCTGTCCGGAATACCTTGCTATATTCGCAGATTAACCAATCATAATATCTGAGGGCTATGGGACTTAAGCACCGGCTTATCATCATGAACTTCCTCCAGTTTTTCATCTGGGGATCGTGGCTTTTAACAATCGGGGCATACTGGTTTCAGACGAAGAACTGGTCAGGAACGGATTTCGGTGCAATATTTTCCACGATGGGTGTGGCGTCACTCTTCATGCCGGCAATTGCAGGCATCATTGCCGACAGGTGGATTAACGCCGAGAGACTATATGGCATCTTCCACATAGCCGGCGCGGTGCTGCTCACCCTCATTCCTGCCATTGACAATCCCGACACCTTCTTCTGGGTACTGCTTCTGACAATGATGTTCTATATGCCCACCATCGCACTGGCTATTACGGTTGCCTACAGCTCAATGAAGAGCAGCGGTATGGACATAATAAGGGAGTATCCTCCCGTCCGGGTCTGGGGAACAATAGGATTTATAGTTGCCCTTTGGGTTGTGAGCCTGCTCGGTTTCGAGACCTCATCGATGCAGTTCTATGTTGCTGCGGCGGCATCGCTCGGGCTTGGCATCTATGCCTTCACCCTCCCAAAGTGCCCTCCCATGGCCAGGGGACACAAGAAAAACCTTGTCGAAGAGCTGGGGTTGAATGCCTTCAAGCTTTTCAAAAACACCAAAATGGCGCTCTTCTTCATCTTCGCCATGCTGCTCGGAGCCGCCCTGCAGCTCACCAATGCATATGGTGACACATTCCTGCACGACTTTGCAAATATTCCCGCCTATAAGGACCTGATCGCAGTAAGGTACCCTGCCATAATCATGTCAGTGTCCCAGATTTCGGAAACCCTCTTCATACTTACTATACCTTTTTTCCTGAAGAGGTTCGGGATCAAGAAAGTGATGCTGATAAGCATGGTTGCCTGGGTGCTGAGGTTCGCTCTCTTCGGTCTGGGTAATCCTGCCGAGGGGCTCTGGATGATAATCCTCTCATGCATTATCTACGGGATGGCATTTGACTTCTTCAATATCTCGGGTTCACTGTTTGTGGAGACACAGAGCGCCCCTGAGATAAGGGCCAGCGCCCAGGGACTGTTCATGATGATGACCAACGGCTTCGGGGCATTCCTTGGAAGCCGTATCAGCGGAATCGTGATAGACAGATACTTCAAACTTGAGGGCGGTGCATTTGACTGGCCGGGAATATGGTTTGCATTTGCGGGCTATGCACTTGTGGTAGCCGTTCTTTTTGCCGTCCTCTTCAGGTACAAACATGTACCTGAAGTTGTGGAAAAGCTCCGGCACTGAAAAAACGCAATCATCAACCAAACAGGATAAGGCTCAGACCAATCACAATCATCCCGCTTATGAGGCCGTAGATGGCAACGTGATGCTTTCCGTATTTGTGTGCTGCCGGCAGGAGTTCGTCAAACGAGATGTATACCATTATGCCTGCCACCATACCAAATACATATCCCAGGCTAATATCGGTACTGAACATTGTCAGGATGAAGTAACCCGCTATTGCGCCTATGGGTTCAGAAAATCCTGACATAACTGACCATGCAAGGGCTTTCCTCTTTGACCCGGTGGCATAATAAACAGGCACCGAAACAGCTATTCCCTCAGGTATATTGTGAATTGCAACCGCCACAGCAATGCTCACACCAACGGCAACATCAGACATCGCCGACATGAATGTCGCAATCCCCTCGGGGAAGTTATGCACGCCTATGGCTATCGCAGTGAAAGTTCCGATCCTCATCAGTTTCCTGTCTCTCGGGCCGTGAACTCCGCTGTGTTCCTTCCTGCCCTTGCACTCCGGCTTGGCAGGGTCCCTCGTATCAGGGTTCATCTGTTCGACCCTCTTCAGCTCGTGAGGGTTACCCTCTGACGGAAGTATCTTATCAATGGCTGCCGACAGTCCGATGCCTGCAACGAATGTCAGGAAGGTAAGCCATGCGGCAGTATCGGTGCTGTAGTTTTGTCTCATCAGGTTACCTGCCTCAGTAAGAATCTCCGTAAAGGAAATGAAGACCATCACCCCTGCTGAAAATCCGAGAGAAAAGGCGAGAAAGGTCGTTTGGGTCCTCTTGGCAAAAAATGCAATTAGTCCCCCTATACCTGTAGCGAGGCCCGCAAAAAGAGTCAGGCCAAAGGCAAGGAGGATCCGGGAGCTATCCATCAAAAGAGTTATTTAGAATCAATTTAAATTGCAAATTTATAAGAAACAACGTAAAAACAGACTCTTCCGGTATTCCACGGTCAAAAAAAAGCTCTTATTTAGTGACATCTATTCCTGAAATGAATCTCTGGGACTACTATAGAATACTTGGGGTAAGGCAGGAGGCTTCCGATGATGAGATCAGGAAGGCTTACCGCCGGAAGGCCATGGAGTTTCATCCTGACCGGAATCATTCCGAGGGTGCGCCGGAGATGTTTATCAGGATAACGGAAGCTTATGAGTACCTCACGAGCCACCCGCACAAAAGGGACATTACGCAAGAGGAGGCAAGAAAGAACTACCAGGCTTGGATTGATTACAGGCAGGCCGAGGCAAGGAAGAGAGCAGAAGCATATGCAAGGAGTTCGTATGCTGCATTTAAAAAAAGTCCGATCTATCAGAGTACCACTACTATTGACGGCACTATTGTATTCCTTGGCCTGGCACTTGCAGTGACAGTGATTTCCATGACGATCTTCGGTTACAGTTACCGTATGAAGGTAGCCACCGGTCTGAAGGAGGAACCGTCGCTTACTCTGGCCGCCGTAACGCTCATCATAGGGATATTTTATCTTGGGATCTCACTTCTCTACCTGAGTGCCTGGATAGCCCAGGAGAAGAGAAAAAAACAAAACAAAAATGTCAGGGAGAGTAAAAATAAGGAATCCGTTTGATGCGGACAAGAACAAGTGTTTCGGGTGCAGCATTTCAAATCCGGCAGGCCTCAGGCTCACCTTCGAGGAGGAGGACGGCAAGTTGTATGCTTCATGGGATCCGTTGCCCCAGTTTCAGGGTTATGTCAATGTCCTGCACGGAGGCATAATCGCCACTCTGCTTGACGAGGTCGGTGCCTGGTGCATATATATTACTGCAGGCACCTCCGGGGTGACTTCTTCAATGACCGTCAGGTATCTGAAGCCGGTTTATATCAGCAGGGGAACAGTCAGGGTTGAGGCTGAGCTCATAAGGCTGGAAGAAAAGAGCGGTCTCTATAAATGCAGACTATGGGACGGCGAGGGCAAGCTGTCTGCTGAGGCAGACATCGAGTATTTTCTCTATCCCGAGAAAATAGCGCGGCAACGCTTTCACTTCCCGGGCAGGGAGGCTTTTTATGAAGTCTGAGGGCTGAACCAGGGCGGGTCAGAAATCAATTCGTGCCAGTGGTGTTACGCTGTGATCGGCGAACTCCGACCTGAGGTATTTATAATATCCGGTGATTCCGATCATTGCAGCGTTGTCAGTGGTGTAACGAAATTCAGGCAGGTAGAGGTTCCATCTTCGTCGTGAAGCCTCGGCTTCTGCTGCCCTCCTGAGTCCCGAGTTGGCTGAGACACCGCCAGCTATTCCTATTTCGGTAATACCCGTCTCCTTTGAAGCCCGAACAAGCTTGCCGATCAGTATTTCAATTATGGTACGCTGGAGAGAGGCAGCCAGATCATTGATGTTGCCGGCAATGAATTCCGGATCTTCGGCCACCCGGTCACGAAGGAAATAGAGAAAACTGGTCTTCAGGCCTGAGAAGCTGAAGTTGAGTCCCTGTATCCTCGGCTTTGCAAAGCTGAATGCGTCCGGATCTCCTGCGGCAGCAAGTCTGTCTATCACCGGACCTCCGGGGTAAGGCAGTCCCATCACCTTGGCACATTTGTCAAACGCCTCACCGGCAGCGTCATCAATGGTATTGCCGATCAGTTCCATCGAGTGGTGGTTGCGCATCACAATCAGCTGTGTGTGGCCTCCGGAGACCAGAAGGCACATGAACGGGAAGCCGGGAACGCGGTTCTCCCTTCCGGGCTCCATTGCGAAATGAGACATCACATGTGCCTGGAGGTGGTTCACTTCAATCAGTGGCAGGTTGCGTACAAGCGCAAATCCCTTGGCAAATGATGTACCCACCAGCAGGGAGCCAAGCAAACCCGGTCCCCGTGTGAATGCAACTGCGCTTATCTCATCAGCTCTTTTGCCGGCAGCAGCCAGCGCCCGGTCAACCACAGGTACGATGTTTGCCTGGTGGGCTCTTGAGGCCAGCTCCGGGACAACTCCTCCGTATTCCATGTGTATTGCCTGGTTGGCAATCAGGTTTGAGAGGACGTAACCGTCGGTGACAACTGCAGCCGAAGTATCGTCGCAGGATGATTCTATCGCAAGGATCGTAACCTCTGGCTCCATTTTTGTATCACTCTTTTTATTACCTTCGCCTGCGGCGGGAATTTTAGTTTGAATGGCCAAAATTATTAAAAAAACTTTCAGGGTCCTCCTTGTTATTACAGCGGTGCTGATTCTGTTACCTGCTGTGCTGTTCATGTTGCTTCAGGCACCCCGCATTCAGACCTACACTGTAAACATGATTACAAAGGCTCTTTCACAAAAGACCGGAGCGAAGATAATGATGGGCGGTGTAAACTACACCATGTTCCATAAGATTGTGCTTGAAGATGTGCTTTTCGAAGATCTGAGGGGCGATACGCTCCTGACTGTGTTAAGGATCGATCTCCGGATTCGTCAGATAAAACCGTCAGAGCAGCTGTACAGGTTCGGCAGGGTCGATCTGCGGAGGCCCGATTTCAGGCTGATACAGGACACCTCGGGCGTTATGAACCTGACACAGTACCTCAACATGCTTGAGGGGGACAATGAAAGGGATACGACCAAAAGCATAAATCTCAGCTTTCCGGATATAGATATACATGACGGAGCATTCTCTCTCATAAACAGGGGAGACACCGCCGGAATCCGCCATGGCACCGTCAACTACAAGGATATGAGGGTCAGTGGCATCAACGGCAAACTGAGAGACCTCAGGATCATTCCCGATTCAGTCAGCATGGTACTGAGAGGGCTGACCTTTCATGAGGCCGGGGGATTTGCCGGCAGGAGCCTCGATGTGAATGTCGCCATAGGTCCGGAGGGTCTGTTTTTCAGAGAGTTCGAACTCCTTACCGATTCAAGCGCCATCTCCGCAGAAAAGATTTTGCTTATGCCCCGGGGCAGCAGGTCATGGGGTGATTTCATCAACAAAGTCAGGATGGATCTGCACTTCAACAATTCGGTCATTGATGCTTCCGACCTGGCGTATTTTGTAAGACCCCTTGAAGGGATAAGTGAACAACTCATTTTTTCGGGCAGGGTGACCGGCACGGTGGCGGAGATGAAGGGAAGAAACATCAAAATTGACTATGGTGCTTATACCCGGCTGAGTTTCGATATTGACATTTCAGGCCTGCCTTCCCTGAACGAGAGTTACCTGTACATTGATTTCAAGGATATGAGAACCAGTGCCGCCGATGCAGAGGGCTTAACAATCCCGGGAAAGAAACCCCTGAAACTCCCTGCTATAGCTCATGACCTGGGACTTATTTCTTACAAGGGCAGTTTTACCGGATTCACAACCGATTTCGTTTCATTTGGCAAACTCACAACTGAAAGAGGCACATTCTCCACCGACCTTTCATTAAGGCCTGACGGAAGAAACACCTTCAGTTTCAAGGGATTTCTGAAAACCAGCGATGTTGACCTCGGGTATGTCACCAGGAACAATAAGATGTTCGGCAGCCTCTGGATGCATGCCGACATTGAAGGATCGATGCAGTCATTCAAACACCTCTCTGCCAACATCAACGGTATTATCGACAGCGTGGATGTAAATAACTACAGGTACAGAAATGTCTCTGTGGCAGGGAAATATGCCGACAGGATCTGGGACGGTACCGTGGCTGTCAAGGACAGGAATATCAGCATGGATATCATGGGCAGATTCGATCTTGAGAAGAGCATGCCGGAATTTGATTTCACATTGAACCTGGCCAATGCTGACCTGCACAAGCTCAACCTGATCAATGGTGATACAATATTCAGGGCGACTGCCCTGATGACTGCATCATTCAAGGGTAACAGGGCAGACAACCTCGAGGGAGACCTGAGACTGATCAATTCCACACTTCAGAACTCCAGGGGAACATTGAGCATATATGACTTCTTTGTCACTTCAGGAATGTCCGGAGGAGCACCGCTCCTGACCCTCAGGTCCGATTTCGCGGATGCGGAGGTGCGTGGTTCCTACTCCTTTGATGCAATCGGAACTACCGTCAGGGAAATGCTCGCCTTGATGTTTCCATCGAAGTTCAAGGCTCCGGCACCGGGTAAGAATAACGGGAAGAACGAGGCTATTTTCACCCTCAATACCCGCATAAAAAAGATTGACAAACTGAATGAGTTCCTGGGCACAGGATTAACCATCTCGGACGGCAGTCTGCTGACCGGGGCATTCAGCTCCGGGCAGTCAGAGATGAAAGCGGAGCTGAACTCTGAGGCCATAACCTTTGCCGGGATGGAGCTGAGCAACATGCACCTGACTGGCTCAGTCGCCGGGGCAAGAATGGCTGTCGACCTGATGGCTGATACCCTCCTGCTGCCTGATAAGTCGGTTCTGGGTAATTTCAACGTTAATGCAACAAGCAGCATTGACACAATAGGCCTGGGGATCAGGTGGGACAATAAGGACGGAGGAAAAACCAACGGCGAAATAAAGGCAAGGGGGTACTACAGCCTCAATGAAATTAACAGGTCCGTACTGACAGTAGGGATACTGCCTTCAGGGTTCACAATAAGGAGCGCATCGTGGTCTGTAAGTCCTGCACGCATCGTAATTGACTCGACGACTGTTTTGTTTGACAATATCCTGGTGAGCAGCCGGACCAACTACATCAGGCTTGACGGCAAACTCTCCTCCTTCCCTGATGACAGGCTCACCATGAGCTTCGAAGGGCTGAACCTCTCATATCTTAACAACCTGATCGGAAAGCAGCCGGAGAAGAAGGCAGACGCCGTAGAGATCACCTTCGGTGGCATGATGAAAGGCAGTGTCACACTGTCTGATGCATTTAATGACCTTCTTTTTGAGAGTAATGTCAGCATCAGCGACTTCAGGCTGAACAACAACGATTACGGCCTCGTAACGGTCAGCAGTGACTGGGACCCGCGTAAAAAGGTGGCGGCCATAAATGTCTTCAACGATTTTGCCGGCCGCAAGTTCTTTGATATAAGCGGCACTTATGCCCCGTCGACAAAGATTGCCGACATAACTGTCTCAACCTACGACATGCCTCTTGATATTCTGAATCCGTTCGTCAAAATGTTTGCCTCTGACCTCCGGGGCGTCGGGTCAGGAAGGGTCAGGCTCCTGGGGAAGCTGAAGCAGTTCACGCTCACAGGTTCGGTTATGGCCCGGGATGCCTCACTGAAAATCGATTTCCTTCAGACCAGATACAGCTTCACTGACAGTATAAGGTTCACACCGCAGGGCATCTCATTCAGGAACATAAAAATTTATGATGAGAAGCAAAACCAGGGGACTATCAACGGTATGCTTTCACACAAGTCATTCAAGGAGATGGGCATCAACTTTGACATCAACATGGACAGGATGCTTGTAATGAATACAAAACCAAAGGATACTGACAGCTTCTACGGTACCGCTTATGCATCGGGTTATGCAGGCATCAGGGGAGATGAAAAGAAGCTTTCCTTCAATATATCGGCCAGGACGGCGGCCAATACAGAGTTCTTTATACCGCTGAACTCTTCTGCGAGTGTGAGCGACTATCCCTACATTGTGTTTATTGACCCGGTCAGGGAGAAGGAAGTTTACAAAGAGGCAGGGGATCTTTTTGTCAGTCAGAAGAAACGCAGTAATATTGAGCTCAATTTTGATCTTGAAATAACGCCTGAAGCTGAGGTACAGCTTATTATGGATGCTGCAACCGGAGGTATCATAAGGGGAAAGGGTGAGGGAAAACTGAATATAAGCATGAGCTCCTTCGGGGATGTGAAGATGGTAGGTGATTTCATCATCAGGGATGGCGATTATCTCTTCACCCTGGGAAATATCCTCAACAAGCGGTTCACAGTTGAGAATGGCGGAACTATTTCGTGGAACGGTCCAATTGAGGAAGCGGATCTGAATATCAGGGCAATTTACAGGACCAAGGCGTCGCTCTCCGATATCTACAATAAGCTGGAGTTTCCGGAGCTCCAGGAAAGGCTTCCGGTGGAATGCATACTCAACCTCAGCGGCAAGCTGCTTAATCCCCTCATCAAATTTGATATAATCCTGCCCACTGCCGACGAACGGACGAGCGAGTACCTGAGGATGGCCATCGACACCGAGGAGAAGCTGAGCAGGCAGTTCCTGTACCTGCTGGTGATGAACAGCTTTTACACTGACCCTGCCCTTTACAGCGGGTCCGGTTCAGGTTCCGGAAGTCAGGTTTCCCTGACCACGGGACCGGGTGCAGAGATCCTGGGATTTACAACAACCACGGAGATGCTTTCGAACCAGCTCAGCAACTGGCTTTCACAGATCAGCAACGACTTTGACGTAGGCTTCAACTACAGGCCTGGAAATGAGATCACTGATCAGGAGGTTGAGGTTGCTCTCTCGACCCAGCTTCTGAATGACAAGGTGACTCTGAACGGTAACGTAGATGTGGGAGGCAACCAGTTCAACACCAACACCAGTGCCATAACCGGGGAGTTTACCATAGAGGTCAGGCTGACCGACAAGCTGCGTTTCAAGGTCTTTAACCGTTCCAACAATAACCTTTACTACCAGGTCCATCCCTATACCCAGGGCGTGGGTGTTTTCTACAGGCGCGATTTCGATACTTTCAGGAACCTGTTCATCAGGCCCGACGAACGCAGGAAAAAGAAGACTTTGCAGGCGGAAGAGACAGAGGGAAAATAACATTTCAACAACACCCCTGATTTTTCAACATATGGATAATTAGCAGTCACAATGGACGTTTTTTATTATATTCGCCCGTTGATATAAAAAAGTAAGTCAAACAGTTAATAATTAAACCAAGGACAATGATATTAGCTAACATTTTATTACAGGGTACCGCAGCAGCCCAGGCAGGTGAAGAGGCAACTATGTCACTGGCTGATCTTTACCTTGCCGGCGGATGGGTTATGTACCTCATCACCCTGCTCTCGTTCGTGGCATTGTACATTTTTGTCGAGAGGTACCTTGTCATCAGGAGGGCTTCACAGAGTGACGCCAACTTCATGAACCGCATCAAGGATTACATGTACGAAGGTAAGGTTGATGCCGCGTTGCAGCTCTGCAGGAAGACAAATTCGCCGCAGGCGAGGATGGTTGAGAAGGGTATCACCCGTCTCGGCAGGCCTCTTGCCGATGTGACTGCAGCCATTGAAAACGTGGGCAGGCTGGAGATCCACAAGCTGGAGAAGAGGTTCCCCACCCTGGCGACGATAGCCGGCGCGGCTCCCCTGATGGGATTCTTTGGTACGGTGATCGGGATGGTGCAGGCTTTCTACGAGATGTCGCTTGCCGGCAACAGCCTTGATATCAGCACCCTGAGTGGCGGTATCTATACGGCGCTCATCACCACGGTCGGCGGTCTTATCCTTGGCATCCTGGCATATTTCGGATATAACGTCCTGGTTGTCAAGGTCGAAAATGTTGTTTTCCAGCTCGAGACAACCTCAACCGAGTTCCTTGACATCCTCAATGAACCTGTAAAATAGCTACAGATGGCAATTACGAACAAGAATAAAGTCAGTGTGAACTTCAGCAATGCGGGGATGTCGGATATTGTATTCCTCCTTCTGCTGTTCTTCATGCTGACCTCCACTCTGGTGCATCCGACAGCCTTGAAGCTGCTGTTACCGAAGGGCACAACCCAGTCTTCGGCACGACCGATGACTACTGTCTCTATCACAAAGGATCTTCAGTATTTCATTGAAGATCAACCCATAGATCTCGAATACCTCGAGGCTGCGTTGCAGTCGAGAGTGCAAGATAGTCCCGAGATTTACATTTCGGTGCATGCTGACCGGAGTGTTCCTATCGAGTATGTAGTCAATGTGATGAATATAGCCGCAAAAAACCAGTACAAGCTTATACTTGCCACGACTCCAAAATAGCAGCAGAGAGCCTCTCACCAGGGAAAGGAAGCAGGGTCTGGCAATCAGTGCCGTGATACACATTCTGCTTGCCATACTTATCCTGTTTGTTACCTTCAGGATAGAGATTCCCGAGCCATCAGAAGAAGGGTTGCTGGTCAATTTCGGTTTTGACGAGACAGGCGAAGGACTGTTTGAGCCCGCCCCTCAGCCCGCTTCACCACCTCCACCCCCGCCCTCGACTGGTGCTGACGCTGCGGAGGAGGCGATACTGACGCAGGATTTTGAGGAGGCAGTTGAGGTCAAGAAGAAGGAGCCGAGCCCTGAAGAGCTCAGAAAGCAGGCTGAAGCCCGAGCAGCAGAGCTGAAAAGGCGCGAAGAGGCGGAGGCGGAGCGCAGGAGGATTGAGCAGGAGACTGCAGAAAGACTTAAGAGGGAGGAAGAGCAGCGGAGGGCTGAAGCGGCAAGAGCCAGGGTAAGTGGTGCGCTTAGTAACACTAAAAATACAGGAACAACGGGTCAGGGTACTGCCGGCGGAACGGGCAACCAGGGTGTTGAGTCAGGTACCCCTGATGCACCCAATTACGGGCCGGGAGGTGGTCGGGGAACAGACGGCATATCTTTTGACCTCGGCGGAAGGAAGGCTCAGTCCCTCTTCAAACCGCCTTATGATATCCAGAAAGACGGAATTGTAGTTGTTGCCCTGACAGTTGACCGTTCCGGAAGGGTCACAGAAGCGACTCCCGGCATTAAGGGGTCGACGACACTGGATGAGAATCTCCTTAAGCTGGCAAAGGAAGCTGCGCTGAAGACGAAGTTTGAGAGCAGTAATGATGCCCCTATCATTCAGAAAGGTACAATCACCTACGACTTCCGTTTCAAATAAAATTCACTTGTTTCATAACAGCCTGACCACCAGGTCAAACAGGCCGGTAAGCTTTATTGCTGATGCCATTATTGCCACCAGCAGAATTACACGCACTACCTTAGGGCCCCAGCTCACCGCCACGCGTGAGCCAAGCCATGCGCCGGCACCCTGGCCGACAGCCAGTAAAATACCGTAGAGATAATAGATCTGGTCACTGATGATAAAGACCAGCAGAGCAATAGCCGTCATTGCAGCGACAATCAGCACCTTATGAGCATTTGCCTTGGTGAGCCCCAGTCCGGCGCCCAAAACCAGGGCGCCCAGGAGAAAGAAACCGACACCGGCTTGTATGAAACCACCGTAAATGCCAATGACAAAAAAGATCAACGGAACCCACCAGCGGCGCCTCAGCATCGATGACCGGGCGTGTTCCTTCACCCACTGCTCTGGCTTGTAGAGGATGAGAAAGAACATGATGATCAGCAGGCCTCCGATGAGCATCTCCATAATGCGCTCATTGATCTTCACGGCCATGAGTGATCCAAGCAGTGCCCCGGCTACAGCCGGAACAGACATCCGCAGACCCTCATCTATTGTGTAGAGTTTTTGCTTCTTAAAACTGATGCTGCTTACAAGGCTCTGCACAAAGACCCCAATACGGTTGGTTCCGTTGGCAATATTGGCCGGAAGGCCGAGGAACATCAGGAGCGGCAGTGTAATGAGAGAACCGCTGCCGGCAAGGGTATTAACAAATCCTGCAAAAAGGCCTGCGGCAATGACGGCCAGGAACATGTACCATTCCATAAGAGTCGGGGGCTATCTCTCCAGGACCTCCTTGACAGCCATCTGGAGGTTATCTATCAGGTCCGTGTCCTTGATTACATAGTCAGCAATGCCCTTCCGTGCAAACTCAAGCACAACTTCTCCCTTTTCCTGGGCCGAGAGCATGATAACCGGAATTTCGGGAGCCAGCCTGGTGATTTCATCATAGGCCTCCATGCCATTCATCGGCACAGACCCCTGCTTCAGGAAATAATAGTCGAGTATAATAAGATCAGGCTTTTCATCAAGGGCGGCGATAGACTCCTCGGCATATGCAAAAGACCTGACCCTGTAGCCAGCATTCTCGAGCCGTGCCGAAACCATGCTTGTGATTACAGGATCATCATCAACCACAAATATGAGATTGTCGGTTTCAGGCCTCACTTTTTCCATGACATCAAAAATACAAAAGGAAATGATAAAATCCTACATTGAGAAAAGGGGATAATCCTTCATCATCCTTACCACCCTATCCCCGATGGAAGCGATTGCTGCCTCGTCCTCAATGTTCACAAGAACCTCGTCAATAAACTGAACTATCTGCCCCATATCACTCTCCTTAAGCCCACGCGTGGTAACTGCCGGTGTGCCGACCCTGATTCCGGATGTCAGGAAGGGTGAGCGTGAATCAAACGGGACCATGTTTTTGTTCACCGTGATGTGAGCCTTAACGAGTGTATTCTCAACCTTTTTTCCGGAAATCTCCGGGAAGCGCGTTCTGAGATCGATGAGCATCGAGTGGTTATCCGTGCCTCCGGAGATGACCTTGTATCCGAGTGTCATGAAGGCTTCAGCCATTACTGCAGCGTTCTTTTTGACCTGTTGCTGATATGTCCGGAATTCAGGTGTCAGGGCCTCACCGAACGAGACTGCCTTGGAGGCAATCACATGCTCAAGGGGTCCTCCCTGGATGCCGGGGAATACGGCTGAGTTAAGCATTGCTGACATCATCTTCACCTCTCCCTTTGGTGTGGTCACTCCCCATGGGTTTGGGAAGTCGCTGCCCATCAGGATTATTCCTCCGCGGGGACCCCTGAGTGTCTTATGAGTTGTAGATGTGACGATATGAGCATATCTAAGTGGGTTATCCAGCAGTCCTGCTGCTATCAGTCCTGCCGGGTGCGCCATGTCTATCATGAGCATCGCACCGGTTTTATCTGCAATAGCCCTCATTCTGGCGTAATCCCACTCCCTGGAGTACGCTGATGCTCCACCGACAATGAGTTTGGGCTTTTCCCTGAGGGCAACCTCCTCCATCATGTCGTAGTCAACCCTTCCTGTCTCCTCCAGTACTCCATAAGCCACAGGCCTGTAGAGTATGCCTGATGAATTAACGGGCGAACCGTGCGAAAGATGTCCGCCGTGTGAAAGGTTGAGGCCCAGGAAAGTATCGCCCGGTTTAAGCACTGTCAGAAAGACAGCCATATTGGCCTGGGCACCGGAGTGGGGCTGTACATTTGCGTAGGCTGCCTTGAACAGCTGTTTGAGCCGGTCAATGGCCAGCTGCTCGACCTCGTCGACTACCTCGCAGCCACCGTAATACCTCGCTCCGGGATATCCTTCCGCATACTTGTTGGTGAGCACCGAGCCCATCGCTTCAAGCACCTGTGGACTGACGAAATTCTCTGAAGCAATGAGTTCAATGCCGTCAGTCTGACGTCTCCTCTCCTTCTCAATCAGATCAAAAATGGTTTTGTCTCTTTCCATGATGCTTCCTGAATTTATTTAGTTTGGTTTGGGAACGGTTATCGCGGCCAGGCAGGAAGCAAATATACATTTAAAAATTAATTTTATCCATGACACCCTTTTGCTAATTTAGCTAAATGAAACAGATACTGACAATGGCACTGTCTTGCATCCTGCTCACTTCATGCAGGAATGACAAGGCGCCCGGGGACGACGGTGGCACCCCGGGCGCGGGCAGGATCCCTGTACCTGCTATTGCATTTGATCCTGAGCACTATATATGTTACAGGGCCGGGACAGTGATTATTGACGGAGTAATTGAAGACAGCGAATGGTCAAAAGCTCAGTGGAGCAGACTCTTCACCGACATTGAGGGAGACCTGAAACCCGCACCGGTGCACGATACACGGATAAAGATGATGTGGGATGACAGCTTCCTATATATTGCTGCCGAGCTCAGGGAGCCCCACATCCGGGCAAAGCTGAGACAGCGCGACACAGTCATTTATTATGACAACGACTTTGAGGTGTTTATCGATCCCGGCGGTGAAGCCAGGATTGAAAACGGAACCTATGTCAAGGAGACTGACCCCGCAACCGGCAGGCCGCTGCCTGAATTCAACCTGCTATGGTCGCCCCAGGGTCTGATCAACATTCACTACCCTGAGATGTGGGGATTCGTACAGTTCAGTGAGGGAGACGGATCAGGCGGACCTGCAGAGTTCATCATGGACCCTGATGAGATGATAAAGTGGGACCTGAGAAAGCTTTATTACGCACAGCGTGCTTACGCGGAAGAGAATGGAAAGGATTTGTCTGCATAAATCACCATGGACTGACCTGGAAGCAGACCCCGTGAAATTAGATCCTCATTCCTCGGAGAATTGTTTTAACAGCTCACGGTAGGCCGAGAAGATTCTCGATTTGGAGATGAAGCCCACATACTGTCCCCTGTCAAGCACCGGCAGGTTCCAGGCTCCGGTGCGCTCAAAGGCTGACAGCACGGCATCCCCCCTCTCGCTTAGATCTATATATGATGGAGGAATGGTCATCAGGTCCCTGACTGTAACCTTGTCATAGAGTTCATGGTTGAACATCTTGTCGCGTACATCGTCAAGCAGCACTACTCCTTCGAGGATATTGAATTCATCAACCACCGGGAAGATGTTGCGGTTTGACTTCGATATCTGTTTTACAAGGTCTCCCAGGGTGCCGTCAGGACTGACTGTCAGAAGATCCTTTTCGACCTCTTTTGACCAGTCGAGCAATATCATAGCGGCCTTGTCCTTGTCATGGGTTATCAGCTCTCCGCTGGCAGCCAGCTGTTCATTGTAGATTGAGTGCTTCTGAAAGGTCCGTGCGGTGATGAATGCCGTTGTAGAGGTGAGAATAAGCGGAATCAGCAGCTCATATCCTTCAGTTATCTCTGCTATCAGGAATATTGCTGTCAGGGGAGCATGCAGAACAGCAGCGAATACTCCTGCCATTGCCGTGAGGGTGAAGCTGCTCTCTATCAGAGAAAGACCGAAGAAATGGTTGATCATGCTGCAGAAAAAAAAGCCGGCGACACCGCCTGTGAAGAGAGTTGGGGCAACGATCCCTCCCACACCGCCGGCGCCGTTGGTGGAGGCTGCGGCAACGACCTTCAGAATGAGCAGGGCGGCCATCAGCCCCGCGAAGGGCCAGAAGCCGGATGCCATCTCTCCAAAGACTGCAGTACCCGTTACCAGGCTGCCATCAGTATTAAGAAGGAGCATCACCGTCTCATAACCCTCGCCGTAAAGCGCGGGCAAAAAATAGATCAGCCCACCGAGAACAGCTCCGCCGATCAGCATCCTGATCCAACTGTTTTTTATCTTTTTATACAGCTTGTCAAGTCCGACGGTAGCTTTGGTAAAGTAAAGACCCATCAGTCCGCAGAAAATCCCCAGGATGAGGTACCAGGGCAGATCGGCGAGTATAAAACCGTGTTTCACCTGGAATGAAAAGAGTACGTTGTCGCCCATAAAGAAAAAGGCTACTGTGGCGGCAGTGACCGATGATATCAGCAACGGTACAATTGAGGACATCGTCAGGTCAAGCATCAGCACCTCGAGTGTGAAGAGTATGCCGCCGATGGGAGCCTTGAAGATTCCGGAAATGGCTCCGGCGGCACCGCAACCCAGCAGAAGTGTCACATATTTGTAATTAAGTTTGAAATAACGGCCTATATTTGAACCGATTGAGGCTCCTGTGAGAACAATGGGAGCCTCTGCTCCAACCGAACCTCCAAATCCTATTGTAAGGGAACTGGCAAGAATTGATGACCAGCTGTTATGGTTTTTGATATAGCTTTTGCGTCTTGATATGGCATACAGCACCCTGCTTACCCCGTGGGAGATATTGTCGCGTACAAGGTATTTAACAACCAGTACCGTAAGAAAGATGCCAAAAAGAGGATAAGCAACCGAAAGAACACCCCCAGCTCCCCTCATTACTCCCTGGGTGAAGAGTACATGAGTGAAGTGAATGGCATTTTTCATCAAGACCGCTGCCAGGGCGCTGGCCAGACCCACAACGAAACTGAGCATATATATCAGGGTCTGCTGGTCGCTAAAAAAAGATTTTAGCTGTCTTAATTTTCTTAAAATCAGAGCTTTCCAGGTTGCTTGCATAAATTAAAACACTATCGCTTTCACAAATATAGAATAAATTGAGGAGCAGATGTTTATTTATGTAAGTTTGAAATATTTTGAATGTATGATCAGATTTGAGAGGCACACACTTGGTAACGGACTGAAGGTGATTGTGCACCATGACAGCGGAACCCCCATGGTCACTTCCAACATCCTGTATGATGCCGGATCACGTGATGAGGATCCGGAAGCCACAGGTTTTGCACATCTTTTTGAGCATCTGATGTTTGGAGGCACGGCTGCTGTCCCCGTTTTTGATGCCCCGGTAATGATGGCTGGAGGTGAGAACAATGCATTCACCAACAATGACTTGACAAATTACTACATCACCCTGCCTGCCAGCAACCTTGAGACTGCCCTGTGGCTAGAGGCAGACAGGATGACGGGCCTCGACCTTTCCGAAGGAAGGGTGATTACCCAGAAAAGCGTTGTCACCGAGGAGTTCAGGCAAAGGTATCTCAATCAGCCCTACGGTGACATAATGCTGCTGCTCCGGCCTCTTGCCTACAGAGTACACCCTTATCGCTGGCCTGCAATAGGGATGGATATCAGTCATATTGAAAAGGCTGACGACGTGTCTCTCAGACGGTTCTACAGGAGGTACTACAACCCTTCAAATGCAATCCTCACCATCGCAGGAAATGTTGCTCCCGATACAGCGTTCCGGATGGCTGAAAAATGGTTCGGCAACATCCCGGCAGGTGAAATGAACGGCAGGTCACTGCCCGCGGAACCTCCCCAGGATGAACGCCGCGAGATAACCGTGCACAGGGATGTACCTGCTGCACACCTGGTCATGGCATTTCACACCGACGGAAGAGTCAGCCGCGAATTTTACATCCTTGACCTGCTGACGGATATACTCGCAGGATGCGATTCAGGGCGCTTTCCCGGGCAACTTGTGAGAAACAGGGAACTCTTTGCCGAAGCTGATATATATCTGTCAGGAGAAACCGACCCGGGACTGGTGATCTTCAGCGGAAGGCTTAAGAACGGCGTTGATATCAAAAAAGCTGAAGATGCTGTAATGGAGGAGCTTGGGAGGCTGGCGACGGAGAGGGTCACCGCTGCTGAGCTCGAGAAGGCTCGTAACCGTTATGAATCGCACAGGCTTATGTCATATCTTAATGCCGCAGGAAAGGCCTTCAGTCTTGCTTTTCATGAGCTGCTGGGTGACGCCGAAGGCATTAACCTTGAGACAGAGCAGTACATGAGTGTCACTGCGGATGAGATGACTGCCGCTGCGGTGCGCATCTTCAACCCCGCAAACTGCAGTGTGATAAACTATATGCCTGAAAAAAGATGAAAGCGCCAATAAAGCTTAAGGCTCCGGAAATCATCACACCCTCTCCCGGGGACACTTTCTTCCCGGCCATGACGTGTCTTGGCAATGACGTACCGGTCTACCTGCTCGGCAACGGTGCCGTGGATCTCCTCAGGATCGAGTTTGTCTTCAATGCCGGGCAGCTGGTCGAAACCATTCACCTGGCTGCCTCAGCTGCCAACGCCATGCTGACTGAAGGGACCGTCAGCCATGATGCCGCCTCCCTGAATGACCTTATTGACAGCACGGGAGCTATCTTCAGCCACACTGCTGATAAGGACAGCGCAGGACTAGTGGTGATCACCCTGACAAGAAAGCTTGAGGAGGTGATGCAACTTGCACAGGAGGTGCTGTTTCATCCCTCATTCCCTGAAAAGGAGTTCAGGATGCTGACGGATAAACGGCTGCAGGCATTTCTCACCGGCAGACAAATGACTTCAGTGATAGCAAGGGAGGCATTCTACCAGGCTCTCTGCGGTGAAAAGAATCCCTACGGACGGATAACCACCCCGGATGATTACATGACTCTTACCACGGAGAACCTCAGTACTTTTCACTCCCGGCACTACACTCCCGGCAATATGTATATAACGGTTGCAGGTCGTAATCCGGAAGAGGCTGTTCCGGTGCTTGAGCGATATTTCGCCGGAAATGGGGCAGGCAAATGGCATAAACCTGTCATTCCCGGGCTCCAGTTTGAGACCGCCGGGCCGGGAAGACTTTTCAGGGAGGTTGGAAACTCTGTCCAGAGCACGGTAAGACTGGGATGGAAAGGAATAACGCGTGATCACCCTGATTACCAGGGGCTGCAGGTGGCCACCATGATCCTCGGGGGTTACTTCGGATCACGACTTATGCGCAATATTCGCGAAGATAAAGGCTATACATACGGAATACATGCCGTTTCAGGGGCCTTACACGGGATAGGTTACATAACCATCATGACCGACGTGGCTACAGGCTACCGCGAGGAGACTCTCTCAGAGATCAGGAAGGAGATAAAGGGTCTTCAGGAGAAGGAGGCAGGTAATGAAGAGATGACCCTTGTAAGAAACCATCTGATGGGTGAACTCGCACGCATGTTCGATGGCCCGTTTGCCGTGGCTGAAGCAATCAGAGGCGTTATTGACTATGACTGCGGTGCTGACTATTACACCCGCTTTGCCGAAACAGTGAGAACCATGACGCCGGGTAAAATAAAGGAGCTCTTCAATACGTATTTCAATATCGGGGATTCATTCGAGATCATTGCCGGGACAAAATGAAACCAGTCAGGGTCATAGCTGCAGCGCTGCTTTGCATTTTTTTCATGTCTCGCCTTTCCGGGCAGGATAAGACGCAGCCATTGTCGCCACAGCTTGACATGGTTACCGTCGATCCCCTGACCGGTTTTGCTACTGTGCGATGGCTGCTTTCCGCCTCGCCTGACGTGGCCAGCTACGTTGTCTATACGTTCAGCAGCGGCACAGCCACTGCCACTGCCATTGACACCGTGAAGACACCTTACGGCACATCTTACATTCATACTTTGTCTGCGGCAAAGTATATGAGCGTAACATACGTCGTTGCCGCCATTGATTCCTCATTGAATATCAGTCCCCTCAGTAACAGCCTGAGTACAATTTATCTCTCTTCAGTCAACGATACCTGCACCAGCATGATAAGTCTTTCATGGACCGCGTATGACAATTCCTTCCATCCTGCCGGCAGCTATGAGATACGTGTAGCCACCGGAAGCGGACCGGCAACAGTTCATGAAACCGTTCCTGTCACGTCGACATCATACCTGTATTCCGGTTACGAGCCCGGAACAGACTACTGCTTTCATGTTACTGCATCAAATGATGGCACGGCACTGTCCTCATCGAACAGGGAATGCGTCAGGACAGGTCTTGAAACGGCTCCAGGGTGGATCAGGGCGGATGCAGTTTCGGTAACAGGAAGAGAGTTGCGGTTCCAGGGAAGTTATGATCAGGCAACCACGATGGATGATTTTGCGCTGCTGTGGTTTAATCCCGTTACTGCCAGGTGGGAGAATGCATCCGGAGCAAAAGGCATGGCCGGGATTTTCAACATGACTTACCCGGGAGCTGACACAGCCAAAGTCAGCCTGTACCGCATCATAATCCTGAACAGCTGCAATGTTACCGTGGCCTCATCAGGCAATGTCAGGAACATTGTGCTTGAGTCAGAGGTCACCGGAACCGGCATTGGCCTCAGATGGAACAATCCCTTTCCATCGGGTGATGCACTCTTTTCGGTTTGGAGGGAGACCGGCAGGGGATGGATCGAGATAGCTTCGCAACTCTCAGACACCGTATGGGCAGACGATTACTCCCTTTTTGCTGATGATGTGGCAGCTGCCGAGGTAGTTTACCAGGTAACAGCCAGGTCACCGGACGCTCCCGCTGCAGGGCCTCTCCACCGCTCTTCGGTGACCGCGATTCCGGCCACGGAGGATATCTGGATCCCCAATGCCTTTACCCCTGACCGTGGGGGAGAGAACGCATTCTTCAGGCCGGAGTTTCCATTCATTCCGTTGACATATGAATTCAGAGTTTACACCAGGGGCGGGTCGCTTCTGTTCCGGACCAGTGACCACACGACCGGGTGGGACGGACGCAGCAACGGAACCATGCTTCCTCCCGGTGTGTACCTCTACAGCCTCAGGTTGACAACACCTTCCGGCAGAATGGAGGAAAGGAGAGGCACGGTAACCATACTTCCATAACCGGCACGGGATAAATGGCCCGATTTTCTTATCTTTGTTCCTCCTTTGCTGGCACTTTCTGATGGGTAAAACTAAGACCAAGATATTCACCTCCGACGATGTAAACCGCATCGAATCCGAGTACCGCCTGCTCAGGGACAATCTTTACAGGTGCGATAAGCCGGGGGACATAGATCTGATTGACAAAGCATTCAGGTTTGCCAACGAGGCTCACCGCGAAATGTACCGCAACTCAGGGGAGCCGTATATCATTCACCCCATCAATGTAGCCCGCATTGTGAACCAGGAGATGGGACTTGGTGCACGGTCAGTGATAGCGGCCCTGCTTCATGATGTGGTGGAGGATACAGGCATACCCATTGAGGAGATCACGAAGGAGTTCGGACCTAAAATCGCCTCCCTGATTGACGGGCTGACAAAGATATCAGGCACATACAATAAGGAGACTCATTCACTCCAGGCAGAGAATTTCCGCAAGATGCTCATGACCCTGTCTGATGATATTAGGGTCATTCTCATCAAGATAGCCGACAGGCTTCATAACATGAGGACCCTTGACTCAATGCCTGAGCACAAGAGAATGAAGGTAGCCGGTGAGACGATCTATCTCTATGCTCCGCTGGCCCACCGTCTCGGACTTTTTGCCATCAAGACCGAACTTGAAGATCTCAGCTTCAAGTTCAGGCATCCGCGCATCTATGACGAGATAGCCCACAAGGTCAAGATGGATGAGAAAAAGAACCTCGCACTCATCAACAGGTTCAGTCTGCCAATCATTGAGGAGCTGAATGAGAACAACATCATCTTTGACATTTCAGGGCGGTTCAAGTCGATCTATTCGATCTGGAAAAAGATGCAGTCAAAGAACATCCCCTTTGAGGAGGTCTATGACCTTCTGGCTGTCAGGATCGTTTTCGAGCCTGGTCCCGAGATGAGTGAGCGGGCTCAGTGCTGGCAGATCTACTCACTTATCACCGACATATACACACCCAAGCCTGACAGGCTGCGCGACTGGGTGAGCAGGCCGAAGTCGAACGGCTACGAAGCACTGCACCTTACTGTGATGGGGCCCGAAGGGCGATGGGTGGAGGTTCAGATACGCAGTCAGCGGATGGATGACATCGCTGAGAGGGGGTTTGCGGCACACTGGAAATACAAGGGCGACACCTCCGAGTCAGAGAGCGAGCTCGACAAGTGGCTGAAGCACATACGTGAGATGCTTGCCAACCCGATGTCAGATCCGCTGACTTTCCTCGATGAGTTCAAGATGAGCCTCTTCTCTTCCGAGATAATGGTCTTTACACCCAAAGGGTTGCTTGTAAATCTTCCGAAAGGCGCTTCGGCGCTAGATTTTGCATACGATATACACACTGACATAGGCAATAAGGCCATTGGCGCCAAGGTCAATTACAGGCTCTCCCCTCTTTCAACCACTCTTCAGAGCGGCGACCAGGTGGAGATCATCACCTCAAACATCGCCAAGCCAGAAAAGGAGTGGCTCGAGTATGCGCACACGGCCAAGGCAAAGACCGCCATCAAGGATGCCCTCAGGGATGAATCAACTGACAGGATTCAGAAGGGCGTGGAGATGCTCGAGAAGAGGCTGAGTGAACTTGGAATTCTGCCCAACTCGGATATTATCAAGAAACTGCTCGACTATTATGAGCTTCTTAATAAGGATGAGCTCTATTCACGCATCGGGCTGGGCCTCATAAACCTTGACGAGCTTCGGAAGGTCCTTAAGAAGGCTCCGGAGGGCAGTCTGCGCAAGTACTGGAAGCTGGCGATCGGCGGGGTGACACGAAAGAATACAGGTGAAAAGGAACCTCCCCCCGTACCCGGAACCATTGACAAGAGCCAGCCTTACCTGCTCCGTGAGAATGTTGACAATACCGGTAACTCATACGTGATAGCCGGGTGCTGCAATCCCATTCCCGGCGATGAGGTGGTAGGGTACGTTGATCCTGCCAACTCCATTATCGTTCACAAGCCAAAGTGCCCAACTGCCGTCAAGCTGATGTCAAGCGAGGGCAACAGGATAATTCCCGTCAGGTGGACAATGCATAAACTGGCCTCCTTCCTTGCAAGGATAAGCATCAACGGAATAGACAGGATAGGCCTCATAAACGAGGTGACAAACGTCATCTCCACAGAGCTTAATGTCAATATCCGGAATATCAACGTCTCTGTCTACAACGGCATTTTCGAGGGGACGATCGATCTTTACGTGCACCATACAAGCGACCTGAACAACCTTATACTTCAGCTGTCAAACGTGAAGGGCATCGCCAGTGTAAAAAGAGTAGAGGAATTCATTGAATAGCAAGCGCCTGACCAATAACTGAACGGTACAATGTCAAACGAAGATGCCAGGGCGGTAGTAAAGCAGATTTTTACCGAATATCTGGGGACCCGTTCCTTCAGGAAAACTCCTGAGCGGTTTGCCATTCTTGATGAGATCTACTCGCATGACGGACACTTCGATATCGATTCGCTCTTCAATTTCATGAAGAACAAGAACTACCGTGTCTCACGGGCAACCCTCTACAACACCATCGATCTGCTCCTCGACTGCAAGCTTGTAACCAGGCACAAATTCGGCCGCAACCAGGCACAGTATGAAAAGACCTACCAGGCAGGCCAGCATGATCATCTTATCGATACGGAATCCGGCAGGGTGATAGAGTTCAGCGATCCCAGGATAAATGACATAATAAAAAATGCATGTGAGGAGAACTCATTTGTTCTGCATCACTATGCACTTTATGTCTTTGGCATCCCGGAAAAATCCGGAAGGAACAAATAACAGGCCGGAGGCTTCAGACGCGGTATTCTCAGAATGCGTATCCGAACATAAATCCGAGCGGAACACTCACAGTAAACTTACTGGTCAGGTTAAGGTCGTCAAGCCATTGCTCCATTTCGCCTTCCGGAGTTTCAAATGTCTTGTTTTTGACACCAAATCCGGTATAAATATCCAGGGCGAAGCCTCCCTTGGAGATTACCTGGTAGCCCAGAGCCACGTGGATATTCATTTTAGTGGCTGTCACATACTGAGAGTTGTCGTCACTGTTCTTCATCTTGGCCCAGGCATAGGAGAAATGCGGGCCAATGTAGAAGCCGGCCGGTGCATTGTCGCCCGTAAGGAAGAACTTGTACCACAGCTGACCGTGAAAGCCACTCGTATTGACAGTGGTATCATTCGATGCCTCCGACATGTCCTGAAATGTTTGAATCAGAGGGCTTGTTCCAAGGTATCCCAAACCAAGCTGTATTGACTGCTTGTACGTTGTCTGAGCCTCAAACGATACCTTGTACTCATTGGTAAGCGGAATTATCCACAGGGCAAATAATGGTCCGCCCAGAACTGAGAGAGGATTGGTTTTTACCGTAAACCTGAAATCCTTTTATGACGGTGATCCCTTTGCAAATGTCGTGTTACCTGACATAATCAGCACCAGGGCTAATACCAGCAAACAGGTTAATTTTTTCATGGCAGTTCTGTTCAAATATTGGTATTCATTAAAGGTGTAGCTCAAAATGCCCTGAATTATTATCTTTCACTGCAAATTAACCAGCAGTGCCGTTGAATATCCGGTTCCGCACAGGTAGCGCTCTCTTTTTGTTAACAATCGGGGTTTGCCTTCCGGTCAGGAGGATTTTATTTCGTAAATTCGGCCCTGATTGTCTAATCAGGACTAATAACGATAATGAAGATTGATATTTTACTGGGTCTCCAGTGGGGCGATGAGGGGAAGGGAAAGATTGTTGATGCCCTGACACCGGAGTATGATATTGTTGCGAGGTTTCAGGGTGGTCCCAATGCCGGTCATACCATTGAGTTCAACGGGGTAAAGCATGTGCTTCACCTGATTCCGTCAGGGATCTTTCATGAAGGCAAGATCAACGTAATAGGGAACGGCATGGTGATTGACCCGGTTGTCTTCCGTCATGAGGTTGACAGCCTTGGGCTTGATATTGGAAAGGTGCGGGAAAGACTGCTGATTTCACTGAAGGCACATTTGATCCTGCCCACTCACAAGCTTCTCGATGCCGCACATGAAGCCTCGCTGGGTGAATCAAAGATAGGTTCGACACTCAGGGGCATCGGTCCCGCATACACTGATAAAGCTGCGCGTTCAGGCCTGCGGGTAGGTGATCTGTACAGGAAGGATTTCAGGGAGATATACAGTGCACGAACCGACGAGCATATGAGGACACTCAGGGGATACGGCTTCAGCGATGATCTGAAGGATCTGGAGGAGGAATGGTTCGAATCAGTCGGTTACCTCATGCAGTTCAGGACAGTCAACGCCGACTATCATTTAGACATGAGTCTCCGGGAAGGCAGGCGTGTCCTTGCCGAAGGGGCTCAGGGTACTATGCTCGACATTGATTTCGGAACCTATCCCTATGTGACTTCGTCAAACACTGTTGCTGCGGGAGCCTGCACCGGGCTGGGCATTGCCCCTGCCCGTACGGGAGAGGTCTTTGGGATCTTCAAGGCATACTGCACCAGGGTTGGCAGCGGTCCCTTCCCGACGGAGCTCGATGATGCCGACGGGCAGATGATGCGTGACCGCGGCAATGAGTACGGCTCCACCACAGGCAGGCCCAGACGCTGCGGCTGGCTTGATCTTCCGGCATTGAAATATGCCATAATGATCAACGGAGTGACCCGGCTCTTCATGATGAAAGCCGATGTGCTGGCGGGTTTCAGCGAGATAAGGGTGTGCAGGTCATTCACTGTCGGAGGCAGGGAGGTCAATGAACTGCCCTATTGCCTGAATGATATTGAATCACTAAATTACATGACCCTGCCCGGATGGCATTGTGACATTGCAGGATGCAGGAGCTGGAGCGAGATTCCTGCTGAGCTGCAGAATTACATCGAATATATTGAGAAGGAGACGGGTGTTCCCATAACAATAGTCTCTGTCGGACCAGACAGATCTGCCACCATTTACAGGTAGTGGTCACTGCTTCCTGTAGACCCAGGCTTCGCCGTTAATATTATCCTGAATCGTGCCGAGAGCATTCCATGCGGCACGGAGGTCCGCGAACGACTTGGCGGATACAAGCCGCCATTTCCCGCCATTCATCTCCACGATTCTGGCATCATATCCAAAGCCCCTGATATGCTCGAGCCATGCGTCAGCATAAGAAGGTGTCAGAAAACTGCCGACAATGACGTGGTAATCTGACACTGCCTGTGCCTGCACTGTTTCGACCTGCACAAGTTCAGCCTGCCTTGCGCGTTCAGCTTCAGCCTTCTGTTCATTGACAACACGGATTGAGTCGGCAATCCTGAATGCCTCCTGCTGTTGCCTCAGGGCTTCAGCCTCCCTCTCTTTCTTCCCGAAAGGATTGATGCTTTTCATAAAATCACATGAAGGGGTCAGCAGCAAAATCCCCGCAAGCAGCAACAGGGGTAGTCTCTTCATAATTGACAGTTTTTCATGATAATAATGGTTAAAGGTATTTATTATAGCTCAAAAATGCAATGAAAATGCATGAAACGTGGCCAGACTCCCCAATTCTTTCTATATTAGATCGCTATTACAAAAACCACCAATAAGAGCTTCAGATGAAATCACTGATCCAGTTTTTTGAAGAGAATGTTGAAAAATACGCCTCCAATATTTACCTCTGGGAGAAGATGCAGGATAAGTATGAGGGAACCACGTACCAGGAGACCAGACGCCAGGTGCACGAGTTCGGTGCCGGTCTCATGCAGCTTGGAGTCAGGAAGGGCGACCGTGTCAGCATGCTCGCTGACGGTCGCAACAGCTGGGTTATAGGAGAGCTTGGCATCCTGCATGCGGGTGGCGTGAACGTACCCCTGTCGGTAAAACTGAACCCTGAGGAGATTAAATTCCGTATAATTCATTCCGGCTCAAAGCTGGTAATCACATCAAGCACCCAGACTCCGAAGATCCTCGAGATCATCGACAGGTGCCCGGATGTTGAAAAAGTGATTTTCATGGATCCCAGGGAAGAGTATTCAGATAAGCAGATTCATTTCAACGAGGTCAGGAAGACCGGACGTGAGTGGCTTGAAAACCCTGCCAACAGAAAGACTTTCGAGGAGTTCACTGCATCTATAACACCTTCGGATTTTGCCAACATATGTTACACTTCCGGAACTACCGCAGACCCTAAAGGCATCATTCTAACGCACGGCAACTATGTGACAAACGTGTACCAGTCATACAGCCTGATGGATATCCCGCAACACTACAAGACACTTCTCATTCTGCCATGGGATCACTCATTTGCTCATACGGCAGGCATTTACGCATTCATGGGCAAGGGAGCCAGCATAGCTTCGGTCAAAGTGGGCAAGACCCCTATGGAGACACTGCGCAACATCCCGGTATGCATGAAAGAGATCAAGCCGAACCTGATCATGAGCGTGCCGGCGCTGGCAAAGAACTTCAGGAAGTCGATCGAAAAGGCAATCAGGGAAAAGGGCAGGATGACCGAGGCTCTCTTTAACTTCGCGCTGAAAATGGCCTACTCTTACAATAAGGAGGGTTACAACAAGGGAACAGGCATACAAAAGGCAAAAAAACCGCTGATCAATCTTTTTGATAAAATCCTTTTTGCAAAAGTACGCGAGGCGTTCGGAGGGGAGCTTGATTTCTTCATCGGCGGCGGAGCGCTGCTTGACATCGAACTGCAGCGGTTCTTCTACGCCATCGGAGTGCCCATGTACCAGGGCTACGGACTCTCGGAAGCTTCACCGATCATCTCGTCAAACTCCGCAAAAAAGCACAAGCTCGGATCGTCAGGATTCCTGGTAAACAACATGGATCTTAAGATTTGCGATGATGACGGCAACGAACTCCCGACAGGACAAAAAGGAGAGATCGTAATAAGAGGCGGGAATGTCATGCACGGTTACTGGATGAATGAGTCCGCCACAAAGGACGCCATCCGTGACGGATGGCTATTTACAGGTGACATGGGCTACATGGACTCAGACGGCTTCCTCTATGTGATGGGAAGGTTCAAGAGCCTTCTGATCGCCGATGACGGTGAAAAGTTCAGCCCGGAAGGCATTGAGGAGGCAATAAGTGAACAGTCGAAGTACATTGATCAGTGCATGCTTTATAACAATCAGAGACCTTTTACAATAGCCCTGGTGGTCCCGAATCAGCATGCCCTGAAGCTCTATCTTGAAGACCGGAACCTCTCGGCCACTACCGAAGAGGGAAAGCGCGCCGTTCTCAACCTGATTGAGAATGAAGTAAATGAATACCGCATTAACGGCAGGTACGGACATATGTTCCCTCACCGGTGGCTTCCGGTTGCGCTGGGAATCCTCAATGAAAGCTTCAATGAGGAGAACGGGATGATGAACTCCACAATGAAGATTGTCAGGGGAAAAATAACTGAGAGGTACAGTGACCTGATTGAATGGCTGTACACCCCGATGGGCAAAATCTCTTATAACGAACGCAATATGGAAGAGGTCGAGAAGATGAAACTCGGCTGATCCTGAAAAACAATACCGTCATGAAACTGAAATTTATCGTGGCTCTCGCTCTTGCGGCAGGAGTGCTGGCATATTGCACAAATGAAAAGCAAGCGGCATGGCAACCTGCCGAAAACCCTCTGTTTACTGCCTGGGGCGGGAATATCGATCCATCCAACCCCTGGCCCGAATACCCCAGACCGGGTCTGGTCAGGGAAGAGTGGATGAGCCTCAACGGACTGTGGGATTATGCCATCTGCGGCAAGGAGGAAGAAAGGCCTGCCCCGCAGGGAAAAATACTGGTCCCCTACCCTGTCGAATCTGCGCTCTCCGGCGTCAGGCTCAGGCTGACCGACTCTCTTGCCATCTGGTATTCGCGTGAGTTTGAAGTCCCGAAGGGCTGGAAGGAGAAGCAACTGATACTCAATTTTGAGGCATCAGACTGGGAGACAACCGTCTGGATAGATGACAATTTTGCCGTCAGCCACCAGGGAGGATATGATCCTTTCTCATGCAACATCACCTCATATCTCGGAGAAGGGAGGAAGCACACGCTGGTTGTAAAGGTGACCGATCCGACTGACAGGGGCCGCCAGCCACGGGGTAAACAGGTCTCCTCACCGGGAGGCATTTGGTATACTTCCACCAGCGGTATATGGCAGAGCGTATGGATTGAACCTGCCGGCAAAACATGGATTGGTGACCTGCGGATCATACCGGACATTGACAATGACATGCTTACCGTTACCGTTATTGAAGAGCGTTGCCAGGGACCGGCAGGATGCCCGCCCGTAGACATGGCGCCCTCATTGGCGGAGGTTACGGTTACAGCCGGCGGTGAAACGGTAGCCGTTGCTTCAGGGGTGACAGGAACCCCCATCATCCTGAAGGTTGCTGACCCGAGGCTCTGGAGCCCTGACGACCCGTTTCTCTATGATATGACTGTCAGACTGGTAACTGGCGGCACCGTGACTGACGCTGTAAAATCCTATGCCGGAATGCGAAAAATCTCTCTTGGAGTAACTGAAGACGGATACACCCGCATCATGCTCAACAACGAATTCGTTTGGCAGAACGGTCCGCTGGACCAGGGATTCTGGCCCGACGGCCTTTACACCCCGCCATCGGACGAGGCGATGAAGTATGACATTGAGATGCTTAAAAAGATGGGGTTCAATATGATGCGTAAACACGTCAAAGTGGAGAACCGGAGGTTTTACCATCACACCGACCGCCTGGGTATGCTGGTATGGCAGGATATGCCAAGCGGTGATGAATCAATCTGGGGGGATAAGCCAGATATAACGAAAAGCGCTTCCGACTCAGCCGTGTTCATGACGGAGCTGACAAGGATGATTGAGACGAAGTTCAATTACCCGTCGATAGTCATGTGGGTCATTTACAATGAAGGCTGGGGTCAGTACAACACAGCTGCTGTGACGGACTATGTAACGGGGTGCGACACGACAAGGCTCGTCAACAGCGTCTCAGGATGGACTGACCGCGGCACGGGGCATGTGCTCGACGTGCATCATTACCCGGAGCCGGTGTCACCCCCGGCCGAGAGGGAGAGAGCGATTGTGCTTGGTGAGTTCGGAGGGCTTGGACTGCCGGTGCAGGGTCACACCTGGGAGCAGAAGAACTGGAGTTATGAGAAGATGAGTGACGGCACCGGCCTCCTCAGAAAGTATGAGCAGTACTATGCTGTCATCAGGCAGATGGTGGTGGAGAAGGGGCTCAGCGCAACAGTCTACACCCAGACAACCGATGTTGAAACCGAGACCAACGGACTCATGACCTATGACCGCAAGGTTGACAAGATGGGCTTTGAGAACGTGAGGAAGGCCATGGCCAGTCAGCAGTAGGCAGTCCTCAGTCGGCAGTCGGCAATCGGCAGTCAGCAGTCAATAACTCATTGATTGACTGTGGACTGTGGACTGTTGTCTGAAGCCTGAAAAGCAGCCTGATCAAACAATCAGTCTGCTTTTAAACGGCAGGAAAGTCATGAAGTCGGCATGGTGAACAATGTATGCCTCCGTGGTGCGCTTTACAAGGTCACCCTCGTGGGCATGGGCTGCAATAATATGGCACACCTCAGACGGAACGCCACACTCCTCTGCAAGGCTGACACCTGAGAAGGGGTGCCTGAGATACTGCCCGTACTTGCCCTGCACGGCTTTGCCCTGCGCATCAAGCTCATATTCAAGCATTTTGCCGACATCTGCAAGTATTGCCCCCGAAAGAAGGACATCCATATTCACAGGCAGGTCATCCCTGAAGAAGCTGTTCATCTTTTCTCCGGCTTCTCTTGCTATGTGGACGACACACCGTTTATGATCCATAAAGGTCACCCTGAGGTCAGGTCCGCAGAGCAGTGTGAAGGGGATGCGGTTAAGGTCATCTGCATTAAGGACACTTCGTTCAAGGGCGATCTCCCAGGTGCGTGCCGTTTTCTCTCTCAGCTCCGGATCGGTGATCCATTCCAGTTCGGGCCACAGTTTTTTTATCTCCTCTGTCATGTCCGGCTATTTTAGTTTGGCAATGATGGCGTCAGTCATCACCATGGTGGAGGCGGCACCCATGTCAATAACCTCCTGTTTTCCCGTGAGCTTCATCATGTCATAGGTCTTAACCCTGCCCTCCTCTATCACCTGGGCAATTGCCAGGCGTATGCGGGTGGCCGTCGGCTTCTCCTCAATATAGTCAAGCATCATGCATGCTGACTCGATCATTGCAACCGGGTTCACGATGGGGATGCTGTAGCCAGCATATTTGGGCGCTGAACCGTGGGTTGGCTCGAACACCCCTATACCATCTTCGGAGAACTGTGCACTGCATGCGAATCCAAGGCCTCCGATCAGTCCTGCAAATGCGTCGGAGACGATATCGCCGAACATGTTTCCGGCAACTATCACGCCGTAATCTTCGGGATTTTTTGTCAGCCACATCATCTGAGCATCTATGTTGGTGTTCCAGAGCTGTATTGAGGGGAACTCGTTCTTCTGCATGTCCTTGGCTATTTTCCACATGAGTCCCGATGTCTCACGTATGACATTCGGCTTTTCACAGACAGTCACCGACTTGTATCCGAACTTCAGGGCATGTTCGAATGCAGCCCTCACAATCCGTTCCGTATATTTCTTTGTAAAGATTCTTGTTGAGACAGCCAGTTCCTCCTTCGGGCACCATCCGAAATTCTCACGGAATTTGGGGTGAGTCATCAGGGCATCGTATACCTGCTGGGGCGGGTTTGACCACTCCACTCCTCCGTAAAGGCCTTCGGTATTCTGCCTGAATATGACTACATCCACCAGTGGTTCCTCTGCGTTGCCGTCCTTTCCGCGGCGGATGAAATTGAGGGGGTTGCCCTTATAGCTGCGGCAAGGCCTTACGCATATGTCCAGGCCGAAGTGCTGCCTGAGCCCCACGATGGGGCTGCTGTAGATATAGCCCTTACCCTGAAGGGCAGGTGACAGTTCAGCAGCAGCATCGTCCTTCGGTTTGGAGGTGATTGCGCCAAAGAGTGCAATCTTGTGTTCAGCTATGAGGTCAATCGTGCGTTGCGGCAGAGGATTGCCCTCGTTGCACCAGAAATTCCACCCGATGTCACCATAAACATAATCAGCTTCAAATCCTGCTGCATCCAGAACCCTGACCGCCTGTTTGAGAACCACTGCACCGATGCCGTCGCCCGGCAGTGCCACAATTGTACGTTTAGCCATAACCTTATCTGTTTTATCGAGTTTTTCGTTTGCCGTAAAAATATAGTTTTTATAGCGTTAAAAAAAAGAGTTTCAGCAGGTAAAATTCATAATCGTTGCAATGGAAAAAAACTATATTTGCCGCTTAATCTGTCAAACACATTTTTAAATCAATAAGAGAATGGGTGAATTGGGGGAGATAAAGCCCAGAAGGTTGTGGAGTTACTTTGTGGAGATCTGCAGGATACCCAGGTTATCAAAGAACGAGGGGCGTATAAGGGAATACCTGCTTGATTTCGCGCACAGCCACAAACTTGAAGCCAGGGAGGACGGTGTAGGGAACATACTCATTACGAGGGAGGCCGCTCCCGGGAAGGAGAAGGTGAGCACCGTTGTTTTGCAGAGCCATCTTGACATGGTTGGTGAAAAGAATGCCTCTCATCCCCATATCTGGGATTCAGATCCGATCATCCCGGTCATCGACGGCAAATGGGTTACGGCCAGTGGTACTACCCTGGGTGCGGATGATGGTATCGGTATTGCAGCACAGATGGCTGTGCTGACTGATCCAGTACTTCAGTGCGGACGCATCGAATGTCTCTTCACCGTTGACGAGGAGTCAGGGATGACCGGTGCAATAAATCTCAAGCCCGATTTCTTCACGGGCCGCATTCTGTTGAATCTTGATTCCGAAGACGAGGGGATACTTTTCATCGGTTGTGCCGGAGGCATTGACACCCAGGCAATTCTGCCCTATTCGCCTGTAAAGGTCACTGACGGACACCGTGCAATGAACCTGTCAGTCACCGGTCTTCACGGAGGACATTCCGGAGATGAGATACACAAGGGATATGGCAATTCGATAAAGATCATTTCCAGGCTTCTTCAGGACCTTGAGAAGAAGTACTCAGTACTCATCAGCAACTTCACCGGAGGCAACCTCCGCAATGCCATACCCAGGGAGGCGTTTGTAACCGTCACCTTCCATCCCTCCCACGAAGAGCAGATCCTGGCTGACACTGCCTCGTACAACCTGCTCGTCAGGGAGGAGTTCGGCGCCCTTGAGCCTGACCTGAAAGTAATGGCCACTCCGGCCGACCTGCCGGAGACAGTCATTGATGGGAATACCCAGCACCGGTTACTGGGGGCGCTGAGCATAGTGCCTCACGGCGTACTAGGGTGGTCAAAGGAGATTCCAGATCTTGTTGAAACATCAAGCAACCTGGCGACGATACGTCTCACCGGTAAAAATACGGTGCATGTGGTCACAACGCAGAGAAGCTCATCTGATGAGGCAAAGCACTATGCAGCCATGAAGGCCGAGGCAAGCTTTGACCTCGCCGGGGCCAAGGTCACCCATTCTGACGGTTATCCGGGCTGGAAGCCGAATATGAACTCGGCGATACTGAGGCTGATGATAGACTCATACAGAAAGCTCTTCGGCAAGGTGCCGCAGGTGAAGGCCATTCATGCCGGGCTTGAATGCGGACTGATCCTGGAAAAATACAAGGGAATTGATATGATTTCATTCGGGCCCACCATACGCGGAGCGCACACGCCCGAGGAAAGAATTGAAATAGAGACAGTCGAGATGTTCTGGGATCTGCTGATTGATGTCCTGAGGCACATCCCTGAAGGAAATTCCTAATCGTACTCCTCAAACTCATCGGCAGGGGCACTGCAGACAGGGCATGACCATCCCGGTGGGAGGTCCCCGAAAGCGGTACCCGGCTCAACGTCACTGTCAGGATCTCCCACAGCCGGGTCATATATATATCCGCAGACCGGACACCTGTATCTCTTCATCGGAATTATTCCTGTTTCATCGTTTCACTTTATGCACTGCATCTATCACTGTGCCGTCAACCCACTTGATTGCTGCGACAACCCTTTCATCGAATGCTGCCTTTTCAGGTCTGCCGCATATCTTCTCGGCAACAGCTTTCAGCTCCTCTATCGTCACCAGCGGCAGCCCCTTGCCCCTGACGGAGTCTATCAGGTCCTGCCTGTGCGGGTTGATCGCTATGCCTCTCTCGGTGATGATCACGTCAATCAGTTCACCCGGTCCGCACAGTGTTGTCACCCTGTCAACGATCACAGGAATCCTGTCGCGGAAGAGCGGAACGGGGATAATCACATTCCGGGCGTGGAGGCAGTTCTGCCACCCTCCTATCCCGTGAAGCAGAAGTCCGTCAGAGTGCGTCACTACGTTGCCGTTGAAGCCGGTGTCTATCTCGGTGGCCCCAAGGATCATTATGTCCATCATCGTGGTCAGGTTCCCCTTTGAATGATAGTTGTATGCATTGAAGACCGAGTACGGGATATGGTTCGGGTTTTTCTCAACCGACTTCACAGCGTCAAGATCAAAAGCCTGTGCATCGAGGATATAACCCATCTGTCCCTCTTCCAGCATCTGCACCATGTATTTGGTGCTGCCTCCGAAGCCGAAGCTGCATTTCCACCCCTTTTTCCTGAGCATTTCATGCACAAAGACCGCAATGGCCAGGCTGGTGCCTCCCGCTCCTGCCTGCATTGTCACGCCGTCGCGAAGCAATCCTGACTTCTCAAGAAACGATGCCGTCAGTTCAGCTATAAGCAGCCTGTCAGGGCTTTTTGTTATCTGTGTCGTGCCGGAGACAATCTTTTCAGGGATACCGATCTTATCGACCACCACCACACAGTCGACAAAATTGCCCTCAATCTCCATCGGGAAACAGGGAAGGTCGACAAGGTTGTCAGTAACAACGATCACCCTGTCGGCGTACATGTAATCGGCCCTGGCATAACCCAGCACCCCTGTTGCCGACGGACCGCCTGTTCCCCTGGCGTTGCCGAAGGCATCGGCAGCCGGAGCTGCCAGCACGGCTATATCTATCTTTACCTCACCGTCCTGGATTGCCTGGACCCTGCCTCCGTGAGACCTGAGCACGGCCATTCCCCTCATTTTTCCTTCCGAGACGAACATACCGAGGGGTCCGTTCATGCTCCCTTCAATGCGGTTGATGGTGCCGTTTTCAAGGTATTCTATCACCGGGTCATTGCAGGGGAATGAGGCTGAAGGAAGCCATACCAGGTCCTTTATCCCCTTTTCGGAAGCTATCCGGAAAATCTGGTTGCTTACCAGGTCGCCGTCGCGGAGGTGATGGTGGGTCGATATCGTCATGCCGTCCTTCAGGCCGCACCGTTCCAGGGCCTCGCTCAACGAGGATACCACCTTGTTGTTATCACCTGGATAATCAATGCAGGTGGAAATTGGCGGGGCATACTTTCTTCCTTCAGGCCGATGTTTGCCGACACCCTTGAAGGGAATGGCTTCCTTTCCGTTTATCTCTTCCGGCACCACACGGCCGGCTGCATTCTTAACCATTTTCATGACCAGGTCAGCATTTATGTTATTGCTTCGACTCTGCTTCGGCCCTGTTTTCGGGCAGCAGGCCCAGCCTGACGGCCAGGGATATCGTCTTCTCAGCCCTCGCCACCACCGGCGGGTCTATCATCTTTGAACCGAGAGCCACCACTCCCAGGCCCTTTTGCAGGGCATCATGGTAGGCTGCCACGATTTTGCCGGCCTTATCAATCTCGTCAGCCGTGGGAGAGAATCCCTCTCTTATCACAGCGATCTGGCGAGGGTGAATGCATCCCATTCCCTCAAAGCCCATGGCTTTTGATGAGAGGATATTGTCAAGAAGCCCTGCCATGTCACCCACGTCTGAGAAGACGGAATCTATAGGCTGAATACCTGCAGCCCTGGCTGCCACAACCAGACGGTTCCTGGCATAAAGTGACTCTTTCCCTTCCTTCGTACGCTGTACTCCGAGGTCAGCCGTGTAGTCCTCGAGGCCTATCGCAATTGCAACCACCGATTCAGATGCTGTGGCTATCTCAAAAGCTTTCTCGACTCCCGCGGCGCTCTCAATGATTGGCATGAGGAACACTGTCCCCTCCTGGCCAGCTCCCTGCTTTATTTCCTTTATCTTCCCGTCTGTCTTTCTCACGGTTTCAGCGCTCTCGCATTTGGGGATGAGGACAAGGTGGACATTATGGGGAATAACGTAATCGAGATCGTCAAGTCCACGTTCACCCTGGTTGATACGGACCATTCTTTCGGCACCGTAGAAGTTGACCGCGCGGAGGGCGTTCCTTACAAGTATCCTTGCTTCGTCTTTTCTGTCAGGCGCCACTGAATCCTCAAGGTCAAGGATCACTCCGTCAGGTGAATGGAGTCCCGCATTGATGAACATGCCGGGGTTGTTTCCCGGAAGATAAAGCCTTGAGAACCTGAATCTTTCACGTGATGAGTTGTAGTGGTTCTCAGTGATCATTTCTGGGAGAAACGAGGTTTCAGTGCCTGTCAGGGCTTTTACCGCAGCCTCCATCCGTGCCGAAATGACGAACGGAAGGGCTCCGGAGTCATTGACTGTCAGCCTTGCATTGCCTATACTGAAAAAACTCAGCAATTCACGGCATTGCGCCTCGATGGCATTGCCGTACATGCTTTTTACCTTTGATTTGAGCGTCAGTTCAATACCGCCGGAGTCTGTAAGTTCGAGTATCACTTCGACGTCAGACCTCACTTTGGGTCCTGCATTTCCAGTTACAGCCTGTTTCATATTCCCTCTGATGGTGAATTATTAACAAACTTAAGCAATTATCCAAGATAACTGAGTAGTATCCCGGCTGCGATGGCTGAGCCAATGACTCCAGCCACGTTGGGTCCCATTGCGTGCATGAGGAGATGGTTCGTCTTGTCAGCCTTCAGGCCTTCCATCTCGGAGACGCGGGCGCTGTCAGGCACTGCCGAAACACCAGCGTTTCCGATCAGTGGGTTGATTTTTTCACTCTCATTAAGGAAGAGGTTCATCCCTTTTGCGAAGAGTACCCCCGACAGGGTTGCCAGGGCGAATGCTCCTGCTCCGAGACCGAAGATCAGCACTGATTCTTTGGTCAGGAATACATCAGCCTGGGTTGAAGCCCCTACGGTGAGGCCAATCATTATGGTCACTATATCGATGAGCGATGTGCGCGCCGTTTCGGCAAGGCGTTTCGTCACACCCGATTCCTTGAGGATATTGCCGAAGAAGAGCATGCCGAGGAGCGGCAGTGCGCTTGGAGATATGAAGCAGGTAAGCAGAAGACCGAATATCGGGAAAAGGATCTTTTCCGTTTTGGTAACGGCCCGTGGCGGCTTCATCCGGATGAGTCTCTCCTTTTTTGTTGTCAGGAGCCTCATGATAGGAGGCTGGATAATCGGTACCAGCGCCATATATGAATAAGCTGCAATGGCTATGGGGCCTATAAGATTCTTTACGGCAGTACCGTCCGGGAGAATTGAACCATTGGCTAACCGTGATGAGAGGAAGATGGCCGTGGGACCGTCAGCGCCGCCGATAATGCCGATTGCCGCCGACTCAGGCATATTGAAGCCGACAAGCAGAGCCCCGATGAACGTGACAAAGATCCCTATCTGTGCAGCGGCGCCAAGCATCAGCATTCTCGGGTTTGATATCAGGGAGGAGAAGTCTGTCATTGCCCCGATGCCGAGGAAGATCAGGGGAGGATAGATCCCCTTGAGCACCCCGAAGTACAGATAATTAAGGACACTCCCCTGCTGGTATATTCCAACCTGAAGGTTCATTCCGCCGTCGGTGAAGAAGGGTATGTTCCCTATCAGAATGCCTGTCCCGATGGGTACAAGCAGTAATGGTTCATATTCATACCTGATTGCCAGGAATATAAATACCAGTCCGATAACAATCATTACAAGGTGTCCGGGAGTAGCGTTTCTGAATCCGGTGAATGCCCAGAACTGCCTTAGGCCATCGAGAAATTCAGGTTCTGACTCCACGGGTGGCTGACTGTACCCGTCGTAAGCACTGACAACAACACCGCTGTCTGCCAGGGCCTGCTGCTTCTCCTGTTCGGGCTTAACAAATGCCAGCCATGCCAGTGATACTATCACCAGGAGGGCAGGCATTGTCCACGATTTCCTTTTTACCATCGCTAATTGATTACAATTAGTACCTCATCCTGCAGTACCGACTGTCCGGGAACGATATTCACGGAAGCCACCTTGCCTCCGCCTTCGGCTTTGATCGCGTTTTCCATTTTCATGGTCTCGAGGGTGCAGAGTGTCTGTCCGGCACTCACATCATCGCCCGGCCTTACCAGCACCTGAATTATCACTCCGGGGAGCGGCGCGCGGACTTCTGCGGCCTTGCCACTGCCGGCACTCTTCTCCTCAGCCGGTTTGGCAACTTTCACCGGCCTGGCCTGTACAGGCTGGGGAACGACAGACTTGACCTTCGGGATCTCACGCTGCATCTCTACATCGAATACAGTGCCGTTCACCTCTATCTTTGCCATATTTCCGTCGACTTCCAGAACCTCAACTTCATACTGGTTTCCGTTTATCCTGAACTTGTAGTTTTTCATCGTGCAATCGGGTTATTATGATCTTACAGGTTTTTCATATTGTACAACTTGGAACTCCATGGAGAGTAGTTTTTGGAGACACGCCTGATGGTTATCACTCCGCTCTCCACGTCATGAAGCTCATTGAAGTATGAGTAGAGGGCCATGGCGATGGCTGCATTAACCTCTCCTGACTGTATCGTCTTTACGGTATGAACCTCTGCAGGGTCAATTCCCTTTTTGCGGGCGAAACTGCGCAGCCTGAAGTTAAGGATATAGGTAAGTACATACCTGAAGAACAGGTAAATAAGCAGGAGAGCGATAAACACAATCCCGATACCCACGATCACGATGGTCCAGGTGAGAGGCTCAAGCCCGGGTGCGGCTGCTGAGAACATTATCTGCTTCATGGTCACGCGGTTTATAAAGGTATGTTTCCGTGTTTCTTCATCGGTCCCGGGTCCTTTTTTGTGGAGAGGGTCCGGAGAGCCCTGATGACCCTGAACCTCGTATTGCGCGGCTCGATCACATCATCAAGATAGCCGAATTTGGCTGCCTCATAGGGATTTGCGAATTTTGACCGGTATTCTTCCTCTTTCCGTGCGACGAACTCCTTGCGTTCAACCGGGTCCTTGATCTCGCTGATCTCCCTTCCGTCGAGGATCTCAATGGCTCCCTGCGGGCCCATCACCGCAATCTCTGCGGTTGGCCATGCGTAGTTGAGGTCACCGCGGAGTTGTTTTGATGACATGACACAATGAGCTCCTCCGTAAGACTTGCGAAGTGTCACCGTGATCTTGGGCACGTTGGCTTCGCCGTAGGCATACATCAGCTTGGCGCCATGGATGATTATACCTCCGTACTCCTGGGTTGAACCGGGGAGGAATCCGGGCACGTCTACAAATGTCACAATCGGGATATTAAAGGCATCGCAGAACCGGATGAATCGTGCTGCCTTACGTGAAGCCTCGATATCAAGGACTCCGGCAAGGTATGCAGGCTGGTTGGCCACGATGCCAACCGGCATGCCGTCGAACTTTGCAAAGCCAACGACAATGTTCTTCGCGTAGGCTTCATGAACCTCCGTAAAATCGTGGTAATCAACCACCCTGGTAATAACTTCCTTGACATCATAGGGCTGGTTGGGACTTTCGGGGATAATGTCATTCAGCTCATCCTCCAGCCTGTCTATCGGGTCGTCGCACTCGGTCTGGGGAGGTTCCTCAAGGTTATTCTGAGGCATGTAGCTGAGAAGCTTTCTTATGAGGTCAAGACCCTCCTTCTCCTCGTCAACGGTGAAGTGTGCCACACCTGACCTGGAAGCATGGACTGAAGCACCTCCAAGATCCTCAATTGATATGTCCTCACCCGTCACGGCCTTGGCTACCCTCGGGCCGGTGACGAACATATAGCTGCTTTTGCGGCTCATCACGATGAAGTCGGTCAGTGCCGGCGAATAGACGGCGCCTCCGGCACACGGGCCGAAGATGGCAGATATCTGGGGTATCACACCTGAGGCAAGGATGTTGCGCTCGAAAATCTCGGCGTAGCCTGCCAGGCTTCTTACACCCTCCTGTATTCGAGCACCGCCGGAGTCATTGATGCCTATCAAAGGGGCGCCTACCTGCATCGCCTGGTCCATAATCTTGCAGATCTTCTGAGCGAAGGTTTCCGACAGGGAGCCTCCGAAGACAGTGAAATCCTGTGCGTAGACATAAACGACCCTTCCGTCAATGGTTCCATGACCGGTGATGACACCGTCAGAGAGATACTTCTTGTCAGCCAGCCCGAAGTCTTCGGTCCGGTGCGTGACAAACATATCATACTCCTCAAAGCTGCCTTCGTCAAGGAGCATTGTTATGCGCTCCCTGGCGGTCAGCTTGCCCTTGGAGTGCTGATCATCAATGCGTTTATCTCCACCTCCTTTTCGCGCTTTCTCCCTGAAATCAAGGAGCTGCTTGATTCTTTCCTGGCTGTTCATCGGATTTTCCTATTTATTGTTTTGTTTATTCCTGTCTTCACAGAATTCGGTAAGAACACCCATTGTCGATTTGGGATGAAGGAAGGCGATGCTCATTCCTTCAGCCCCTCGCCGCGGAGTTGTGTCAATCAGCTTCACACCTGCGGCTTCTGCTTCCCTGAGCCTTTCCTCAATGTTCTCAACGGCAAACGCAATATGATGTATGCCCTCTCCCCTCTTCTCAATGAATTTGCCGATGGGGCCTTCGGGATCTGTTGACTCCAGAAGCTCGAGCTTGGTCTGACCGATCATGAAAAATGCGGTCTTCACCTTCTGGTCAGCAACCTCTTCAATGTTGTAGCATTTCAGTCCCAGTACCTTTTCATAGAAGGGAATCGCATCGGCAATTGAATTGACTGCAATTCCAATATGCTCAATATGTGTGGGTTTCATACAAAAATCAGTTTTAAAATCCGAAAAAAAAGATAGCGCAAATTAATAGATTTTACATCTGTCTTACAGGACAATTATCATGTTTCTCGAAGTTATTGAACCGCAGTTCAGTCTTTGCTCCGGTGGGATCTTCGGAAGCCAGGCCGGTATCAGAACGGGAACTCTGTGGGAACGGCTTCCAGTTCCTGGGTCTCAGGTTTGAGTGCCGCTTCGTGTGTGGGATTGCCGTCAACGAAGATCGCCTTGTACGGCTTTGTGGGGCATGCATATTCACAAGCGCCACACCCGACACAGATATCGTCTTTTACCTCCGGGATCAGCAGTTTCCCTTCAAAAGGTACCATGTGGCAGGCTTTCGTCGGGCAGTGTTCAGAGCAGGCTCCGCAGGCTGTCTTTTCTGCCTCGACAATGCAGTTCTCCTTGATGAAGACAGCCTTACCGATCTGAGTAAGTTTCTTGGCCTCAATCATCAGCGGCATTATGGCTCCCGTGGGGCACACATCGGTGCAGCGATTGCAGTCATAGTTGCAGAATCCGCTGTGAAAATCCATCCTGGGCTGCATTATTCCTGCAAAGCCGTACTCGTTCACGGAGGGTTGGATGACATAAGTGGGGCATGCGGTGACGCAGAGTGTGCAGGCGGTGCATCTCGAGGTAAACGAAGCAAGTCCTACTGAACCGGGAGGCGAAACCGGGTAGAGCCTGTCTTCCTTCACCGTCGAGTCCTTGGTGGGTGACGGGGTGGTGGCCTGTGCGCGAAGGATCTGTGAACCTCCTGCAATCATTAACAGTGAACCGGCCAGAAAATTGCGCCTGGAGGCATCTGTCGTAGTCTCCTCTCCTCCCCTGCGCTTCAGCCTTACGAGTCCGTATGACATCCCGTTCTCCTTGCACGAGTCAATGCAGTTGAAACAGTTGACACACCTGCTTACATCAACCTCCTTGTTCAGGAAGTCGAGGCAGGAGGACTTGCATGCCATGGCACACCTGCCGCAACGGGTGCATTTATCCTCCTCAAACCTGATCCTGAAGATTGAGATCTTGCTAAGCAGTCCAAGGAATGTTCCGACCGGACATACGGTGTTGCAGTAGAGCCTGCCGTATCTGAAAGCCAGGAACCCGATAAGCAGAAGAAAGGCTGTGGGAATTATGTAAACCGCCAGTTCATAGGCCTTGATATCAACCCTGTAAATGGTGTAAATGTCAAACTTCCCCAGCAGTGAGGCAACCAGGTTATTGACAAACAGGACTGCTGGCCTCGCGAAGTAGTTCATGAAACGGCCGAAGGTGCTGTAGGGATCAAGAATTGTAAGGACATATACCCCTCCCAGGAGCAGTATTCCTGCAGTCAGTACCAGGATGAAATAGCGCAGTATCGTATAGGGCTTTTTATAGCCGTATCTCCGGAAGCGCCTTTTGAACAGCCCCCCCATCCGGCTTATGGCATCCTGAAGTATACCGAGGGGACAGAGGAAGCTGCAGTAAGTCCTGCCGGTAATTACCGTCAGCACAATCACCGCGATGAAGCCCGTGGCCGTTGCAACCCCGGCGAAGAAAAACTTCAGCAGTGACGGAGCGAACTGCAAATAGAGGATAGGGCCGAAAACCTTTTCCCCGAGAATGCCCCTGAAGTCTATGAAGAGGAATGCGAAAAGAAGCAGGACAAGGGCTGAAAAAACAGTACGTATGTGTTTAAGAGCAGACGACTTCATGAACACCTACATTTTCATCCTGTGGATATTCATTGTTGCCAGGTCTATTTTACCGACACCCATGGCAGCTGCCATGGCTATGTGTTCAATTGAAGCAGGTTCCTTTCCCAACATTTTAGCGCCGGCGGCATCAATGGCCACCCAGTCAGTTGAAAGCATGAGTGATTTCATGTTTGAGAGGTCTTCCTTCGAGACTCCGCGCGGACCGTTGCGCATCATGACGTTGTAGGCATCCATGACGTTCAGTGCCGGTTTCTTCGGGTGGAGAGCATAATCAGCAATGCACTGGTTAAGGTTGTTCCTGTGCCAGTAACCGCGGTCCCATACCACTCCCATCATGTTCTTGAGAGCGCCGGTCATCCTGGTGGAGCTGTGGTTCTTGAGCACCGGCACATTGATGAAGACGTCACTGCTCAGAACAAGCTCGTGCACCTTGGCCTTCTGGAGCTTTTTGCCATTGGGGATTATGACCTCCTGGTAAGAGCTCTCGGAATTGCCGGGAACCATCTTGGCTCCGGCGTCCCTGACTGCCTTTTCAATGCCTGAATTCTGATAGCACTTTATCCAGTTGTCACATGTATTGTCGAAGACATAGACTTCTTTGGCCCCGGCCCTGAAGCAGTGTTCAATTATCCTTTTAACGAGTACCGGGTGGGTATTGGCTCCCTTTTCGGGAACAACATCCCAGCCTATATTTGGTTTGATCAATACTTTCTGTCCTTTGGTGACGAATGTACCCATTCCGCCGAGGGCCTGGATGCCCATGTCGAACATGGCAGCAAGCTCACCACCCATGACGGCAACAAGATCATAATTGGCCGCCGCCGGGAGAGGTTTGCCGGCAAGGAGTTTCTCGTAACGGCCAAAACTTAAAAATGCCCCGGCCGCCAGTCCTGCACCTACCGAACTGCGAAAAAAATTTCGTCTTTTCATTCCCTTCAATCTCTGAATACTGCCCCAAAATAAGGAGATGCAAAGTAAACATTTTTTTTAATATATCGCCACCGTATTCTTATATTAGCGGCCTGAGCAGACGGTATCACGCAGCAGTGTGAGGAGATCAATGAATGTTAAAAAAACTAAATAAAAGATGAAAATACTCTATTACGACTGTTTTTCTGGGATCAGCGGTGACATGAACCTCGGAGCCATGCTCGACCTGGGAGTCAGCCGCGATACCCTGATCAGCGGTCTGAGGAAACTGAATCTGGAGGGCTGGAGTCTTGAGATCACAAGCGACCAGCGTCACGGGATTACAGGCACCTTAGTTACCGTGCTGACTGACGATGGAAATAACAGTGAACCGGATCATCAGCATGAACATGAGCATGAGCACGACCACGGCCATGGCCATAAACATGCACATGAACATAAGCATGACAGGGAACATGGGAAGGGGCAGCGCCACAAGCAGGATCATGATCACAACCACCGTAGCCTGTCAGACATAAAAGAAATCATAAAAGGCAGCTCCCTTCCCGCAAAGGTTACGGACCTGGCGATGGAGATATTCACGATGATAGCCGTAGCAGAGGCAGCCATTCATGACAAGCCGGTAGATGTGATCCATTTTCATGAGGTTGGTGCTATTGATTCAATTGTGGATATTACAGGCGCCGCGATCTGCTATGATGCACTGGGCGTAGACAGGGTGTTTGTCTCAGACATCGAACTGGGAGGAGGCATGGTCTGGTGCAGGCACGGACTGCTGCCCGTACCTGCTCCGGCCACCGCCCGGATAATTGCCGGCTTCCCCGTCCACATCGGCGGAGTTGACTTTGAAGCAACCACCCCGACCGGAGCTGCGATCATCGCCACCCTGGCAAGACCCCTGCCCCGGGAGACAAAGTTCTCCATCATCAAAACGGGTTACGGGATAGGACATAAGAACAATCCCTCAAGGCCGAATATTCTCAGGGTATTCCTGGCAGAGACAGAACCAGAAGCAGATAAAGGTCACCAGGCCTTCCTGGTTGAGTGCAATGTTGACGATATGAATCCGGAACTGTATGATTACATATCGGCAAGGCTGTTTTCTGTCGGAGCAGGTGATGTCTGGTTCACCCCCGTCATAATGAAAAAGGGCCGCCCGGCCATCACGATAAGCGTCATCTGCGAGGAGGAACAGAAAAATGCAGTTAGCGAAATCCTTTTCACCGAATCGACCACTATCGGACTGAGGGTGATACCTTTTATGAAGGAGACTCTCCACCGCGAGTTTGCAGAGATTGAAACACGCTTCGGAAAAGTCGTCATAAAGAAGTCGTACTATAACGGCAGGCTTGTTTCAGTCAAGCCTGAAGCTGACCGGTGCGCGGCCATTGCCAGAGAGACGGGTCTGCCCATGAAGAATGTGGTACAGGAGATAACAGCACAGGCACAGCAGTTACCATGAAAGATACCGACGCCTTAAGCAGACTTAAGAATATACTCTCCGGTTCGGGGTCAGCCGTCATCGCCCTTTCGGGCGGCACCGACAGCACCTTCCTTGCAAGCGTAGCTGCGTCAACCCGCGGCCTCAGGGTGATGGCAGTGACCGTCTGCACGCCCTACATGTTCTCATCAGAGATACATGATGCAGAATTGTTCTGTGAGAGCACCGGAATAAAACACCTGGAGATCAGGATGGATATGCCTCAGGCTGTCAGGTCAAATCCTCCCGACAGGTGCTACCTCTGTAAAAGAGAAGTGATGAAGGCCGTCACCACATTAGCCCGGGATGAAGGGTACGCATATGTTTTTGACGGGACCAATGCCGATGACCTGCACGATTATCGTCCCGGCATGAAGGCCCTCAGGGAGTACGGGATCAGGAGCCCGCTTGCAGAGGCAGGGCTTGCCAAGGCGCAGATAAGGGAGCTGGCCCGGAAGGCAGGCCTCGGTGTCAGCGACAAGCCATCGAACTCCTGTCTCCTCACGCGCTTCCCTTATGACACTCCGATCACGGAAGAGAACCTGCGCAGGGCGGAGGAGGCAGAGCAGCTTACAGCGAAACTGGGATTTATCGGGGCACGGGCCAGGATACACGGAGACCTTGTGCGCATTGAGCTCAGAAGAGACCAGTTCATCATTGTAATGAATGATGACACAAGGGAATTGTTAACTTCCTCCCTCAAAAGTCTCGGATACAAATATATTACCATTGATGCTGAGGGCTACCGCAGCGGCAGCATGAACACAAAGATTTAGATATATGAATGCAGGTGAACTTGAGAAGATACTGAAAGCGATCAGAAACGGATCGGTCAGCGTGGAAGAGGCAATGGTGAAGCTGCGCGACTTTCCTTACACAGACCTTGGGTTTGCGCGTATAGACCACCACAGGGAGCTCCGGACCGGATACCCGGAGATTGTATATTGCGCCGGCAAGACAGCTGACCAGGTGAGGGCTATTTTCGGGGCTATGGAAAGTCACGGCAATGATATTATAGGCACCAGGGCCGGAAAAGAAATGTTCGGATACATAAGTCCATTTTTCCCTGATGCGGTCTATTATGAGATTGCCCGGATCATCAGCATCAGGAAAAAGGAGTCTGTTCCTCCGCCCTCAAAAATTGCAGTCATCACGGCAGGTACCTCAGACATGCCTGTGGCCGAGGAGGCTGCAGTCACGGCCGAGCTGCTGGGAAACAATGTTGTCAGGATCTACGACGCCGGGGTGGCCGGCATCCACAGGCTGGTGGACAAGCTCCCTGAGATACGTGGATGCAGGGTGGCGATAGTCATTGCAGGTATGGAAGGGGCCCTTGCGAGTGTTGTGGGAGGGCTGGTGAATATGCCGGTCATTGCAGTTCCCACCAGTGTTGGGTACGGCGCATCATTCGGGGGGCTGTCGGCGCTTCTTGCAATGCTGACGAGCTGTGCGGCAGGAGTGACTGTAGTTAATATTGACAACGGTTTCGGAGCCGGGTTCTCAGCCAGCAGGATAAACAGGCTCCAGTGAGTGATGGGCGGGGAGGTGCTTCTTTCAACGGCCTACTTTCCTCCGGCTGAATATTTCAGCCTGATCGCCGGTACCGGTAAAGTCATCATCGAGAAGTACGAGAACTACCTCAAACAGACCTACCGTAACAGGTGCATGATACTGGGCGCCAACGGCCCACTTGCACTGATCGTACCTGTTCTGCGCGGCTCATTTCACAAGACGTCGCTGAGCGATCTGAAGATTGACAACGGGCGAAAATGGAGGGAATTGCATCTGAGGGGGATCTCCTCGGCATATGCCTCTGCTCCCTTCTGCGAATACTATTACGATACAATCAGCAGGGTCATTTCGAGGCCTTTCACATATCTCCTTGATCTTAATACCGAAGCCCTGATGACAGTCTGTGAGGCTCTGGGACTGAATGCGGAAATAAAGCTCAGTGAGGAGTTCACTCCTGCCGGAACCCACTGCCGGGATTACAGGTACTCAATTGCACCAAAGAGCCCGGTAGTTGTCAGAGGATATTCCCATATACCCTATACTCAGGTTTTTGGGGACAGGTACGGTTTTACGGAGAGGCTGAGTATCCTGGACGCACTGCTCAATAACGGACCAGGGACCGGTGCATTGCTGCAGAGATCCCTGGATACCGGTTTTCTGTAACCAACTTTCAGAATTTCAGTCCAACAGTCAGCGAGAGGTATTTGTCACTTGTACTCATGTCTGTGGGATCACTTCCGTACAAAGGAGCACTCCTCGCATCATCAGGGTACATCATGTATGACTCGTAACTGTTCATCCAGACCATTGACATATCAACATAGAATTTATCAAGCCTGTATCCTAAGCCGGCGCTGTAGCCGTTTGAATCCGAATTTTCATTCAGGGTACCCGAACTGAACGCAGAGCCGTAATAGCTGTAACCCCCGCGGAGATAGAGCCCGCCAAGGCGTACTTCTGCTCCCAGCCTGAGGTTGCCGGCGCTTCCCAGCTCCGAAGCCACATCCTGGTTTTCATCATAAAAGTCGTAACCGTCAACACCCTTGCTCAACCTGGCTGAAGCATAGTCGATGAACTCGTAATCGGCGCTGACCATGGCGACGTTGCCAAACTGGTAAGCTATGCCGGCATTTATATGGTAGGGAGTGGTAATGCGGTAACGGTAGGTCAGGTCATCCTGGTTGATGACAGGGTTGGCGTCATCACCCGGATCATTTGGTGTGTCATTGTCGAGCTTTGCCGTCAGGTTATTGTAGAACACCTCATCTATGGTGTAGATCGTAGGAGTGGTGAAGCTCAATCCCAGCCTCAGTGATTCTATGGGTCTGGCTATAGCGCCGATCTTGAAATTCCAACCTGAACCGTCGGCATTGAAATGGTCGGTATATGTAAAGTTCACGAAGTCAAAAACATTCTGTGCCTCATCTGTCTCCCTGTGAAGGTAATGTCCGGTATAGGAGATGTTGGTTATTCCGAAGCCCACACCAAGGTAGAGTTTGTCGCTGATGTTTGCGCCAAGTGAAATGTTATGTTCACTGCTGAAGCCTGCATTGTCAATTGTTCTCTTCACCTGCTGACCGTAGGCGGGATCTGTCTCGCCGTAGTATGAGAATATTGAAGCATACCGGTCGAACATATTCGGGAGCGTATCAATCAGGTAGGCCTCATAAGCCATCCACGATGCGCCGTCAAGCCCGGAGGTTCTGTATCCGTCAGCCTGAAAAGCCCAGAAGTCGGCCATTGAGCCATTTTCACTTATGCCGTCTATGACTGAATGGCGGTAGAAATTGTTTGTCCGGTTAAATGAATAGGCAACACTCAGGTTTGACAACCCGGAACTCCCGACGCCAAACGATGTGACCACTCCTAACTGTCCGAGAGCCAGTCCCGAATAGCTGTCATCACTGTTAAATCCTTTGTAGTTTGTATTCAGATCGCGGAAAAAGATCACGGGTGTTAGGGTAAATTCCGTTGAGCGGAAGACGCCTGCAGCGGCGGGGTTGAGTGCTATTGCCGATATATCGCCGCCAAGAGCGGTGAATGCTCCGCTCATTGCGTTGAACCTGGCACTGCCCTGGTAAAATATCTTTGAGTATCTCACTGCGTCATCAAGGTTCTGACCGCTGACCCGTACCGGGAGCATCAGAACTGTTGCGGCTATAAGAAGTATTACTTTTTTCATTATCCTGTTTTTTTGATATAAAATTCCAGCTGCTCCTGCTTATTGCGGAACACATGCATTAGTTATCAGCCAGTTATATTATCTCCTTCTGCCGCCTGAAGATGAGGAGGAAGAAGATGATGATGAGGATGACGATGAAGGGGATGAGCCTGAGCTAAAGCTGCTGCCTGAAGATGAAGAGCCGCCTGAGCTGTAGCTGCTGCTTCTCCCGCCTCCTGAGTATGATGATCCGCTGCTGCTGCCCCTGTTGTAGCTTGGTGAGGAGCTGCTGCGTGAGGGAGCTGAGTACTGTACCGAAGGTGACGAAGACCTTGAGGGAGAATATCCAGATGAGCCGCTGCTGCGAGAGGGTGTGCTCCTGTTGTACGACGGGCTCGTGCTCTGCTGCGTTCCGCTGCTTCGGGTTGTATTGTAGGATGGCCTGGAGCTTACCCGCGGATTGTTATAGCTGGGTGTATAGGTCCTCTCAGTAGTCTGATACTGCGGCCTGTTCACACTCTGGGTTTGTGTCTGGGTCCTGGACGGAGTCTGTGACTGATTCTGATACTGGGTCCTTGTCTGTGTCTGAGATTCGGGCCTTATGGTTGACTGGGTCCTTGTCTGCGTCTGTTGAGTCTGCACAGTGTTGCCTGACCCATCCCTCCGGGTGTATTCAGGTCTTGAGACCGTGGTTTCTCCGGATCCTGACTTCGTGGTCGTGCCCGGCTGCTGTGTGGTCCTTCGGGTTCCGGTGGCTGTTGTTCCTGTTGGCATGGTTGTGCCTGCTGTTGAACCTGGGGTCCTTCTGCTGTTCAGTGTTCCCGAAGGGGCATAGCCTGACTTGCTCCTGGTGTCTGAGGTGGTGTATGCACCTCTTGACATGGTGCTGTAGCCACCCCTGCGGCCTATATTTGAAAGGTAATCAGAGCTGATGTAACGGGGACCGGAGCCGTATCCCGAATACCAGGGATAGAAGCTGTTATATCCGTAGTAGTTGTAGTAGGGATACCCGCCCCAGTATGAATAGTAGGGACTGTAATATGACCAGGGAGAATACCAGTCATACCCGAAGGGATCATAACCCCATGAGTATGGATATCCGTAGGATCCCCAGTAACCGTAACCGAAGCTGAGTCTTGCTGAAAAGGGCGAGAACCAGAACGGATCTCTCCAGTAGGGATAGAAATAATCGTCATTGAAAAGGTATATCCTTTCAGTTGCGCTTGATCCGTAGTAATTGTTTACCACTGAAGCTACCGGGTCATTATCGTAAGCCAGGTACTCGTTATCCGGAATGTACTCGTCGGCAATCAGTGTATCGGCGGCAAAGATGTTGTCATAGTATGTTTGGCCTGTACTCCCGGGCTGCACTCTGCTATCCGCTGCAACAACCGGTTTCTCTGACGGCCTGTAATAAAGGTCATCATTGGTCGCACCCGAACGGATCAGTGACGTGCACGAGCTTGCTATCACGAGTGTTGCCGGAATTATGTACCAGAACTTTTTCATTTTACCCTCCTGTAATTATCTACCTCAAATTTATACAAAATTCGTACCAATTATGTGCAGAAGGGCAATCAATTATCTTCTTCTCTTCGGAGAAGTGGTTGTTTTCTTTGATTCGTCGCTCTTGCCTGTGGCTCCGGAGGTGGTCTCAGTCTTCCTGTTACCGGACTGCTGAGCACTGGTTTCACCCGCCAGTCGTGTGCCGGCAGGTGTTCCCTGGCGCATGACCGTCTCCTCTCTTTTGCTGGTAGTTCTGACCGTGTTCTGCACCTGCTCTCTTTGCGGATCCCTTACCGGGGCCCTGTCGGCTGAGTTTTGCTCCCTTCCCGGGTCAGTCCGGTCATTGACATTCGGGTTACTGGTCCTGGGCAGTCCGTTGTCGCCCGGCTCAGCGGGTTCGGCAACACCTCTACGGTTCTGTCCCATGCGGAGGCCGTTGTTGCCCTTATCTTTCTCACTGTCAGGCTGTGTCTTCACTGTCCCGTCAGGATCACGGACACCGGTAGTACCTCCCCGGGTTCCGGCCTGGGTGCTGCCCCGGGTTCCGGCCTGGGTGCTGCCCCGGGTTCCGGTCCGGGAGTTGCTCCGCGTGCCTGTACGTGTTCCGCTCTGAGCGCCGGTCTGAGTACTGTTCCGTGTTCCGGTCTGAGTACCTGCGGTGCCTGAAGTGGCCGGATCTGTACCTGAAGCGGAGCTCCTGCCTCCGGTTGCCGTATATCCCTGCCGGCGACCGGAAGTATTTGAACCTGGAGGATTATACCCTGAGGAGCCCGCCAGCGGGCTGTTTCTCTTTTCAGATCCGTAATAGTAGTTGTAGGTGTTGTTGTTGATCACAGTCACAGGTCCGTGGTGGCTGGTCCACCGGTGATTGTCCCAGCCGCTCAGGGCAACCGGGTAATGGTAATGCGGCCTGCCAAGGTAGTAGTTTACGCTGTATCCGAAACCGGGACTGTCCCATGCACTCCATCCGTAACCCATATAGGAGCTGCTACCCCGCCAGGGTTGGTAACCCCACCAGTATGAGCCTCCGAATCCGCTGGTCCAGGAATACCTTGAGGCATTGCCTCCGTAGTAATACCAGTCGTCATAGATTGAGACACCCCATGTGTATGGTGAGTACCTGTACCAGAAGACCTCCGTGTAAACGGGGGAATAGAAGTCAAATGTGACATATGAGGTGTGAAACCTCTTTATTCTCGAGGCGTATTCATAGCCGCTGCGCTGGTAATAGTTGTTCACAATTACCTGCTGTAAGGAACCGACGGAACCGATGGATCCCTGTCCCGGACTGGCTGATCCCGGTCCGGCCCCAGCCGGGTCTCTGTCTGCTGCAAACGCCATCGTTGCAAGGGCTACAACTGCTATCGCCGTGAGTAAAAATTTCTTCTTCATGATGTTCTGCCTTTCAGGTTCGCAAGTTTTGTCTATTTTTACGCAATCTTTTTGCGAAGGAACAATAATACAAATACTATAACTGAAGAATGGCCAAGTTTCTTACTAACAGGGAGGAAAATTATTCACAATGGTACAATGATCTGGTGATAAAAGCCGATCTGGCCGAGAACTCGGCGGTGCGGGGTTGCATGGTTATCAAGCCTTACGGGTACGCAATCTGGGAGAAGATTCAGGCCGAGCTCGACCGTATGTTCAAGGCTACGGGGCATGTAAATGCCTATTTCCCCCTCTTCATCCCGAAATCGTTTTTCAGCAGGGAAGCAGCTCATGTCGAAGGATTTGCGAAGGAGTGTGCCGTGGTTACGCATTACCGGCTCAAGAACTCACCTGACGGTAAGGGCTTAGTTGTGGATCCGGATGCCAGACTTGAGGAAGAACTCATCGTCAGGCCTACATCAGAGACTATCATATGGAACACATACAAGGACTGGATACAGTCATACCGTGATCTTCCCCTGCTGATAAACCAGTGGGCCAACGTGGTCAGGTGGGAGATGCGTACAAGGCTCTTCCTGCGGACGACTGAGTTCCTGTGGCAGGAGGGTCACACCGCACATGCCTCGATGGAGGAGGCAAAGGAGGAGGCATTGAGGATGCAGGGCATCTATACTGACTTCGTTGAGAATTTCATGGCTGTCCCTGTAATAAAAGGGATCAAGACGGAGAGTGAAAAGTTCGCAGGTGCAATTGACACCTACACAATAGAGATGCTGATGCAGGACGGCAAGGCTCTTCAGGGAGGCACAAGCCACTTCCTCGGACAGAATTTTGCAAAGGCGTTCGACGTGCAGTTCACCAACCGTGAAGGGAAGCTTGATTATGTATGGGCCACCTCCTGGGGTGTAACCACAAGGCTCATCGGGGCACTTGTCATGGCACATGCAGATAACAACGGACTGGTTCTGCCTCCGAAGCTTGCCCCTATACAGGTGGTCATTGTACCTATCTACAAGGGAAATGAACAGCTTGACGGGATTTCAGCTATTGCCCTTGACCTTAAAGCGCAGCTTGAAAAGGCAGGTCTGACTGTCAAATATGACGACCGTGACACCCAGAAGCCCGGGTACAAATTTGCTGAATATGAGCTGAAGGGGGTTCCCGTAAGGCTGGCCATAGGTCCGCGCGACGCACAGGAAGGAACCGTCGAGGTAGCCCGCCGCGATACCCTGACCAAGGAAACCATAAAACGTGAAGGTGTTGCTGATCATGTGGTTGCACTCATGGACGAAATCCAGAAAAACATCTTCAGGAAAGCTGTTGAGTTCCGTGACCAGAATACTTACAGGGCTGACACCTGGGAGGAATTTGTGGACATCATTGAAAACCGGGGCGGGTTTGTCATGGCGCACTGGGACGGCTCGCCTGAGACCGAAGAGCAGATCAAGAACCTTACCAAAGCCACCATAAGGGCAATTCCGTTCAATCCTTCCCCGGAGACGGGCAAATGCATACTTACAGGCAAGCCCTCAGACAAAAGGGTTCTCTTTGCCAGGGCATATTAATTCACCGGAGCCGGTTGAATTTTCAAATAAAAGATTAATTTAGTCAGTTGAGCAAAAAACGTTAAAATGGCGGACGAGACAACCCAGAAAAAGGCAATGATTATCGATACCCTCAGGAATAAGTCTGTGCTTAAACAGAAGGTGTTTGACAATACTGCCACAGCCTTCATGATGGTCAAGGAGATCCTCAAGAACCTGTCAAAGGAGGTTAACGGCAACCTCACGGGTGTGGATACCAGGGTTCGCATGGAATACACTGACAGGAGCACGTTTGACGCCCAGCTTATGGTAGCCGCCGACATGCTGCTGTTCAGCATGCACTCGAACATTTTCCAGTTTGACCGTGAGCATCCGGCATGGAAGACAGCATACATTCAGAAGAACAAATTCAATGCCTACAGCGGCATGATAAACATTTACAATTTCCTGGCTGACTCATTCAGGTTTTCAAGACTTGATGACCTGGGTTATCTCATCGCCCGTATCTTCATCAACCATGAGAACCAGTACTTTGTCGAAGGCAAGAGACAGATGGGGATGCTTTTTACCAACTACGGCAATGAAGCCTTCAGTGTTGAGTCGCTGCAGAAAATAGTATATACGGCTATCAATTATTCACTCGACTTTGACCTCCTGGTTCCCCCGTATGACACGGTAAAGATCGCTTCTGTCGGACAGGCAGAATCAAAGATACAGCACTCCAGGCTGATAACGGGAAAGAGGCTTGGGTTCCAGTTTAACTCCGATGATGTTCTGGACGCCAATTCAAAGACACAGTGAAGCCATGCATTGGTAAAATCATTCCAACCCGGTTATTAATTCTTCTCCTGCTTCTGTATTATTCCCCGGGTAGTTTTCTGCGTGCCCAGGAGGTGATGGTGACTGACACACTGTCTAGGGTATTCTATGACTCCCTGAAAGTCAGGGCAGAGAGAAGAAAAATCACCAGCCTCCTGTATGATATGATAATTGTTAATCCCGTACCGGCAGGCACCGCCAGGGCAAAACTGAGAAATACATCGGTTCATGAACCGTACGCCGGCAGGGTGATCAGGAGAACAGAAATAATCAGACTCAACGCATTCGGCACCAATATAGACAACCCCTCTGTAAACGATCCCTCAAAGCCTGAAAAACTCCTTAACTCGTCGTATACCAAGACAAAAAAACTGATACTCAACAAGTACCTTCTGTTCAGGGAAGGAGACACTATCTCACCCCTGAGTCTGGCCGATAATGAACGTCTGCTCAGGGAATTGCCGTTTATTGACGACGCCCGGATCACCATCGTGCCTGCAGACAGCAACCTTGTTGATATTGCTGTGACCATCCGTGAACAATACCCCTACGGAGCAGAGGTGAGGCTCGACGATGTCAGGTGCGGCCAGATAAGATTTTATGACCGGAACCTTGCCGGTCTGGCTCATGAGCTTGCACTTACAATGCCTTATGATTTCCATGAATACAAATATCCGGGGTTCGGAATAAAGTACTCTGTCAGGAACATTGCCCGCTCCTTCTCAAACCTCGACCTTGAATACAGTGACGGACTGGGAACGACCTTCATGGGGGGAATATACAGCCGTGATTTCGTGACCTCGGAGACAAAGTACGCCTGGTCGGTCTCCTATAAATTGACCAACACCTCGGAGGACCTCGACACAATGCAGCTGCCGGTACCGCTCAGGTTCACCTGGGAGGATTACTGGGCTGCACGGGCATTTATGATCGACCGGAACAGCGTTTCCCGACTCATATTAAGCGGAAGGTACATACACAACAACGTCTTCAGAAAGCCCGAGATAGATGATTTCTCATATTACCGCCTCCAGAATTATCAGCTGGTGACCGGAAGCCTGGCAATATCCTCGCAGAGATTCATAAATACCTCTCTTATATATAGTTACGGAAGAACAGAAGACATCCCATATGGCTATATGGTTGAGGTGCTGGGAGGACGGGAAAAAAATGAATTCAAATGGAGAAGTTATGCAGGGCTGAAGGTCTCCTACGGCAATATCTTCACGGGAATCGGGTATATCTACGGAGGAGCAGGTTTTTCGACCTTTTATAATCAGGGAGGCACTGAACAGGGAATGCTGAATGCCAGTCTCCGGTATTTCACTCCCCTTATGCAGGCCGGCAGGTCAAAGGTCAGGACATTCGTGAATATATACTACACCAGGGGGTTCAACCGGTATACCGACGAGAGCCTTTATTTAAGAAACAGTGCCCTGGTAAGAGGCTTCAGGAATGATTCCATCAGCGGGGGCACGCGCCTGGCAGCCTCCTTTGAGCCTGTTTTGTTTATTAATAAGTCTGCAATCGGATTCAGGTTTGCTGTTTTTGCATTTGCAGATTACGCAATACTGGTCAGGGAGGGCTTTTTCGGGGGAGGATATTATTCAGTCCCGGCCCTTGGTGCCGGAATCCGGATCAGGAATGATCAGCTTGTGATGAACACCCTGCAGATCCGGCTCGCCTGGTATCCGAACGCACCTCCCTACTCGCATAAGTCATGGATCGTCGCCGATGGCATGAGTAGGCTCAAGCCTCCCGGATTTGAGCCTGACCCGCCGGGAGTGACCCCTTTCCTGTAAAAACCAGTTGCCGGGGGCTCTTTTTATGGCAGGGGAATGACAATCTGCTTTATGATACGTAAATTTGCCGAAAGCAGACGGAGATGCTTCAGAGGTTCCTCGATTTTTCAAAACGTGAAAGACTTTTCACCGGTGACAGCAAGGTACTGCTTGCCGTGAGCGGAGGCATTGATTCGATGGTGATGGCCCACCTCTTCAGGGAGGCAGGTGTGGATCATTCGATAGCCCATTGCAACTTTTCCCTCAGAGGAGAGGAATCTGACGGCGATGAGGAGTTTGTTACTGCATATGCTGCAGAGCACGGCATTCCTTTCAGAACCAAACGGTTCGACACTCTTGCCCATGTAGCCTCAAAAAAAATATCCGTTCAGATGGCTGCCCGGGAGCTGCGATACGATTGGTTCATCTCACTTGTAAACCATGAGGGATTTGATTCGGTGGCTGTCGCCCATAACCTCAATGACAACGTCGAAACCTTTCTCATAAATCTGCTCAGAGGGACTGGTCTCAGCGGGCTCACAGGGATGAGCCAGCAACGCAACAACATAATCAGACCACTCCTCTTTGCATCAAGGCAAGAAATCTCAGCGTTTGCCGCAGAAAAGCGGATATTATTCCGTGAAGACAGCACCAATGCGCAGATCAGGTACACCCGCAACAGGATCCGGCACAAGGTCATCCCGGAAATGGAGAAAGTGAATCCCGGCGTCATCAGTGCCATCACTGACACGGTGAGCCACCTGACAGCAAGCTCAGCGATTGTTGAAGCATACATCGGAGGTCTGCGCGGGAGCCTGTTCAGGCAGACAGGCAGCGTCATTGAGGCGGACGCAAAGAGCCTCGCAGCCCTGAAGCCTCTTGTTCCTCATATTTACGAGCTGTTCCGGAAGTTCGGCATCAACCCGAAGCAGACAGATGATGTTGTATCGCTGCTTGGTTCACAGACAGGCAGGCATATTTTTACACCCACGCACCGGATTCTCTGCGACAGGGGCAGGATTCTGATAACCCTGAGAGAGGAGCAGGAGACGGCTGATTACCTGTACTCCTCAATTGATGAGATGAGAATGTCAGGCCTCTTTACAGACCTGCATATCACCGGACTAACCGATGAGCCGTTGCCGGTAAGCCCCCGCACAGCATGTATTGATCTTGACCGTTTGGCTTTTCCGGTGGTGGTCAGGAACCGGGTGCCGGGTGACAGGTTCATGCCACTGGGAATGAAACAGATGAAGAAGATCAGTGATTTCCTGATTGATCTCAAGATGCCCGTCAATGTTAAGGAGAAGGTGCTTCTGCTGATTTCAGGAGAAGAGGTGGTGTGGGTAATGGGTTACAGAATCGATGACAGGTTCAGGGTGACCGGTCACACCAAGAAGATTCTGGTGCTTACTGTCTGATCGCTTCCGGGATTGTACGGTTATCTCTCTCTGGGGCCGTTAATTGCCCTGTCAATCATCAGCAGGTCTGCGAGGCCGATTGCCACTGCTGATTCAAGTATCACCGGGATGCGTCTTGCAATGCAGCCGTCATGCCGTCCGGTTACCTCCAGTTCGGTCATCTCCCCCTTTGCCGTGTCAAAGGTCTTCTGAGTCACACCGGTGCTTGCGGCCGGTTTTACCGATACCCTCATGATCAGATCATTGCCGTTCGTTATCCCGCCATTGATCCCTCCTGCGTTGTTTGTGGAGGTCTTTCCCCGTGCATCGACGAAGGGATCATTGTGAAGTGATCCGTAGCTTCTTGACGATGCAAATCCTGCCCCGAATTCGACGCCGTTAACTGCCGGTATCCCGAATGCTATTAATCCCAGGGCTGCCTCGACGGAGAGAAAAGAGGGTTCTCCGAGCCCCTTCGGTACGTTCCTCACGACACACTCCACCACTCCGCCGACGGTGTCATTGGTCTCAACAGCCTTTGCGATTGCCGCGGCGATATCCTTCTCGCCGCCAGCCTCCACCAGGCTCGCACTGATGATTGCCGGGGAGAGTATCTGCCTGGCAAAGTAGCCGGCTGTCACCATACCCCATGTAAGGCGGCCGGAAAAGTGGCCACCGCCCCTCATATCGCTGAATCCCTTGTATTTAAATCCTGCCGTGAAATCAGCG
>JBAQCQ010000088.1:0-13403 GCA_049294275.1 Bacteroidales bacterium
GCGTTGAGGTGACATAGAGTATGAATCCGCTGATAATGCCTGTGACGAGCTGAGGTCTCACACCGGTGCCCCTTACCATGAGATAGTACTCGTGCTGCGTCCCTCCTATCATCACAGCCCCAACAATGAAGAAGGAGATAGGGTGAAGCCAGAGTCCCCCTAAAACGAATATCACTATGAAAGCACCTGTAACGGTGCGCCTGACAAAATTGGTCACCTACAGATCCTTAATTATTTCCTTGGCAATGAGTACATTATCTCTATGCACAAAAACAGCTATCTCTCCAATCTTATAGATACTGTCGCGCCTGTCTACGGCCACTGCGTCGATACCGCTGGTCAGGAGGCGTTCAACGGCTATCTGGCTTCTTACATCATCGGTAAAGCCGGCTATGACAACCCACTCATTCTCCATGCTCTACCGGTGATGCCGGGGCTTCCGGAGTTGCACTTACTTCCGGGATTTCCGTCACAGGTTTCTCGTTTGACATGTCTCTGGAATGATCGCCCTTGCGCCTGCCGAAAATCCGCTCGAGGTCCTCGCTGAAGATCACCTCCTTTTCGAGCAGCTGTTCTGCAAGTTGTCGCAGTCCGTCAATATTTGCGGATATAACCTCCTTCGCCTTGTTATAAGACTGTTCAACTATTTTTTTTGCTTCGCTGTCAATCAGTTCGGCTGTTTTCTCGCTGTATGGCTTTGTGAAGCCGTACTCAGACTGGCCTGAGGAATCGTAGTAACTCATGTTCCCCACTTCATCTGACATTCCGAACCAGGCAACCATGGCATAAGCCTGCTTGGTAACCTTCTCGAGGTCACTCAGGGCGCCGGTGGATATCTTCCCTATGACAAGTTCCTCTGCAGCTCTGCCCCCGAGGGCATAGGCCAGTTCGTCAAGGATATGCTCACGGGTCGATATTGATCGCTCCTCGGGCAGGTACCATGCTGCCCCGAGCGCTTTGCCCCTGGGGATGATGGTTACCTTGAGCAGCGGACTGGCATGTTCCAGGAGCCAGCTCACCGTGGCATGACCAGCCTCATGATAGGCTATCGTCCGCTTTTCTTCCATCGAGATGATCTTGTTCTTTTTCTCCAGACCGCCTATGATCCTGTCAACGGCATCGAGGAAATCCTGCTTCTCCACCACTGTCTTGTTTCCTCTTGCGGCTATCAGCGCAGCCTCGTTGCATACGTTGGCTATGTCTGCCCCGGAAAAGCCCGGAGTCTGTTTTGCCAGGAAGGCAATGTCAAAGCCTGGTTCGAGTTTGATCGGGCGCAGGTGCACTTTGAATATCTCCTCGCGCTCCTTGATGTCAGGGAGCTCAACATGAATCTGGCGGTCAAACCGGCCGGCCCTGAGGAGAGCCTTGTCGAGTATGTCGGCCCTGTTGGTTGCCGCCAGGATGATCACCCCGCTGTTTGTGCCGAAGCCGTCCATCTCAGTAAGGAGCTGGTTGAGGGTGTTCTCGCGTTCGTCGTTGGCGCCGAAATTCGGATTGCGGCCGCGGGCACGCCCCACGGCATCGATCTCATCAATGAATACGATGCAGGGAGCCTTCTCCTTGGCCTGTTTGAAGAGATCGCGCACACGAGACGCTCCCACGCCCACGAACATCTCAACAAAGTCGGACCCGGATATGGAGAAGAAAGGTACATTGGCCTCGCCTGCCACAGCCTTCGCAAGAAGGGTCTTGCCGGTCCCGGGAGGGCCCACGAGGAGAGCCCCCTTGGGTATCTTTCCACCCAGGGAGGTGTATTTCTTTGGATTCTTCAGGAAATCGACTATCTCCATCACCTCAGTCTTGGCCTCAGCAAGGCCCGCCACATCACTGAAATTTGTCTTGATGTGAGTGTCCTTGTCGAAGATCTGGGCCTTGGATTTGCCAACGCTGAATATGTTGCCGGCGCCGCCTGCTCCTCCGCCGCCTGCCATCCGGCGCATGAAATAGATCCACAGCAGGGCTATGATCAGGAACGGGAGAATGACACCGATAAAAGTTGAGAAGTAGTCCTTGCGCTTCTGGTATTCAAGATAAATCCTGTCGGTTTCAGTGTACCCGGCCTTGTCCTGGGCAGCGGCGAAGAACTCCTGGAACAGCTCCACCGTCCCGAATGTATGGTAAAACTGAGGTCTGGGGGGCTGCAGTCCGAAGCTCCGCTGTTCGGCAAACTCGGTGTAACGCCCGCTCTTGAGCGAATCAGGCTTGATATATATCTCGGCCTGTTCCTCGTTTATCACGATAACCTTCTCGATATCGTGATTCATGACCATCTCTTCTATCTCTCTCTGTCCGGCTTTCTGAGTGTACTTGCCTGAAAAGAGGAGCTGAAACACAATAAATGTGAGCAGAAGAATAGCTATGGGCCAGCTTGTGCTGAACCATGATTTTGGCTTCTTATCGTTCTTGTCTGACTTGGGTGTCTCCTTGCTCTCTGCCATACGTCATTAACCTTTCTTTTCTGTCTGATCCTCGGGGAACGTTACGCGACCGTCAGCCCATAACGACTCCAGATTGTAAAAGTCCCTGTAAGGCTGCTGAAAAATATGGACGAGAACATCACCGTAATCGAGCAGGACCCATATACAGTTTCCCCTGCCTTCAATATGATAGGGTTTCCTCCCTGTCTCTTTCCTCACCACATCCTCTACCGACCATGCCAGTGAGTCAACCTGTCTTGATGATGCGGCGTGACTTATAATGAACCAGTCACACACCCTGCTTTCAATATTTCTCAGATCGATCAGCGCCACCCTTTCGCCCTTTTTCTCAAACAAACCCTTTACAATGCTCTCCGTCATCCGGGTGGCCTCTTTTCCGGCTTTTCTCATCAATAATCTTTTCAGTAATAAACAGTTCCTGTTAACTGCCGCAAAATTACGAACATTTATCCGTAATTTAGTCCGGCGCTTACTCTTTTTACAATAAGAGTGCCAATTCCGGCAGCCCCGACAAAAGCGCCGGTTTTCAATACAGTGAACTTCGCAAGCATCTGTTCGTCATGATTATAGGATCATCAGTCAGACACTATGAAAAGGTGTCATCAACAAACACGGTGGCAGCTGCCCTGCTGCGTGAGTCAAATCCGCCGGAGGGCACTGTGATAACGGCATCATTCCAGGAGAGCGGACGTGGGCAGGCCTGGAACATCTGGGAGAGCGAAGAAGGTAAAAACCTGCTGATGAGCATTATACTGTACCCGGATATGGTTAAGCCGGCGGAGCAATTTGTCATTTCGCAACTGGTCTCCCTCGCCGTCCGCGACCTGGTCGCCCTTCACACGGCTGAGGCAAGGATCAAATGGCCCAATGACATTTATGTCAGGGATGACAAAATAGCAGGTATACTGATTGAGAACACGATCATTGGTGACACACTCGGCAGCACCGTGGCGGGAATAGGCCTGAACGTCAACCAGACCCTATTCAGGGGCGGCGCCCCGAACCCGGTATCACTGGCCACTGTAACAGGCTTAAAACAAGACCTTAAAGACCTGACGGGAAAACTAATCAGCCTTCTTGACAGGAGGTACTCCATGCTGATCAGGGGCGAGACAGCCGCCCTGGGAAAAGACTACCATGAAGTGCTTTACAGGTCAGGCGAATGGCACAGGTATGCCGACATCAACGGTGAATTTGAGGGGATGATTGAACACGTCAGGCCTGACGGGATGCTCGTCGTGCTCGGAAAGGCGGGGAAGAGAGTAATGTATGCGTTCAAAGAGATTGATTACATCCTCTGACCTTGTCGTAACCCTTGTAAGACTCTATTGCATCGATCAGGCTGTCGAGATACCTGCCTGCATTATCGCCTACAAACATCTTCATTATGGGATTCATCCTCACTCCTGCCGTGAGGTGAAATGCAGATCTCATACCGCTTATGTATTCGATTGAAACCTCTATTGTCATTTTTCCCGTCAGAAATGTCTCCGCATCGTATCTTATTACTGAATGAGGAAGGGCCTCGGACAGGGCGGCTGAAATTTTCCCCGCCTTCTCGATCCTGAAGCTGCAGTGGTCTTCCGTGGCAACCCAGTCTGTCACCCATCCGTCAGGGACAACGGTCTGCAGGTTGCGCATGTCTGTGAGGAAGGCATAGAGGTCTGCGTCGCCGCAGGGCACTTCGCCCCTTCTGGATGTGTAAGTTGTAACGGGGCTCATTCTTTGTCCCTGCCCCATTCAGCCGGGGCTGTGCGCCACTCCTTCAGTGTATCCACATCTCCCTGAGTGATATAACCTGAGGCTGCGGCCATGTCAACAAGCACGCCATAGTTGCTGAGAGTATCGAGCCTGCACCCCTCTGCCGCGAATGAGTCGGCAGCTTTGCCGAAGCCGTACGTGAATATGGCGATCATCCCCAGCACCTCGCAGCCTGCCTCGCGGAGGGCCCTCACCGCCCCAAGGCTGCTTCCGCCGGTGGAGATAAGGTCCTCTATCACCACCACCTTCTGACCCTTTTCGAAGTAACCCTCAATCTGGTTTCCGAGCCCGTGTTCTTTTGCTCCTGACCTTACGTAAACAAACGGAAGCCCGAGACGGTCAGCTGCCAGTGCTCCGTGTGCTATGGCGCCTGTCGCCACTCCGGCTATCAGCCCGGCATCGGGGTATAACTGCCTGACCCTCTCTGCGAATGCATTCCTGATGAAACCGCGGACCTCAGGATAAGACAGGGTCATGCGATTGTCACAGTAGATAGGTGATTTCCATCCTGAAGCCCATGTAAAAGGTTTTGCGGGTTGCAATTTAATTGCTTTAATTTGCAGCAGGTATTCTGCAGTTCTCCTGGCGGTATCGTCCATATGCTGAAGTATAAGATTTATTTTGACAACAGGGTTATTACTCTCTCCCCCGAGCCTGACAGGGTGCAAAAATACGCCCTTTTCCATAAATACAATGTGGAGGAGGAACTGTTTGCTCAAATTTCACAGTTTGCTGTCAGTAATGAGATACCCTCACTGAATATTTATTCATCGGATATCAACAATCTCTGGCAGGTTTTCACTTCGTGGTTTACGGTCATCGAGGCAGCCGGCGGACTGGTGGGCCATCCTTCCGGAAGATACCTTTTCATCATGCGCTACGGCAGGTGGGACTTGCCCAAGGGCCACCTGGAGGAGAACGAAACGCCTGAGGAGTGCGCACTCAGGGAGGTGACGGAGGAGTGCAACCTTATGGGTCACGTGATCAAAGGCTCGCTCCCGCCGAGTTACCATACCTACCTCTATGACAACAAACCTCACATGAAAAAGACATGGTGGTTCAGCATGAGCTACGACGGTGAAATGATAACAGAACCGCAGGCAGAGGAGGGAATCACCCGCGCAGAGTGGCTCGCCCCTGCAGATATAGCACGGATCAAGTCAAATACATTCCAGTCGCTGCTTGACCTTCTTAACTACACTCTGAGGGGGAGGTGATCATCTTACGCTGACAACGGATACCTGCCACCGGTGGTTGGAATGATCATAATCCGGCATGACGATATGCTCCGCCATGGCAAATCATTTACTTACCGAGATAATCTTTAATGTCAATTGATGAGGGCACGAACATCGAAGCATCTCCGCCGTACTTTATTATCTCGCGCACAATGGTGGAGTTGACGGGTGTATGCTCGGTGCTGGTAAGGAGGAAAATGGTATCTATCTCCGGTGCCATCTTCCAGTTCATGTGCCCCATGGCCCTTTCATATTCAAAATCAGCCGCAGTGCGTAGTCCTCTTATAATATACCGGGCGTTATGGCTGCGGCAGAATTCGACGGTCAGTCCGCTGAACCTGGTGACCTCCACCCTGCTCTCCCCCTCGAAGACTTTTGATATCATCTTCAGCCTCATCTCTATGCTGAAGAGATTCTTCTTTTCGGCATTTTCGCCTACGGCTACTATAACCCTGTCAAACAGCTGCAGGGCTCTTTTCACAAGGGCTTCATGACCTACAGTGAAGGGATCGAAGGAACCTGGGAAAACAGCAATTTTATTCATGGTGGAAGTTATTTCTTTCAGTCAAATTCAATGAGCCTTGCGTTAGTCACCTTCTGATGCAGAAGCACGTGATCAATCACATTCATGATTGTGTCCACATATTTGAATTTCAGTCCCCGGACATATTTTTCATTTATCTCCACAACATCCTTCCGGTTGAGCTCCGACAGCACTATCTCCTTTATCCCCGCCCGCTTTGCCGCCAATATTTTCTCCTTGATGCCGCCCACCGGCAGCACTTTGCCCCGGAGCGTTATCTCACCCGTCATGGCAACGTACTTTCTCACTTTCCTCTGGGTGAATGCCGAGGCGACAGAGACGGCCATGGTGATGCCGGCCGATGGGCCGTCCTTGGGTATGGCCCCTTCAGGAACGTGAATGTGTATATTCCATTTCTCAGAGAATGTTTCGGGCAGCCCCAGCATGGAAGCATGAGCCTTCAGATACTCAAGTGCTATGACGGCTGACTCCTTCATGACATCTCCGAGGTTCCCGGTGAGGGTAAGGTTGCCCTTGCCCCTGCTGAGGCTTGTCTCGACGAAGAGAATCTCGCCCCCGGTGGCTGTCCATGCCAGTCCGGTCACGACACCGGCCTGGTCATTACCGTCATAGATGTCTTTGAGATACCTTGGCGGGCCTAGTATCTCCGCCACTTTTCCCTTTGTCATCACAGCCTCAGGGGTGTTGTTGAAGGCTATCTCCCTGGCCCTGAACCTTACAAGCTTGGCGATCCTCTTGTCCAGCTCCCGTACACCCGATTCGCGCGTGTACTTCTGAATGACATCCTCTATCACCTCACCGGGAAGGAGGAACTGTGCTTCGGTGACACCGTGAGCCTCAAGCTGTTTGGGGATAAGGTGCCTGACGGCAATCTCTCTCTTCTCTTCAACAAGGTAACCGGATATCTCTATCAGCTCCATCCTGTCGCGCAGGGCAGGACTGACGGTTGCCAGGGTGTTTGCTGTTGCGATGAAGAGCACCTTTGAGAGGTCGAACTCCATCTCGAGGAAGTTATCGTAAAAATGTGTGTTCTGTTCCGGGTCGAGCACCTCAAGCAGTGCCGAGGAGGGGTCTCCCCTGAAATCCTGCCCCACCTTGTCGATCTCATCAAGGATGAATACCGGGTTTGATGAGCCTGCCCGCCGTATATTCTGCACCACCCTGCCGGGCATGGCGCCGATATATGTCTTTCTGTGGCCTCTTATCTCCGCCTCGTCATGCAGTCCGCCGAGCGACATGCGGGCATACCTGCGGTCGAGAGCGCGGGCAACGGATTTGCCAAGCGAAGTCTTACCCACTCCGGGAGGCCCGTAGAGGCACAGTATGGGCGACTTAAGATCGCCCTTGAGCTTCAGCACCGCGAGATGTTCAAGTATCCGCTCCTTCACCTCCTCGAGGCCGTAGTGATCTTCATCGAGCACACGCTGGGCGTTGCTGAGATCGAGGTTATCGGTTGTATACTCATTCCAGGGCAGCTCCAGCAGGGTCTGTATGTAGTTCACCTGTACCGAGTACTCGGCAGCGGCAGGATTAAGCCTTGAGAGCTTGTCGAGCTCGCGGTTGAACACTTTTGCAACCTCCTCGCCCCATAGCTTCCTGGTGCCTCTCTGGCGGAACTCCTCCACCTCCTTCTCGATAGGGTTGCCGCCCAGCTCATTCTGGATGGTCTTCATCTGCTGGTGCAGAAGGAACTCCCGCTGCTGCTGGTCTATCTCATACTTGACCTTCGACTGTAGTTCATTCTTCAGCTCCAGGAGCTGTATCTCACGCACCAGGTGCTCCAGCAGCCTCATCCCGCGCTCCCTGAGCGTGGCTGCCTCAAGAAGCTTCTGCTTGTCGGTCACGTTGATCTCCGTGTTGGCACAGATATAGTTGATGAGGTAGGTGCTGTTTTCAATGTTCTTCACCGCAAAGGAGGCTTCAGGATTGATGTTCGGATTGAGCTTGACGATCTTCACCGACAGGTCCTTGAGTGATCCGATGATCACTTCGAAGTCCTTCTCATCCTCACCTCCTCTTGCCTCGGGTATTGCCTTCACATGCGCCGTCATGTAAGGTACCGTCTGCAGGACGTTCATGACTGTCACGCGTCTGCGGCCCTGGATGATGGCCGTGGTGGTGCCGTCAGGCATCTCCAGCAGCTTTACCACCTGACCCAGTGTCCCCACAACATTCAGATCACGCAGCTGGGGATCCTCCACCTCCGCGTCGAGCTGCGCCACAGCCGCCACGAGCTTGTCACCGCGGTAGGCGTCACGCACCAGCTGCACTGACTTCGAGCGTCCGACAGCAATGGGAATCACCACTCCGGGGAAAAGCACTGTATTACGCAGCGGCAGCAGGGGCACACTGCCCGGTATCTCCACCTCCTCAAGCTCCTGATCATCACCGTCAGAAAGAATGGGTATTATCTCCCGCCCTTCGTCTATCAGCTCCTGAAAGCCGATACTGTCCCACTTCCTCAAAACTTTTTTCTCCATACATGGTTAAACTATGCAAATTTAGTCAAATATATCTTACTCCCTCCCTGCCTCACCGAAGGGAGGCCCTTGACCCGATAACAATAAAAAAGCTGCCTTGTTTAAGGCAGCTTTCCTGTATGTGACTGTCAGCTACTTCGACTTCTTGTCGAGGTGACCCTTGTAACGGTTCATATACTTGTCGACCCTTCCTGCAGTGTCAACAAGCTTCATCTTGCCTGTATAGAAAGGATGCGATGTGTTTGATATCTCAAGCTTGATGAGCGGATATTCATTTCCGTCCTCCCATTTGATGGTATCACGTGATGAGGCGGTTGAACGGGTCAAAAATGCCGTGCCGTTTGACATATCCTGAAATACAACCATCCTGTAATTCTTCGGGTGTATACCTTCTTTCATCTTCTGTTATAGTTTGTTACTGTTCGCAAAACCCTTTTCCAAGGGAGTGCAAAGATAATGAACATTAAGAAAAATACAAAAGGGTCGATAAAAATATTTTCAATTCTTAAGTTTTACCTGGCGTTCAGCCCTGGTCTCTTCCATCTCCTGCCTGTAGACCTTGAACGGAAGGGTTTTGTCAATCATGTATCTCATGGTCAGATGGGTTTTTGCCTTCCGGGCGCCGATGGCCTCGTAGATGGAGATCATCTTGGGGTTGAAGTCGCCTACCCACGACAGTTCGAGCTCCTTATAGAACCTCTTTCTCCTTAGTACCCGGAAGATCTCGAGGAAGATCGCCGATTCAATACCGCTGTTCTGGTATGACGGGTGGACGCCTGCAACCAGGGCCCTGGCGCGGGTCATTTCATGGGTCAGCTTATACCAGACGAACCTTAGCATGTTCCAGGGTGTCAGGCGGCCGTTGAAATGTTTTATGATCTGGTTCAGGTCGGGGAAGAGAACAAAGAAGGCCACGGGCTTTTCGTTATGATAGGCAAACCAGACCAGGTCAGGGTCCATGAATGCCCTGGCCTGCTGCAGTGTACTGCGCAGCCGTGACGGGTCGAGCGGGGTGAAGTCCTCCTTGAAGACGGCCCATGTGGCGTTGTATATCTCAACCATTTCGCCGATGAACTTCTCGCTGTTCCTGAACTCAAAGTGCCGGAAGGTGTACCCAGGCCTTTTGGAGATCCACTCCGCTATCTTCATGAAGCGTTCCGGGAAGACCACCACGGATTCCACTTCCTTGTGGTAGCTGTACTGTTCAAAGTATGTTCTGAACCCGTAATCGTCAAAAAACTTACGGTAGTATTCCTTGTTGTAAGGCATCCCGAAGCCGGGTTGTACGAATCCCTCAACCAGGAGTCCCCAGTAGTTGTCATTGTCACCGAAGTTGATCGGACCGTCCATTGCCTTCATACCCCTGGCGGTGAGCCATTCTCTCGCAGTGTCGAAGAGCATGAAGGCCGCTTCGCGCGAATCAATGACCTCAAAGAAACCGAACCCCCCGGTGGGTTGCCTGTTGGCTCCTGAACGTATCTCATCAATGAAGGCGGCGACTCTTCCGATTGTCTTTCCGTTGTCACCGGTGAGTATCCAGCGGGTTGCTGCACCGCGCGCGAAGGCGGCGTTACGGGCAGGGTCAAAGATGCCTTCTGCCTCTCCGTCGAGGGGGCATACCCAGTTGGGATCTCCACTGTAGAGCCTCTTGGGGAAGTTGATGAACTCCTTTCTCTGTTCAGCTGTGGTTACTTCAGTTACTTTCATTTCAATCAGCTCTGAAGGTTAAACCATGATTTGACTCTTTCCATGCCCTGGCCGTTGTCATCCCTGTGCCTGAACTCGTTGGTCCTTCTGTTGTAGGTATAATCCGCGCTCCAGGCAGAGCCGTTTTCCCTTATCTCCCTGAGGGCCCGTATCACTGTTTCCAGCTCTTCACCGGTCATAGTGGGATGCAATGAGAGCCTCACCCAACCGGGTTTCTCCGACAGGTCGCCGTTGTTGATCATTTCTGTGATGCGGTGGCTGTGGTCATAGGTCACATCAAGCAGGAAATGGCCGTACGTGCCGGCGCAGGCGCATCCGCCCCTGACCTGTATCCCGTACCTGTCACTGAGCAGTTTTACCACCAGGTTGTAATGCAGTCCGTCAATATAGAACGAAACCGCACCAAGCCTCTTCCTTATGCCGGGGGCAAGAATATGCAGTCCGTCGATTGCCGTCAGTCCTTCAAAAGCTCTCTCCACGAGCTCCTCATCCCTGACCCTGATATTTTCCGTCCCCATCATCTCCTTCAGTTCGATTGCCAGCGCTGCCCTTATCACCTGGAGGAACCCCGGCGTACCACCATCCTCCCTTGACTCTATGCTGTCAACATACTTGTATTCACCCCACGGGTTGGTCCAGTCGACGGTGCCACCTCCGGGCTGGTCCGGTGCGGTCGATTTATAGAGCGATTTGTCGAAGACCATTATGCCGGATGAACCCGGTCCGCCAAGGAACTTATGCGGGGAGAAGAAGATGGCGTCGAGCTTTTCGATGGCTTCGGCAGGGTGCATGTTGATGTCAACGTACGGTGCCGAGGCGGCAAAGTCAATGAAGCATAGTCCTCCGTTCTCATGCATGAGGCGGGCCAGCCGGTGGTAGGGAGTGAAGACACCGGTTACATTAGAGCAGGCGGAGAATGATCCTATCTTGAACTTGCGGTCCTTGTATTTGTCGAGTGCCTTCTGAAGGCTGTCAGGGTCAACGGTCAGATCCCTGCCGGGCTCCAGCATCACCACATCGGCAAGGGTTTCGTACCACGAGGTCTGGTTTGAATGGTGTTCGATATGTGTTATAAAGACAACCGGACGATCTGTGTCGCTCAGGCAGCGGGATGTCCTGGGATAACTGCACCCCTTCAGCCCGAGAATCCTCTGAAACTTGTTTATCACTGCAGTCATTCCTGCGCCGGCTGCAATAAGCACATCATCAGGACCGGCATTCACGTGCCTTTTGATTTTCTCCTGGGCATGATGATAGGCCCAGGTCATCAGCGAACCGGTCTCCGAGGTCTCGGTGTGAGTGTTCCCGACGAAAGGACCGAAAGTGCCGGCCATTTTTCTTTCAATGGGTCCGTACATCCTCCCGCTGGCTATCCAGTCGCAGTAGATAATCTTCTTTATGCCATAGGGTGTTGAATACTCCTGGTTGATCCCCACTGTATTCCTGCGGAATTCCCTGAAATAATCCTCGGTGCTGCTTTTATGGCCAGGCATGTCTGATGGCATGTTTAGATGCCCCAAATATAATTCTTTTTGGGATCAGTGACAGGTCCCGTCAGTCAGCTCTGCTTCCGGGGCCGATATTAGTGAATGTCTATAATGCGGTGGTCGATAAGGATGAACAGCAGCATCAGCAGGGCTGACCAGATGAGCCACCGTGCCACGGGGATGTATTCAGCCGGCCTTATATTCATTTTTTTCCAGACATAATAGATCAGGAAAAGTTTTTCAAGGAAATAGACAATGAAAGTTGCCAGGGCCACGCCCACCACCCCGTAAGGTTTGATCAGCATCAGGCTGAGAGGTACATTCACACTTATTTCCACAGCTGCCGCGATGAGGGTTACGTTTGTCTTACGCCGTCCGATCACGATGGTCTGCGGAAAGACCAGCCGCGGGATGATCAGCAGCAGGTATATCATGAAGACGTCCGCACTGCGGGTGAACTCCGGGGTGAAGAGGCGCGGGTAGACCCACCTTGCCGCCAGCATCGTGGCAATTGATATCGGGAAGAGGTATTTGATCAACCTGTCGGATCTCTGGTGCAGTGTCACCAGGGCTTCGCGCATCCCCTCCCTGGTGCTGAAGCGCGGGAGGAGTGCGTTGCTCAGTCCGTTGGCCAGGAGCAGCACCAGCGGAAACTCCTTCGCACCGTAACGGTACATGGCAAACACGCCCGGGTCAGAATACCGGAGTGAGATGATAATCCCGTCAATATACTGGGCTGAGCCGCTGATCAGGAAAGTGAGGATCAGCGGCAGTCCCACCCTGAGGTGTTCACGTATGAAATCATATGACACCTTCAGTAAAGTATAACGGCGCAGCAGTATGATCAGCCATACCCATCTCACCCCTGTTATGGCAAAGAGACCCCATATGGCGCTCTTCTCGTCAAAACCGGCAATCACCGGTGCAAGCACGAACAGCAGCTGGGCTGCGTATGTGTAGATGCCATACTGCAGGATACGGTGGGGTCTTTTGTTAAGCAGGTAGATGTATTCTATCAAGGTGACCGGGTTGCTCACCAGGATATAAAGGAGCAGCAGGTTGGCATAGGGAATCTCCGGGCCGGAGGAAGAGGATGAGAGGATGATTTTCACCGGGATGCCCATCGTGAACACCAGGATGCTGAAAAAGGAAATCAGGAGGAAGGCATTGAAGATCTCCGGTGATTTGCGGCCCTCAGCCTCTCCGTCCTCCCTGAAGGTACGGTTTCGGCTGTAGAGTGTGAGCAGTGACTGGATTATGCCTGTGACCCAGAAAAAGCTTAGCAGGCTGGATATGAAGAGGAACAGCTCCCAGTTACCGATCTGGGCACGGGAAAGGTGGCTCTTGGTAAAGACGATACTGATGATGAGAAAGGTGACAAACCGGAGCAGCTGTACTGCCTGGAATCCCGATATATTGTCTATGAATTTCAGCTTTGTCAAACTTTCCCGGTATAAAGGCTTGAACGTTGAAGGCAAGCAGTAATTGTACCATCAGTTTTGATCGCACTAATATACTATGTGGAGTGCTTCAAAACAAAACAGATATAATTTTTTGCGGAATGCGATTTTTGCTGTTTCTTTGCACTCCGTAAAACGGTGGTTGTAGCTCAGTTGGTTAGAGCGCCAGATTGTGGATCTGGAGGTCGCCGGTTCGAACCCGGTCTTCCACCCATTTCAGAAAAGGCCGCTCATGGCATAAGCCATGGGCGGTTTTGTTTTTTGTGAAACAGGAAGCCTGCTTCAGGG
>JBAQCQ010000089.1:0-1713 GCA_049294275.1 Bacteroidales bacterium
GAAGGAGACGGTGGGAGCTTAGTAGGTCTGCGAGATCGTCACCGTCCGCGAGAAGTCGCCTGCTCGGGCATCCTTCTCGCGGATGGGCTGACGAAGCCGCGCACGCGTAAGCAGAAGCTCAGGAAGATTCAGGCGATGCGTCGCTCAAACCCCTAGGCCGAGTTCGTTCAAGCGAATGCGGAGGGCCGCAACCGACACACCAAAGATGTCGGCTAGTGGGGCCAACCCCCTTTGCTTGCGGAAGGCATCCTTTACCGCTTGAGCCGGGAGAAGGATCTGAGCCGCGAAGCGATCCGCTTCGCGCTCGTAGCCGTCTGACAGTGACGAGCGATAGAGCGCATCATCCACCACACCCTCTGAGATTAAATCCCGGTGCAGAACATAGTGGGCGACCTCATGGGCCATCGTGAAGCGTTGGCGGGCTGGGTTGTCGCGGGTGTTCACAACGATACGAAAGCCAGCCAGGGCAGTTGGGTCGCGCGTCAGCTTGCCCGCAATATCGGGACCAAGGCTCGCGCGCTCCAGCTTAAGGCCCAGATCAGCAATCATCGCTTCTAGGTCAACGGGGACCCTTGCAACATGATCGGCAACGATTGTGCTGGGACTAAACATCAGACCCTGACTTAAGCGCTGTTCCCAATTTGTCCAAGGGGTCTTCCCCCTGGCCGTCGCCTGCGATCTCCTCAAACCGGCTAGCGGCTCGTGCTTCACGCGCCGCGACCGACTGAGCAACGTCGGTAGCGACCTTGCGCGCCTCCTTCTCGGCGGCGTCCTTTAGGGCCGTGTATCCCCAGATTGCCAGGATCGCGATGAAGAGGGTCACAGCAGCAAGGATCACCGCCACAGCGGTCAGCAGGATGGTGACGAGGTCCTGATACTTCCAATCGGCGGGAGCGGGTTGAAGGCCACGTGCGGCCACGGCCCATATGAGAAAGGCGAAGAGTAGGACGTTGCTGGCCAGGATGATCCTGGTAGCCCAATTCACGACTTCGTCGGCTTCGGCTTCGGCCCGAAGGGCGCGTGCAGCTTGTGCGGCGTGTTCACCAGGCACCCAAGAGTCCCTTGAAAGTGGCGCTCGGCCCCGTCTCGCTCGATTTTTTCTTGAGGATTTTCCGCCACTTAACGATTCACCTGTGGATGAGGCCGGAACGAAAGTAGAACCCCGACTCTGTGAGACAGGTTCGGCGCCGTATGGTCACTACGCGTCGCCAACACGTGATTCGGGGGAGCGGTTCAGACCCACTCCCCCTTGTCGCGGCCTCATTTGGAAAACCCGAGGCTCGAAGCTGGCGCACCCGAAAGGCTGGCAGGGGTAGGTTGGACCTCTGTCAGCCGGTCGGGGCGGCGGGGGTAAATATCCCCCGCGTCGCTCTCGTTGTCACGTCATACCCTGATGTTTTGTCAGACTTCTCACAAAGTCAGCGACGGCCTGTCCTGCGAACCCTCGGTCATTTCGGGCTGCTTTATGAAGCATGCAACTGCCATCGAACGCCAAGAACAACCAGAGAACACATGCCTGTTAGGTGAAGCTAATGGCTCAGTCTCGCCGTGGATGCGTCACCTCGACCGTGACCTTGCCCCCCACCCCGTCAACCACCTTCAACGCCGACCGAGGATCGATCTCGCCCAGGTCCACGTCCTCCTTCGGCGTGACCACCCAGGTCCGTCGCCCGGCCACCGCCAGCACCAGCTTGCCCTTGCCCCAGTGCTCGG
>JBAQCQ010000090.1:0-35384 GCA_049294275.1 Bacteroidales bacterium
CCCGCCCCCCCTGTAATTCAATGTTTGGGGTTATCTCTCCTATATAAAAGATGAGTATCTGGCCTTCGGATATTAATAAATTAGATAAAGGATCGAAAGGTTTGTTAATCCCTGACACCATTTCAGATGTATTTAGAAATTCCATTGTTTGTCATTTAGGTTAATGAACAGATAATCAGCGCTATGTGGTTCTATTTAACATATAATTGATTATAGGACTCATGTTTTCATTTTTTAAGTACAGACGCCTTCAGTCTGTTGCCTGATAAAATCAGTGCTATTCAAAGGAGTCATTTTGCACCATTGAGGACAGATCAGATTGCGCAAAAGACAGACAAAGAGGCAGATAATAAGAAAAAATTCACCAACCTTAATAGGCATTTTAAAATTCATTTATATCAGACTGTATTCATTAGCAATATGGAAGAAGGTACCTAATGTAATGCGGCTGTATCTGTGCTTCAGGCATCTGTCAAACAAGTAGTCCGTTTCACATGCATTGTAGCCAAAATTAAGTTGTGAGATAGCATGGAAATAATTTCGTCCGACATCTCCGAAAGTGTTGGCGAAAGCTGCGGCTATTTGAAACCATTCCTTATAGTTTTTCGTCATATCGATTTGTCGCTCCCTCGCCTTCGCTATCACTGCCTCGGTCAGATTTCTGGCATTACTCTCCTCGGGCTTTATAGTAATTTGTCTCTGTGGCTTTGTTTCTGGCAATTTGTAATAAGTTTGGGCCTGGTGATTATAATATGCTTGTGGATCCCATGAGTAGATTCTTAAGCGGCATACATCGCTCCCGGTTATATCGATATTAATACCTAACTGTTTAAAATCATTTTTCAGTGCCTCAAACCTTAACCTGTGTATTTCAGGTGTGCTTCTCGGTATCGGGACCAAGCCCCAAAGGCCGTGCCCCCGAACTGATAATCCGCAATATGCGACCGAGGTTATATGAGATACCTGCTCTTTCAACTCATCAAAATTGCTGATATGAGTGTTATCCTTCAAGTCGATGTCAAAGGATAATAAACCGGTGTGCTCTATAAGGTGCTTTGCATCACGATAGCCGAATAAACCAGAAGGTGTGATCGCTGGAAGTGTGGCCTTTATCTTTTTCTGCAAACCTTCATCATGCAATTCCCGGATCTGCTCAACCTTTTCCCGATGTTTGTCGGATTTTAACCAGGAAAGTAGATTAACATTTTTCGGCAACGTACTTTTTACGTTCATATAACAGGATACGCTTATATTCAAAATGATGTTATTCATCTATTTATATACATCTGATGACCTTTGATATCATGTGATATCATCAACTGTACGAATACACGTTAGATAAGATACCCCCTATGTATAGGGGTATCTATCTTACGTCGAGTAATCTTCTGTTCCGATGAGTTCTCTTCTATATTCATAATACACGAATTTCCCTTCACGTTCTCTTTTTATCAACTTCCTTAGTTCATAGTGAGATATAAAATCTCGTGCTTTGTTCTCACCCACGGAGAAATGATATCGAATGGCTTCATTAAGATCTTTAATGCCAATTTTCCGAGTCTCATTGAATATGAGGTTTAGCTTCTCAATATGTTCCTCATCCCTTATCTTCTTAGGCTCTTTGCCTTTCGTCTGGCCCTCTGATGGCAGTTCAGCCCTGACCGGAAGACCATCCTGAATGGTTAAGGCGAAATCTTCAAATGCGAGATCCCTGCTATAGTCACATGACACCACAAAAATGTTCGCCTTATCCTTCTTTGTGATGGTAATAGTCGTTTCTGCCTTGTTCAGTATCTCCGTGCCGATATGCCCTCTGGCATTCAGGTCTGTTTTATTCTGATGCAATAAAAGAATCATATGAATTTTATAATCAGAGGTCCACTTCAGAAACTTATTTATTAAGCTGGTTGCCTCTTCTTCGTCATTGATCCCTTTCGTTAAAAGGTCACGGATCCCATCGACGACAACCGCCCCCAGGTTGTCGGTCGATTTGATCTTTCCCTCAATGGCTGACACTCGTTCCGCAGAAGTCAAAGGACGCAAACCGTATGAAATAAGGTTATCCGGAATAGTATTTCCTGCCATCTCGCAAATCCTTTTTATTGTCCGGGTTGCATGAAACTCGGACTGCTCGGTGTCAAAATACAATACTTTATTTTTGTCTTTTGGAAGGCTCCCCTGCACTATACCTAACATTGGAATATTGCTCACAAGGGAGGCAACTATCGCTCCCAATAAAAAGGTCTTTCCACTCTTTGCCTTGCCATTAATGAGTGAAAAATTTCCGGCTGTCATGATTGGAGATCCAGATATTTGACAGTAAACCGGAGGTGCTTTAATATCGGCAGAAGGGTTAATTCTTAACCTTTCGAGTGAAACATTCTCATTGATATCTGTCTCATTCAGTATCACAACCTTGGCCACCATATCAATTCATCCAGCCAGATAAGTGTCTGTATTTTATAGTTTCAAAATAGAGCCAATTATCTATGGTTGTTGTAGTTTTCTCTTCTGCCAAACCAAATCTTACTAACAGTTCAACAAAATTGGCTCTATTTATGGGTTGTTTTGTCTGGGCTATTAGCCACTCATTATCTATAAGTCGATTATTGCCTAAGCAAAAGCAAAGCCCAACATTCCATATTTCTATCCTGAACATTCCAGAATATGGTGTTGAGCCTTCTTCTCCTTCGTGGGCAACTTCTAAGAGAAGCGGATCCCATAGAGTATTCGTATTTTTCATACCAGGTTATTTATTGAAAATTCTGTATTTGATACGTTTTCTACATATTTTATTTCACTTAGACTTCGTTTTCTTGATATGCAGCATGCCAATCATTTCTTCCTCCCAAATTTCCTTATTAGAAAGGCCCATTTGAATATTATCTTCTGATTGAAGTGCCTTTATTATTTTTGCGATTTTGCCTTGCCTTTTCCAATATTTTATAAAGCTTCTTCTTCTGTTCTTCAGACATCTGTCTTTCGGGATGCCGACCTATCCAATTAGAAATTACTTTACCGGATTCAAAAATCGGAAGATCCGGGCAAATTCCTTTTATCAGCTTTCCAACAATTAGTCGGTGAGATAGCATTTCCTGATTAAAAAAACCTTCGGTATTCCGTGCTTTTTTTGCAATCTTACGCTGATTACGGACCAGGTTAGTTTTGCAGTATTTTTGAAGGCTACAAATTTCCTCCCGGGGAAACCAAATTGCACTCGTGTCTATCATTCCCACCATTGGACAGATCGGGGCAGCGCATCTTTCAAATTTTTTACAGTTTCTGGACATAAATGAGGTACATTTTGATTTATTGGAATGGAGGGAGCCTTCTATACATCGTTAATCGTTTTGGTTCGTTGGGTGAAGTAAAGTTGCCTCGATATCATCCAGGTCATAAATTATGGTGCCCCCCATTTTCGTAAAAGAAATTTTTCCTTGATTTCGAAGATTTTGAATTGTCGATGCCGAAATCCCAAACATCTTTTGAATGTCCTTGGTTCTTCCATACCGACGTGACCTCTTTGATTCCTGGGAATTGGCTAATTTGTCAAACAGACGTTGTTCAAATTCGATTAAATCACGCTTAGTCAGCAATTCAGTAGCATTCATAGTGAATCATTTATTGTTAAACGATTCAAATGTAAGCGGATTTAATTAACTGATAATCAGTGGGTAGTGGAAAGAAATGAGAATTATTTATTATGATTTTTTCCAGTTGACAGATAGCTCTTTACCTTTTGAACAAGGTACTTCTGATAGGTTGGATAAGAATCCTTAATGTTTTTATCTTTATTGAATTCTTCTTCAGAGTAGTCCATAAGGTCAATGTCATTGATGATTCTTCCTATGAACTCAGCTCCTTCATTTGTAATCAATTTTGTGCCATCTCCAATCTTGCAGAGATTTTTACAGTGCAAATAATCTTTCAGGACACGACACATTCTTTGCCTGATTATGATCTTTGGGTTGTCTTTTTTGTCACTGGGCTTTCCAAACTCTTGATATAAAGATTCCAGGGCTATATGACTTAATGGACTCTGCGATAGATTAATGATTAATTGTTGTTCTTTCTCATGTAAAAACCCTTTCAGGGCTTCAATTACAATTGTTGCCAATCTTTTATCTTCAATTGTAATTAATGGCATCTTTTTCCCTCGTTTAAATCTTAGCTGGATTTTGGTCAGGCGTGAGATGATTTCTTCTTCTGTCTCATTAAATAAATCTGCCAATACTTTTATTTCATCAATGAAGTGCATCTGTTGTTCACCCAGTTCGGGTAAACTTCCTTGAATGGTATTCTTATAAGCCCTTTTTGCAACATTCTGTAAAAACAGTATATCAGGAATAAGTGACTCGTTCCCGATTTCAAATTTTTCAAATAGTCTCTCTACCATCGCAATCTCCTTAAGCGTGAAGCTGAAACCATAGGAATTAAGAATTACCTTCATCTGTTCGGGGAAATACAATTCCTTGTATAGAAACATCAAGGGACTATATAGACCATGTTTCCACAACAAATCAATTATAAGGTCCCCATCGGAGACAAATAGCACCTGTTTCATGAGGCTGAATTTCTTTTTCCGGTAGTTTTTGGCCTTGACTGTAATTTTTCCTGAAGTCTTCCCATGTCTATACTAACCTTCTTATCTATCACTTTTGCATAAATCTGGGTTGTCTTTATGCTTTTATGGCCCAGCATTTCACTGACCGTCTCAATGGGGACATCGTTGGTGAGAGTGATGGTAGTGGCAAAGGTGTGCCTTGCAAGATGATATGTTAAGTTCTTTTTGATCTCTGCCAGCACAGCAATCTCTTTGAGGTAGGCATTCATTTTTTGATTGCTAATTACGGGAAGCAGCTTTCCCTTAATTACATTTTCCGGCCAGTCATGGTACTTCTCAATAATCTGAAGGGCCTTGGGCAATAGGGGAACGTGCGATTTGACCGATGTTTTTGCTCTTTCCGTAAAAATCCATTGCTCCCCATCTATACCTGAGCGGATGTTATCCGGGGTCAAGTCCAGAACGTCTTTATATGCCAATCCGGTATAACATGAAAAAATGAAGATATCTCTGACCTGTTCCAGTCTGGGAATATGAAACACCTTATTTTCCAGTTTGGCTATTTCTTCGGCATCCAGGAACTCTCGCTTCACTGGTTTGACCGAAACCCTGTAATTGAAGAAAGGATCCTTACTGAGCCAGTCATTCTTAATAGCCAATCTGATAATCTTCTTGAAGTTCTTGATGTATTTGACACTGGAGTTATGATTGCACTTTCTCACAGTCCTCAGATAGTGTTCAAGGTTTGTTATAAACTCATGGTTAAGAGAAGTCAGATAGAGATCTTCAACATTGTACTTGTGTTTGATGAAATCGGCGACATGATTAAGTGTTGTCTCATATCTTATTAAAGTAGATGGGGAATTATCTTCGGGAATCCTTTCCTTCATCATTTTATTATGATACCGAAACACCTCCAGCACGGTTCGTTGAGTGGTAGTTGTTCCCTGCACACTGTTTCTCAGTCCGAGAGCAGTGACAGGTTGATTCTGCTCCATCAGATCTCTCTGCGCTGAATATACTTTGCTGCGTAACAGGTCCAGGTATTCGTTCAACTGCTTAAACTCGGTTTTAGTCCCCTTTACAAATCCTCCTTCAGGATTCCATCGCTCCGGGTCAATGTAACGGTTTGCGGCCATCTCAGACTTCTTCCCGTTTACGGTGATTCTCATGTAGATAGGGACTTCATTCCTTCGATTTGTCTTGTCTCTCCGCAGGTAAAAAAGGATTGATAAGGTTTGACGATCAGCCATGATAGTTGAAATTAGGTATCCGAATAACAACAAAACATAGTAAATTTAATCAAAAAATATTACACAATCATTAAAATTAATGTATTTTATATCAGTTTAATATAGCTTATTCGGATACCTAACATGCATGAAGAAAAATAGGTATCCGAATTAGTGTTATTTTTTCTGTATTTGGATGTGGAATCTACCAGTTTGTTGAAAACAAAAATGCCTTAAATCATTGGATTTAAGGCATCTGGGTAAAATCTACTTTTAATATTGTGGAGATAAGGGGAATCGAACCCCTGACCTCTTGACTGCCAGTCAAACGCTCTAGCCAACTGAGCTATATCCCCGTGAATTGATGAACTCTATCCCGGACCGGACAAACTATACCGCATACCCCGGAGCGGTGCAAATATAGAAATTTTTTCCAAATCACCTGATGCCACATCGTCGGAGTTGACAAACAATTTTGTAACTTTGAAGTGCCTATAACAGCATTACAATGGAACTCAAGAAAAACGAAAAGGCAAACCTGGAGAACAAAAAGACACTGTTTTTCCAGATAGGTATCATACTTGCCCTCGTTGTCTGCCTGGTCGCATTCGAATGGTCCACGGGCGACAAGCGCGACTCTGCCTTCGACGGCATGACCGAGGAAGCCATAGAGGAGGAGCAGATACCGGTCACCGAGGAGATCCCGCCCGAAGAGATGCCCCCGCCTGAAGTAACAGTTACCGACCTGTTCGAAATTGTTGAAGATGACGTTATCATCGACAGCGATGTCAAGTTCGAGGATGATGAGACTTCAGAAGACAAAGTGGTGGAGATATATGCCCCAGTACTTCAGGCTGAGGAGGAACAAACAGAGGAGGAGATTTTTGTCATAGTCGAAGACATGCCCAAGTTCAAGGGAGGTGACATCAACAGGTTCCGCGACTGGGTACAGAAACGGGTACGCTATCCTGAACTCGCTGCTGAGAACGGCATACAGGGAAAAGTGTTCATCACCTTTGTGGTTGAGACAAACGGGAATGTCAGCAACGTGACCGTCACCCGCAGCGTCGACTCCCTCCTCGATGAAGCTGCCAAGGAAGCAGTGGCTGCATCACCCAAATGGGAGCCCGGAATGCAACGCGGACGACCGGTGAGAGTACGGTACTCCATACCAATAATCTTCCAGCTGCAATAAAAAAACGCTCCAAACGTTTAATACACAACCCCGCCCTCGTCAGATCAGCGGGGTTTTAATTATAGAAAAATGAAAAGGACTTTCGGAATTTTAATTGTGGCAGCACTGCTTATGTCAGGCTGCGGATCATCAAAGAAACAACTTGCAGTCGGCAACTATGACGCTGCCATTAACAAGGCTGTGGCCGAACTCAGGAAAAATCCGAAGAGCTCGAAAGATATCGAGTCCCTGGAGCGTGCAATGAACATCGCCCTCGAACAGGATAACGAGCGCATCCGGTTCCTGAAGATCGAGGGAAGACCCAATGCATGGGATGAGATCTACCTCATCTACAAGAAGATGAGCGACCGCCAGACCGCAGTACGCACCGTAACCCCTATCGATTACGAAGGCCGTACCATTCAATGGCCTTATGTCGATTACATGCAGGAGATGGTGATAGCCAAGAAGAAGGCTGCTGACTTCTACTTCGCACACGGTAAGGAGCTGATGAAAAACGGCACCAAGGACTCTTACCGCCAGGCTTATGCCGAGTTTGTGAGGGCAAGGGAATACGTTGGCGATTATGAGGGCATTGACCAGATGATGCAGGAATCGAGGTTCCTGGGCATAAGCCGTGCCTATGTCACACTAAAAAACTACTCTGCCACTAAGTTCCCCGAATCCTTCGAGAAGGAGCTGGTGGCCCTTGACCTGCCCAGGCTGAACAGCGAATGGGTTGAGTACTACACGACCCTGCCGAACAATGACACACAGATGGACTACCTGGTGAATATCAACCTGAGAATCGTGGCTGTCAGTCCTGATAAGCAGTTCCAGCGCGACAGCCTTGTGAAGACAACCGTTGAGGACGGGTTTGACTATGTGAAGGATGCCAGGGGCAACGTTCTGAAAGACTCACTCGGCAACGATGTAAAGGTCAAGAGATTCAAGGACCTTCAGTGCGCCCTGATCCAGACCTTCCAGGTGAAGGAGTGCGTCATCGAGGGTGATGTCGAGATGCTTTCTCTCTACCCGGAGAAAACCATTAAGAAAGAACCCATAGGCGCAACTTCGAACTTTGAGCATGTCTCGGCAAGGGCAATAGGTGATGTCGGCGCACTGTCGGCGGAACAGAAGAAGCTGCTGCAGTCGCAGATTGTAGTATTCCCCAATGACATTGACATGGTGATCATGTGCACCGAAAACCTGAAGAAGGCCATCAGGGGCTTCATGGAGACCAACAGAAGGTATATAATCTGACAGGGGAGCAATATTTCACACCCTTACGGCGCTGTTAATGTAAATCTCTCCCGACATGGGGGAGATTTTTTTTATTTTTGCAGTCTAACTTTCAGGGATATAGAAAAAGCGATTTTAGTCGGGGTAATAACCCCGGAGATAAGTGAGGTCAGCGCCCGCGATTACCTCGACGAGCTGGCATTTCTTGCAGAGACGGCGGGCGCTGAGCCTGTGAAGTCATTCCTGCAGCGTGTGGAGCAAACCAACCCCCGCACCTTCGTCAATAAAGGCAAGATCGAAGAGATAGCGGCATTCATGGCAGCCAATGAGATAACCCTCGCCATCTTTGATGATGAGCTGACCCCCAGCCAGATGCGCAACATAGAGCAGGTGCTGAACTGCAGGGTCATTGATCGCACCAACCTCATCCTCGACATTTTTGCCAGCCGTGCCCGCACGTCGCATGCCCGCACACAAGTTGAGCTTGCGCAGTACCAGTACCTTCTGCCGCGCCTGACAGGCATGTGGACGCACCTCGAGCGTCAGCGCGGGGGCATAGGGCTCCGCGGACCGGGTGAGACGGAGATAGAAACCGACCGCCGGATAATTCGTGACAAGATCTCGAAGCTGAAGGAGCAACTGAAGAAGATCGATACCCAGATGAACACACAGCGCAAAGGCCGCAGCAAGATGGTCAGGGTTGCGCTAGTTGGCTACACAAACGTCGGAAAGTCAACTCTGATGAACCAGATCAGCAAGTCTGACCTCTTTGCCGAGAACAAGCTCTTCGCAACCCTCGACACCACGGTGCGCAAGGTGGTGATCGGCAACCTGCCGTTCCTGCTTTCAGATACGGTCGGGTTCATTCGCAAACTGCCCCATGACCTCGTGGAGTCGTTCAAGTCGACCCTGGATGAGGTGAGGGAGGCTGACCTGCTTCTGCACGTGATAGATATTTCGCATCCCGGATTCGAGGAACAGATGACTGTCGTTAATGCCACGCTGGGTGATCTCGGCTCACGGAACAAGCCCACGATACTGGTTTTCAACAAGACAGACCTGTTCTCCTTCACCGAAAAGGAGAAAGATGATCTGACCCCCGTGGTAAAAGAGAATCTGTCGCTTGATGATCTGCGCAGGACCTGGATGGCTGGCGGAAGGGATCAGCGCACGGTCTTCATCTCAGCCAAAAAGCGTGATAATATTGACGAGCTGAAGCGGATGCTTTACGATGAAGTAAGGCAGGTTCATTTAAAGCGTTACCCCTACAACGATTTTCTTTTCGAGACCAGCTGACAAACTATTTCAGCAGTCCGGCTGACATCATGTGTTCTGCTATCTGCACGGCGTTGGTGGCTGCTCCCTTGCGGATATTGTCAGCAACGACCCACATATTCAGGGTTCTCTCCTGCGAGAAATCGCGCCTGAGACGGCCCACGAAGACCTCGTCGCGGTCGTGGGCGATGATGGGCATGGGGTAGATCTTTTCGGCGGGGTTGTCATAGAGGATGACACCGGGAGTATCGGCAAGGATGGCTCTTACCCTGTCGAGGTCAAATTCACGTTCAAACTCGATATTCACCGACTCGGAGTGTCCGCCTTTGACGGGGACCCTGACTGCGGTGGCCGTGACTCGTATCGTTTCATCACCAAGGATCTTGCGGGTCTCATTGACCAGCTTCATCTCCTCCTTCGTATAGCCGTTATCGAGGAAGAGGTCGCAGTGCGGCAGGCAGTTCAGGTCGATGGGCCAGGGGTAAGCCATCTCGCCACTCAGTCCGCGCCGCTCATTGTCGAGCTGAGTCACAGCTCTGACACCGGTGCCTGTGACGGACTGGTAGGTTGATATTACCAGTCTCCTGACTGCATATTCCCTGTGAAGTGGAGCAACGGCCATTACCATCTGGATGGTTGAGCAGTTGGGATTGGCAATGATTTTGGTGGCCGGAGTTATTGCCGAGCCGTTTATCTCGGGAACCACAAGCGGAATATCCTTCTCCATCCTCCATGCTGAGGAGTTGTCTATGACGATGGTGCCATTTTCGGCGAACACCGGAGCCCACTCTTTCGACACAGCTGCTCCGGCAGAGAAGAGCGCCACATCAGGAACAGCCTCCACGGCCTCCATCACGCTCACAATCCTTGTTGGTTTACCGCGGAATACAACCTCCCTTCCCTCGGAACGCTCCGAGGCTGCGGCAAAGATCCTGTCGACAGGGAAATTCCTCTCCTCAAGAACCCTCAGCATCATCCTTCCCACCATTCCTGTGGCTCCTACGACTGCAACTTTCATATGTATGTTATTTGAAAAATTTTTACGAACTTTATAAAGACAAAGTGCGACAAATTTAATCCTTTTTTAGTCCCGCTGCATGAAAAAGATTATTGTGTTGTCGTTGCTGCCTCTGTATCTGCCTGTTACGACACAGGCACAGGGTGGCTGTGAGGGCAGCCCTGCCATGGGTACCCTTGTAATATGCGAAATCATGGCCGATCCGGTTCCTTCATACGGCCTGCCTGAGAAGGAGTATCTGGAGATCACGAACCGGGACGGCGCCAGTCTGTCAACCGCCGGTGTCATGCTGATTTGCGGACCCGATACGGCATATCTGTCACCGGAGACCATCGCCCCAGGTGAGAGTATAATCCTTTGTTCCACAGGGAACAGGGCGGTTTTCCTTCCGTACGGACGCGTAATGGCTGTCAAGTCATTCCCCACACTGAACAATGAAGGTGAGGTCATTGCTCTTCGCGATAGCTGCGGCAGGCTCATTCATGCTGTCAGCTATACGCCCCGGTTTCTGGGTGACGGTCCGAAGTCGGACGGCGGATGGTCAGCCGAGATGACTGACAAGAGCAGTCCGTTCAATGAGCCATGGGCATGGAGTCCATCCTCTGATCCCTCAGGCGGCACCCCGGGGAAGGCCAACTCTGCGGATATCAGAACCGTTGATACAAGCTGCCCGCAGGTCCTGGCCGTCTGGTCTGAATCGCCTCTTACTGTGACGGTACTCTTCGACGAAACCGTGATGATTGGATCAGATGTAACCTGGATGACTAACGGCACCGGGACCCTCCCGGTCCTGTCCGGCGATCCTGCTGACCGCAAGGTTCTGATACCGTTGCGGACGGAGATCGGGCCCGGTGTCATTATCACACTGCTCATTGCGCCGACAGTCACTGATTTTGCAGGAAACCGGCCCTGTGTATCGGACCTAAGGACGGGCATCCCCACGGATCCAGTTCCCGGAGACATAATGTTCAACGAACTGCTGCCTGACCCGGTGAGCGGGTGTGATGAATACATTGAGCTTTACAACAACTCCGGGAGGATCATCGATCTTTCAGGGTTGTCGGCAGCCGGAGGTTACGGTGCAGCTGCCCCGGCCTTTACAGCCCTGCCGCGACAGCTTCTCCCGGGTGAATACGTTGCACTGACCACTGACAGGCAGTCGGTACTGGACCATTTTCCCTGTGCCTCTCCGGGGGCGGTCTTGGAGGCAGACCGTCTTCCGGCGCTGAATGACGATTCAGGTATGCTTCTGTTATATGATCGTGCATTTAATGTCATTGACAGGGTAGACTACAGCTCATCGATGCATCTGATGTTCCTGTCCGTCACGGAGGGCGTTGCGCTGGAGAAGGTATCACCGTCGCTGCCTTCAGACGTGGCCGGCAACTGGCACTCGGCATCAGAGTCATGCGGATGGGGCACTCCCGGTGCTCCCAACTCGGGGACTGTCACCCCTGCGGAGGCAGCCGGCGGGATGACACTGTCATCAACACGGGTTTCGCCTGACGGTGACGGTTTCGAGGATATCGTCTCCGTGGGGGTCTTCCCGGGAGGTGTTGGCAATATCATCACGGTGACTGTCTTCAATGACCGCGGATACCCTGTCAGGCGACTGGCGGAGAGGAATGCGGCGGGTGCCGGGGCACAGTTCATATGGGACGGCACCTCTGACAGCGGGGCGCGACTGCCGGCCGGGCTCTATATGATCCTGGCAGAATCATTCAGCGCCGCGGGCTCATCGCGGCGTTGGAAAGAAGTTTGTGCAATATTGTACCGGTGAGTGATCAGGGCACTGAGACAAGGTCAGCAGGGGTCATAGGGCTGCGATCAGCTCTACAGGGATCAGAGTGCTGAGATCAGCCCATTATGGCTCAGAGCGCAGTGATCAGCTCCTTCATGATCCTCGTCATCTTCTCTTCGCTGTGTTCGGCAGCCAGCTGTACTGACTCATGGGTCGTGAATTCGATCTTACCCTCGACTCCGAGGTCAGTGATGATGCTTACGGCAAAGATCGGGACATTCATATGCCTGGCTGTGATGACCTCCGGAACAGTGGACATGCCTACTGCGTCAGCGCCGATGATGCGGAAGAACCTGTATTCTGCAGGAGTCTCGAATGTCGGGCCGGTAGTGGAGAGATAAACCCCTTTTTTTACCGGTATGCCAAGGTCCGCAGCAATTTTTTCTGCTTTTGCTATAAGTGACAGATCATAGGGGATGCTCATGTCGGGAAATCGCGGACCGATCCGGTCATCGTTCGGTCCGATGAGGGGATTGGTCACAAGGCAGATATGGTCATTGATGATCATGATGTCTCCGATCCTGAATGCCGGGTTGACGCCGCCGGCAGCGTTGGAGAGGAAGAGCGACCTTATGCCCAGCTCCTTCATGACCCTTATAGGGAAGGTGACCTGTTCTGAGCCGTATCCCTCGTAGTAATGGAAGCGGCCCTTCATGGCAACCACCTTTTTTCCGCCGAAATCTCCGTAGATCAGCTTCCCGGCATGGCCCTGCACTGTGGAGACCGGGAAATCGGGTATATCCTTATATGCTATTTCAAGCTGGTTATCAATCTCAGTTGTGAGGCCGCCCAGTCCGGTCCCCAGAACTATTCCTGCATCAGGATCAATAAACCCCTTCGATCTCAGAAAATCAGCTGTATTGACGATCTTTTCCAGCATATGAGTAAACTTTTGTTAGGAAATCATCTTCATTTTCAATGAATTGCACGGTCACCGGCAGGTAGTGCATTGCATTCCTGACGTGATCTGCAATATTAGCTATTTCTTTTAACCTGACGCCATCCTTGGTGGTGGTGATTATGATTTTGTCAGGTCCGGTCAGCTTATCAAATGCAGAGGTGATATTTTCAATGTCAGCTTCAGTGAATTGATGGTGATCAGGGAATGAGAGCGGAACAACGCCGGCGGAGATGGATGCAAGGTAAGCCGCAAGAGGTCCGGGTTCAGCTATGCCCGTTACCAGCAGCACTGTCGTACCGGTGTTGATGCCCCGCATGGGGGTGCCGAAGAATAGGGGCACCGGCTTTTCATATGCCAGTGTAGTGAACCATATACTCTGCCCGGCCCCGGCCGCCAGCAGCTCTCCCCTGACAGCCTCCCTTTCTTCGGGTTTGACACCCGGAGGAACCTTTGTAACAATGATCATGCCGGCTCTTTTAATACCGTCAATGTTCTCGCGCAGTCGTCCCAGCGGAAGCATCCGGTCACGGGTCATCAGCCGGTTCCAGTCGGTAAGGAGGATGTACATACCTGCATGCAATGCCCTGTGCTGGAATCCGTCATCAAGTATAACTGCCTCAGCGGAGGGGTGGGAGCGGAGAATCTCGCTGATGCCGTTCACCCTGTCGCGGTCGACGAAGACCCGGGCTTTTTTCAGGCTCTGTGCCATCTGCAGCGGCTCATCTCCGGCTTCGCTGACACTGTCTGTGCCTGTCACCGGCCTGAAGCCCTTGCTGCTGCGCAGGTACCCGCGGCTGAGCACTGCCACCTCCATCACATCAGACAGCTTATCGGCAAGGTAAATCACGTGAGGAGTCTTGCCGGTGCCTCCGGCAGTTATATTACCGATGCAAATCACCGGAATGCTGAAGGTGCGGCTCCTTAAGATACCTGCATTATAGAGACTGTTTCTTGCAGCCACAACCAGTCCGTAGAGCTCCGAAGAGATCCACAGGAGGAGCTTCCCCGGCATGATCATCTCAGCGGATCTCGAGGTAATATGGCATTGTGGCCAGGATGCCTCCTGATGAGATTATCTCCTTAAGGTCGAAATAATACCTTGAGACCTCTCCCAGCTCATTGCGAATAGCCCGTATCCTCATCTCTTCGGTCATCTGCTTCAGCAGCTTTGTATAGAAATCGGACGCTTCAGGCTTCTCGCTGATGCGGTACTCCTCCAGTCCGGCGAGGGTGGCTGCTTCCTTCACGGCATCCCTCAGGCCTCCGAAGGCGTCAACCAGACCCAGCCCGGCTGCATCTGTCCCGCTCCATACGCGTCCCTGTCCGATGCTGTCTACTGCCGCCTGGCTCATTCCTCTTCCTTCCGCCACCAGCTTAGTGAAGTTGCTGTAGGTTCGTTCAATATTTGCCTGCATCGTCTCTCTCTCGAATGAATTCATCGCTCTTGAGATGGATGGAAAATCCGCGTTGGTGTTCGTACGGACTATGTCAGAGCTTATCCCGAGCTTCTGTTCAAGGAGCTTTTCTGCATTGGGAATCAGTCCGAATACACCGATTGACCCTGTTACTGTGACCGGTGAGGCCAGTATTTTTCCGGCGGGGGATGAGATGTAATAACCTCCGCTTGCGGCATAATTGCCCATGGAGACGACCACAGGCTTGACCTTGCCGGTGAGTTCCACCTCGCGCCATATCATGTCGGAAGCGATGACGCTGCCACCGCGTGAATTGACCCTGAAGACGACAGCCTTTACAGTTGTGTCGAGGCGCAGTTTGCGCATTTCGGCCGCATATCTGCTGCCGCCGATATTTGTGTCATCTCCCTCGCCGTTGACTATGCTGCCCTCTGCAAAGAGCACAGCTATCTTTGATTTGGCCAGTTTTGTGCCCTTACTGGCCGGTACCTTTGAGTACTTCGACATAGAGACATAGTTAATCTTCTTTCCCTCCTTAATGTCTGCTGCAGACCTGATGCTGTCTTCAAGCTGGTCGCGGTAGAGAGGTCCGTCGATCAGGCCTGCCGTGGTCATCATCTCCGTGTCATATCCTGCGATTGAATCAGCCAGGCTCATCACCCTCTCCGCGGGTACTCCCCTTTTCTCGGAGATAACGCCGACCACATGTTTCCATATAGATCCCATGTAGGCAGATATCTGAAGGCGGTTCTCATCGCTCAGTCTGTCGAGCATGTAAGGCTCCACTGCTCCCTTGAACTTACCGTGACGGATGACCTGTACCTCAACCCCCAGTTTCCCGAGGGCTTCCTTGTAGAAGGTCACTTCGGCCGCCAGTCCCCTGAAGTCGAGCATGGCTGTCGGATTGATCCATATTGCATCTGCTGCCGTGGAGATGAAGTAACTCTCCTGCATCATAATATAGTCAGCATAGGAGTAAATGAATTTGCCGCTTTCTTTGAATTCCTCAAGGGCGGTGCGCAGTTCGTCTGCAGTCGCCCAGCCTGACGGCATGGTCCCGGTTTCGATGAGGATACCGCTTACATTTTCATCTTCCGCTGCCTTCTTCAGATTCTTCAGCAGGTCGTTCAGTCCCGGGGTCTGTGTGAACGAACCGGTGAACGGATCGAACATGGCGAGGGGGTTGCTCTGTGTGCGGTCACTGATAACCGTACCCGTTTTTATAACAAGTACGCTTTTTTCGGGTATGGTTACCGCTTTTTTGCCTGCCGCCGCCATTCCGGAGACCACGGAAAGCATGATGACAAAAAACAGAATAGTGGTTATTATTGTTCCCGCTATCACGGCGAGAAGCATCTTGAGGAAGGTTTTCATTTGTGCGCTTTTTGTTCGGTGGCCAAATTATAAAAAAATCAGGCATCTTTACAGGGCTAAACAGCATGTTATGAAATTATCAGACCGTTCGAGGGTCATCGTCGGGCTCGGAAGCAATCTTGGGGACAGGTTTGCCGCCCTGGCGCGTGCCATGGAGCATATCGGTGAGGAGGCAGGGGAGGTCATTGCCTCGTCATCGGTATGGGAGACAGAACCATGGGGGTTTGAGGCCGATGACAAGTTCCTGAACATGGTGGTGGTGATTGACACCCTGAAGAAGCCGCAGCAGCTGATGCAGCTGTTCAGGTCGATGGAGGGGCGTATGGGCCGACGGCACAGCGGAGGCGGCAAGTATGAGTCGCGCATCATCGACCTCGACATACTTCTCTGGGAGGACCGTATCATCTCTATCCCCGGCCTCGAGGTGCCACATCCCAGGTTAGCTGACAGGAGGTTTGTACTGGAGCCGCTGTGCGAGGTTGCTCCGGAGGCGGTGCATCCGGTGACCGGACTGACGGTTGCAGAGATGCTGGAGATGTGTCCAGACAAATCCGAGGTGAGGCTGGCCCCCGGTCAGTATTAGAGAGCCCCGTTGTCGGCGAAGCTGTAATAATCCTTTCCTGCTATTATGAGATGGTCAAGCAGCTGGATATCCATCAGCGCTCCTGCCTCCCTTATTTTTTGTGTGATGCGTATGTCGGAGTCACTCGGGCTGTTGTTTCCGGAGGGGTGGTTATGGCAGATGACCAGTCCTGATGCCAGCGTCTCGATTGCCTTTTTCATCACGATGCGCACGTCGGTGACAGTACCCGAGACTCCTCCCTGGCTTATTTTCATCCGTCCGGTAACGCGGTTTGACCGGTTGAGGAAGAGTATCCAGAACTCCTCGTGCTGGAGATCTTCCATCAGCGGGCTCATGATGCTGTAGACATCGGCCGAAGACCTTATCTGCGGGTTTTCAGATGCCTCGGCCATCTTACGGCGCCGTCCCAGCTCGAGGGCGGCAGATATGGTTACGGCCTTAGCCTCGCCCATTCCCTTTATTTTACGAATCTCGCCGGCGCTGAGTTTGCCCAGGTCGCCGAGAGAGTTGCCGGCCATAGCCAGCAGTTCGCGTGCCAGGTCCAGGGCCGAGTGGTTCCTGGTGCCTGATCCTATGAGAATAGCTAAAAGCTCAGCATCGCTGAGGCTTGACGGGCCCTTGTTCCAGAGCCGTTCACGGGGCCTGTCCTCGACAGCCCAGTCTGTGATTTTCATTGACATGCAGCAAAACGTATTATCCCACTGCAATATAAAAAAAACAGCCGTCACATGAAAGCGACGGCTGCGAATTATTTATAAGTAAAAACTACTTCAGGTTCTGTGCATGCTTTGTAATGGAAGACTTAAGGTTTGCAGCCTTGTTCTTATGGATTACATTCTTTTTTGCCAGCTTGTCAAGTACGACGTTGAGCTGTGGCAGCATCTTCTCAGCTTCAGCCTTATCGGTGGTCTTGCGCATTGTCTTGAGAGCATTGCGCATTGTACGTGCATAGTACTTGTTCTCCTCTTTCCTTGCCTCTGCCTGCCTCGTGGCTTTCAGTGCCGACTTGTGATTAGCCATAATTTCAGTTTAATGTATGTTTTGTAGTCCATAGGGGAATCGAACCCCTGTTACCAGGATGAAAACCTGACGTCCTAGCCACTAGACGAATGGACCTTAAAGAACTTAAAAAAGCGGATGCAAAGGTGGCATCTTTTTTTTTAACTGCAAAATATTTTGCAAAAAAACAGTTCTATGTCTTTATCCGCTTCGGTCCGGGCGTATTAATGCACTCTAGAAGACGTACCTTACGGCAAAGCCGCCGTTCCAGTAATACCATCCCGGTCCGCTTGTGAGCTGGAAGCTGGGTCCGAAGCCGAGAGAAAAGTTAAGGGGAATGTCATCAAGTGTATATTCCAGTCCTATGATGCCGTCGACACCAAGCAGGATGCCTGTGCTGTATTCATTCTTCCAGTAATCGTTCCAGAAGCCGATATGGGCACCCGGGCCGATGAACCAGTCGAGGTTAGGAGTCCAGTCTGTGGGTTTCTGCCACTCGTAGAAACCTGTGATTGCGAAGTTATGTCCCCAGTAGCCTGTTCCTGCAATCAGTTCAATGGCGTTGGTGCTGTTAATGAAAGTCTTGAAGGTAACACCGGAAGGATCACCGCCCCTGAGGCCTATCGCTGATTTGTAGCTCTGTGCCTGGGCACCGATTGTCAGTGCAACAAGTAACAACATGATTGTCAGTGTTCTTTTCATTATAATCTGTTTTAAGTAATTGGTATTTGAATGCAAATTTATAAATATCTTACAGAACTGACCGGTTTTTGTTCACTTGAAGAGCAACAAACTGAGTGCCATGATGGCCATGCCTGAGACGAGTCCGTATATTGATAAATGGTGTTCGCCGTATTTTTCTGCTGCCGGAAGGAGCTCATCGAGTGAGATAAAGACCATAATACCTGCAACGAAGGCAAAGAGCACTCCCATGAGTGTGGGAGTCATCAGGGGCAGCAGCAGGAGATAACCGGCCAGTGCGCCTACCGGTTCGGCGATACCGCTCAGGAAAGAGAGCCTGAATGCCTTGCGCTTGCTGCCTGTTGCGTAGTAAATAGGTACTGAGACGGCAATACCTTCCGGTATGTTGTGTATGGCAACTGCGACAGCTATGGCGATCCCTATCTTCGGATCGGAGAGGGCCGAGGTGAATGTTGCGAGTCCCTCGGGGAAATTATGGATGCCTATGGCCAGCGCTGTCATGCCGCCCATGCGCAGGAGCCTGCCGCTCTTTTCCTCCTCTTCGCCTCCCTCCAGTTTCCTGACTTCATGCGGGTTCTCCTGTGAAGGAATCAGCCTGTCAATTATGCCTATCAGGGCAATGCCCCCGAAGAAGGCAATCACGGCCATCCACCATCCCTGGCGCATTCCCATGGCCTCCGTCAGAACCTCCCGGCCCTTGATGAAGATCTCAACGAAGGCAATGTAAATCATCACCCCGGCAGAGAACCCCAGGCTGACAGTGAGGAATTTGGTGTTGGTTCTTTTGGCAAAGAAGGCTATGGTACTTCCCACGCCTGTCGCCAGACCTGCGAACAGGGTCAGCAGAAATGCAAACAATACAGTATTGAAATCGGGATTCATTAAACCTGTCTCCTTGCCGGCTTTCCCGCAAAAATACCAAAATTGCCTATCTTGCGTCAGGTAATAAGTTTAAAAATGAAATTATCTCTTTTCAACATTACGAATTTCAGGGTTGACGGGGGCGCAATGTTCGGCGTCATCCCGAAGGCCCTGTGGAGCAGGCAGGTGCGTTCTGATGACAACAACACCATTGAGTTGTCGCTGCAGTCACTTGTGGTTCAGGCTGAGGGAAGAGTGATTCTTGTTGATTCGGGATGGGGCGACAAGCAGGATGAAAAGTTCTTCCGGTACAATTACCTGCACGGGGGTTCGGGACTTACAGGAGGACTGTCGGATTGCGGTTACAGGCCGGAGGATATCACGGATGTCATCATAACCCATCTTCATGCCGACCACTGCGGAGGCTGTTTTGCCAATGCCCCGGGCGGCGGGGTGACAGCGGTTTTCCCGAATGCAGCGTATCATATAAGCCGCGAGCAGTGGGAGTGGGCCAATGACTCAAACCTCCGTGAGGAGGACGCTTTCCTCCCTGAGAATATCAGACCATTCGGTGAAAGCGGCAGGCTGAACCTGGTTGAAGAGGGAGGAGAGCTCTGCCCGGGGGTTTCCCTGAGGCTCTGTTACGGGCACACACCCGGGCTGATCATACCAGTGATAAGGCATAACAGCCGGCAATTCATTTATGCCGGTGACCTGATGCCAACCGCGGCCCACATTCCTCTTCTGTGGAACATGGCTTATGACCTGCTTCCCCTGGTAACCATTGCCGAGAAACAGGAGATCCTTGAAGAGGGACTGCGTAACGGGCATATTCTGATATTTCAGCATGACCCGCAGACCGAGTGCTGCACTCTAACCGAAACGCCGAAAGGCATCATGGCCGGGGCGAAGGGCCGGCTGTCGGATTTCATTAAAGCTTAAGCTTTTTATTTTGAGGAGGATGACCCCCTGATTACGAGTTCGGAGGTGATTATCCTGTTTTCGAGAGGTCTTCTCGGGTTTTCAATCCGGTCAAGAAGCAGCCTGGCTGCAATCTGTCCCATCTCAAAGCCTTTCTGGTCAACCGATGTCAGGCCGGGGTCTGTGAGGGTGGCTATCTGGCTGTTGGTAAAGCCTACAACGGCAATGTCTTCAGGTATCTTCAGCCCGTGCCTCTTGATTATCATAAGCGCCTGTGCGGCAGTCAGGTCATTGACTACAAAAAAGGCATCAGGACGGGGCCGGCGCATCAGGAGCTGCGGCACCACCTTTTCTGCGCTTTCTATGTCATCGCATTTGACAATGTCATCGTCTGAAGGTGTCAGCCGGTACTCCTTCATGGCCTTCAGGTAACCGTTGAGCCTGTTGTGGGCTATGGCGAGCTGGGGCGGACCGGAAAGGTGAACGATGCGCTTCCTGCCCATCCTGAGGAGGTGGTTAACCGCCTTGTATGCCGCTGCTTCATCGTCAATAACAACGCTGTCAGTCTTAAGTTCCTCTGTTGCCCGGTCAAAGAAGACAAGAGGTATGTTCTTATCAATGATGCTTTGGAAATGGCTGAAATCTGTCGTGTTCTTGGCCAGTGATGCCAGGATGCCGTCGACACGGCTCGAGAGCAATGTTCTGATGTTCTTCACCTCGTGTTCCCAACGCTCGTTGCTCTGGCAAAGGATCATATTGTAGTCGCGCTGGTATGCCACATCCTCGATGCCGCTGATAACTGTTGAGAAAAAGTAATGTACGACGTCAGGGATTATCACACCGATGGTCTTCGACGACCCGCTCTTGAGGCTCAGGGCTATCGGGTTGGGCCTGTAGTTCCACCTCTCGGCCAGTTCGTTGACGGCATCACGGGTGGCCTGGCTGATGTCAGGGTGGTCCTTGAGCGCCCTCGAGACGGTTGATGGCGAAATGCCAAGCTCGCGCGCGATATCCTTTATTGTAATATTTTCTCTGCCCATCGGGGAAAGACTGATGCGGGTAAAGATAATAAAAAAACATTTTTCCGGGCGGTCTGCCAATTGGCAAATCCTCAATTCAAACGTTTGCGGTAACGATTGCGGAAAAAAGCTGAAAAAGAGTTGGTTAACTCTGGGAAAAGAGCGATTTTTATGATCCCAAATCTGGACGAACAAATTCATTAATAATAATCATTCTGTAAACTGCAATTAAACTAATCTATTTATGGAGAAACTAACTGGAAAACGGCTCTTCATGCTGACCTTCGGCATACTGATGAGTCTTGTTGCCCTGGGGCAACAGGTAAGGGTGTCAGGTACAGTTTCCGATGCTGCCGACAGACAGACACTCCCCGGAGTGAATGTTGTTGTAAAGGGCACGCTGACGGGAACCATTACCGGCACTGACGGAGAATACTCCCTGATGGCAAAGCCAGGGGATGTTCTGCTGTTTACTTTTATCGGCTATCTGCCGCAGGAGGTGACCGTCGCTGACCAGACGGTGATCAACGTGGCAATGCGTACCGATGTGCAGGCCCTCGACGAGGTGGTTGTCATCGGTTACGGTACCGTGAAGAAGAGTGATGCAACGGGGTCTGTGGCTGCTGTGAGCTCCAAGGACTTCAACAAGGGAGCCATAACCTCGGCGCAGGATCTTCTCGTCGGTAAGAGTGCCGGTGTTGTCATAACCACCTCAGGTGGCGCACCCGGAAGCGGCTCAACGATACGTGTCCGCGGCGGATCGTCACTGAACGCATCCAATGACCCCCTGATCATCATTGACGGTGTCCCCATCGATAACAACAATGTGTCAGGCAGTTCGAACCTCCTCTCATTTGTAAACCCGAATGACATCGAGACTTTTACTGTCCTGAAGGATGCCTCCGCAACAGCCATTTACGGTTCAAGGGCATCGAACGGTGTCATTCTTATCACCACCAAAAAAGGTGTAGCTGGCAGTCCGTTTAAAGTATCGTATGACGGAAACGTATCAGTCGCCAGCGCCATTGCCTATGTAGATGTCTTCTCAGGTGACGAAATAAGGCAACTGGCACATGAACGGTCAACCCTGTTCGGAATTGACAACCTGGAACTTCTTGGCACGCAGAACACAAACTGGCAGAAAGAGATTTTTCGCACTGCTATCTCTCATGACCATAACCTGAGTCTCTCGGGAGCAGTCAAGACTCTTCCTTATCGCTTCTCCGTCGGTTACACCAACCAGAACGGTATCCTGAAGAACACTGACATGCAGCGTTTCACCGGTTCACTCAGCGTCAACCCCACGTTCTTCAATGGTGATCTTAAGGTCAACCTGAACGTCAAGGGAATGAACACCCATCACAATTTCGGTGATTCAGGTGCCATTGGATCAGCAGTCAATATGGATCCGACACAGGTGGTCATGGACGGCAATTCTGCTTCAGCAGGATATTTCCAGTGGGCCAACTACGGCGCGAACCTTGGAACACCAAATCCTGTCGAGCAGGCACTTGCTGTGGACAACAAGTCAGTGGTGAACAGGGTTATCGGGAATATTCAGTTAGATTACGCACTTCCTTTCCTGCGTGACCTGAGGGCCAACCTCAACCTGGCAACTGACTATTCAGAGAGCGACGGACACAACAATCGTCCCAAGACATCTCCTTCAGTTCTGACAGCCCCGCTTTACGGAAAACTTTCCGACTACAGCGGTACCAACAATAATAATCTGCTCGACTTTTACCTGAATTACAAGAAGGATATAAGCAGCATCCAGAGTGTTGTTGACGTGACCGCAGGTTACTCATGGCAGCACTTCGAAAGGAAAGGCCAGACCTACACACGAGGCAGGGTTGATGCCGAACATCCTCTCTACCAGAAGTCTGACAGCTCTTCATTTACAACCGATCCCGGGAACTATCTCGTGTCATTCTTTGGCCGTATCAACTATACGCTGAAGGACAGATATCTCGTCACTGTCACTGTTCGTGACGACGGTTCATCAAGATTTCCGGCTGATAACCGCTGGGGATTGTTCCCTTCGGTTGCTCTCGGATGGAAGATTAAGGAGGAATCATTCCTGAAGAATGTCAAGGCAGTATCTAATCTCAAGCTCAGGCTTGGCTGGGGTATCACCGGGCAGCAGGACATCGGCAACGACTTTCCGGCACTGGCGCTTTACCGTGAGGCATCGGAAGGTTCATATTATTACATTGACGGGGAGTGGCTTCCAACACTCAGGCCTGATGCCTATGACCCGGACATCAAGTGGGAGGAGACAACCACGCTTAATGCCGGTCTCGACTTCGGGTTTGTCAATGACCGCATCACCGGTTCAATTGACCTTTATAAAAGAGTTACCGACGATCTTCTTAACTTAGTTACGGTATCAAGCGGAAGCAACTTCTCAAATACCCTGCTTACCAATGTGGGTAGCCTTAAGAACACCGGTGCAGAGCTCTCGCTGAATTTCATTCCGGTTTCAACGAATGACATGCTTTTTTTAATTGGCTTAAATGCGACATACAACGTTAACGAGATCACTAAGCTGCTTCTTACAGATGATCCTGATTACATCGGGGTAACCTACGGTGATGGTATGACAGGCACCAAGCAGGTGACCAGGGTCGGCTATCCGGCACGGGCTTTCTTCGTTAACCGCCAGGTATACGATGCAAATGGCAAACCAATCGAAGGACTATATGTTGACGAGTCAGGTGCAGGCGGTGTGGTAAGCGGTGATAATGCTGACAAGTATATCTATCATAACCCGGTTGCTGATATTCTGCTGGGGTTTTCCGCAAGGTTCGAATATAAGAACTTTGACCTGTCAGCATCAGCCCGTGCAAGCATAGGTAACTATGTTTACAACCAGGTAGCCTCAGGCGCGTCATATGACCAGATGCAGCAGATCGGTTACTGGAAAAACTTCACCAGGGCACTTGCCGAGACGGATTTTGTCAAGCGGCAGTTCAGCAGTGACTATTTCGTTGAGAATGCCTCATTCCTCAAGCTTGACAACGTAAGTGCAGGCTACAGTTTTGAAGAACTCTTCGGAGCTGTCGGAGCACGCGTAAGTTTCACGGTGCAGAATGCACTGATTGTAACCAAATACAGCGGGCTTGACCCGGAGGTCAGTGGCGGAATAGACAATAACTTCTATCCAAGGCCGCGCACCTTCATGCTTGGTGTAGGGCTTACCTTCTAATTATAAAATCGATAAGCAGATATGAATAAAAAAATCGTAATATTCGGAATTATACTTTCTGCGCTGATGATCTCATCATGCGTGAAAGATCTGGATGTCACCCCTAATGACCCCACAAAAATCCTTGACCTTGGTGATGATCCTGCCTATATGAAAATGGCCCTTGGTAAAATCTATGCGAGCTTCATCATCTCGGGACAGGGATCCAACGGCGGTGATGACATCACTGCATCTGACGGCAACTTCTTCACTACGATGAGGGCCCTATGGAACCTCCAGGAGATTACAACAGACGAGGCTATATGTGCCTGGGGAGATGTCGGTATCGCAGACCTCAACACCCAGACATGGAGTCCGAGCAACCCGTTCCTAACAGCGCTCTACCAGCGTCTGGCGCTTAGTATCACATATGCCAACGACTTCATCATAAAGGCACAAACAATCGGTGGTGAAAACTCTGAAAGGTATATCGCTGAAGCACGCTTCCTAAGGGCACTGGCCTATTCGTGGGCAATTGACCTGTTCGGACAGTTCCCCTTTACAACCGAAGAGGACGGCGTTGGCAAGTTCTTCCCGGAGATAGGGACCAGGACAGAGATATTCAATTACATTGAGACTGAGCTTCTCGCCATAGAAAGCAGCCTTGGAGCACCTAAATTCTCATATCCCCAGGCAGACCAGGCAGCAGCATGGATGCTTCTTGCAAGGCTCTATCTGAATGCAGAAGTCTATACGGGCACACCACGCTGGGCAGACTGCAAGACCTACTGTGATAAGGTCATCACCGGCGGCCAGTATTCGCTTGCCACCAACTACAGGCAGAATTTCAGCGCTGACAATGACGGAAACCATAACCCCGAGATGATCTTCGCCTGGGAACAGGACGGGGTCAACACACAGGGATATGTGGGCTCAACATTCATCATCGAATCATCAAGTGATGCAGTCTATATCAGGGCTGAAGATTTCCACGGACTTACATCGAACACCAACTGGAACGGTAACCGAGCAAGGATACAGTTCCTGGATCTGATGGTTGACACCATTGCGACATACGGAAGTACTCCAATACCGTCTTCTGACCCGACCTTCTCGCAGTGCGATGACAAACGCGTCTTTCTGAAGATGAAGAAGGCGGGGAACATTCCGTCTCCGTCATCCAGCGGTGATTATGGCATCGGGGTGTACAAGTTCACTGCACGCAATGCAGACGGCACGAGACCGGCGAATTACAATACCGCATATGCCTGCACCGACTTTCCTGTCTTCCGTCTTGCAGATGCCTATATGATGAGAGCAGAAGCACTCTTCAGGCTTGGCGGTTCAGCTAACATTGACGCAGCGGTTGCAGACATCAACAAGATAAGGGAGCGCGCCTATGGCAATACAAGCGGTAACATCACAGCAGCTCAGCTTTCGCTCGATTTTCTTATCGATGAAAGGGGCCGTGAGTTCTACTATGAAGCACAGAGGCGCACCGACCTGGTTCGTTTCGGCAAATTCACCGGCAGCGGATACCTCTGGCAGTGGAAGGGGGGAGCCTACGCCGGCGCCAGCACTTCTGACCACCTTGACCTGTTCCCGATCCCGGGTGACGAACTCTCTGCAAACCCGAACTACAACGGGCAGAACAACCCAGGTTATTAATCCTAAAAACAGAAGAGAAATGAAGAAGAATTTATTGATATATCTGACATTCATCGTTTTGGCAGTCTTTCTCACAGGTTGTGAGAAAGACGGTGAGATGATCACCATGCTGTCCAATCCGGTGGCCCCGGCACTCACAACTATTCCCGATCTGACTTTACAGAGGTCGGACGGAAACAATATGCTTGAGTTCATCGGCACTCCTGTTGATCCGGGATTTCAGGCATCAGCAACATATTTCATTGATGCCGCCGCCGCAGGGACTGATTTTGCTGACTTTGTCACCATATGGACTGGCAACCAGTGCAAATCGATGAAACTTACCGTGAGTGACCTTAACGGGGCACTCATCAGGAAGTTCCCCGCTGATGCTACCACATCACTTGACTTCCGGCTGAGGGCAGTGCTGGTTGTTGATGCAGGCACCGGAGCACCCGGTACCGGCAGCACACCGTTCACCTACAAATCGGCATTAAAGACTGCCAGCGCATCTCTGTACGGTCTGCCGCGGCTTGACCTTATTGACTCGGGCCTGGCGCAAAAGATCGAATCGGTACTCGGAGACGGTAAGTACACCGGCCTGGTGAAACTTGATGCCACCAAGGCCTTCACACTGAAGAACCCTGATACAAACACAATTTACGGTGCTACCGGCTCAGCGCTTGTGGTCAACGGAGCAGGAATATCTGTCGGAGTGAGCGGATGGTACAAACTGTCTGCAGACGTGAATGGCCTGACCTACGCAGCTGATTCATACATGATCGGCCTTGTTGGCTCGGCAACACCCAACGGATGGGATTCTCCTGATCAGAAGATGGATTACAACCCCGTAACAGGTACATGGTCTATTACTCTCAACCTTGTTGACGGTGAGTTCAAGTTCAGACTCAACGACGGATGGGCTTGGAATATTGGTTACAACAAGGACAATACGGGTAACCTGAATGACCTGTTCCATGACGGTAACAATATTCCAATTACTGCCGGAAACTATACGATCACGCTGACCATCACTCAGCCCAACGGCCCGACCGAAGCAGGTTCATGCACTATAGTCAAGAACAACTAAACCGGGACATAAAACAGTTAGATTTATGAAAATGAGATCAATATTCAGAATAATGATGCTCCCGGTTGCAGCGGCAATACTCTTTGCAGGCTGCACCGAGGAGACATCGGAGATAAGACTCGATCCCGAGCTCGGGACGACCAAGGTGTTTGACATAACCTCCAATTCAGCCACTGTTGTGGGATTTGTTGTGGCTGAGGGTGACGGCTTCACCGAGAAGGGTGTTTGCTATGACACGGAACCCAATCCGACCATCGCAAAATCAAAGACCCCCTTCCTGGGAACAGCTACAACTGCAGCGTTCAATGTTCCGCTGACCGGCCTGACATTTGCGCAGGCATACCATGCACGTGCCTATGCAACCGGTCCGGCAGGAACAGTTTACGGTGAGGATCTCACCTTCACCACCCTGCCTGTCCTGGCCACCGTTACAACCGTGGCCGCCAGCGATGTGGAAGGTACAACAGCCACTACAGGCGGTGAAGTAACTGCCGACGGCGGATCAGCTGTCACGGCATACGGTGTCTGCTATGGAACAGCTCAAAATCCGACCACTGCCGGAAGCAAAACCACTGACGGTACAGGTCTCGGCGCGTTTGTAAGCTCTCTCACGGGGCTGAACGGTCTGACGACTTACTATGTACGTGCCTATGCTACCAACGGTGCAGGGACAGCCTACGGGAATGAGATCAGCTTTACAACCCTGGTCAGCACCCGCGAATGGTATGTCCCCGGAGACTATGTTGCAGCCAGTTACCCGGGTTCAGGCCTGGCCGACTGGGCGCCTGACAAGTCGCCGATGGTGATCAGCCTTGAGACTGCTCCGAACAACGTCGAAGGTTATGTATACATGGCGAATGCTTCCAACAACTGGAAGTTTGCATCCAAACCTAACTGGGACGGTCCGAATTACGGAGCCGGCGCAACTGCCGGAACGCTGAGTTCAACCGGAGATAACATCAATCTTCCTGCAGGATACTACAAGCTGAATGTAAATGCCGGAGCGGACCCCATGACATACACTGCAGTTGCAACTGTCTGGGGTGTTATCGGAGATCTGACCTCGTGGGGCTCGCAGTTACCGTTGACATATGATCCTGCCGTACGTGTATGGAAGGGAGGTATTCACCTTACGGCCGGAGGCTGGAAGTTCAGAGCCAATGACGACTGGGGTTTAAACTATGGCGCATCGGCAGGCAGCAATGCCCTTGTTGCCGGAGGCGACAACATTGCAACAACAGTTGAAGACGACTATGCCATCACGCTTGACCTGAGTCATCCGCTGGCATATACCTACCGTGCAGACAGGTGGGGAGTAATTGGTGATGCAACACCCGGTCAGTGGAGTGATGATACTAACATGACATGGGATGCAGTTAATGGCGTGTTTACCGTCACTCTTAACCTTACGGCTGCCTCATTCAAGTTCAGGGCCAACGACGACTGGGGTTACAACCTTGGCGGAAGCCTGACGGGGCTTACCGACGGCGGTGGTAACATTGCCGTGGCAGAGGCAGGTAATTATACAATTACCCTCAATCCCTGGACTAAAGTGGCAACACTGACCAAGAATTAAGCGGAATAGACCCCCATGTTACGGTCACGGCCGTAGCGTTCTTTAAAATCAAAAACCTCTTCTCTGACAGGAAGAGGTTTTTGATAATATTTAACGGATAATCAATACGCTAACGCGAAATGATGAGAGCAAAAACCGCAATCCTGATACTTGCCCTGGCAGCATGGAGTTTGACTTCACATGCACAGGTGATTACTGCCAACCCGGTGTTTCCATTATCATCCGGGCAGGTTATAATTACTTTCAATGCCGACAAGGGCGACATGGGACTTAAGGATTATACAGGTGATGATGTCTATGCCCATACGGGGGTGATCACAAACATCAGCGATGGTAAATGGAAGTATGTAGTTGCCACATGGACCACCAACCTGCCCAAGGCAAAACTGACAAAGGTTTCAACGAACGTTTACACCCTGTCAATCACCCCTTCGATAAGGGAATACTACGGTGTACCTGCAGGTGAGCAGATTCTTAAACTGGCGTTTGTGTTTCGCAATTCAACCGGGTCAAAAACCGGCCGTGATGTCGGGGGTGCCGATATCTTTTACAATGTAAGTGAGGAGGCTGCCTTCGAACTCCTTCTTTCGCAGCCCGACAGCTACACCTCTCTGGTTGATCCGGGAGCGACTGTACCTGTGCAGGTCTCTGCTTCGGTCTGTGATTCAATTATCCTGTATCAGAATGGTTCTGTCCTTAAGAAGGTTACGGAAACAACACTCACTCATAGCATCACAGCAGCGGGCTCCGGTCTTTTCAAACTGGTGGCCCGGGCCTGGTATAACAATGTAATGAAGGCAGACTCCGCATTCTACTTTATCAGGACAGCGACTGTCACCGAAGCGGTTCCGGCAGGACTGAAACCCGGGGTAAATATCACCGGCGACAACACTGCAGCTTTCCTTCTTTATGCTCCGTATAAAAACAATGTCTTTGTACTGGGTGATTTCAACGGTTGGGTATACAATACGGCCGGACTGATGAAGAGAAGTCCTGACGGAAACTGGTACTGGCTGGAGGTCTCGGGACTCGATCCGGCAAAGGAGTACGCTTTCCAGTACATGATAGATGAGACGATCCGCATACCTGATCCCTATGCAACAAAGATCCTCGATCCGTGGAATGACAAATACATTGATGCAGTTACCTATCCTGACCTGATGGCATATCCTGATGGGCTGGCAGACGGCCTTGCATCGGTTTTTCAGACACGTCCTCCGCAGTATGTATGGAAGAACAGCAGTTTCATTCCTCCCGCAAAGGATGACCTTGTCATATACGAGATGCTGGTACGCGATTTCGTGGAAAAACATAACTTTAAAACCATCCGTGACACCCTGGCATACTTCAGCCGTTTGGGTGTCAATGCCATCGAGCTGATGCCGGTGAACGAGTTCGAAGGAAACAGCAGCTGGGGTTATAACCCGTCAATGTATTTTGCAGTTGACAAGTATTACGGCCCGGCGAATGATCTGAAGGAGCTGATAGACTCGTGTCACAGTCGCGGCATTGCGGTTATCCTGGATGTGGTTCTAAACCATGCATTCGGAAGCAATCCGCTGGTCAGGATGTACTGGAATAACAGTACGAGCCAGCCTGCCGCCAACAACCCTTGGTTTAATGCGACATCGCCCAACCCTGTCTACAGCTGGGGCAATGACTTCAATCATGCAAGCATTCAGACAAAGGCTTTCGTCGACAGCGTCTGCCACTACTGGATAAACGAGTTCAGGGCAGACGGTTTCAGGTTTGACTTTACCAAGGGTTTTACCAATATGGGCGGCGACGGATGGGCATACGATGCATCAAGGATTGAAATCCTGAACAGGATTGGGAACAGGATCTGGTCTTACAAGTCCGATGCCATTCTGATACTTGAGCATTTCGCAGACAATAACGAAGAAAAGGCACTTGCTGCAAGCGGATTCCTGCTGTGGGGCAGCACCAAGAACCGTTACCAGGCAGCCTCGACGAGCCAGAGCACATGGAACATGTCCATTGCCGAGGCATCATGGAAAAACCGTGGGTGGAGCGTGCCGGGAATTGTTGACTATATGGAAAGCCATGACGAGGAGAGGATCATGTTTCTTAACCTCAGCAACGGAGAGGCAGTCGGAGGATACAACATAAGGGACCTTGACATTGCCCTTAAGCGTATCAAGCTGACGGCCACCTTTTTCATGCTTATACCCGGCCCGAAAATGCTCTGGCAGTTCCAGGAGGTGGGTTATGATTTTGAAAAGAATTATAACAATGACGCCCTCGGTCCGAAACCGATAAGATGGGATTATTACACCGTTGCCGGAAGGCGAAATCTGTTTGATAACTTTTCCGCCCTGGCGACGCTGAAGAAGAGCCAGCCTGCATTCAGGTCAGACAATTTCAGCCTATATGAATCGGGAGAAACTAAAAGGCTGAACATCCGGCACTCCGATATGGACGTGGTGGTATTGGGGAATTTCGACCTTTTCCCAAGGACTGTAGACCCAAATTTTACCAGGACAGGCACATGGTACGAGTTTTTCAGAGGCACTGCCATGGATGTCAGTGCTTCAAATCAGAACGCCCCCATCTCTCTCATGCAGGGTGAGTACAGGCTTTACACCTCGAAACAGCTGAACCGTCCGTCATTCCTGACAGGGGTTGAAAAGCAGCCAGCCAGTTATGCTACAGGGGAGTTTGAATTCGAGTTGTATCCAAATCCCTTTTCAAATGAGGTTGTTATCAGGTTTACAGGAGATGATGAGTATCTTCCTCATACTGTAGAGATATTCTCATTACAGGGATCCCCTGTTATTAATTTCGTAATCCCTGCCGGGATTAATGAATTGAAATGGAACGGTAAGGCAACGGCAGGATTTGAAGTTGCCCGGGGTATTTACCTGGTGAGGGTTATTTCGGTAAATAAAACGACTGTAAGGAGGTTAATTAAGCACTGAATTATTGTTTCCGTAAAACGACCTTTGCCATATCAGCCGAGGCGATCTTATTGATGAAATCTGTGAAATCCGGATATTTATCCGGAGCGAAAGTCCCTTTATTAATCGTCTGTTTTCTGATATAGATTATATGGTCAGATGTTGATTGCACTGATGTTTCGTAGGAACCGAATTCGGAGATTAATTTTAAAGGATTTATTGCAGAAGAAAGGACATACCCGGCAGGTACCTTGTAAACAACTGTATCAATGGTTGTCTTATCCCTGTTTATGATTATTTCTGACTTTCTTTCACTTACCAGGGGTACCATTGAGGATCTGTTCAACAAATTAACCGGAACGATCATTCTGTCACCCATTATTGTGGCATATCCTTTTATGCTGAGCACGAGATCCTCAATTATTACCGGTTCCGTGATATCGGGCTGACGAATCATAAAATCAAGGAGTTTATAATCTGGCAAGGCGATTAAATCATTAAGCATCCGTCTCTGATTTTCGCTGTCGCTTAGCAGTACCGGCATCATATCCTCATAAAACGAATGTGAGTAAAATGTTGATACAGTTACTTTACTGTTGCCTGAGGGCTCCAGGACTATCAAAGCTTTTCTTGATTTCAGGTTTTCCGAACTGTACCTTCTGGTATGTGCTAACTGTCCTCCATTTTCTGTTATTAATAATACATCCCTGTCATCTGTAAATGTACCGATATAATTGAATGGTATTCTCTGACTGGTGCATTCGAGCCATACTGTATCCTTTTCTCCGGGGACACATACAATGACATGATTGAACTGGTTTGACGGGAACTTCGAATTAATAAATAAATCGTTATCTCCGGCGCGTACTATTGCGTAATAAGCTTTAATTCCGGCTGCATCAAGCATTGATTTCATGTAATTGGACAAAGCCTTGCAGTCGCCGTATGACGTTTCATGCACTTTCTTTGCCTCGATAGGCTGCCAGCCCCCTATTCCGATCTGAACGCTTACATATCTTGTTTTTTCCTGCACCATGGAATAGAGTTTACGCACCGTCTCGATGGTATCAGGTGTTGAGGCCGCTATTTCTTTAATTTTTGCCACTGTGCCTTCAGGCAGGATATTCCGGTTATAGTTAAGGTCTGAAAAAAACTGTCCGAATTCCTTCCAGGTTGATGTATTTCCCTTTCTACCTGCCATCTCAAACTTTGCCGGAGCGAGAAAAACGGCTGGGCTCAGGCGCTCTGCGGGCAGGGAAAAGGGTTCCTCTTTAATTGCCTTGAAGTTTTCCACCGTCCAGTCATAGACAACCGTATTACCCGCCTTGTTTATTATTCCGTTTACCGGCATATTCTGCTCATAGTACCGGAGCTCGTAATCATCAGGAACATTTACTGAGAGCATGGATCTCTCGGTACTGATTGAATAATCACTTGCTATTATCCAGTCCGGAAATGAAAAGAACCCTTTTAAATCTACAACATAACTGATCTCCACAGTAAACGGATAAGTGCGGTATTCAGGATCAATTGACTTAAATTTTACATCACTGTAAAGTGTGGAACCGGTAAAAGTAATTAATGGTTCGAGAGCCATACTGCCGAAGCTTTTTACCTTTTTACCGGTCTCATCGTAAATGGTTAGATCTCCAAACCGGTACGTCACGAACTTATCATCGATACCGATGTAGACAGACAGTTGCCTGCCTCTTTCATTCAGGATTGTTATTGCCTGTTTCACTTCAAGAGTTGCGGAAGAGAGTGAAGAAACCGACAATTTTGTTTCACTGGCCCTTACTACAGCCTTTGCATTTTTTACCAGCTCAGGATTAATGAGAGTCACATCATATTTCAGCTGAGCCCATGAAGGAAGTGAAAGAAAAACGAATACCGTAATTGAATAAATGTGGTGTCGTAAATGCCTCATATTATTTTAATAATCAGGGGTTCCTGATGTTTTCTGACTATTTGGTTATACACCTCCCGCAGTTCAGCGTATTGTTGTTGCAGAACGGTCAGTTCATTTATGTTGAAATTAAATACTATTTGAACCTGGTCACTACTGACTTTTGTCCTATAACTGTACGACAAGGAATTATTTCTTGTTTTTCCTGATGCATCCTGAGGTATTGTTCCAGGGGATTGATTCTCATTCAGGTAAAGGTTAAGTAAAACCTGGTTTTCCGTTTTCCTGGAGTAACTGACAGGGTACACCCTTTCATTAAGCTTAAACGGATTTTCATTTAAAGACCCAAAAATCATCGGATTGATATAAACCTCATCGTCAATCCGGGTTGCCGCTCCATCAATTCTTACCGAGTAAATGGCATTTACAGGACTGTACAAATCTTCCGCATTATTAACAGTTGCTTCAGTTATAGTAAGGCCGGGATGTTCTTTTTCCAGTGAACGGAGATATTCATCCTTGTCATTGTATCTGGCATATTCTTTTCTGAAGTCCCAGGCAGCGTATTCACGGGCATCAATTATGATCACCCCCTTCAGAGACAGATCATCATCAAGGCTCAGATTGCAGGTGACAGATCGTTTTTCCTTCCCGTCACATATAACCGGGATCCATACAGGATTTGACTGTTTTACAACCATTGCATTTCCGTTGATGCATCTTTCCGGAAGCAGGTTACATGGCATGAATTCTTCAGTTGCATCGAGCAACCTGAACCCGTTTTCAGTTTTAACGGCAGCCATTACATAATTCAGCTTTTCCACTGCAGGGGTTAATTCTGATATGAGACCATTGTCACGGGTGCTTAAGACAACAGGATAACATTCAATATCAAGCCTGTTAAGAAGCTGAATAAGAATAGAGTTTATGTCTGCCGGGTTGCCTGAACGCATCTTAAGTCGTGCACATATGCCTTCTTCCGAGATGAACAAACTGTTTTCTTCATTATATTTTACTTCCCTGGCTTTTTCAAAAGCAGCCCTTATAAGTTCTTCTCCCGATTTTCCTGATTTTTTCAATTCTGTAACAAGAGGTGACAGACACAGAGATATTGTCGAAACAGAAGGGAAAGACTTTTCCTGCAAAAGAAGGCTGTTTATATTCCCCCAGGAAGTATTGATTTCCTGATTATAACCAGGGAAGTAAATCCTCTTGATCATTATCTCGAATTTCGTGATGTAGTTCTCTGGTGAATTGATATATGGTTCAGGTTTATATGCCGGGACATCCTCAGCCACCCATCTGGTCGGTTCAGAGATTTTGAGCGGTATGTATCCAAAGAAATTCCTGGTAAATTCAATAAAATTCGAATGCTGTATGATCAATTCACTGTGCCGTACCGGAATCATCCACTGAAACGCCCATTCGGATGGGAGCCCTGAATAAATAAACTCAATATCAAGGACTGAACCTTCAGTAACATTCGGCATGGCGAAAGATGTCTCATAAAGATTCGATGATATCTGCTTCGTATAGACATCAGTTCCTTTAAGCTTGTCTTTGATTATCTCATCGCCGTCAAGATTATATGTAATTGCCCTTATGGTCGGTTTAGCCCGGGTCAGATATTTGCTGTTACCGAATGCATAGCCTTCCTTTTTCAGAACCTTAATCCTTAAAAGCCTGGTAAACTGCAGTTTTGAAGAACTGAACCAGCCAAAATCGCATAAAACCAGCGCTGGCGCGGTGGAATCCGGTTCATAAGTGGTCATTCTCAGGTCTTCAATATCAATCTTCCCAAATACCGCAGGGTCTTTTTGCCCATAGGCAGTTACGGAAAAAACAAGTAACAGGAACGGCAGCAGTTGATGCATTTTCATATGGGTGGTATTGTTTACAGACAACTGATTGCAAAAGAAGAGCCACAATTTATTCAAAAATATTGAACCAAAAAAATGTAATCAGGCAGATTGTTATAC
>JBAQCQ010000091.1:0-48214 GCA_049294275.1 Bacteroidales bacterium
TGCAAGCTTTATGAAGGCAATCTATGTTTTTACTTGCATTTTTGCTAATCCCTGCAGTTATAGTTATCAACTTATTACGTTGATTATCAACCTAATGTCAGAATAATACGACTTTTTCACCAAACCCTAATTATGAAAAGTAGTTTTTGACCCTGTCGAAGAAGCCCTTGTCATCGGCATCGGGCTTGGGTGTGAAAGTTGGGGAGTTGCGGTACTGCTCTATGGTTTTCAGTTCCTCTCTCGACAGGTTTTTGGGTATCCAGACGTTTACATTTACAAGCAGGTCTCCCTTACCGTATCCGTTGACGTCAGGGAGGCCCTTGCCTCTCAGCCGCAGGATCTTGCCACCCTGTGTACCGGGATCAATCTTTATTCTGACCTTGCCGTCTATGGTTGGGACCTCCACGTTGGAACCCAGAATGGCATCGGGGATGCTAATGAAGAGGTTATATATGAGGTCATTGCCTTCACGCACGAGCTCATCGTGCGGTTCCTCGTCAATCACCACAATCAGGTCTCCGTTGATGCCGCCGCGTCGTGCGGCATTGCCCTTGCCGGTAACCGACAGCTGCATGCCGGCTGACAGGCCCGCAGGAATTGAGAGAGGGATCACCTCTTCTGCCTGGGTTATCCCCTCGCCGTAGCACTTATGACATTTTTTCGTTATCACCTTGCCCTCCCCGCCGCAGACGTTGCATGCTGCAGTAGTCTGCATTTGTCCGAGGATTGTGTTCATCACCCGTGTTGTATGACCGGTGCCCTTGCATGCAGAACATGTCGTCACGTCACTGTCCGATGCGGCGCCGCTGCCGTGACAGGTGTTGCAGGTGACGTATTTGGTTACCCTGACCTTCTTCTCTGCACCATGGGCAAACTCCTCCAGGGTGAGCTTGACCTTCAGCCTGAGGTTGGTTCCCTTGTTGACGCTGCGGGAGCGTCCTCCGCCCCTGCGAGACCCTCCGAAGGCGCCCCCGAAGGCGTCGCCGAAGATGTCGCCGAATGAGGAGAAGATGTCTTCCATGGTCATGCCGCCGCCGAAGCCGCCGCCCATGTTGTTCCCCATGCCGGCATGGCCGAACTGGTCATACCGTGCCTTCTTTTCATCATTGCTGAGGACCTCGTATGCCTCGGCAGCCTCCTTGAATTTCTCCTCGGCCTCCTTGTTGCCGGGGTTCTTGTCAGGATGGTATTTGAGGGCCTGCTTGCGGTAGGCTTTTTTTATCTCATCCTTCGAGGCACTCTTGCTGACGCCCAGTACTTCGTAATAGTCTCTTTTCGACATGTTTCAGTTCAGAACCATACTGTTATTCGCCCACTACAACCTTCGGGTGGCGGATCACCTTTTCATTCAGGGTATATCCCTTCTGTGTAACCTCTATTACCTTTCCCTTCATTGCATCATCCTCCACAGCTATGCTGGTCACGGCGTCATGAATGTCACTGTTGAACTGTTCATTCACTGCCGCTATCTCCTTCACGCCGCTCTGCCTGAGAAAGTCATTTATCTTGACATTGATAAGTTCGAGCCCTGCCTTCACCGCGTTACAGTCATCAGTCGACCGCATCGATACGATGGCCCTGTCAAAGTCGTCAATTATGGGAAGCAGGTTTTTTATCACCGATTCACCTCCTGACTTCGCAAGCTCAATCTTTTCGCGAAGGGTTCTCTTCCTGTAATTGTCAAACTCGGCAGAAAGACGGAGGTACCTGTCCTGCATTTCTGTCAGTTTTCCGAACAGTTCCTCTTCAGCCTGGCTCTTTGCTGCCGTCTCCTTTTCGCCGGTACCCGTTCCCTGTCCCGACGCCTCAGCCTCTGCAGCTGGCTGATTTTCATGTGTTTCATTTACAGGCATGGGTTCATCATGCCTCTCTTCGTGACTTTTCTTTTTCACCATGATAAAAAAACTTTACTATCGGCCCTTAAGCAAAATGCCGGCCATAACGACAAACATGACAAAGTGGCAAATCAGAGGGTGAAAGCCACAGCATCTATTTCAATCAGGCACCCGTGATGGAGGGCCGACACGGTGATGATGGATCTCGCAGGCTGCACAGGCCCGAAGAAATCAGCATACACCCTGTTGACCTCCTCCCAGAATTTCACATCCGTGGTATAGACAGTTGTCCGTGCAATGGTGGTTATGTCGCCTCCGGCTGCATTTACTATGCTGAGTACATTCTTCAGTGCCTGAAGGGTCTGTTCACTGATGCCGCCGGTGGTCTTGTCCCCTGTCAGCGGAACAACAGGCAGCTGTCCGGACACGAAGATCACATTTCCGGAGACAACAGCCTGGGAGTAGTGCCCTCCGGGGAGCGGTGCCTCATATGTTTTGACGGTGGTAATGCTCATGAATTCTCGGAATGTAATTGTTAATACCCGTTTTTGTGTTTTTTCTTCCCCAGCTTGTTAGACCTGCCCTGGTACTTGTCCTGGGATCTTCCCTGGTACCTGGTCTGGGTCTTGCTCTTCGGCGGTGCCAGGAGCTCCCTGACATCCTGCATCCTGAAGTTCCCGGGGACCTTTAGCCTGTTCCCGGAAATGTCCATCAGGTCCCTGATGATGAGGTCATCAGCCACCAGGGCCTTGTTCCAGGTCAGGTAATCCTTCTTCATCTGGTTGAGAATAAGGGCGGTTAGATAATCCTTTTCCTCCCCGTCTTCCATTTCAGATGCGGCTTCTATCAGGGCCGGAACTATGCGGCCGTAATGAGCGTACCTGATATCACCGTTATGATACGGAACCTTGTTTGGCTTGGCGTCAAGCTTGGTGCGGTCCGGCGCCGGATAGGGAGAGTCAACAGAGAGATCGAAGTCGGCGATTATCATCAGGTGATCCCACAGCTTGTGCCTGTAGTCTGTCACCCCCCCGAGGTTCGGGTTGAGGTTGCCCATGATCTGGATGATGGTCCGGGCAGCCTGGTTCCTCTCATCCGGATCCTTTATGGTTTTGATATGTTCTATCATCTTCAGAACATTCCTCCCGTATTCCGGCAGGGACATTCTTTTTCTCTGTGTGTTGTAGTCGAAACTCATCTGGTAAATTTTGGCAAAACTAATAATAATATTGGTCTCAGAGACCAAGGAACTGAATGGCAAGTCCGGATACCGCGATTGTGGCTCCCGCGATAACGTTGACGTACTTTTCGAGAGGCCTCAGGTTTATCCGGCTCAGGCCTAGCCTGAAGGCAAGGACGACAGTCATCATGGTGGCTACTGTTACTGCTGAGAAGAGCAGTGATACGAGGATGACACCGCTTATGTTGTTCCCGGCGGCGGGGTACATCAGGATCGGGATAAGGGGCTCGCACGGACCGAGAACAAAAATCAGGAAGAGAATCCATGGAGTCATGTTCTTCCTGTCTCCGATATGGACATGCGAGTGGCCGCTGAAATGGTCATGTTCATGCTCATGGTCCATGCCTTCGGCGTGATGATGCTGATGGACATGCTTCTTCTTCCTGTAGAGCCGTCGGAGGCTGATCAGCATGTAAACAAGGCCGAAGGCTATGAGCAGCCAGGCTGCGATGTTCCCACGGAAAGATTCGAAGAATTCCAGTTTTGAAAGTGACAGTCCGGCGGCTATGCCTATGAATCCCACTATTACCGAGCTAAGCACATGACCCACTCCGCAGAGGAAGGTGATAAACATGGTTTTCCTGATTGTCCACCTACGGGCTTCCCCCATCACGATGAATGGCAGGTAATGATCAGGCCCTATCAGGGTATGACCGAACCCGATTGTGACCGCTGTTCCTGCAAGAAGTATTGTTGATCCCTCCATTTCCGGTATAACAGTGCAAAGATACTAATTAAGAGATACGGGCGACCGCTCCATCCTGATCCATTTGCCTTCCTGAAAGGTCATTTCACGGAACCCCGTGTTCAGGCTGTCGAGAAGCCTTCTGGCGTCCCTGATGAAGATCATCATGGCATCGTAATGTGACGGCGACTGGAAGAATTCAGGGCTGTTCTCAAAGGATGAGCAGGGCAGGACGTAAAACCTGCGCTTCCCCTCTTCAACAGGGGTGTACACCCATGTCAGGATATAGCCTGCATCTGTGATCAGCGTGGTGTCTCCCTTCAGCATCAGATCCAGCCTGATCATTGCTCCGCCATCCCTTCTTCGGGTTCGCTGGTTTGAGACGAAGTTGCCCATTGACCAGACTACGGGATTTCTTATTCCGCATGAATCGGTTTCCGCTGTCATTGGCTGTAAAACGTGCGGGTGCGAGCCAATGATTATGTCAGCGCCGCTTCTTTGAAGCGCAGCAGCGGTCTTCTTCTGGTTCAGGTCGGGGAGTGTGTCGTATTCCGTTCCCCAGTGAATGAATATTATGGTTTTGTCAGCGCCATGGTCAATCGATTTCTTTATTTCCGTTGCTGCCCTGACGGTGTCAATATATGAGACTATTGCAGGTGGCGGCACGACTAAGCCGTTGGTGCCGTATGTATATCCCAGTAGCGCGAGGCGGATGCTGTCATGGTGTATAATAAGCGGCAGGAGGCTGTCCCTGGCTTCACTGCTGACCCAGGTGCCGGTATGTTGTATTCCAAGGCTGTCGAGCACCCTGATTGTGCGCAGGAGGCCTTTGGTGCCGCGGTCGGCAGAATGATTGTTTGCGGTCACCAGTATGTCAAATCCCGCATTCATGCATGCCACGGTAAGCGCATCCGGTGAGCTGAAGGCCGGGTAACCCTTGTAGGGGGCTCCGCCGAGTGTGACCTCCAGGTTTCCAATAGTGACATCAGCGGCGGAAATCACGGGCGAGATATATTTGAAGACACTGTCATATTCATATTTTCCCGTGGAATCATTGAGGGCGGCTGCAATCTGGCCGTCATGACCCATAATGTCCCCGGTAAAGAGAAGGGTGAGAAGCGTATCAGGCTTTTGCCCCATTGTGAGGACAGAATCCGGCTTGTGCTCCGGACACGGAACCGTCACCGGCTCCTGACCTGAGGACAGGACCGGTAAGATCAGGAATATTACCAGGCTATAAAGATTATTGGATCTCATCTGGCGCACTTTGGGTCTATCCGTTTCAAAAATAGTCATAACTTAGCAACTTCTAAAATGTTTGACTTTAACATGGAAGTACTTAATTCAGATCTGGTTACATATATCCTGGTGCCGCTATTCATCTTTTTTGCGCGAATTGTTGATGTCTCCCTCGGCACACTCAGGATAATTTTTGTAACCAAGGGGATGAGGAGTGTGGCCCCGTTCGTTGGTTTTGTTGAAGTGCTTGTCTGGCTGCTGGCCATCAGCCGTATCATGCAGGACCTCGACAACTGGGCCTGTTATGTTGCTTATGCAGCGGGATTTGCCAGCGGCAATTTTATCGGGATGCTCATAGAGGAAAAGCTTGCAATAGGTCATGAGATGATCAGGGTCATCACCAGAAAGGATGCCACGCAACTCATCGGGGAGCTCAGGGCCAAGGGTTACGGCGTCACCTCCGTCAAGGCAGAAGGGATTGAGGGTGAGGTTGCGGTAATCTACATCATCGCGCGCCGGAGCATGATCAAGACCGTTCTTGACGATATCAATGCTTTCAACCCCCGGGCCCTCTATACTGTGGAGTCTATCAAATATGTCAACAAGGAGATATTTCACCGTTCGGAGGAAGAACGTCAGCGAAACTGGCCGGGCAGTCGCTTTAAGAGAAACGGGAAATAGGTCACTTACCGGGAACGGCAGCAACCACAAGGATGGTATCTTTCTCACTTGTACGGTGGTCCATCCACACAGTAAGGACGTGATTGCCGGTGCGTGTCGGGGTGACGGCGATGGTCGTATCACCTCCCACCATCATGTCGGGGCATGAACCGTAAGTCTCGAAATCGGCCAGGCCAATCAGTTCATACTGTCGGTCATCAGTCTCATCGAACACAAAACGTACGTTTGACCAGCAGCCATTGTCCATAGTCGCCATGGCATAGATGGTGAATGGCTGGTTGACGACAGCTGTTCTTGGCACCAGTCTCTCGGTGACGGGGATGAGCACATCGCTGTACATGGAGTGCGCGGGATCCATCCTGCATGAGGGGAGCATTACCGTTACAAGTAATGCCAGAAATTTCGTGAGTCGCATTTGAAATTATGTATGAATTAATTATTTTTTCGCACAGGCCCCTCCGGTATCATTTCCCATTTTCCGCCTCTTCCGGCCCCGGATTGTGTCCTATAATCTTTATCCATTAATCTTAAACCCTGTTTTTCAGTAAGTCTCCCTGCCTTTATGAATTTTGGTGCCGGCACCGGTCCACGGTACAAGGTATCCGTTCAGTTCAACCCAGCTCCCCCAGTTTGTCTTCACTGAGGCTGAGGCCAGCTGACCCGTTTTGTTCACATTCATCATAATAGTGAGGTTGCCTGCGGTTCCGAGGGTATTGATAAAGATATTATATGAACCGTGTTTTTTACCCTGGTCGATATCCATCGAGGTTATTTTGCCCCGGAGTGTCACACCTCCAAGACCGTTCATACCGAAACCTGATGACGGAGCCACCTGCACAAATGCTTCCTTGTCCTGCACGGCAACGAAGTTGATGGTGGGGTCGACATTCATCATGACTCCACCCCGTCCGCGTATCCTGTCTGCCTTGAGTACAAACGTTCCTGATCTGAGCGCCTCGGCAGTGGTCATGGCAAGGGCTGTCTCCTTCTGCTTCTTCTGCTCCATTTTAAGAGCCTTTTTCTCATCCTTCGTGAGAGAAACCTGTCCCTGTCCTGTTATTGCTATGGTGAATAGCAGAACAATGACTGACACTGCTATCTTTTTCATCGTTTTAAGTATTAAGTACATCATCTGCGGTACAAGAACTGTACCAATCTATTCGGCCTTGTAGAGGGCGAATGTACTGATATGGGGGGTTGCCCTTGAAGAGACTATCGTGAGCCTTATCTCGTCGGCCCTTACATCCGGGAAACGGATCAGGCGCTTGTAGCCGATTGTGGTTCCGGTGGCGATGGTATCCCATTGTGACCCCGACAGCGCTTCGATGACGAACTTCTCCACCCTCTGGCCCCGGCTGATGTCCTCCTGCAGCATGACTATGTTGAAAGTGGCGGCTATGGCCGGGACAAACGAGGTAACCATATCGCGCCGCGGGCTCCATGTGGTCTTGCTGTCGCCGTCGATGGCGTTTGAAGCTCCTTGTCCGTAAGGCCTTGCGCCATTGAGAAGGTCTGTCGCATAGAGGTTGCCGATCCAGGTCTTTAGACCCTGCAGGCTTCTGATGTCATTATCCGTTATCAGGCCCCTGTTGTCGGGCGGAACGTTGAGCAGCAGCACCGCATTACGGCCCACCGAGCTCAGGTATATATCCGCCAGTTTGCTGACATCCTTTACAAGGCTGTCTTCCCCGGCGTGCCAGAACCATCCCGGCCTTATCGACACATCAACCTCTGCGGGGTACCAGTATGCGCTCCCTGCATTACTCAGCAGGGTGCTGCTGCCAAGGTCTTCCGACATGGGTGTCAGTCCCAGGGCTTCGTTGATGGCCCTGCTGGCGGGTGTCCCTCCGGGTGCCAGGGCGGTGACGCTCCACTCTGTCTCACGGCCGTAACCGGTCTCTGTGCCCACCCATCTCACATCCTCACCCATGATGGCGGTGACGGCTTCTGGCTGGAGCTTCCTGATGAGGTCATAGTACGCCTGCCAGTCGTATTCCTGCCTGCGTCCATCCGGGCCTTCGCCGTTGGCGCCGTCGAACCACACCTCGTCCACCTTGCCGTACCACGTCAGCAGTTCGGTAAGCTGATCCATGTAAAACCTGTTGTAAGCCGGGGAGTCACCGTAACTTTTCGCATTGCGGTCCCACGGCGAAAGATAGACCCCGAACTTCATCCCATGCCTGTCGCACGCAGCCTTCAGTTCCCTGATCACATCGCCCTTTCCCTCTTTCCAGGGGCTTGAAGCCACAGAGTGGGGTGTTGTTTTTGTCGGCCACAGGCAGAAGCCGTCGTGATGCTTTGCGGTGATGATGACCATCTTCATGCCTGCATCGCCAAGCACCCTGACCCACTGATCCGCGTCAAGTAATACTGGATTGAACAATTCCGGGGATTCCCCGCCTGTGCCCCACTCCCTGTCAGTGAATGTGTTAATGCCGAAGTGAATGAAGGCCGTCATCTCAAGTTTTTGCCATTCGAGCTGCCGCGGATGCGGCACGACACGAGCTGCTATTGCCTCCTTCGCCCCAAGGTTTGGCTTGACGGGAAATTCCACCCTGCCGGGAAAGTACCCGGATTCGTCCTCCCTGTCACAGGAGAGCAGTATCAGGAAGCAACTTGCTGCCAGCAGTAACCTGTTCATCAGGATGGTTATTTTGTCGGTTTGACGTACCTGGCATTTCTGAAGCGAAGCGCTGACCAGTCCTTGTCAATGGCCACCTGGCTCACCCGCCTGAATCCTGTCTCTTCCACGGTCTCCCAGCCTCGGTCGCGGTTGATGTCAGGGGCATTCTTTTTCGAGGCCCCCTTTCGGTAGGCCATCCAGAGCTTTCCGTCATCGCTCAGGTTGTGAATACATGCTGGTCCGGTTTTATTAACCTCGGTCGAGCCGGGGGTAAATGCAATCATGAAATCATAAAGATACCGTGCATTGATCTCGGTATCTATCTGAACATCGGGCAACAGTCCGCTGATGCGGTCACGGAACTCTTCAGGGGCATTCAGTACCGCGATCCGGTTTTGTTCCCCGTATTTAAGTTTCTTAAGTATATCATCCATATTCTTCCCTCTTTCCAGGGGACAAAGATACGAATATCGGGATAAGATAGCTGAGTTTTGATGCCATCGGTTGGCATTCCGGCTTTTCGTTGTATATTTGTGATGTCAATTTACGGGGTGCCTTACTAAACAGGCTGAGATCATACCCTTACAACCTGATCCGGGTAATGCCGGCGTAGGGAAAGAGAGTAATCATTTCCGGCTTGTTGAAACACCTTCGCTTCTGACAGTGATTCATTTTAAGATTGGAGAAATGACGAGAAAGCTTTTACACTTCATGATGCTGTTACTGGCTGCGGTAGGGCCGGTGACAGCACAGCGCTTCAGCAGCGTAATCACGGGCAGGGTCAGTGACACTGACGGCCTGCCCCTGGCCGGAGCATCGGTGGTGATCGACAGCCTCAGGGCAGGAGTGGCCACTGACAACGACGGCAGGTATGTGCTGCGCGGACTCCGGGACGGCCCCTATGCCGTTCGAATAAGCTTTACAGGCTATGAGCCTCTTGACACCGTAGTGGTTGTCAGGGGCACGGCAGTGGCTGATGCATCGCTCAGGGAGAGACTGTTCATGGCGGATGAGGTCATTGTCAGGGCTGGCCGCGCCGGCAACCGCACACCCATGGCTCACAGTACCGTGTACGCATCGGAGCTGAGGGAGCGTGACCTTACAAGGGACATGCCCTATCTGCTGTCACTTACCCCGTCGGTGGTTGAGACCTCCGATGCAGGCAACGGCATCGGTTATACTTCACTCAGGATACGCGGCACGGACGCCAGCAGGATAAACATCACCATAGACGGCATTCCACTCAACGATGCGGAATCACAACAGGTGTTCTGGGTTGATCTGCCTGACCTGGCCTCCTCGGCAGGGAGCATCCAGGTGCAGCGCGGGGTTGGCACCTCCACCAACGGCGCCGGCGCCTTCGGGGCTTCGGTCAATATAGGCAGCATGACCCTGCCCTCAGATCCCGGCGCCGCCGTGGAGCTCTCATACGGCTCCTTCAACACCCTGCGCGCTTCGGCCAGGACATGGTCGGGAACGGTTGACGACAGGTTCAGCATGATGGTCAGGGCATCATCCATCAGCAGCGACGGATATATTGACCACAGCGCATCAAACCTTAAATCGGCCATGGTTACAGGACTGTGGTCAGCACCCGCTGACAGAATCAGGTTTAACATTATCACCGGCAGCGAAACCACGGGAATAAGCTGGTGGGGGGTCCCCGCTGAGGTGCTGCCGGAAAACAGAAGATACAATCCTGCCGGAGAATACGCTGACGCAAACGGCCTTACACGTTACTACGAGGACGAGACTGACGTCTACTCACAAAACCATTACCACCTCTTTTATACCCACCTCTTTCCCGGACATGTCACCCTCAACACGGGACTGCACCTCACAGCCGGGAAGGGATATTACGAGGAGCAGAAGAGTGGCCTTGACCCGGCTGAATACGGGCTCGCAGGATTGATGACCGGCGTGCCGGAGGTGACCTCCACTGATATCGTGCAGAGGAAGTGGCTCGATAACTTTTTCTATGGCGCGGTATGGTCACTGATAAAGGAGGGAAGGAATGCGGAGTGGACCCTGGGAGGAGCCCTGAACCGCTATGACGGTGATCATTTCGGGAGGATACAGTGGATGGAGTTTCCGGGTGAGGTCCTGCCCGGACACGAATGGTACAGGAACAATGGCCTCAAGGATGAGTTCAATATCTACGGCAAGGTAAACGCAAGGGTATCAGGCAGGCTGAATGCCTTCCTCGACCTGCAGATGAGACGTATTAATTACCGTTTCACAGGCCCTGACAGTGATCTGAAGGACCTTACCGGCATTCACAGTTTTACTTTTTTCAATCCCAAGACAGGCCTCTTCTGGAGCAATGGCAGCGGCAGCGAGGCATTTGTCTCGGCAGCGGTGGCCCACCGCGAACCTACCAGGACTGACTACAAGGATGCTGCCGGCGACCCCGGATCAACACCCCGGCAGGAGCGCCTTACTGACCTTGAGGGAGGTTACGCGTACAGGACCTCAAGGGCTGCGCTGAGCGTCAATCTCTATTACATGAATTACCATGACCAGCTGGTCCCGACGGGGCAGATAAGCAACACCGGCTATCCGGTAATGACCAACGTGCCGGTAAGCTACAGGGCGGGGGTGGAGCTCTCGGGAAGCTACAGACCCTCGCCCATGGTGGCGCTGAGAATGAACATTACCCTGAGCCGGAACCGGATACAGGACTTCCGCAACTATTATTTCAACTATAATACCTCAGACTGGAGCGAAGAATATCGCTACAGCGATCTCGGTAACGTTGACATAGCTTATTCTCCCCGTATCACAGGTTCCGCAGAGATGGAGGTCAATCCGGTGGAACGGCTGTCATTCAGACTTAACGGTAAATATGTCGGCAAACAGTACTTTGACAACACGATGAGCGAGGAAAGGACCATCAGTCCGTACTTCGTCAGCAACCTCTCTGCCGGATACAGGTTTGATGTGAGAAAGGCGGGTGAGCTGACACTTCGTTTCATGGTCAACAACCTCTTCAACACCATGTATGAGAACAATGCCTACGGTGGCATGTGGAGCGAGGACAGCGTTGAGAAGACATGGGCTTACTTTTTCCCGCAGGCAGGAATCAACTGCACGGCGGGCATTTCGCTAACTTTTTAACACAATGGTGACCGACTGGATAGCTGAGAATATTGTCGAGATCTTCGGAGCTGTCGCAGGCATTGCCTACGTGATTCTGGAGATAAAACGCAACATATTGCTGTGGCCGCTGGGAATAATCACCTCCGCTGTCTATATATATGTCTTCGGACACAATGGCTTGTATGCGAACATGGGGTTGCAGGGATACTATCTTGTGATAAGCGTTTACGGATGGTACAGGTGGCGCCGGCAGCAGGAGAAAGAACAGGCACAGGAGCAGTCTGACATAAAAAGGATCGACAGATTTACGGCAACCTGGTGTTTACTTGCTGCGGCTGTCTTATGGACAGGTCTCTGGTTGCTTCTTGACAAGGGTACGGATTCACCGGTGCCGGTATGGGACGGACTTATAACATCGCTCTCTGTCGTGGCCACATGGATGCTCACCGTGAAATACCTAGAGCAGTGGTATGCCTGGATCGTGGCCAATGCAATAGCAGTTGTATTATATTTGACAATGGGAATGTACCCTACGGCCGTGCTGTTCCTGGTCTATTTCGCAATGGCGATTATTGGCCTGCGGGCATGGAAAAAGCAGTCTCCAGCCCCCAGTCGAGGGCCGGGCGTTAAGAAATGATCCGATGGATCATTTCAGCGATGGAGCCGGCTTGCAGGGGAGGCAGTAGTAGAATTTTCGATTTCAGATTGTCGATTTTCGATTTAGTCAAAATTCGCTAATCGCAATTCCCAAATCGCAAATCCTTCAGACTTTAAGGACTTTAAACTTTATTGACTTTACAGACTTTCGACAATGAAAACCGTTATCCTTGCCAACGGCAGCTACCCTACGCATGAGGTGCCCCTGAAACATCTCCATGAGGCTGACCTTATCGTCTGCTGTGACGGTGCGGCGGAAAAACTGGTGGCTCACGGACTGGAACCGGGAATCATCATCGGTGACCTTGACTCGGTCTCGCCGGAGCTGAAGAAGAGATATGAAAAAATCCTCGTCCCTGACGCTGACCTGGAAACCAACGACCTCACCAAGGCTGTTAAATGGTGCATGGCGAACGGTATTTCAGGGGTCGTGATCCTTGGCGCCACAGGCAACCGCGAGGATCATACTCTCGGTAATATTTCGCTGCTTGCCGACTATAGCAGCATGATAGATGCTGTCATGCTCACTGACACAGGCAGCTTCAGGGTATATGACCGAAGCGTGACCATAGCCTCACACCCCGGCCAGCAGGTTTCTCTCTTCAGCACTGATCAGGCCCTGACCGTAACCTCTGCCGGTCTCTGCTATCCCCTGAAAAAACTCCGGCTTCACAGCTGGTGGAGAGGCACCCTTAATGAGGCGGAAGGTGATTTATTCACCCTGAAGTTTAAAGGCGGACAGCTGATCGTTTTTATGGAATTTTGAATAAATTTGGCTGACACATTTCAGAAATACATACCCTCTATGAAAATTAAACTCCTCCTTCTGGTTAATGTCATTATCATCCTGTCAGTTGCCTCATGCAGGCAGCAAGCAGGCAGGAGTGTATCCGGCACCGAACGATTCCGCTTTGAGGAATACACTGTCGGACAGTTGCAGCAGGGCTATGCCAACGGAGATTTTACCGTCTCTGATGTTGTGCAAGCCTATCTTAACCGTATAGACGCCATTGATGACGCCGGTCCCATGCTCAACGCAGTCATACAGGTCAATCCTGACGCCATGGCCATCGCCGAAGAGCTTGATGCCGAGCTGAAGGAAGGAAAGAAGCGGGGACCAATGCACGGTGTCCCGGTGTTGCTGAAGGACAACATAGACACCCATGACGGCATGGAGACCACGGCAGGGTCAAGGGCCCTGAAGGGATCACATCCGCTTAAAGACAGCTTTGTCGCACAGAAGCTTCGCGAATCCGGAGCGGTGATAATCGGCAAGACCAACCTGTCAGAGTGGGCCAACTTCCGCGGAAACCTTTCATCAAGCGGCTGGAGCGGGGTAGGTGGTCAGACGAAGAACCCCTACATCCTTGACCGTAATCCGTGCGGTTCAAGCTCGGGATCCGGGGTGGCCGTATCAGCCAACCTCTGCATGATTGCCATCGGTACGGAGACGAACGGCTCTATAGTGTGCCCCTCAACCGCCAACGGCATCGTTGGCATCAAACCGACCGTCGGCCTTCTGAGCCGCAGCGGAGTGGTGCCCATCTCATTCACACAGGATACTCCCGGCCCGATGGCACGCACTGTTCGCGATGCGGCAACAGCCCTCGGGGCACTGACAGGCATTGATGCAGCGGACAGCAGGACGGCTGCATCGGAAGGCAAATATCTTACTGACTATACTCCTTTCCTTAAGGAAGACGGCCTCAGGGGCAAGAGACTCGGATGGTATATATCCGCAAGAGGCAACCATTACAAGGTCGATACCCTGATGCAGAAGGCCGTTGACTATTTGAAAAGTCAGGGGGCAGAGGTGATAGAGATTGACCGCATCTACGACAGGGAGGCAGGATCACTCTCCTTCCAGGTTCTGCTATGGGAATTTAGGGACGGATTGAACAAATACTTCGCCTCACTGGGCGAAAGTGCCCCTGTCAAAAGCGTTGAGGAACTAATAGAATTCAATAAGAATGACAGCATTGAGCTCCTTTACTATGACCAGGAGCTGCTCCTCGAAGCACAGAAGAAGGGCAGTGTGGAGTCAAAGGAGTTCCTTGATATCGTCGGGAAAATGAACCGCCTCGTCAGAGAAGAGGGGATCGACAAGGTAATGACTGAAAACAGGCTTGACGCCTTCATCGCACCCACCGGATCACCGGCCTGGAAGACAGACTTCATCAACGGCGACTCATACACCGTAAGCAGTTCATCACCCGCAGCCATATCCGGCTACCCGAATATCACCGTGCCAATGGGTTTCGTTGACGGACTTCCTGTGGGAATATCATTCTTCGGAAGGGCATGGAGCGAACCACTGCTTCTGGAGATAGCCTATGCCTACGAGACGGGAACGAAGCACCGCAGGCCACCTGAGTTTATTCCCGTGTGGCCTCCGGAGACTGACCGTTGAGTTCTGTAAAATAACGGTGGATCTCAATCTGTGAATGGTGCGAATCACCGGTGGCTTTTACCATCCGGTTTGACTGCTCCTCGTCGCAGACTCGTGCTTTCACGTTGTCATTCCACTGAATGTCAAACAGATCAGAGATCTCCTTTTTCAGTGGGGGATCCCAGATCGGGCAGGTCACCTCGATCCTGCGGTCAAGGTTGCGGGGCATTATGTCTGCCGAGGTGATGTAAACCAGCTGTTCTCCTTCATTGCAGAAGATCATGAACCTCGAATGTTCGAGGAACCTGTCAACTATACCTATTGCCCTGATGTTCTCACTGACGCCCTTTACTCCCGGTACCAGTGAAAGCATTCCCCTGACAATAAGCCTGATCTGCACCCCGGCCTCTCCTGCCATGTAAAGCTTGGTTATGATCTCCTCATCTGTGAGGTTGTTGATCTTGATGTATATGTAAGCCTGTTTCCCGGCCCTGGCATTCTTTATCTCGTTCTCTATCAGCATCACAAGCTTGTTGCGAAGCCCGAAGGGAGAGACAAGCAGATGGTAAAACTTGTCCTTGCGGTAGTTGGCCATAAAGAAATTGAATGCTTTCAGCACCTCGTTGGTGATCTTCTTGTCTGATGTCAGCAGGAGGTGATCGGTATATACCCTGGCCGTATCCTCATTGAAATTGCCGGTACCCACTGCCGCGTACCGCTGGGTGACCTCACCCTTCACCCGTGTTATCAGGCAGAGTTTTGAATGGACCTTCAGCCCGGGGACGCCGTAGATAACCTTCACTCCTTCGTCGAGCAGCTTGTTGCCCCACAGAATGTTGGCCTCCTCATCGAACCGCGCCTGCAGCTCGACCACAGTGGTTACGCTCTTGCCGTTCCTTGCGGCGTTCATCAGGGCATTGATCACGCTGGAGTTCCTGGCCAGCCTGTAAAGAGTAATCTGAATCGAGGTTACATACGGGTCAATCGATGCCTCGCGCAAAAGGTCAATGAAATGGTCAAACGGGTTATAAGGAAAATAGAACAGGATATCCTTCTTCCTGATCACCGAGAGGATGCTCTTGCGGTAGTGTATGTCGCGGTGCCTTACGGGCGGGAGTTTTTCGTAACTGAGCCCTTTGCCCTCAATCTCAATGAACTTCATGAAGTCCTTGAAATTGTGATACCTGTCTCCCGGTATCTGAACGTCATTGGGACCGAGATTCAGCTTCTTCGTCAGAAATTTCAGCAGCTCAGGAGGCATGTTCCTGTCATATACGAACCTGACGGGCGTCCCTTTGCGGCGCTGTTGAAGGCTCTTTGAAAGCTTGTCTATGTAGCTCTCCGAGATATCGTCGGCGATATCAAGCTCGGCATCCTTGGTGAGCTTGACAGTGTATGCAGACAGCTCATCATATTGAAGGATATAGAAGATCTCTTTCAATCCCAGCCTGATGATATCATCAAGGAAGATGACGTACTTGATCCCGTCTCTGTCAGGCAGCTGGATGAACCTGGGAAGGATATTTGCCGGGGGTATCTCAAGCAGGGCATACCTCTTCTTGTCTGTCTCCGGGTCCCTGAGATGAATGGCGAAATAGATCGCATCATCAGTAAGATTGGGAAGCTTGTTCTCCTTACTCATGATCAGGGGCATGAGCCTGGTCCTTACCTCCTTATGGAAGAACTGTTCGGCATACTCAGCCTGTTCCGGAGTGAGCTGCTCTTCATTGACGAATTGGATATTATGCTTCCTCAGCTCCTTAAGCAGGTCGGAATAGGTCTTTTCGAACCTGGTATTCTGTTCGATGACGATCTCCTGTATCCTTTTCAGCGTGGCCTTGGGACTGTAGCCCAGTATACTCTTCGACTTGCTCCCGAAGAGTGAGAGCCTCTTGAGGGTGGCTACCCTCACTCTGAAATATTCATCGAGGTTATTGGAATAGATACCCAGAAAATTGAACCTCTCAAGCAACGGCACATCCTTGTTCTCAGCCTCCTGCAGAACCCTCTCGTTGAACGAGAGCCAGCTTATCTCCTTGGGTATGTAGGCCTTATTCACATGAGGGATTTTGGAACCAGGAAATACTCGGTTTTGCCACTTTCGGGTTCAATGTCAGACCAGTGTTCTGCCTCGAATGAGACACAGAAGATGCCTGTTTTGGGAAGCACCTCCGGCTCATCGTCGGCGAAAAAGGCAGCCATTTCGGTAATCAGGGGGTTATGGCCGAAAATTGTAAGTGTGCGAATATCGTCGTCCTGGCGTGCAAGGAAAGGAATGAATCCTTCCGGCTCCAGGCCGATGTACAGGTCGGAATTTATCTTCATTTTATCTGGACTGACGTCAAATTCCCTGCAGAATATTATGGCAGTTTCAATAGCTCTGAAGGCGGGGCTGCTGATTACCGTACCCGGATCTTTCTCTTTCGATTTGAGAATCCGGGCCATAAGCAGCGATTCCCTCTTCCCCCTGGTTGTAAGGGAACGTTCGAAATCAGTTATTTCAGGAACCTGGTTTTCAGCTCTGGCATGCCTTACAAAAATAATCCGCCTCTTCATATTGTAAATGTTCCCTGATTTCTTAATTCAATTATTAATCAATCAGCAACTGCCGAAGCAGGTGCCCATCTCCCTGGCCTGTTTGACCATCGGGTCATCAGTGCTCACAAGTTTGGTTTTACCGCCAACCTCTGAGAGCCTGACTGAAGTAATTTCACCGCTGCGCTGTGCCACCATCCTGCCGAACTCTCCTTTGGCTATCAGGTTGGCAGCTGATGCTCCGAACCGCGACGCCAGAACCCTGTCCATTGGTGATGGGGATCCGCCTCTCTGTATATAACCAAGAACTGTCTCTCTTGTTTCCAGGCCGGTTTCTTCCTGTATCCTTCTGGCCAGGTATCTTGCCGGAGAGGTCTCTCCCTCAGGTATTTTAATTCCTTCTGCAACCACAACAATTGAGTAGGGTTTGTTATTGTCTGCCCTCTTTTGCAGGTAGTCCATAATAATCTTTTCATCGTGCGGTATTTCCGGGATGAGAATTATATCACCGCCTCCTGCCATTCCGGAGTAGAGTGCGAGCCAGCCTGCATTGTGTCCCATTATCTCAATCACCATTATCCTCTTGTGCGAGTTGGCGGTGGAGTGCAGGCGGTCTATCGCTTCCGTGGCAATGTTGACAGCCGAGTCAAACCCGAAGGTCATATCCGTTCCCCAGATGTCATTGTCAATTGTCTTTGGTATGCCCACCACACTAAGGCCCTCCTCTGACAGCATGTTTGCCGTTTTCATGGTGCCGTTTCCGCCGATGCACACAAGGCAGTCGAGCCCCATCTGCTCATAATGTTCCTTGATGAGCATCGGTTTGCGGAATTCGTCCTTCTTTTTACCGCTGCCCTTGAATGGCTTCTCGCGCGAGGTGCCCAGGATGGTTCCCCCGAGGGTCAGAATGCCTGAGAGATCACTTTCGGTAAGCTCCCTGTAGTCCTTATGGATCAACCCGGCATAGCCATCACTGATGCCGATTACAGTCATCCCGTATTTGACGATGGCTGTCTTGCCAACGCCCCTGATTGCAGCGTTAATGCCAGGGCAGTCGCCTCCTGCCGTAAGTATGCCTATCCTCTGAGGCTTGCCGTTCTTGCTGTTTGATTTGGCCATTATGGGTTCATTTTATTCTTTATCAAAGGTATAAAAAAATCAGAGGCGAAGAGTTTTCGTCTGTTCCCGGAGGGGTCCGGCAAGATTGGTAATGCCTGACAGGAACGGATGGGGCCAAAATTAATCTATGTCTGGCTGACCCCCTCAGGATAATGGTTACATTTATGTAACTTTATATGCCTTTAATAACTTGAAAATGCCGTCAAAGGAATCCAGGCAGGCCAGGGAGATCAAACCGTCGATGACAGGTTACATTGACGGCTCGCTCATGCTGCTTGCTCAGCAGCCTCTGCCTGATGATGCCGCCGTCCATGACATCAGGGTGATGATGAAAAAGCACCGGGCCGCCATCAGGCTGGCCAGACCTCTTCTTGACGAGGCTGTCTACACCAGGGAGTACTTGGCCGGGCGGGAGACCGGCCGCATCCTCTCTTCGTGGCGTGAGACGGCTGTTCTGCGCAAAACGGCCAAGGCTCTTAAGAAAGATAATCCGGGACTTTTTCTTAAGCTCTGGGACAATGAACAGATACAAGGCCTTCTACGCAAACCCTATTCAACATGGAAGGAGGCCGGTGTGCAGGCAAAGGCCGTCAGCGAGGTCACAGGTCAGCTGACAAGAGCGAAACACCGGCTTCGTTTCATAGGCCTTAAGGATCCGGATGACCGGCTTCTCCTGGAGGAGCTGGAGAGGAGCTACAGGGCTGCGGCAGGGGCATACCTCAAATGCCGGAATAAGCCCGTGTCCCGCCTGCTGCACGAGTTCAGGAAAAAATCCAAGACCTTTCTGTACCAGCTTGTCTATTTCCGGCACCTGAACCCTTCAGTTGTGAAGTCGCTTGAGAAGAAGCTCGATGCCATGACGCAGAACCTGGGCCGCTACAACGATCTGGCGCAGATAATTGCACTCACCGGTTACAGGTATGGCAGCGGGGAGAACAGCGAGGTGGCCGACGAGCTGGCGATTGTGATCAGGGACAGGCAGGATGCGTGCCTGATGAAGGTATGGCCTGTCGCCTACCGCCTGTTCGCACCGGGGAAAAAACTGGAGGACCTGCTGGGCATCACCTTCCGGTAACTTTAAGGGTTTTATCGTACGGAGTCCATGTCCCTGACCAGGGTCATGAGCTGCATCCTGTTACGCACGTTGGTTTTGGTGTATATGCGTGATGTGTGGTCCTTCACCGTCTGGAGGCTGATGAACAGCTTATCGGCTATCTCCTGGTTGCTGAGTCCGTTGCAAATCTCCGCGATGATCTCGGCCTCGCGCGGCGAGATCACATGCTTCCTGATGAAATCCTCTATGCCGCGTGGCAGCTGAAGCGGATCAGGAGGGACGAAGGCAGACATTTCCGCCTTGTAGGTAATGTAAAGAGGAAGCAGGGTTATCCCGGCGAACAGCAGGAAGACAAAGATAAGGCCCATCCACACCGAGTAGGGCAGGAGGAGAAGTACGGCCGCCTGTGCAACTGCACCGGTAGCAATCAGCGCTGCAAGGGATGACCGGTCGCGCTTGCCGGGCAAATCGCGCCTGCCTCTGATGAGCATGAGGGCAGCGGTGAAGGAATAAACCACTGCGGCAATTGCATAAAAGTATTTGAAAAACGGGAGTGCTTCATTGAAGTCCATATCCCTTAAAAGGAAGCTCAGCCCGATTATGATCCCGAAATTAACCAGCAGGAAGGAGAGGGTGTGATAACTCCTGAACGGAAACCCCGCGGCCTCGGCTGCACACCTGAGGATCATCATCCATCCGAAGACAAGAAACGGCAGCCCCAGGAGCAGTGATATAACCGTGACTGTGGAGAAAGTATCAGGAGATAACCTGTTGCCGGCCAGGGCTACAATTATGAACTGCCCCCATATCCCGTAAAAACCGAATGCGGAGATGAAGATGTTGTGGTAAAACAGTGATCTGACAAAGGGCGCAGGGCGTTCTTCGAGCAGCCTTGTGAGCAGCAGAATGCTTCCGGCAGCCATCGCTGCACAGAAAATAAAAATGACCAGGCTTATCAGATCCATGTCTCGAAATTAGTAATGATTTGACGAACAGTCACTACTAAAGTAGTCCAGTGCATACTTTAGTAGTATTTTTTAAAATCACTACTAAGGTATGAAATACGTCTCAGCATCCTGTGATAGATTTGCCTCAACAAACAAAATTTTTCCGAACAGTAAAAAGCAAATAAAAATGGAAACGAAAAGAATTTACCGCTACGTACCTTCCTTCAGTGCCTCATACGGAACCGGATGGAAGGTTATGACAGACAACTTCCTGAGGTTACTGCTGGTAGTAATTGTGCTTGCAATTGTCTCGGGCCCGATGTCATTAGGCGGACACAGTAATTTCAAGGTTGACTCATTCGATTTTGAGAATATACCGTTTAATATGGATGACTTCTTCAAGATCGGTGCCATCGGAATTGCAGCGGCATTCCTGGGATTACTGGTACTTATGTATGCACTCTTGCTCAGACCGGTATTCAAATACGGGGCCAAGATGATGTTCGTGCAGGCAGCACGTTCGATCACTCCCGACTTTGAGATGCTTATCGAGGGTTTTCGCAGGAACTACCTGAACATCGTTCTTGCCAACCTGCTTGTCACCGCCCTTGCAGGCATAGGACTCGTCTGTCTCATCATACCCGGTATAATCATCGGGTGCCGCCTGGCCTTCACGGCTTACCTTGTGATGGACAAGGGTCTTGATCCTATCAGGGCGGCTGAGGAGAGCTGGAGGCTCACCCGCGGACACGGATGGAGGATCTTCCTTATGGGTTTCGTGGCCTTCTTCATCTACATCGCCGGGTTCATCTGCTTCTTCATCGGGGTGCTTGTCTCAGACATGTGGGTCAAGAGTGCATACGCAACTCTCTACCAGTCGGTGCTGATTGACAAAGGACTCTACCAGGCTGAGCCGGTTCCCGTAACCGATGCAACTCCATCCGGGTCACCTGCAACCGAAAACCAGTAAATTATTGCATCTGAATATCTGAACTTCAAAATCTTCAGAGAGGGAGCCGGCGATGAGCCGGCTCTCTTGATTCTAAACTTTTGTCAGTTTCGCAAACCGCAGTAGCAGCTTCTTTGTGCCGGCGGTCTTGAACTCGATCACTGCGGTTGTATTAGGTGCTTCTCCCTCAACCGCCATCACCTCTCCCTCGCCGAACCGTTCATGTGTGACCCTGTCACCCGGCTCAAGGACCATTCCGGACTGAGGCATTACCGGGGTACGTACGTCCCGTACCCTTGTCATCTTTCCCGGCGGGGGAGCCGGGGCAGGACTAAAAGTCTCAGGTTTTTCGAGCACCGGCTGAAAGACTGATCCGGCTCTCTGACCAAATGGCTTGCCGCCGGTCTGCGGATACCAGAGAAATTCACTTTCGATCTCACCGATGAAACGGCTCGGAGAGCTCCTCTCAAGCGTTCCCCATTTGTACCTGTTCAGAGCGTAACTGAGCGTGACACGCTTGCAGGCTCTTGTCAGGGCCACGTAGAAGAGCCTGCGCTCCTCCTCAAGCTCCTTGGGATTGTAGAGGTTCATGGCTGAGGGAAACAGGTTTTCCTCAAGTCCCACAATATATACATACTTGAATTCCAGTCCTTTTGCCGAATGGATGGTCATCAGGGTAACCTTGTCCCTGTCCTCCGGCTTCTCACGGTCCTGGTCGGTGAGCAGCGAGACTGACTGCAGCCAGGTGGCTATGTCCGCAGGTTCCTCGTTTGTCAGTGCAGCTTCGGTGAATTCCTTGATACCGTTTAGCAATTCCTGTACATTCTCAAACCTGTCTATCTCCTCCGGTGCCTGCCCCTGTTTGAGCTCGGTGATGATTCCGCTGGCCGATGCCATGCCGCTTGCCACATCATAGGCCGTGGCCGTCTCTGCCGCCGCCATGACCGGCTGTAACAGACCGAGGAAAAGACTCACTTTGGCCCGCAGCGAGGGGGCAAGGTACTGTGCACTCAGCCGGGGTGTTGAGATGATTGCCCATATGCTGACATCAAGGCTCCTCGCCAGCTCCATGAGCTTCTGCACCGTGGTGTCGCCTATGCCCCGCTTTGGGTAGTTAATGACACGCCTGAGGGCCTCCTCGTCGTCAGGATTGACCACCAGCCTCAAGTAGGCGATCAGGTCGCGGATCTCCTTGCGTTCATAGAACGACTGCCCGCCGTAGATCTTGTAGGGGATGTTGCGCTTGCGCAGCATCTCCTCGAAGATGCGCGACTGCGCGTTGGTGCGGTAGAGTATTGCAAAGTCCTTCCAGTCAAGCCTCTCCCGCATGCGGGTGTCAAGGATGTCTGAGGCGGTGACAATACCCTCCTCGCTGTCGATGGTAGTCTGCACAACCCTTATCTTCTCACCCTCGTCATTCTTTGAATATACCGTCTTCTTTATCTGTCCAGCATTCTTGCCGATGACGCTGTTGGCGGCATTGACAATGGTCCGGGTGGAACGGTAGTTCTGCTCGAGCTTGAAGAGGCGGTAGTCGGGGTAATCGTTCCTGAAGTTGAGGATGTTCTCAATACGGGCTCCGCGGAACGAGTAGATGCTCTGGGCGTCATCGCCAACCACGCACAGGTTGCGGTGCTTTTCGGAGAGCTTGTGAACGATGATGTACTGTGAATAGTTGGTATCCTGGTACTCATCCACAAGCACATAGTCGAAGCGCGAGCGATACTCCTCCAGCACTGCGGGAAAATCGCGGAAGAGGATGTTGATGTTCATCAGCAGGTCGTCAAAGTCCATGGCATTGGCCTTGAAGCACCTGGCCGCGTAATGCCTGTATATTGCCGCAGCCTCCGGCACCCGTGATGCCTTGTCCGATTCGGTTATCTGGGCTACCGAGCCGTATTGCCGGGCAGTTATGAGGTTGTTCTTGGCATGGGAGATCCTTGCAGCAATGGCAGCAGGTTTATAGACCGAGTCATCGAGGTTCATCTCCCTGATGATTGTACGGATCAGGCTTCTGGTGTTGTCCTGGTCATATATCGTGAAGTTGCTCTTGTAACCGAGGTGGTGTCCGTCATGTCTCAGGAAGCGGGCAAAGACGGAGTGGAAGGTGCCCATCCAGAGACTACGTGCTGTCTCGGCCCCTACTATTTTGTTGATTCTCTCCTTCATCTCGCCTGCCGCCTTGTTGGTGAATGTCAGGGCCAGAATGCGGTGAGCCGGGACACCATTTGCAAGAAGATGGGCTACACGGTAGGTCAGCACCCTGGTCTTGCCTGATCCGGCGCCAGCTATGACAAGTGCCGGCCCTTCGGTGTTGACTACGGCAGCCTGCTGTGCCTCATTAAGCTCTTTCAGATAGTCGCGGAACATTAAAGAGAATGCAGATTTTAATGCCCCAAAGAACGGCATTTTTTATTAGGTTTGCATATCATTTGAGTGTGTAAATCCGTTTATCAGGTGTGCCAAGATACCTTGTCCTCATAATCATCATCTTACCTCTGGCACTGCAGGCGCAGATCACTGCTCCGGGCAGCAGTGCCGTGCGTATGACTGACTACCCGGCTACGGCCAGACGTGATCCGGTCTTTATCTTCTGTGTCACGGGGCCGACAACCACAGGCACACTCGTTGCCGCCAGCCCGGGCGGAACTGCCCCTTTCACCTTCACCTGGGCCAGACATGACCAGGCTGCAGGAACGTGGACCACACCGGTTAAGACAGAATCGGGCGTGACCTCCACAGCCAGCGGCCTGGCTGAGGGCGGCTACAGGGTTACCATCACCGACGGGGGAGGGTACAGCACACAGCTGTACGCCTGGGTCAACCTGGACAGGCCGGTGTCAACGGCAGCGCTGCTGCATTACACATGCGACTATGTGGCTCTCGACGGTACAGCGCTCCCTGACCACTTCTATTATTATGATCCTGCCACCAATGCATCGAAGCGCCTGCCCAACGGGGTCAGGCACCTCTGGTCGTCTGTGCCGGCATCGGCTATACCCTATCCTGACCTTGAAACAGATCCGGTGACATTCTCTCCGCCGCTGGAGGATGTCCGCTACATGCTTGCGGTCACCGACAGCTTCGGCTGCTCGACAACCTCTTCATTCGACTATGAATCGATACATGTCAAGGCTGAATTTACAGCTGACCCAACCGAGGGTGAAGCCCCCCTGGAAATCTCCTTCACTGACAAATCGGTCAGGGGGACAAGTTATATCTGGAAGTTCGGCGATGATTCAATCTCGACATTGCCTGATCCCGGAACACATAAATACTATATCCCCGGCGAATACACCGTAACGCTTGTCATTGAGAGCGAGCTCACCTGCACTGACTCGGCAACAGTTACAATAGAAGTTGTGCCCTCGATGCTTCAGATACCGAATGTCTTCACTCCCAACGAAGACGGCATAAACGACTTTTTCATCCCCGACAAGAAATCTCTGAAGTTCCTCAACCTGCAAATCTTTGCCAAGAGCGGTCAGCGCGTCTATTTTTACCAGGGTGACGGCGACGACCTGCAGAGCTGGCAGGGATGGGACGGGAAGATCAATTACTCCGAGCGCCGTGCCGGACCGGGAGCCTACTTTTATGTGCTCCGTGCATCAGGATATGATGATGTGGAGTATGAAGGCAGGGAATACCGGGGTACGGTCTATCTCTACAGGTAGAACTGTGGACGGAACCAGAGGTCCTCAGTATTCAGTCTTCAGTCAGCAGTATTCAGTCAGGAGTCGAAATTCTATAAATTCTATAAAGTCCGTAAAATAAAAAGGTCTGAGGTCTGAATTCATAAGATCTGAATTCATAAGGTCTGAGGTCTGAAGGTCCCGGGTCGTGTCATAGCGAAGCGGAGATCCCGACCGAAGCGTCGGGGGGTCTTTCAGTCCTGCGGTCTTGCAGTCCTGAATTCTTTCGCTCTAATAGATTGATTATCAATTCTTAATTCTTAATTCTACTGCCTCCCCTTCAAGCTGGCTCATTCGCTAAAATGACCCACCGGGTCATTTCTTAACGCTCGGCCCTCTATTGCCTGTTGCCTTCTGCCTTTTACTCCATTCACCGGTATTTTTCCGCACCCTGTCGGTATTTAACAATAAATTGACAGAAAAAACTTGCAAAACCGGAAAAGTTTTCTGATTATTGCGCCCGAATTCCATGAATCTCATGAATCAATCCGAAGAATATGATGCCAGGATCGTAGCCGGAGCAGCCGAACTGTTCCGTACCTACGGCATAAGGGCTGTCACAATGGATACAATAGCAACACATCTCGGCATGTCGAAGAGAACCATCTATGAAAGGTTCCGCGACAAGGATGAACTTCTGTTTGCCGTGATGAAGGAGATGATCCATAAACAGAAGGAGATAGTGGAGAATATCATGAACTCTTCATCAAATGTCATGGAGGCGATCTTTACAATGCTGAGGAAAAGCCACGAACACATGGCATCAATGAATCCGCTGATAGGCTCCGATCTCCGCAAGTATCACGATGCCGTGCTCCAGAGGATAAAGGCCACATGCGACAATCCCGACCATGAAGGTGCGAGGAAAATGCTGAAGGCCGGGATAGAACAGGGAATCTTCAGGAACGACATTGACATTGAAATCATCAGCAGGGCGGTGTCGGGGCTTGGCAAACTGACAGGTGACACGAAGCTCTTCCCGCCTGAGCAATTCCTGCAGCGTGACCTGATCAGGAATATCATGATCAACTATCTGCGGGGTATTTCAACTGCATGGGGGAACAGCCTCATTGGCGAGCTGGAACCCGGTTTTTAGGTAATGAATGATCAACAGTTAATTTGAATTATATGAAAAGAAGAATTATTGTTTTTATTTTACCACTCTTGGTTGCATCTTCAATCAGCATGTCGGCACAGGATGCAACGGCAGCGCTTTCGCTGACTGTTGACCAGGCGGTGGAGTATGCTCTTGACAACAACCGGAGTATCGCGGCAGCAAGGTATGACCTGCTGGCATCCGAAAAGGGGGTATGGGAGGCAATGGCAGCCGGGCTCCCCTCGATTGATGCATCGGCATCGCTGAGTTACAACCTTGCCATCATGACAAGGATCATCGACTTCGGCGGAACGCCGACACCTTTTAAGTTCGGAACCAATTATGATGCATCGGTAGGCGCTTCACTTTCAACTGCCGTTTTTAACGCACCATGGCTTGTGGGTGTCCAGACCGCCAGAATGGCCTCAACTCTCGCACGCCAGGGGCTGACCCAGACAACACTCGACACCAAAGAAAACATCCGGAACGTTTACTTTCTTATCCTTACTCTGAAAGAGACGATGAAGGTTATTGACGGGAACCTGGAAAACCTCAACTCCATCCTTGCCTCCACAAAGGCAATGTACAGCGTTGGCATGGCTGAAGCCACGGACGTTGACCAGATGCAGTCGACTGTCACAATGCTCGAGAACTCCAGATCGTCAATGCTCCGCTCTCTTGAGGTGAACCACAATATGTTAAGGTTTCTCCTGGGTGTACCGGCCAGCACTGAAATCACACTCACTGATAACCTTGATGAGATAACTTCGAAGATTGACGTTGATGCGCTGCTGGCTGACGATTTCATGATCGAGGACAATATCAGCTACCAGCTTATCGAGAGTCAGCTGGCTATGTCCGAGCTTGCGCTTAAAGGCGCAAAGGCCAGCAACCTGCCCAGCATCGGAGGCACGATCTATTACAACAGGACCGGAATGGGCGATAAACTGGCTAGCATGCAGTACTTCCCCTATTCAGCCGTGGCCTTACAAATGCAGATACCCATTTTTGCTTCAGGGATGAGGAGTGCAAAGATAAACAAGGCAAAGATCAACCTGGAGAAAAGCCAGAACACCAAATCAATGGTCTCCGAGCAACTGCTCATGCAGGAGAGACAGCTCAGGTACAACCTGATTAACGCGAACGAGCAGTTCAAGAGCCAGAAGGCAAATATCGAGATCGCCAACCGCGTGCTGGAGAGCTTCAGGAACAAATATAACCAGGGAATGGCTTCAAGTCTTGATCTGACACAGGCAAACAACAATTACCTGACTGCGGAGAACAACTATATATCTGCCCTGATGAACCTTCTCCAGACCAAGGTGGCTTTTGACAAACTGATGAACAAACTTTAACAGAAAACAACTATATACCAGAATACAATGAATCACAAAATTTTTTCACTGATCCTTGCCGGAGGCATTCTGCTTGCATCCTGTACCCCTAAGGAAAATATGGCCGGAGCCGGGGCTGCCGACTCAACTGCAGCAATCTCCGTGAAGGTGATGCCTGTCATCAAAACCAAAATCGCACGTACAATTGACTATACTTCAACAATTCAGGCATACGAGGAGGTCAACCTGGCACCCTCAACCCCGGGAAGAGTCGACAAGATTTATGTCGAAGTTGGTGACAGGGTGCAGAAGGGACAAAAACTCTTCCTTATGGACCGCACCCAGTATTACGCAAACAAGATTCAACTGACAAACCTGGAGAAGGACCTTGCCAGGCTGGACACCCTGCTCAAGGTGGGTAGCGTAAAGGCACAGCTTTATGACCAGACAAAGGCTCAGTATGAGGTGATGAAGACGAATGTCGAATTCATGGAGGAAAACACCCTGCTTGAAGCTCCCTTCGCGGGGATAATCACCGGAAAATACCTTGAAGACGGTGAGCTTTATTCGGGAGCCCCCGGAATGTCAGGCAAGGCTGCTATTGTAACCCTGATGCAGATCAACCCTGTCAAGATAACTGTCAGCATCTCCGAGCAGTACTTCCCGCTTCTAAAGAACGGCATGAAAGTACGTCTGACGGCAGATGTTTACACTGATAAAACCTTTGAAGGAACAATTTTCAGGGTCCATCCCACAATTGACGCCATGTCACGCACATTTCAGGCTGAAGTAAGAATAAATAACGGCAGCGAACTGCTCCGTCCCGGAATGTTTGCACGTACATTCATTGATATGGGAGAAGTTGAAGCAGTTGTAGTTCCTTCAAGCGCCGTCCTCCTTCAGGAGGGTACCAACGAAAGATACGTCTTCGTGGTGGAGAACGGCATTGCAGTCCGCAAGCCGGTTACCCTTGGCCAGAGGTTTGATGACCGCTTTGAGATCGCCGGAGGCGACCTGAAGGAAGGCGACAGCCTCGTCACTGATGGCCAGGCCCGTCTCATCAACGGAAAGAAGGTTGAGATTTCGGAATATTAATTAACAACTGACAATAACAGATTATGAGCATATATGCCAGTGCAGTAAAGAAGCCCGTAACCACGATACTGATCTTCGTCATTACGATGGTCCTGGGGCTTTATTCCCTGACGCAGCTGCCAATCGACCTCTACCCTGAGATCGAGATTCCCTTCCTCTCGGTTTTCACGAGCTACCCGGGAGCGAGTGCGGCGGATATAGAAACCAATATCACCCGTCCCCTTGAGGACGCCCTCAACTCCGTCTCCGGTCTTAAGGAGATGACATCACGGTCAATGGACAACATATCGGTTATTTTCATGGAGTTTGAGTACGAGACCAACCTCGACGAGGCCTCAAACGATGTACGCAGTTCGCTGGCTATCATCCAGAGTTTCCTCCCTGAAGATGCGGAAGATCCTACCATCTTCAAATTCAACTCGAGCATGATGCCGGTCATTTTCTACGCCATAACTGCCGAAGAGAGCTACACAGGCCTTGAAAAGATCCTTGACGAAAAGATTGTAAACCCCCTTAACCGTATTGACGGTGTGGGTAATGTAAGCCTCTCCGGAGTTCCTGGCAGGGAGATCTATGTTGAGGTTGACCCAAGGCGCATGGAAGCTTATAAACTCACAATTGAGCAGATCGGTAACGTGCTCAGGGCTGAAAACCTGAACATGCCTGCAGGCTACATGGAAATGGGAAAGACTGACTACCCTGTCAGGGTGCAGGGTGAGTTCGCCGAAAGCGACATGATAGCAGATGTGATCGTCGGGAACTATAACGGTACCAACGTTTACCTGCGTGATGTAGCTACAGTAAATGATACTATCAGGGAGACGAAACTTGTTGCCAAGATCGACGGCAAACAGGGGATGACCCTTTTCGTGCAGAAAATGTCGGGAGCCAACTCCGTACAGATTTGCCGCGAGGTTGACAAGGAGATCAATAAACTTCAGAAGGACCTGCCTCCTGATATCCGCATTTCAAAGATCATGGACACCTCGGAGTTTATCCAGGGCTCCATCAATAACCTTACAGAGACACTGATGTACGCCGCACTCTTCGTAGTGCTGGTAGTGCTCTTCTTCCTCGGAAGGTGGCGTGCCACTCTCATCATCATACTTACATTACCTATTTCATTGCTGGTGGCCTTCGTATATATCTTCCTGACGGGAAGCTCCATAAACATCATCTCGCTGTCTTCACTTTCAATAGCGATAGGTATGGTGGTTGACGACGCCATAGTGGTGCTCGAGAACATCACCAAACATATAGAGAGGGGTAGCCGTCCGCGCGAGGCGGCCATCTACGCCACCAACGAAGTATGGCTGGCTGTCATCGTCACCACACTGACGGTTGTGGCAGTGTTCCTCCCGCTGACTTTTGTGAAGGGACTGACAGGAGTGCTCTTCTCACAGCTGGGATGGATCGTATCAATCACAATCATCATGTCAACACTGGCAGCCATCACGCTCACACCAACGCTGAGCGCCATGCTGCTGAAACTCAGACCGGTAAAGAAGGATGCTCCTTTCTGGACATGGGACGGTTCAATATACAAGTTCCTTGTGTGGCTTGACTCTTTCTATGTCAGTACCCTTTCATGGGTGCTGCACCACAAGAAATTCGTCATAGCCGGGGCGCTGGTGATCTTCATCGGCTCTATGGCGCTCTTTAAATTCATCGGGACGGAGTTCATGCCTGCAGCCGACGAGTCGAGGGTCACTGCAACCGTTGAACTTCAGACAGGAACAAGAGTGACCGAAACTGAAAAGATTGCTGACCGGATCGATACCCTGGTAAGGAAGCAGATTCCGGAGGTTAAGCTTAGTTCAATGTCTGCCGGCGCAGACGACAGTGGTGGATTTACCTCACTGTTGGGCCAGAGCGGAACACATGCTGTTACATTTACTTTCGCCCTGGTTGATGTCGAAGACAGAACAAGGTCTGCAGAAGATGTGGCGGAGGAAATACGACAGATAATTGCCCCGATGCCAGAGGTAATTAATTTTTCCGTGCTTTCCCAGGCAGGCGCAATGGGCGGAGGCAACACAATTGACATTGAAATCTATGGGTATGACATCACCGAAACAAACAAAATTGCGGAGCAGCTTGCAGAGAAGGTGAAGAAGATCCCGGGAGCCACCAACGTCGATATAAGCCGCGACAAGTCGAAACCTGAGCTTCAGATAATCCTTGACCAGGATAAGCTCCTGAGATACGGGCTGACGACCGCACAGGTTTCCAACGCAGTCCGCAACCGCGTTGACGGCCTGACAGCCACGCGTCTCCGCCAGTTTGGCGACGAGTACGACGTGATTGTCAGGTACAAGGAGTCGGCACGCAACTCAATCACCGAGCTTGAGAATATTGGCATGGCATTGGCCACAGGCCAGGTGATAAGGCTGGGTGAGATAGCCACAGTGAAGGAGTACTGGTCACCCCCGAACATTGAGAGAAAGCGTAAGGAGCGTCTTGTGACCGTGGAAGTTACGCCTTATAAGAGACCTCTAAACCTCATCGTTGCCGATATTCAGAAAGAGCTCGACAGCATGGAGATACCCACCGGAGTAATGGTTGATATTTCGGGAGCATTTGAAGACATGTCTGAATCATTCAAGGATATAGGGCTGCTGATGGTAATCTCGCTTGTGCTGGTCTACCTGGTGATGGCGTCGCAGTTCGAATCGCTCAAGATGCCGGTGATCATCATGCTCTCGATACCCTTTGCCTTCTCAGGTGTGGCAATTGCACTCTTCCTGACGGGCACAAACCTCAGCCTCATTGCCGCTATCGGCGCAATAATGCTGATCGGTATCGTTGTCAAGAACGCCATCGTGCTGGTTGACTTTATCAACCTCACACGTGACCGCGGCGTGGAGCTGTACCAGGCAGTGCTGATATCAGGCCGTTCCAGGCTCAGGCCTGTGCTGATGACCTCCATGACCACAATCCTTGCCATGCTCCCGCTGGCCATCAACCCGGGTGAGGGCTCGGAACTGTGGCAGCCGATGGGTATAGCAGTTATCGGCGGGCTGGTCTTCTCAACTATTGTCACCATGGTGATTGTGCCGGTTGGTTATGTTCTCATAGCACGCCACGGCGAAAGAGACAAAAGACACAAGGTGGCATTCAGGGACATGAAGTTCCTTGAGGAGATCACAGAAAACCATGAAAACGGGAAAAAATGAAAGCAGTAATGATAATTTATAACCTCGTCCTTACGGAGAAGGTCGAATACACACTCGAACACTTTGGCATCAGGGGCTATACCCAGTGGGATAACGTTGAAGGAGCAGGATCATTTACGGGCGTGCCACACCTTGGCACCCATACCTGGCCCGAGATCAACGGTGTGACCCTGACTTTTGTCGAAGAGGAGAAGGTGCCGATGCTGCTCGAGGCAGTTCAGCGCATCGATGCCATCAATAAGGAGGTGGGCATCCGGGCCTTCGTCTGGGCAGTGGAACAGGCAGTGTAACCTGCAGACAACCGGGAGGATGTCTCCCGGCCCTGTCCCTGCGGGCATCCGGGTCTGAAACTCCTGGTATTGCCCATGCGCAGTACCCGGACTGATTCTCCGGTTCCTGCCCCTGCAGGGCGATGCGGCTGAGGTCAGCCACCAACAGAATAAATACAGTGACGGCGCTCCTGGAAAGGGGCGCCGTTGCTGCCTTATATCATTTGTTAGAACCACCGGAAATTATATATTTGGCTTGCACCCAAACACCTGCCATAATGAAGAAACAAAACTGGTATAAGCTGATCTATCAGTTTGCAGTCATCGGGATACTTTCTTTCATGGGATTCCGGCTCCTGTGGGACAAAGCCTATACCCCCGACTTTGAAGCCTACTGTCCGTTCGGCGGCATCCAGGCCCTGGGGAGCTTCGTGACTATGGATTCGCTCTCATGCTCCATGACAAGCACCCAGATAATGATGGGGGTTGCACTTTTCATTGGCATTGTCCTCTTCTCAAGGCTTTTTTGCGGTTATATTTGTCCCCTGGGCACCATCAGCGAATGGCTTGGGAAACTTGGTGACAAGCTTAAGGTCAGGATCACCCCGAAAGGATTAGCCGATTATGCTCTCCGCCTCTTAAAGTACGCGCTTCTTTTCATAACATTCTATTTCACACTCAAGTCGAGCGAGCTCTTCTGCAAGAAGTTCGACCCCTATTATGCAGCCGTTTCAGGCTTTAACTCCGATGTGGTATTGTGGTGGGCCATTATCGCCATCGGAGTACTGATACTGGGATCGGTCTTCTTCAGGCTCTTCTGGTGCCGCTATCTCTGTCCCCTCGGAGCCCTTTCGGCAATCTTCAAGTTCTCATGGTGGTTCATCGGAGCGATGGGCCTCTACGTGATCCTTCTCCTGGTTGGCCTTGATATACCATATGTCTATCCGCTTGTAATCATCACTGCCGGAGGATATATACTTGAGGTTGCCCGTATGGACAGGGTAAGGCCTGACCCGGTGCATATAACCCGGAATACTGATACCTGTACCTCATGCCGGCTCTGTTCGGTAAAATGCCCCCAGGGAATTGTCGTGGCGTCGATGGAGAAAGTAACGCACACCGATTGCAACCTGTGCGGCGACTGCCTCCATGCATGCCCGGAAAAGGATACGCTCCAGATCAACAGGAGAAATATGAAGTGGCTGCCGGCTGTAGTGCTTGGTGCACTGATCATACTTGGAATAACGGCAGGGACGCTGTTCGAGCTTCCCACCATCGACCAGAAATGGGGCACCCCGGAGCAGATAGAGAGTGCAGGCCTCTTTGAGATGTCTGGACTGAAGAACATCAAATGCTTCGGCAGCTCGACGGCTTTTGCCAACCAGATGCAGATGGTTGAAGGCATCTACGGCGTCTCAACCTATGTGGCAACCAATTCAGTGCACATACTTTATGACACCGCACGGTTCAATGACGTTAAGCTGCAGAATCTCCTCTTTGTGCCAGTTAAGCGGGTTATCGAACCTGCGGGAGTTGATACCGATTCAGTGACCTTTTACTCCCTGACAATAGATAAATTCTTTGACCCGCTCGATGCCGTTTACCTGCAGCATCTTCTTGACCAGAAGACCGAAGCCATCGGGTACCAGAGCGATTTCGCCTGCCCTGTGATTGTGCGAATCTATTTCCCGGCCGGGAAAGAACCTGGCAGGGATGAGCTTGTCAGAGCCATTGAATCTGAAAAACTGACTTTCACTGCCAATGAGAACGAATTCAATGTCAGGCTTGCCTACAGGGTGGTGACGTTTGATGAACCTGAGCAGACAATTTCATCTCAGGAGTATAACCGACAGATGTTCACTCCGGTGACTTCCTATTTCAACGGGTATTCCGGATTCACCGGTGACGTGCTCGGAGCCTATGTTCTGCCGCTGGGTACCAACAAGGAACAAAGCGCTATGTACAGCTACCTGATCAGCCATCTCTCAAACGATGGTGGAGTGGTTGGCTTTGAGACATCCCTTGACCAGGATGGGGAAGAGGTTGCCACGGTGTTATATGTAGATACAATAACCACGCCTGAGAACATCTTCGGATCTGTTAATACGGACACCCTCACGATACATTATTCCGACGGGCGCACCGGCAGGGCTGCAAACCCGTTCCGCTTCACGGAGCCAGGTACTGTAATCAGAAGGTAATTGCAGCTAAATCCGGAGACGTTGATACCGGCAGCACACCTTGCAGCATTACCCTAAACAGGCAGAGGCTGCCCTTTTCGGGACAGCCTCTGCGCTAAAAGACATATCGTTAAACGAAATCCTACTCCTCTTCCTCTTCTCCCGCGTAGGCCTTGATGACGGCATCCTGCACGTCACCGGGAACCTGCGAGTACTCGGAGAATCTCATTGTGTACATGGCACGGCCGCCGGTCAGCGAACTCAGCGCCGTCGAGTACTTATTCATCTCGGCCAGGGGAACCCTCGCCCTGATCACCTCGAAGCCCTTCTCGCTGGTCATGCCAAGAACCATGCCGCGGCGCCCCTGCAGGTCGCTGATGACATCGCCCATACGGTCGGCGGGAACCATGATCTCAACCTCGTAAACGGGCTCGAGGATCTTCGGACCGGCGTTCTTGAAGGCCATGCTGAAGGCGTTACGCCCAGCCAGACGGAAGGATATTTCGTTTGAGTCAACCGGGTGCATCTTGCCATCATAGACGTAAACCCTGATGTCACGTGCATAGGAACCTGTCAGAGGACCAACCTCCATCTTCTCCATGATGCCCTTGAGGATCGCCGGCATGAAACGCGCGTCGATGGAACCGCCCACAATACAGTTCATGTAGATGAGCTTGCCACCCCACGGGAGGTCTATCTCCTCCTTGTCACGGTTGGCCAGCTTGATCTCCCTGCCTGCGATCTTCATCATCGACTTGGCCTCGGAACCTTCTTCATAAGGCTCGATGATCATGTGCACCTCGCCGAACTGACCAGCACCGCCCGACTGTTTTTTGTGACGGTAATCGGCCTGGGCCGGCTTGGTGATGGTCTCGCGGTACGGGATCTTGGGTGTAAGATACTGGGTCTCGATCTTGAAAATATTGTCAAGATGCCACTTCAGTATGTTGAGGTGGTATTCACCCTGTCCGTGAATGATGATCTGCTTGAGTTCCTTGGAATACTCGACGATGATCGTCGGGTCCTCCTGGTGCATCCGGTTCAGCGACTCGCCCATCTTCTCCTCGTCGCTCTCGCTGAGAGGCTTGATGGCAGCCCGGTACTTGGGCTCGGGGAACTTCATGTTCTCAAAGGTCCAGTCGTTGCCCGGAGCATTGAGTGTATGGTTTGTCTTGGTGTTCTTCAGCTTCACAAAACCGCCGATGTCGCCTGCATGTATCTCCGGGACGCGCGTGCGGTTCTTGCCGGCGCAGACGAAAATCTGCGACAGGCGTTCCTTGGTGCCGTTACTGGTGTTTATTACATCGAGGTTCTCACCTATTTTCCCTGACATTACCCTGAAGTAGTTGACCTCACCTATATGTTCCTCGAGGGTTGTCTTGAAGACGAACACCGAAGCCGGTCCTGCAGGATTGCATTTGACCTCGTTGCCCTTTGAGTTCTTCGGGGCGGGCATGTCGGCAGGAGAGGGGGTGGAAGAAGCCACGAAATCGAGCAGCCTGTCGACACCGATGTTTCCCTTTGACGATACGCAGAAGACGGGGAATATGCCTCTCTTCAGCAGTCCTTCACGGAGCCCGCGGCCTATCTCTTCCTCTGTGAGTTTGTCATTGGCAAAGAAGAGCTCCATGAGCGACTCGTCGCTTTCGGCCACCTTTTCTGTCAGCGCTGCGTGCAGCTCTTCTGCCTTTGCCTTATGCTCGGCAGGTATGTCAAGCACCTCGGCCTTGCCGCCATCCCTGGCATAGCGAAGCATCTTCATGCTTATGACATCAATAATGGTGTTGAAGCCTGCCCCCTCGTTCACGGGGAACTGCGCCAGCGTCACGTTGCTGCCAAAACGCTCGTGCAGCATCTCAACAGTCTTTTCAAAGTTGGCTTTCTCATGATCAAGACCGTTAACCACTATTATGAGCGGCTTATGGAACTTGCCGGCATGCCTGAACTGGATCTCCGTTCCGACCTCCACGCCGTTCTGGACGTTTATGACCAGCATAACCGTGTCGGCAGCATACATTGATGAGATAACTCCGCCAGAGAAGTCATCGAGACCGGGGGTGTCAAGTATGTTTATCTTCTTGTCCCTGAACTCGGTGTAAAGCACCGTTGAAAAGATTGAGTTGCGGTTCTCCTGCTCAATTGGCTTGTAGTCAGAGACGGTGTTCCTTGCTTCTACGGTACCCCGTCTCTCGATGACCCCGCCGTTGAAAAGCATTGCTTCCGCGAGGGTGGTCTTTCCTGAGCTTGAGTTCCCCAGCAGAGCAATGTTCCTTAGGTGGTCTGTTGAGTATGTCTTCATCTTAAGCTTGAATTATATTATATAATGTATATCGTCTCGTTGGGAGCGCAAAAATAGCAAATTTTCAAAAGAGTACATAAAAGTTGCGGTGGATTGGAAAATATTTCTTTTCTTTGCACCGGTTTTTTGAGAAACAGGAGTACCGGTCCGTCGTTCAAAACGTAAGTTTACAAAAGAAGTCGATGGGAAGGGTCGGGAAGAAGATCCTGTAAATAACTTACAAACCAATAAGTTACATCTCCAGAAAACTTTGCCCCCGGGCACTGTGCCGGCTTGTTGCCGCTGCAATGACGGTGGCGTTTATGGATAATATAAGTGATAAGGCGCGGTGCGCCGGAGAGAGTGAAGAAGAATTTTTGCAGACCAGTATAAAACAGGAAAATTAATTTAAAAGAGAATTATGCCAACAATTCAGCAGTTAGTTAGAAAAGGCCGCAAGAAGCTGGTGGACAAGAGCAAGGCACCCGCTCTTGACTCATGCCCGCAGCGCAGGGGAGTATGTGTCCGTGTATATACTACCACGCCAAAGAAACCTAACTCAGCCATGAGAAAAGTTGCCAGGGTAAGGCTGACCAACCAGAAGGAGGTCAACGCCTACATACCGGGTGAAGGACACAACCTCCAGGAGCACTCTATCGTGCTCATCAGGGGCGGCAGGGTCAAAGACCTTCCCGGTGTCCGTTATCACCTCGTCCGTGGCGCACTTGACACCTCCGGGGTAGATGGCCGCAAGCAGAGAAGGTCAAAATACGGAGCAAAAAGACCAAAGAAGTAACAGTTAAAGGATTCACAATATGAGAAAGTCAAAACCAAAGAAGAGGATCCTCTTACCGGACCCGAAATTCAACGATCCGTATGTTACCCGTTTCATCAACAACCTGATGTACGATGGTAAAAAGACCGTTGCCTTCAGGATTTTCTACGACTCGCTCGAGATAGTGGGTGAAAAGATGAAAACTGCCGAGAAGCCGCCCCTCGAGATATGGAAGCAGGCTCTTGACAATATCACCCCGCATGTCGAGGTGAAAAGCCGCAGGGTCGGTGGTGCCACCTTCCAGGTGCCACTCGAGATACGGCCAGACCGCAAGGTGAGCATAAGCATGAAAAACCTTATCCTCTTCGCCCGTAAACGCACCGGGCACAGCATGGCAGAGAAACTTGCCGCTGAGGTGATGGCTGCTTACAACAATGAGGGCGGAGCATATAAAAAGAAAGAGGACACACACCGCATGGCCGAAGCCAACAAAGCTTTCGCCCATTTCAGGTTCTAGTCCGGAAGAGACGTGGCAAACAACCAGCTACAGATGAGCGCCGATCTCAGAAATACCAGGAATATTGGCATTATGGCCCATATCGATGCCGGGAAGACAACCACTTCCGAGCGCATCCTCTATTATACGGGCCGTGTACACCGCATCGGCGAGGTCGATGACGGGAATGCCACCATGGACTGGATGGTGCAGGAACAGGAGAGAGGGATCACCATAACATCTGCCGCTACCACCACTTTCTGGAAATACAGGGACCAGCTCTACAAGATCAATCTCATTGACACCCCGGGTCACGTCGACTTCACCATGGAGGTGGAGCGTTCACTCAGGGTACTTGACGGGGCTGTTGCCGTCTTCTGTGCCGTCGGCGGCGTTGAACCGCAGTCGGAGACAGTCTGGAGACAGGCAAACAAATACAATGTACCGCGCATCGCGTTCGTTAACAAGATGGACCGCTCGGGCGCCGACTTCCATGGCGTTGTACAGCAGATGATCGATAAGCTCGGCGCGCACCCGGTACCTGTTCAGATCCCCATTGGCGCCGAAGATAAGTTCGTCGGCCTCATTGACCTCCTCGAGATGAAGGCGATCATCTTCGAAGACGGAGAAGATCCCCTGACCAACTTCACCGTTCAGCCCATACCGGATTATATGACGGAAGAGGCTGACGAATGGAGGATGAAACTCGTGGAGGCATGCGCCGAGATGGATGACACGATCCTCGAGCGTTACCTCGGTGATCATGAAAGCATTACGCCTGATGAACTGATGACAGTGCTGCGCCGCGAAACGGTAGAGGGAGTGATTGTCCCTGTATTCTGCGGTGCCGCCTTCAAGAACAAGGGCGTACAGCGACTCCTTAACGGCGTTGTGGCATACCTGCCATCACCCGTTGACGTGGGTGCCGTCAAAGGCAAAGACCCGCGCGACGAGAAGGAGGTTGAACGCAAACCTGAAGCCGGTGAGCCGTTTGCAGCTCTCGCCTTCAAGATAGCTACCGACCCGTATGTCGGACGGCTCGTCTTCATGAGGGTCTATTCAGGCACCCTCAATGCCGGCGATACCGTGCTTAACGTGCGCACCGGCAAGCGGGAGAGGATCAACCGCCTCTTCCAGATGCATGCAAACAAGCAGAATCCCATTCCAAGTGTCTCCGCAGGGGACATCTGCGCAGGAGTGGGGCTCAAGGACCTTAAGACAGGCGACACTCTCTGTGCCATCAACAAGCCTATTGTACTCGAATCAATGGAGTTCCCGGAACCGGTAATCTGGATCGCCATCGAGCCGAAGACACAGGCTGACATCGACAGGCTGGGCAATGCCCTCGGCAAACTGGCCGAGGAGGATCCGACATTCAGGGTCAAAACTGATCCTGACAGCGGACAGACTGTTATAAGCGGCATGGGTGAGCTTCACCTGGAAATTCTTATTGACCGTCTTAAGCGAGAATTCAATGTTGAATGCAACCAGGGCAGACCCCAGGTGGCATACAAGGAGGCAATCACTGCATCTTACTCACATAGGGAGCTCTTCAAGAAACAGACCGGAGGCAGGGGCAAGTTCGCGGATATATCCGTCGAGATCATGCCCGCCGACGACGACACACCGGGGCTGACCTTTGTGAATGAGGTAAGGGGAGGGAATGTGCCCAGGGAATATATTCCTTCAGTTGAGAAGGGATTCCGTGAGGCCATGCAGAACGGCCCTCTGGCCGGCTTCCCCCTTGAAAGCCTAAAGGTTATTCTCAAAGACGGTTCGTACCATCCCGTTGACTCCGATTCGCTCTCGTTCGAGATAGCCGCCAGGCAGGCCTTCCGCCACGCGGCAGGCAAATGCCGCCCGGTGCTCCTCGAACCCATCATGAGCGCCGAGGTCGTTACCCCCGAAGAATACGTGGGCGACGTCGTGGGCGACTTCAACAAGCGCCGGGGCAAGGTGGAAGGTATGGAATCGAAAGCAGGTGCAAGGGTTATCAAGGCAAAAGTACCTCTGGCAGAAAACTTCGGATACGTTACAGTACTTCGGACCCTTACCTCCGGTAGAGCAACATCCACAATGGAGTTCTCACATTTCGAGGAGGTGCCTGCAGAATTGGCGAAGAAAATAATTGAAGTAACAACAGGAAAAATTCTTTAAGAAAGATGAGTCAGAAAATCCGCATCAAACTGAAGTCTTACGATCATAACCTGGTCGACAAATCGGCTGAAAAGATCGTAAAGACAGTCAAATCGACAGGTGCAGTCGTCAGCGGCCCAATACCGCTGCCCACCCACAAGAAGATTTATACGGTGCTCCGTTCACCGTTCGTGAACAAGAAAGCAAGAGAGCAGTTCGAACTGTCATCGTACAAGCGACTGCTCGACATATACAGCTCAACACCCAAAACCATCGATGCTCTGATGAAGCTGGAACTGCCAAGCGGGGTTGAAGTGGAAATTAAAGTGTGAAACCGGTAAAATACTGAATTATGCAGGGATTAATAGGAAAAAAGGTTGGAATGACCTCCGTCTTCGATGAGAACGGAAAGAACATTCCATGCACAGTGCTGGAAGTGGGACCGTGTGTCGTTTCACAGGTCAAGACTGTGGAGAAAGACGGTTATGCTGCACTCCAGCTGAGCTTCGGCGACAAAAGGGAAAAGTCGAGCAACAAGGCTGAAATAGGACACTTCAAGCAGGCCGGAACGGGCCCCAAGAGAAAGATCGCCGAGTTCTCGGGATTTGAGGACGGTAAATACAAGACGGGTGATGTCATCACAGTCGATCTCTTCAATGACGATATATTTCTTGATGTAAGAGGATGGACCAAGGGCAAGGGCTTCCAGGGCGTTGTCAAGCGTCACGGCTTCAGCGGTGTCGGCGGAACAACCCACGGCCAGCATGACAGGCTCAGGGCCCCGGGCTCAATGGGCGCTTCATCATGGCCTTCAAGGGTCATGCCCGGCATGCGCATGGCAGGCCGCACAGGCGGAAGACAGCAGGAGACGGAACTGCGGGTTGTAAAGATCCTTCCGGAATCAAACATGCTCCTCGTTAAAGGTGCCGTCCCAGGCCCCAAAGGTGGTTACGTAATAATAACAAAGTAATGGAAGTAGCAGTATTTAACATAGAAGGCAAAGAGACCGGAAGAAAGGTCAATCTCAATGAGACCATCTTCGGCATTGAACCAAATGATCACGCTATCTACCTTGATACGAAACAGTACCTGGCCAGCCAGAGACAGGGCACACACAAGTCCAAGGAACGCGGCGAGATCATGGGAAGCACGCGCAAGATCAAGAGACAGAAAGGCACCGGAACAGCCCGTTTCGGCAGCATCAAGAACCCTGAGTTCCGCGGCGGCGGCCGTATCTTCGGCCCCAGGCCCAGGTTCTACGGGTTCAAGCTCAATAAAAAGGTAAAACAGCTGGCCAGAAAATCAGCCCTCTCCTATAAGGCAAAAGAGAACAAAATCATCATCCTTGAGGATTTTTCATTCGAGGCTCCCAAAACTTCAAAAATGGCCGGGATGAACGCAACCCTCAACATCATGAATAAAAAATCACTCATTGTTTTATCGGAACAAAATAAAAACATATATTTGTCATCTCGAAATTTGCAGGGAGTCGAAGTTGTAACTATCAGTGATTTAAATACTTACAACATTATGAAGGCTTCAACTCTTGTGTTGACGGAGAGCGCAGTTGATGTTTTACAGTCAACATTATAAACCAGGAACTGAAATGGAAATATTACTTAAACCCATAGTGACCGAGAAAATGACCAGTCAGGGCGAAAAGTTCAACCGGTATGGTTTTCTGGTGTCGCGTAAAGCCAATAAGCTGCAGATAAAAAAGGCGGTTGAGGAGCTCTACGGCGTTAATGTTGAGTCTGTTAACACCATCAATTACGGTGGCAAGACAAAGAGCCGCTATACCAAGTCAGGTATGATGAAGGGCAGGTCATCAGCCACCAAGAAGGCCGTTGTCACTCTCTCGAAAGGTGAGACAATTGATTTTTACAGCAACATTTAAAATAATATGGCAGTCAGAAAGATCAAGCCTGTAACACCAGGCCAGAGACATAAAGTCATGAGTTCCTTTGACGAGGTAACCCGTGACACGCCGGAGAAATCCTTACTCGCACCGCTGAAAAAGACAGGAGGAAGGAATGTTAACGGCAGGCGGACCATGAGGTACATCGGCGGCGGCCACAAGAGGATGTACCGTGTGATCGATTTCCAGAGGAACAAGGACGGCATTGCCGCAACCGTGACCTCTGTGGAATATGATCCCAACCGTTCAGCCAGGATCGCCCTTCTCACCTATGCAGACGGAGAGAAGAGGTATATCATCGCTCCGTCAGGACTGAAGGAGGGGCAGGAGGTAATGTCAGGCAGGACGGCCACGCCGGAGATCGGCAATACCCTCTTCCTTGAAGACATTCCTCTCGGTACGATTGTTCACGCAATTGAACTGAAGCCCGGCAAGGGAGCTGCAATGGCCCGCAGTGCCGGTACATTTGCGCAGCTGGCTGCACGCGACGGCAAGTATGCAATCCTCAAGCTCCCCTCGGGTGAGACCAGGATGGTGCTTACGGCATGCCGTGCCACAATAGGGACCGTTTCAAACACCGACCACAACCAGGAGAGATCAGGCAAGGCAGGACGCAAGCGCTGGCTCGGACGCAGGCCAAGGACCAGGGGTGTTGCAATGAACCCGGTTGACCATCCCATGGGTGGTGGTGAAGGAAGAGCCTCGGGAGGCCATCCCCGCTCACGCAGCGGTATGCCTGCCAAGGGCTTCAAGACCAGGAGCAAGACCAAGTACTCGAACAAGCATATTATTGAAAGAAGGAAAAAATAATTGATACGATGAGCAGATCTATTAAAAAAGGCCCCTTCATCGATCTCCACCTGGGCAAAAAGGTGGATGCAATGAATGACAGCGGAAAGAAAACTGTGATCAAGACCTGGTCAAGAAGATCGGTTATTTCTCCCGACTTTGTGGGACACACTCTGGCAGTGCATAACGGAAACAAATTCATACCTGTTTACATTACCGAGAACATGGTTGGTCACAAGCTGGGTGAGTTTGCCCCTACCCGCACCTTCCGCGGTCATGGCGGAAAACAGAAATAGGGTAATGTATCGTAACAACTGAAAAACAATCAGAAATGGGTGCAAGAAAAAGAATAAGCGCAGGCGTCAGGAAGGAAGCCGCTAAAGAGAGAACGGGAGCGGTTCTCCGCAATGTCCCCACCTCACCGCGCAAGATGAGACTGGTGACTGACCTGATCAGGGGTCAGGAGGTCAATAAGGCCCTTGATATCCTGAAATTCAGCAAGCAGGAAGCTTCCCGCAGGCTCGAGAAACTCCTTCTCTCGGCAATAGCAAACTGGCAGGCAAAGAATGAAGACGTCCGCCTTGAAGAGAGCAATCTCTACGTCAAGGAGGTACGGGTTGACAACGGACGCATTCTGCGCCGCATCCAGCCTGCCCCCCAGGGAAGGGCCTACCGCATACGCAAGAGATCAAACCATGTGACCCTTGAGCTGGGAAGCAGGAAACAGGAAGTTGAAAACATTTCATAGCAGACAATGGGACAAAAAGTAAATCCGATAGGCAACAGAGTAGGTATCATCAAGGGATGGGACTCAAACTGGTACGGTGGCAACGACTTCTCAAGCAAGCTTGTTGAAGACACCCGCATCAGGGAATACCTGAATGCCAGGCTTGCGAAGGCCTCTCTTTCAAAGATTGTCATTGAACGCACCCTCAAGCTCATCACTGTCACCGTCAATACAGCACGCCCCGGTATCATCATCGGCAAAGGCGGCCAGGAGGTTGACAAGCTGAAAGAGGAGCTCAAGAAGATCACCAAGAAGGAGGTTCAGATAAATATCTTCGAGGTGAAGCGTCCGGAGCTTGATGCAGCCATTGTCGCAGGCAACATTGCCCGCCAGGTGGAGGGAAAGATATCATACCGCCGTGCCATAAAGATGGCCATCGCCTCAACGATGCGCATGGGCGCCGAAGGAATCAAGGTGGTTATCTCGGGCAGGCTCGGCGGCGCCGAAATGGCCCGCAGCGAGACCTACAAGGACGGCAGGATACCCCTTCACACATTCCGTGCCGACATCGATTACGCCCTCGCCGAGGCCCTTACAAAGGTAGGCCTCATCGGTCTGAAGGTTTGGATTTGCAACGGCGAGGTGTACGGCAAGCGTGACCTCAGCCCCAATATCGCCGCCAAAAGCGCCAAGGGAGGCAAGGCCCCGGCCGGCGGTTTCAGAAAGAAGAGCGGCAGCAAGAAAGACAGCCGCGACAGGTAATTAATATTTAATACGATACAGCGATGTTACAACCGAAGAAGACCAAGTTCAGGAGGAGCCAGAAGGGCAAGATGAAAGGTAATGCCCAGAGAGGCAATCAGCTGGCATTCGGATCATTTGGCATCAAGACCCTTGAGGAGGCATGGATCACAGGCCGTCAGCTCGAGGCTGCACGCCAGGCTGTCACCCGTCACATGAAACGTGAGGGCCAGATCTGGATCCGCGTCTTCCCTGACAAACCCATAACAAAGAAACCTGCTGAGGTACGTATGGGTAAAGGTAAAGGTGCACCTGAAGGCTTTGTGGTCCCCGTAACCCCCGGACGCATCCTCATTGAAGCCGAAGGCGTTCCCTTTGATGTGGCCAAGGAAGCACTCCGCCTCGCAGCGCAGAAACTGCCTGTGGCAACCAAGTTCATTGTGCGCCGTGATTTTGCAGAGTAATAAAGAATAAGAGCTATGAAGAGTTCAGAGATAAGAGAATTAAGTAACCAGGAGCTTCTCGAACATATTGACAACGAGAAGACCAGTCTCGTGCGCATGAAACTTAACCACGCAATCTCTCCCCTTGAGAATCCGCAGAAGATCAAGGAAAGCAGGAGAACCATTGCCAGGCTCATGACGGAAAGACGCCGCAGAGAGATGAATGATAAAACAAAATAGCCGCTATCAGCATGGAAGAAAGGAATCTTAGAAAAGAGCGTATAGGTGTTGTCGTCAGCAACAAGATGGACAAATCTATTGTCGTTGCCATCCGCAGGAAGGTCAAACACCCCGTCTATGGCAAATTCGTCAACAAGACGAAAAAGCTCATGGCTCACGATGAGGAGAACACCTGCAACATAGGTGATACGGTACGCATAATGGAGACCAGGCCTCTCAGCAAGAACAAAGCCTGGAGATTGGTGGAAATAATTGAAAGAGCTAAGTAATTATGATACAGCAGGAAAGCAGGTTGACTGTTGCCGATAACACGGGTGCCAAGGAGGTTCTTTGCATCAGGGTGCTCGGCGGAAGCAAGAAGAGGTATGCCAGCGTCGGCGACAAGATAGTCGTCTCCGTGAAGAGCGCCCTTCCCTCAGGCGAAGCAAAGAAAGGTACAGTGAGCAAGGCCGTGGTGGTAAGAACAAAGAAGGAGATACGCCGTGCTGACGGTTCCTATATCCGCTTTGACGATAACGCCGTCGTATTGCTTACAAACACCGATGAGGTGCGCGGCACGCGTATCTTCGGCCCTGTCGCCAGGGAACTGCGCGACAAGTACATGAAGATCGTCTCACTTGCACCTGAAGTGTTATAATTTTTTAAACTGACACCCGATGCAGAAGAAATTACACATCAAGAAGGGAGACACAGTGGCTATCATTGCCGGTGAATCCAAAGGACAGAAAGGCCGTGTCCTCGAGGTCGACAGGGATAAGAACAAAGCCCTGGTTGAGGGAGTGAACATGGTATCAAAGCATACCAAGCCCAATGCCAAAGCACCTCAGGGAGGAATACTCAAGAAAGAGGCCCCCGTGCACCTTTCCAATCTCCAGGTGGTTGACCCGGCCAGCGGCAAACCGACACGCATCGGACGCCGGCTGAATGATAAGAATAAACTTGTGCGTTATGCCAAAAAATCAGGAGAGGAGATCAAGTAATGTATACGCCTGCTTTAAAGACCAAATACAAGAGTGAGATCACGCCTGCACTGATGAAACAGTTCAACTATACGACTGTGATGCAGGTGCCCCGGCTTGAGAAGATAGTCATCAACCAGGGACTGGGACAGGCAATTGCCGACAAGAAACTGCTTGAGATGGGACAGAAAGAGGTCTCTGACATCGCCGGACAAAAGGCGGTGCAGACAATCTCCAGGAAGGACATATCAAACTTCAAGCTCAGGAAAGCAATGCCCATAGGTGTCATGGTGACCCTCCGCAAGGAGCGCATGTACGAGTTTCTTGAGAGACTCATCTCGGTGGCCCTGCCGCGCATACGCGACTTCAAGGGTGTCGGGGCGAAACTCGACGGCCGCGGGAACTATACCCTCGGCATTACTGAACAGATCATATTCCCCGAGATTGACATCGACAAGATCGCCAAGATAATGGGGCTGCAGATAACGTTCGTCACCACGGCAAAGAGCGACGAAGAGGCTTACGCCCTGCTTAAAGAATTCGGAATCCCATTTAAAAACAAGTAAACAGATCGGAATATGGCTAAGGAATCAATGAAAGCCCGCGAAGTCAAACGCGTTAAACTTGCTGAAAAGTACGCCGCCAAAAGAGCAGCGCTGAAGGCTGACGGCAACTATGTCGGACTGAGCCTGCTGCCGCGCAACTCAAGCCCCATCAGGCAGCGCAACAGGTGCAAGCTCACAGGCAGGCCCAGAGGATATATGAGACAGTTTGGCATCAGCAGGATCACCTTCAGGGAGATGGCATCAAAAGGCCTCATCCCGGGCGTAAGGAAGGCAAGCTGGTAACATACCGACAGAGATATAAACAATAAATCAAAACATAAGATGACAGATCCAATTGCAGATTTTCTTACCAGGGTAAGGAATGCCATCAAAGCCGGACATAAAGTGGTTGAGACACCGGCTTCCGGTCTGACAAAGGATATCACCAGGATACTCTACGACAAGGGATACATCCTCAGCTACAAGTTCATTGACGATGAGCTTCAGGGCAAGATCAAAATAGCCCTTAAGTACCATCCCAAAACCAAGCTGCCGGCTATCAAATCAATACAGCGGGTAAGCCGTCCGGGCCTGAGGCGTTATGCCGGTGTAGATGAACTCCCGAGAGTCCTGAACGGACTGGGAATAGCCATTCTTTCAACCTCACGCGGCCTCATGACCGAAAAAGAGGCAGCGAAGGAAAATGTCGGGGGTGAAGTTATTTGTTATGTCTATTAAACAGGAGGAGGTTAAATGTCAAGAATAGGAAAATTACCTGTAAACCTGCCATCAGGCGTCACGATCACAGTCGACGACGCCAATGTGGTCAGTGTTAAAGGCCCCCTGGGAACACTCTCACAGAAGATTGACGGTGATATCAGGGTGGAGGTCGAGAATAATGTGGTAACCCTCTCAAGGCCTAATGACGAGAAGCGTCTCAAATCACTTCACGGCCTCTACAGGGCTCTCATAGCCAACATGGCTGTAGGTGTTTCAAAAGGCTACAGGAAGGATCTTGAGCTTGTGGGTGTGGGCTACCGTGCCGAAGCTAAGGGACAGCAGCTGGAGATGAGCCTGGGCTATTCCCATGATATTATTATGGAACTGCCCCGGGAGATAAAGGTTGAGACCAAGACCGAGAAGAGGAGCAACCCTGTTATAACCCTCACAAGCATTGACAAGCAGCTCGTCGGTCACGTAGCAGCAAAGATCAGATCGCTGCGTCCGCCTGAACCTTACAAAGGCAAGGGTATCAAATTCGTGGGTGAACAGCTCAGAAGAAAAGCCGGTAAATCGGCTGGTGTTTAACATGATTAAAGATTAAAGTCATGGCTTTAACAAAGACAGAAAAGAGAGAAAAGATCAAACTGAGGATCCGCAAACGGATAAAGGGAACCCCCGAGAAACCCAGGATTGCGGTATACCGCAGCAACAAGCAGATATACGCCCAGGCTGTTGACGATGTCAACGGTGTGACGCTTGCATCAGCCTCTTCGAGGGAGAAGGAGATTGCCACGGTCACCGGCAAAAAGATCGAAGTGGCAGTCCTGGTAGGCAAACGCCTTGCCGCAGTATGCAAAGAGAAGGGCATTGAAAATGTTGTCTTTGACAGAAGCGGGTACCAGTATCATGGCAGAGTGAAATCATTAGCTGACGGAGCACGCGAAGGCGGCTTAAAATTCTAATCAGTATGGCATACGGAATAAAGAGAGTAAAAAACAGCGATCTTGAACTTACCGACAGGCTGGTAAGCATCAACAGGGTTACCAAAGTAACGAAAGGCGGACGTACATTCAGCTTCTCGGCTATAGTCGTGGTAGGTGATGAAAAAGGTATCGTCGGCCATGGCCTTGGTAAGGCAAGTGAGGTGACAACTGCCATTGCCAAAGGGATTGAGGATGCCAAGAAAAACCTCATCAAGGTACCGGTGCACAAGGGCACCATTCCTCATGAGCAGTACGGCAAGTTCGGAGGCGCTTACGTCTTCATCAAGCCCGCCACCGAAGGTACGGGTATCAAGGCCGGAGGCGCAATGCGTGCCGTGCTTGAGAGCGTGGGAGTGAAAAACGTGCTTGCGAAATCAAAGGGCTCATCAAACCCGCATAACCTGGTCAAGGCTACCATAGCAGCACTGCTTGAGCTGCGCGATGCCAGCACCGTGGCTGACCACAGGGGAGTGACATTGGGGAAAGTGTTTAACGGTTAGTAATATCAATAATAATGGCAAGAGTCAGAATAACCCAGATCAAGAGCAAGATTGGCCAGCCCGAGAA
>JBAQCQ010000092.1:0-28086 GCA_049294275.1 Bacteroidales bacterium
AGTTTTTTTGCTTATCATTGTACAAAGGGGTTATTTTGTTGTAACAACTTTAAATATAGCTATTTAAACTATATTTAAAGAACAAAAACCCCTTTTTTTTTGAGTATTTATGAATAATTCAGGTTAATAAAGCAGGGACAGAATGTAACCACTTATTTTGCAGAAACTGATTATCTTGGTTCAATAATTGGTCTTATGAATCCCGGCGGAACATATGCCGAACAATTCTCATTTGATGCATGGGGACGAAGGAGGAATCCAACGGACTGGACCTACAACAATGTTCCCGCACCCACTCTTACCGAAAGAGGTTATACGGGACACGAACATCTTGATAAGTTCGGTCTTATTAACATGAACGGGCGGATGTATGATCCGGTGATAGCAAGGTTTCTGTCGGTTGACCCGATTGTCCAGGCTGTGGATAATTCTCAGAGTTTGAATGGATATAGTTATTGCGTGAATAACCCGCTGAAGTACTCAGACCAGTCAGGGTACGCACTTCAGACTATGAAGGATCTTTATTATGGAGTTGGCTCTTTTTACTACCGAGGTGGGACATATTCAATGGGGGAAGACGGATGGGAGTATTACCAACCGACCCTTAATGGTTTGATGTCGCGTTCATCTGATATAAGCTACGGAGCTTTGAATCAGGATCCGTTTCACACAGACCAACAAGGAAATATCCGGGATAATACAGGGAAGATTATTATTTCATATAGCTGTCGTGGTAACAAAGCATATGGATCTTGGGTTAAAGTTCCAGGAGATAGTTATGGCTGGCGAATACACGGAGACGATACTGAAAATATAGATACTCCAAACCTCATAGATGAAATTGTCTATACGGAGCATTGGGTATGGTATCTTCCCGAAAATAAAAATAAACGAATAATAAACCTGAATTCAACAGATGAAACTATGTTGACTGCAGCCTCCGGCTCTGTGGTTCTTGTTGCATTAGCAGGCGGTGCAGGGATTCCTGGCATAGCAGCGGGTCTAGCCATTTCTGGATTTACACTTAACACACTACTTACGCTTGATAAAATCAGTGATTACATAGCCATTGACACACCGCACACAAGCGATAGAATAACCCTTGGGCTAAGTATTATTAATCTTTGGGTAGGTAATACTTTCTGGAAGTATTGGGGAATACCATCCGTTTTCGCAGAAGAAATGATTAATAGTGAACAGTTTGAAGAATTCTTAAATCGCTCCAATAAACATTAGAATATGATTTATATCTATAAAATAATCTTTTATAGTATCTACAGGCTAATAAAATCAATAAATAAGGGACCGGATTTTATAAACGCCTTTGCTGCAATAAACTTAATCTCATTTCAATTATTTCTTTTGTCTGATTTTATCTTCAGGCTTATTGTAAGGGAACTAAAATGGAATTACTATCCATATTTCACGTTTATTACTTTTGGGGTGATTTTTCTAATTAATTTCATAATATTTTTCGTGAGAGATCATTACCTGGAAATAGAAAGGGAGTTAACTAATGAAACAAAGAGGTCAAGAAAGTGGGGTATTGTGACTACCCTAATTTTTATTGCTATTACAACAATGCCAGTAATAGTATACTTATGCCGTTAAAGTTTAGCATTTGGCATACTATATGTTGACAGAGATATGACATTGGTTATTTTGCTGCAGTTAATTACCAAAGCAACTTTTCTGGTGCTCTTATATATTCTTTGTAGTGTTTCAATCAGTGTGTCCGGTGTAGTAATTATTCATCGTTTGAATAGGATTCATATTCACATTCTTGCCCCCCAATAAGTCCCCCGTAAAGCATAATAGCACTGATAATCAGTGCTATTAGCGTTGTAATCGTGATCCCGGGGCGACTCGAACGCCCAACCAACAGAACCGGAATCTGCCATTCTATCCATTGAACTACGGGACCAGTTCAGGGTGCAAAAGTACACCGCCGCAGCCACTTTTCAAAACTTCTGCCCCAAATCTGAGGCCGCAGAGCAACTCTTTTCAAAACATATACCGGAATTATGACTCCGTCGGCAACCGGCACAGGGGATTTTTGCCAAATTTTCCCTAATTTCGCACCCCATAAGCGCAAAACGAACAGCGGACATGAAGGAGTATAATTTCAGCGGGATTGAAAAAAAATGGCAGGAGTACTGGGAGAAGAACAAAATCTTCAAAACCTCGGACGATTTCTCCAACCCTGACAAATTCTACGTTCTTGACATGTTCCCCTACCCTTCCGGCGCCGGCCTCCATGTAGGCCACCCCGAGGGCTACACCGCCACCGACATTGTGGCACGTTACAAGCGCATGAAAGGCTTTAACGTACTCCATCCCATGGGATGGGATGCCTTCGGGCTCCCTGCAGAACAGTATGCCATCCAGACAGGCACACACCCGGCAGTCACAACAAACAGGAACTGCGACACCTTCCGGCGCCAGATAAAAGAACTGGGACTGAGCTACGACTGGGACCGCGAGATAAACACGACCGATCCCGGGTACTTCAAATGGACACAGTGGATCTTCATCAGGCTCTATAACACCTGGTACGACCATGCTTCAGATCGCGGCCGCGACATTAACGAACTCCCCATACCACTTGACGTACTCAAGGCAGGTGATGAGGCACGAACCAGATATATCGACTCCAAAAGGCTCGCCTACTATGACGACGCCCAGATATGGTACTGCCCCTCATGCCGCATCGTCTGCGCCAACGAGGAGGTGCTCACCGACGGTTCACACGAGAAATGCGGTAACAAGGTGGTACGGAGAAACCTCAAGCAGTGGATGCTGCGCATACCACAGTACGCCGAACGGCTCCTCACCGGGCTGGACAAGCTCGACTGGTCAGAGGGACTCAAGGAGATGCAGCGCAACTGGATAGGCCGATCCACCGGTGCCGAGATCGATTTCAAAATCGACGGACACAGTGAAATAATAACGGTATACACTACCCGTCCCGATACACTTTTCGGAGCGACATACATGGTGCTCTCACCTGAGCACCCGTTCGTCAGCAAGATAACCAGCGAGGAACAGGCAAAACAGGTTGAAGAATACGTCAGCGCTGCCTCCCTGAAATCAGACCTTGACCGCACCGACCTGGCAAAGGACAAGACCGGAGTTTTTACGGGCAGCTATGCCATCAACCCGGTCAACAACAAAAAGATACCCGTCTGGGTGGCAGACTATGTTCTCATGGGCTACGGTACCGGAGCCATAATGGCCGTGCCGGCACATGATGAGCGCGACTTCGAGTTTGCTCAGAAGTTCGGGATCGATATCGTCTGCATCTTATCCCCTGCCGTGGCAGATCAGGAGCAGAAGAAGCGGATCATTTCCGGCAAAGAGTGCTGGAGCGGCGATGGCATCTATATCAACTCCTCAAACAGCGAACTGAAAATTACACTAGACGGACTGAACGTCGAGGAGGGAATTGCGACCATAACAAGGTGGATTGAAAGCAAAAACATCGGGATCCACCGCGTCAACTACAAGCTGCGCGACTGGCTCTTCAGTCGCCAGCGCTACTGGGGCGAACCTTTTCCCGTAATACACTGGGAGGACGGACGCATCACACTGCTCGATGAGCAGGATCTGCCCCTCACCCTGCCCGAGCTTGAAGTGTTCGAGCCTGGCGAGAACGGCGAATCGCCCCTGTCAAACTCAACTGACTGGTTATGGGTGACAGACAGGGAGGGCCGCCGCGGCAAGCGCGAGACCAACACAATGCCGCAGTGGGCAGGCTCCTGCTGGTATTACCTGAGGTTCATCGATCCGAAAAACGATCATGAGATCTTCGACAAGGCAAAGGAAAAATACTGGATGCCGGTTGACCTTTACATAGGCGGTGCCGAGCATGCCGTGCTGCACCTCCTCTACGCCCGCTTCTGGCACAAGGTGCTCTTCGATCTCGGTATAGTCTCAACTGACGAACCCTTCATGAAACTCTTCAACCAGGGCATGATACTGGCCTTTGCCTATGAGACAGAGACAGGCGGCAAGGTGTCATCAGACCAGATAACCGAAAAGGATGGCCGGTTCTACATAACCGGAACGGATGAAGAGGTAAGACAGATCGTCGCCAAGATGTCAAAGAGCCTCAAAAATGTAATCAATCCTGATGATGTAGTCAAAAACTTCGGCGCCGACACACTCCGTCTCTTCGAGATGTTCCTCGGTCCGCTTGAGGCCACGAAACCATGGGATGAGAAGGGCATCAGGGGACCACATAACTTCCTGGCAAGAGCATACCGCCTTATGGCCAACAGCGAAAACATTTCGGAAGGTGAGGAGGATCCTGAAGTTCTGAGGGTGCTCCATAAAACCATAAAAAAGGTTTCAGACGACATTGAGAACCTGCGTTTCAACACAGCCATCTCGGCAATGATGATCTTCCTCAACACAGCGATGAAAAAGGAGAAGGTCACCCGTGACACAGCCTCAGCCTTCATTAAGCTGCTGTCGCCATTTGCACCGCATCTTGGCGAGGAGCTGTGGGAGATGACCGGCCACCGGAAAACTGTTGCCTACGAGCCCTGGCCAGTGGCCGTGGAGGAGTACCTCCGGGAGGAGACCTTCGAGTGCCCCGTGTCAGTCAACGGCAAGATGAGATTCAAAATTGAACTGCCCGTCAACCTGCCACAGGAGGAGGTCAGGGAGATAGTTCTTGCCGATGAGCGGGCACAGAAATGGATCGGCTCAGCCACTCCGAAAATAGTTATTGTCCCTAACCGTATTGTAAACATCGTTCTATGAGATTCCCGGTCACCGGACCCGCCTTCCTGGCGGCCATTCTGATTTCCTTATACTCTTGCACAAGAACCTCAACGGCAGAACCCAAGGCAGCGCTTGTTGCCTCAGACAGTTCCAACGCTACCATGGCATCAGCGACAGACAGCACAGCCTCAGTCATGGCATCAGCGACAGACAGCACAGCCTCAGCCATGGCATCAGCGACAGACAGCGCTGCGGCTGCTGCGGAAGGATCAGGTGATGCAGGGACACTCTTCGGAATTCCGCTGGATTCATACAACATCATAACGGGTAAAATAAAGCGGAACCAGTTCATAAGCTCCATCCTCTCGGAACAGGGTGTGGAATGGAATGATATAGAACAGCTTCTCAGGGAGAACCGTGAGACCTTTGACGCCAGGAAGGTCCGCGTCGGAAGCTCCTGGTCGGCTCTTTTGACAAAAGACACCCTGAGCAAGCCTGATTACTTCATATACCAGCATGACCAGAAGGTATCCTATCTCTTCTCTCTGAAGGACACACTTGCCATCTACAGGTATGATGCGGAGATAAAGCGGATGCTGAGGTACTCCAGGGGCACCATCAATACATCTCTCTGGGATGCGGCCATGGAGAATAATCTCAATCCCAACCTATCAGCTGAGCTGTCGGAGATCTATGCCTGGACCGTCGATTTCTTCGGACTGCAGAAGGGCGACAGGTTCAAGGTGATTTATGAGGAAGAGTTCATCGGGGATGAGTCGGTCGGCATCAGGAGGGTTCACGCCGCTCTCTTCGAGCATGCAGGCAATCCCATCTTTGCCATCCCGTTCATCCAGGACAGCGTAATGTCATTTTACGACACCACGGGTGCCAGCCTGCGTAAGGCTTTCCTAAAGAATCCGTTGCGGTACTCGCGTGTAAGCTCACGCTTCTCAGGAGGAAGAATGCATCCGATACTGAAGATCGTAAGACCGCACCACGGAGTTGATTATGCGGCACCCCTGGGCACCCCGGTCCACGCCATCGGAGACGGCAGGGTCACCAGCACTGCCTATGAGGGTGGCGCAGGAAGAATGGTTCGCATTACCCACAACAGCGTTTACTCCACGGCCTATCTGCACCTGTCGCGCTACGGGCCTGGCATTGCGCCGGGAGTGTATGTCAAACAGGGTCAGGTGATAGGTTTTGTCGGAAGCTCCGGCCTCTCGACAGGACCGCATCTCGATTTCAGGTTCTACCGCAACGGTTCTGCCATCGATCCGCTGAAGGTTAAGGCGCCGCCGGTGAATCCGGTCGCACCCGAGGCAATGGAGGAGTTTAAAAAGGTAGCGGAGGGCTACATTAATCTGCTTTCAACAATTAGCTTCTGACTATATTCAGGGTCACCTGCGGCCAATCCACTACTGCCTGTTGCCTATTGCTCATTGCCTGATCAGAGTCCGTCTAAAAGCCGGCTGATGACCTCCGGATAGTAACGGTATTCCAGCTCATGCACGCGCGCAGCCAGGCTGTCCACATCGTCACCCGGCAGCACCGGACACCGCGCCTGGAAGATGATGTCTCCCGAATCATATTTCTCATTCACGTAATGGATGGTGATCCCGCTCTCGGTGCGGCCGGCATCAAGCACAGCCCTGTGCACCCTGTCGCCGTACATCCCCTTCCCCCCGAAATCCGGCAGCAGGGCAGGATGAATATTGACAATGCGCCCCCTGAATGCCTCCGTCACATCAGCCGGCACATGCCACAGGAACCCCGCCAGCACAAGCAGGTCAGTCATCCTCCGCTGAAGCATCATCAGCACCTCACCGGTCTCATAAAACTGAGTCCGGTCGAAAAAAAATGAGTCGACACCAAGTGCTGCAGCCCTTTCCAAAACCTTAGCCTGAGGCTTGTTTGACAAAACAAGTGTTACTTTCGCTTTATTTTCGTTCGAAAAGTACCTTATTATGTTTTCCGCGTTGGTCCCGGCTCCCGAGGCAAGAATGGATATATACTTCATTTTCTGATACTTAAGCCACTCATCAAGACCGGACCCCGGTGGTGGAAGAAGAGTCTTAAAAGACTGATTTACTTTTATTTATACTCACAGGGAAATAAATTTCCGGTAAATTGTTTGAAAAATATGGTACAAATATATTTCTTTGCGTAGTTTTAAAAACGAGTATTAACATAAATCCGATTGGTATGTCTGACATTTCTACAAGAGTAAAGAAGATCATCGTTGAGAAACTTGGCGTTGATGAGGCCGAGGTTACCCCCGAAGCACATTTTACCAATGACCTTGGTGCTGATTCTCTTGACACTGTTGAGCTGATCATGGAATTCGAGAAGGAATTCAACATCGGAATTCCTGATGATCAGGCAGAAAGCATAAGTACAGTAGGCGAAGCCATCAAGTATATTGAGGAAAACGCGAAGTAGTATTCGCCTATAACCTGATATGAGGCGTGTAGTAGTTACCGGAATGGGGGCACTAACCCCTATCGGCAACAATCTGCAGGATTACTGGAAAGGTCTTGTTGATGGTGTCAGCGGGGCAGGGCTTATAACCCATTTTGATACCACGAAGTTCAAGACCAAGTTTGCCTGTGAGATCAAGAACTATGATCCTGCCAACTATTTTGACAGGAAGGAGTCGCGTAAAATGGACCATTACACTCAGTATGCCCATATCGCGGCTGAGGAAGCGGTTAAAGACGCAGGTCTTGATCCGGAGGCGACAGACAAAGACCGTTCCGGTGTCATCTGGGCCTCAGGCATAGGTGGTATAGAGACTTTCCTGGAAGAGGTCAAAGGGTTTGTACTGGGCGACGGAACTCCCCGGTTCAGCCCTTTCTTTATTCCCAAGATGATCAGCGACATTGCTGCCGGGATGCTGTCAATCAAGTATGGCTTCCGCGGCCCTAATTTCGCAACTGTTTCTGCCTGTTCCTCATCGACCAATGCAATTATTGATGCCTATTATTACATCATTCTCGGTAAGGCTGACCTTTTCATCTGTGGAGGGTCGGAAGCATCTATCAACCCGCCCGGCATAGGCGGCTTCAACGCCATGCAGGCTATGTCAACAAACAACGAGGAGTATTCCACAGCCTCACGTCCATTTGATATCACCCGCGACGGGTTTGTCATAGGCGAAGGCGCCGGAGCACTTATCCTTGAGGAGCTGGAGCACGCCAGAGCCAGGGGAGCCAGGATCTACGCAGAAATAGTGGGTTCAGGCCTTACGGCAGACGCATATCACATCACCGCGCCGCACCCCGACGGTATAGGAGCAATCAACGTGATGAAACAGGCTATCTCCGAAGCCGGGCTGAAACCCTCCGATATTGACTACATCAATGTCCACGGCACCTCCACCCCGCTCGGCGACATAGCTGAGACAAAGGCTATCCTGTCGCTCTTCGGTGATCATGCCTACAAGCTTAACATAAGCGCCACAAAGTCCATGACAGGCCATCTCCTGGGAGCAGCCGGGGCCGTGGAAGCGATAGCTACCGTGATGGCCACGGTGCATGATGCAGTCCCGCCGACAATCAACTTCAGGAACCCTGACCCCGCCATTGATCCGAATCTCAACCTGACACTGAACAAGGTACAATACAGGCCGGTGAGGGTTGCCCTGACAAACAACTTCGGTTTCGGAGGGCACAATGCCTCAATAGTGATAAGGAAATTTGAAGAATAGTGTTCCTGCTTAACAGGAAGAAGAACAACACACTCATACACGACAGGCGGGAGTTTCGCTCCCGCCTTAAGCATCTTATGCGATTCCGCCCGGTAAACCTGAGGCTTTACGAAAAGGCATTCATTCACCGGTCAGCATCATATACCCTTCCCGACGGGACAAAGATCAATAACGAGAGGCTCGAGTACCTTGGTGATGCCATCATTGACAGCATCCTTTCAGATTATCTCTTCCGCCAGTACCCCGAGGCCTCCGAAGGCTTCCTGACAAAGGTCAGGGCTCGCATTGTCAACAGGGAGACTCTGAACCAGCTGGGCCTCTCCATGGCGCTTGACAGGCTGATCGTATCCAATCTGTCACCGTCCGATTCCCCCCGGAACCTGTACGGCAATGCCCTGGAGGCACTGGCAGGCGCTCTTTTCATCGACAGGGGATATGCCCGCACCCGCCGGTTCTTCATTGAGAGTGTGCTGAAAAAACACCTCGATCTTGAGTCAGTGCTGGCAGCCGAGACTGATTACAAGAGCCTCATTATGGAATTCTGCCAGAAAAACAAACAAAAGATTAACTTCACTTCAAGTGAAAGCGGAGGCAGCAACGGAACACACCCCCATTTCACCGTCACCCTCGAGATCAATAATGAGGAGATAGCCCGGGGTGAGGGTGCAACAAAAAAGGAGGCTGAACAGAAGGCTTCAATGACAGCCTGGAACAATTTCCGCAAAAGAAAGAAATGAGCACCGGAGGGAAAATAACACGCCATACGATACCCGGGGAAGAAACAGCCGAATTCTTCTTCCTTGGTGTTGTCTCCGCCGAACCTGATTACCGACTCTCCGTCATGATCAACAGGCATCTGGGTACCAGCCTCCGCAAATGTGATGATGAAACAGAAGCTAAGACTGATTCCGGAAAACATACCTTTTCCAGGTTCGCCTCAGTGCCGCCCGGATTCTTGCTTGTTTCGAACCGGAGTGAAGGCCAGGTCCTGCTGCGCAAACTGAAAAACATCGATTTCTTCCTTATTATTTGCGGAAAGGCAGAAAGGCAGAAAACTGAAGAACTTGCAACATCACTCAGGGAGATCCCCGAAATAACTGCCGTATTTGTTCTTGACAGCAGCAAAATCATCGACAGAAACCTCCCGCTGCTGGCGTTTTAAAAGAATGACCGACGGCAGAACCCCGCTCCTGCTGGTACTTAACAAAAGAAAGAGGAGACAATCTCTTGCCCCCTCTTCAGTGTTAACCCTAAAACTAACCTAACCTATGAAAAAAACTCCATTTATGTTATCGCAATTATCGTGCCATAACTGATGCAAATATCAGAACAATTTCCTCACGTATCTCTTAAGGATATGTTAATTTATTGATATTTAACATTTTTTTAATTTAATTTATCCCTTACTTTTCCTGAAATCCTGTTAAAATAAGTTAATCCTATGTAATGAGGGCTTAACGGATTACTTTTGTTAAAATATGAAGCGTGCGTACATAGTACTGCTGGCCGTCTTTTTCTTCCTGGCCATATCAGCGCTGGTGATCATCCAGGTCAGGTGGATCAACAGTGTTGTAAGAGCTGAGGATCAGCAGTTCAGGTTCCGGGTCAATGAGGCATTGAAGGAGGTTGTCACTGAGCTCGAGAGGACGGAGACCTACAACCGTATCATAGGCGAGATCAATCCGGGCCCCGGCACAGAAACAACCGATATGCAACCGGGTGATACTCCTCCTGAGTCAGCAGAATCAAGGCTTCTCGAAAAATACGGCTTCGATCCCAATGTCAGGTCAGTGATAATCAACAGGGCCGGGCGCACCTACCTGATCAACTCCGGAAACCTGGAACCGGAATCTTTCTTTGAGAATACTGAACCTGAAGAGCAGAGTCTCACGGCGGGGGCTACGGGACGCATGACCAATAAGATAATTTCAATTGAGAATATCGTGAGCCGGATCCTGCATGAGACCCCTCCTCTGAGAGACCGTTTTACCTCAGAGGAGATCAACTCCATGATAAGAAAGTCACTTGACGCCGTAGGCATCCATCTTGATTACGAGTGTGCAGTGCGCGGCGACTATGGCGGCATAATTTACCGGACGCCGGATTACAGTGAGAGCTCCGGCACAAACAAGTACCTCCGGCAGCTCTTTCCCAATGACCCCGTACCGGGAAACAACATTCTCTCAATCTATTTTCCCGAAGAGGAAAAGTATAAGTTCAGCCAGATAGCCTTCATGGCCAGTTCATCAATGCTGATAGTGTTGCTGCTGTTAATTCTGACGACGGGAACCTTCATCGTCATCTTCCGCCAGAAGAGATTCTCGGAGATTAGGAGTGACTTTATAAATAACATGACGCACGAGCTGAAGACACCCATTGCCACAATCTCGCTTGCCTCGCAGATGCTCGCTGATGATACCATCCCCGAACAATCGCGCAATACGAAGGGTCTCGCCTCCGTCATCAGCGAGGAAAGCACCAGGCTAAAGGTGCTTGTCGAAAAGGTTCTTCAGACAGCCATTTTTGAAAAAGCCAGGATTGAGCTTGACAAACAGAAGACTGACGTGCATGCCATAATTCTCAGGGCTGTTGATGCGTTCAAGCTGCAGGTCACCGAACGTGGAGGTAACATTTCAACCTTCCTCAATGCACATGACCCGGTAATCACAGTCGATGAACACAACTTCTTCAATGTGCTTCTGAACCTCATTGACAACGCCCTGAAATATACCACCCGTGTCCCCGAGATCACGGTAACCACCTCCGGGTATAGCAGGGGACTGGTCATCACAGTCTCCGACAACGGTATGGGAATACCCAGGGAGCACCTGGGGCATATTTTCGATAAGTTCTACAGGGTGCCAATGGGTAATACACACAATATCAAAGGATTCGGTCTGGGGCTCAGCTATGTAAAGAAGATAGTTGAAGAGCATCACGGCACCCTAAAAGCGGAAAGCCAGACAGGCAAGGGGACCAGGATTATCATTCACCTTCCAAAAGAACAGCCAAAATGAAGAAAGTAAGTATCCTGCTCGCGGAGGATGACCCCAATCTGGGTCAGCTTTTGAAGAATTATCTCGGCGCCAAGGAGTACGAGGTCACACTGGTGACTGACGGGGCTCAGGCCATGAAGGTTTTCAGAAAGGAGAAATTTCATCTCTGCCTGCTCGACGTGATGATGCCGGAAATGGACGGCTTCACGCTGGCACGCGAGATCAGGGCTATCGACCCGCATATTCCCGTCATTTTCCTGACGGCAAAAAACCTGAAGGAGGATATCATCGAAGGATTCAAATCGGGTGCTGATGATTATCTTACCAAGCCCTTTTCAATGGAGGAGCTGATCTACCGCATCGAGGCGATTCTCAGGAGATCATCAAAACAAACCACTGAGGCTCCCGCCGAGAAGTACACCATTGGCAAATTCACTTTTGACGTGACCAAACAGCTCCTCACCTTCCGCGACCAGTCGCGCAAGCTCACCACCAAGGAATCGGAGCTCCTCGAGCTGCTCTGCCGCCACCGCAATGAAGTGCTTGAACGCAATTTCGCGCTCAAGTCGATATGGATAGACGATAACTACTTCAATGCAAGGAGCATGGATGTATATATAACAAAGCTCCGCAAGTATCTCAGCGGTGATGATAAGGTAGAGATCCTCAATATCCACGGGAAGGGGTACAAGCTATTATGCTGAAAAAAATACCCCGCCCGGAAAATTCCGCGCAGGGTATGAGTTTAGGTTAGTTTCAGGGTCTGTGAAGAGTTTCAATTCTTCCCGTCAAAACCCAACGATGCGCTAAGTTAAATTATTTTCCTTATTTCCAATACCCCGGCCCTCTTTTTTTGTCAGTCGAGCTTCAGTACTGCCAGGAATGCCTGCTGTGGCACCTCCACGTTACCAATCTGGCGCATCCTCTTCTTGCCTTTCTTCTGTTTCTCAAGAAGTTTCCTCTTTCGGGTGATGTCTCCGCCGTAGCACTTGGCCGTGACATCCTTGCGCACCGCCTTTACCGTCTCACGGGCTATGATCTTTGCGCCTATGGCAGCCTGTATGGCTATGTCAAACTGCTGCCTGGGGATCAGTTCACGAAGCTTCTCACACATCCTGCGGCCAAAGTCATACGCATGCCCCCGATGAATAAGCGTCGAGAGCGCATCAACCATCTCGCCGTTCAGAAGTATGTCAAGCCTTACAAGGTCAGCTTTTTTATATTCGGTGATGTGATAGTCAAAAGAGGCGTATCCCTTCGAGATACTCTTCAGCTTGTCATAGAAATCAAAAACGATTTCAGAAAGGGGCATGTCGAAAGTCACCTCCACCCTGTCGCTTGTCAGGTAGACCTGGTTCTTCATTGTGCCACGCTTGTCTATGCAGAGTTTGAGGATCGGGCCGAGGTATTCCGATTTTGAAATAATCTGTGCGTAGATGTATGGTTCTTCAATCTCGTCAATGGTTGTGACGGGAGGCATCCCCGAAGGGTTATGGACGTCAATCACATCGCCTTTGGTCGTCAGCACCCGGAAGGAGACGTTGGGTACCGTGGTTATGACATCCATACCGAACTCCCTGTCAAGTCGCTCCTGGATGATCTCCATGTGCAGCAACCCGAGGAAACCGCACCGGAAACCAAAGCCTAGCGCGGCGGATGATTCCGGTATAAATGTCAGGGAGGCATCATTGAGCTGAAGCTTCTCTATTGATGCCCGCAGATCCTCATAGTCATCCGCATCAACGGGATATATGCCTGCAAAGACCATCGGCTTCACATCGGCAAATCCCGAAATAGCTTTCTCACAGGGACGGGAAACGTGAGTGATGGTGTCACCCACCTTCACCTCGGCTGAATTCTTTATCCCGGAAATGATGTACCCGACGTCACCGGTGCTGAGCACACTGCGTGGCTCGCGCTTGATCTTCAGCACCCCTATTTCGTCTGCATCATATTCACTGCCGGTATTGACAAATTTCACCATATCATGAGTGCGGACTGTGCCGTTCGAGATCTTGAAATAGGCTATGATACCCCTGAATGAGTTGAATACCGAGTCAAAGATCAAAGCCTGCAGGGGTGCATCGGGGTCTCCCTCCGGAGGAGGAATCTTCGAGATTATCTCCTCCATGATCCGGTCAATGCCCATCCCGGTGCGGGCGCTTGCCTCTATAATGTCTTCACGTTTACACCCGATAAGGTCAACAATCTGGTCCTTCACCTCCTCAGGCATCGCGCTCTGAGAATCCATCTTGTTCAGCACCGGTATTATCTCAAGGCCGTGTTCAATGGCCATATAGAGATTGGAAATGGTCTGTGCCTGTATGCCCTGCGTGGCATCTACTACAAGCAGCGCCCCCTCACAGGCAGCGATGGAACGTGATACCTCGTATGAGAAATCGACGTGGCCCGGGGTGTCAATCAGGTTGAGATAATATTTTTTGCCATCATGCTCATAATCCATCTGAATGGCATGACTCTTAATCGTGATGCCCCTCTCCCTCTCAAGATCCATGTCATCGAGGACCTGGTTCTGAAACTCCCGCGCATCAACGGTATTCGTCATTTCAAGAAGCCTGTCGGCAAGGGTGCTCTTGCCGTGGTCTATGTGTGCTATGATACAGAAGTTTCGTATGTTGTCCATCAGTGGGGACCGGTTCAATTCAGCTGCAAATATATACAATTTGACCCTTTCTTTGCTGCAGTCATTTTACCCTCACCACTCTGTCCCATTTTAATTAATTTAGCATATCATTTAAAACGGATCCTATGATAACCCTGGCTCTGTCGGTCACTCTGCTGGTGGCGGGATTTCTTGTCTACGGAATAGTGGCCGAACGGTTCTTCGGGATGGAACCCTCGAGGGAGACACCCGCGTACACAAAAAGAGACGGCATTGACTACGTCCCGATGAAGGGATGGCGTGTCTTCATGATCCAGTTCCTCAACATCGCCGGGCTTGGGCCCATCTTCGGCGCCATCCTCGGAGCAATGTACGGCCCGGTGGTCTATATCTGGATAGTCGTGGGATGCATCTTCATGGGTGCCACGCATGATTACTTCAGCGGCATGCTCTCTGTACGCCACGGCGGCGCCAGCCTGCCTGAACTTGTAGGCAGATACCTTGGCAGATACATGAGGGGGTTCCTCAGGATCCTCACACTGCTGCTGCTACTGTTTGTCGGGGTGGCATTCGTCAGCGGACCGGCCAAACTGCTGTACACAATGTCAGGCTTCAGCCTCACCTTCTGGATGGGTCTGATCTTCTTTTACTACATACTTGCCACCCTGCTGCCAATCGACAAACTCATCGGCCGCCTTTACCCCTTCTTCGGCGGCGCACTGATCTTCATGGCTGTCGGGATACTTACAGGCATTATAGTAAAATGGGCAGGAGGATCGCTTGAACTTATGGAGCTCACAGCTGCAACCCTGAGAAACTTCCAGCCTGACGCCGTAACCAACTCCATCTTCCCGTTCCTTTTCATTGTTGTCTCATGCGGAGCCATATCGGGATTCCATGCAACCCAGTCGCCTCTGATGGCGAGGTGCCTGAAATCGGAGAGACAAGGCAGGAACATCTTCTACGGGGCGATGATCGCAGAAGGAATCGTGGCAATTATATGGGCAACGGCTGCAATGAACTATATGGGAGATGTCCACGGACTCAACTATGCCTTCACCCATCCCCTGGCTTCCAATCCTGACATAAAGCCCGACCCCGCATGGCTGGTGAACGAGATATGCAGGTCGTGGATGGGCAAGACAGGTGCTGTCATTGCAGTTATAGGAGTCGTGGCCTGCCCGGTGACATCGGGCGACACAGCGTTCAGGAGCGCCAGGCTGACCATTGCCGACATGCTAAAGATCCCGCAGAAAAAGATCTCGTCACGGCTGATTATTATAGTACCCGTATTTGCAGTGGCCTTCATCCTTACATTCATGATGAAGGATGAATTTGCCCGCGTCTGGAAATTCGTAGGCATCTCCAACCAGACGCTGGCTGCCATCACCTGCTGGACCATAGCCATGTACCTGGGGATGAGGGGCAAAAACCATCTTATGATGTCGGTGCCTGCCCTCTTTCTGACTGCCGTTTGTATTACTTACATTCTTGCCGCGCCTCATTCGGGAGGCGGGCTGGCAATACCGGTGAAGAGCTCCGTGATAATAGCAGTGGCAGGTGCGACAGCAATTCTGGTGCTGTTTCTTGTGACTCTGAGGAAGAAAAAGGAAAAGGGTCAGTAGCTCTCCGCGGCGGGATCAGCTGGCAGGGTGCGGCCCGTCACCGGTATATCACATTGCAGTTTGTCCATCTCACGGCGGAAGTAAAGGAAGGAGATCACGGCTGCCACCATGTCGGAAACCGGATTGGCAATCCATACTCCTGTCACCCCCCAGAAGTGCGGAAAAATAAGTATCAGGGGCAGGAGTACGATAATCTGCCTGAGAAGCGATAGGAATGTCGCCAGTCTGGCCTTGCCGATAGCCTGAAAGTAAGTTGACGCAATTATCTGGAAGCCTACCACAGGCAGCACTGCCGTGTAGATGCGGAGCCCCAGCACCCCCGCTCTTCTGAGTTCCAGGTTGTCAGAATTGAAAATGCTTATGACCACCCCGGGCATCAGCATGCATACCAGCCAACCTGCAGTTGCCACCAGCACTGCATATTTTATTGCCTTCAGCGCTGCCTCCTTAACGCGGCAGTAAAGCCCTGCTCCGTAGTTGAATCCGATTATGGGCTGAGTGGCTATATTAATCGAAACAATGGTGATAACAAGCATCATGGTGGCGCTGTTGACAATGCCCAGGGCTCCCACGGAGATATCGCCCCCGTATTTTATGAACATGGTGTTCATTACGGCCATTATTATACTTGAAGCTATGTTCATGGCAAACGGAGCAAAACCAATTGAGACAATATATTTTATAATATATAGGTCAGGGTAGACATTCGCCAGTGACAGTTTTGCAACGCTTCTGTTACTGAGGAAGTGCATAAGCACCCACACCATCAGCACCAGCTGCGAGATTATGGTTGCCAGTGCCGCACCCTTCACTCCCATGCCGAGGGCAAAGATGAAAATGGGATCAAGTATTATATTCAACCCTGCGCTGATGAACATGGAGTACATGGCGATTCGGGGATTCCCCTCCGCCCTGATGATGTTGTTCAGGGCATATCCAGTGGTGGCAAAGGGTATTCCTGCCAGTATAATATCAAAATAATCAGAGGCGTACTTCATCGTTTCAGGGCCCGCGCCAAAGATCAGCAACACCCTGTCTTTCACAATAAACCCGGTGATCATCAGGACCAGTCCCGTGGTCACTGCGAGGAACAGTGCGTTGCCCAGTATCCTGTTCGCCCGGCCGTAATCCTTCTCACCGAGGCTGAGTGAGATGCGCACACCCGATCCGATGCCCACCAGCATTCCGAAGGCCGTTATGATGATCATAAGGGGAAAGATCACACTTAGTCCGGCGAGGGCGAGTGCATCAACCCCCTGCCCTATGTAGATGCGGTCAACGATGTTGTAGAGAGTGCTTGCCATCATGCTGGCAAAGGCGGGAAGGAAGTACCTCCACATCAGCTTCCCTATCTTTTCGTGTTCAAGATCGTGTACCTGCCTCAGATCAGCCATATATTCAATCGATCCCGCAAATATGAGACGAAATATTGAGTTTTCAATAACTCAAGTTAAGGTCGGCAGTTTACAGCCGGCATTCGGCAGTCAGCAGTCAGCAGTCAGCAGTCATTGATGAGGACTGAAGACTGAGAATTGCCGACTTCTGACTTAAAAAAAAACTGCCCCGGGGACCGGAGCAGCTTTTTATTAATTCAATTATAAACTACATCATTCCCGGCATCCCGCCGCCACCCATTGCCGGGTTTGGCATCGGGTTTTCTTCCTTCTCTTCAACAACGACAGCCTCGGTGGTCAGGAGCATGCCTGCTATAGAAGCGGCATTCTCGAGAGCAATCCTTGCAACCTTGGCAGGATCAATGACACCAGATTTAAGGAGATTCTCGAATTTATCGGTCTGTGCATTATAGCCGAAATCGTTCTTCCCTTCGCGGACTTTCTGTACTATCACGGCTCCTTCCAGTCCTGCGTTTATTACTATCTGACGCAGTGGCTCTTCGATGGCTCTCTTCACTATCTCGATACCTGTGTTCTGGTCTTCGTTATCGCCCTTGAGTTTGTCAAGCAGTGGAATAGCCCTGATGTAAGCCACGCCGCCGCCTGGGATGATACCCTCTTCAATTGCAGCACGTGTTGCATGAAGAGCGTCATCAACGCGGTCTTTCTTCTCTTTCATCTCGACCTCTGATGCGGCACCGATATAAAGTACTGCAACACCGCCTGCCAGTTTGGCAAGTCTCTCCTGGAGCTTCTCCTTGTCGTAGTCTGAGGTGGTGGTGGTTATCTGCTGCTTGATCTGGCTGACACGGGCCTGTATCATTGACTTTTCGCCGGCGCCGTTTACGATGGTGGTGTTCTCCTTGTTGACGGTCACTTTGTCAGCTACGCCGAGATCAGCCATCGTTGCATTCTCAAGCTTCATGCCCCTCTCCTCGGAGATGACCGTTCCGCCTGTCAGAATGGCAATGTCTTCAAGCATCTCCTTGCGCCTGTCTCCAAAGCCCGGAGCCTTGACGGCACACACCTTCAGTGAGCCTCTCAGACGGTTGACAACAAGGGTTGCAAGAGCTTCGCCCTCAACATCCTCAGCTATGATCATCAGACCACGGCCGCTGCGGGCTGTCTCTTCAAGGATGGGAAGAAGATCCTTCATTGAAGAGATCTTCTTGTCATGAATAAGGATATAGGGATTATCCATCTCCACTTCCATTTTGTCAGGATTGGTGACAAAATACGCGGAGATATAGCCGCGGTCGAACTGCATTCCCTCGACAACCTCAACCTTGGTCTCGGTTCCTTTTGCTTCCTCAACGGTGATGACACCTTCCTTCTTCACCTTGTCCATTGCCAAGGCAATGAGCTTACCAATCTCTTCGTCATTGTTTGCGGAGATGCGGGCTACCTGCTCGATCTTCCTGAGATCGTCGCCTACGCTCTGCGACTGTGCTTTAAGGCTTTCAACAACCTGTGCAACAGCCTTGTCTATACCTCTCTTGAGATCCATCGGGTTTGCTCCTGCGGTGACGTTCTTGAGTCCGACGCTGATGATGCTCTGTGCAAGAACGGTGGCGGTTGTGGTACCGTCACCTGCCGTGTCTGAAGTCTTGGAAGCCACCTCCTTGACCATCTGGGCGCCCATATTCTGATAGGGGTCAGACAGTTCGATCTCCTTGGCTACGGTCACTCCGTCCTTGGTGATCTGGGGTGCGCCGAATTTTTTCTCGAGAACCACGTTGCGTCCCTTCGGACCAAGTGTCACCTTAACGGCATCTGCAAGACGGTCAACTCCTTCCTTCAGAAGGTTGCGTGCTTCAATATTGAATTTAATTTCCTTTGACATTGCTATTTGAATTTAAGGTTATTACGAAATATAGAGAACATCAGACTGTGAAAGAAGGAGATAGTCTGTGCCGTCGATATTAAGTTCCTGGCCGGAGTATTTCCCATAGAGAACGACATCTCCCTTCTTGAGTTCCATCTCTTCATCCTTTTTTGCGGCGCCCACAAGAACTACCGTACCCGCACGCGGTTTTTCCTTTGCCGAGTCGGGGATAATGATTCCGCTGGCGGTCTTCTCTTCGGCCTCCTGAGGCTTGATGAGAACCTTACCTGCCAGCACTTTTCCTTTTAATTGTGCCATTTTCATTAGTTTTATAGTTAAACATTGTTTTCCTGCTTCACGATGTCATAATCTGTGCCAAATGAGATATGGCAAAAAAAAGTGTCAGTTCATGACAAACTGACACTTTGATATCTCTTAAATGTCATCTTACTGGTTATTTCCTTCCGGTTGTGGCTGTTCCAACGGGATCTGTGTGGGCAGCGTGGGGATGGCATTGGGGTCCTGTGCCCTTTCAATCGACTGTTTGATGATTGATTCCTTCTGGCCCTGTCCCCTGGGTATGGATGCTGTGGCTGCCAGGCAGAGGACAAAGATGGCTGCTCCGAGCGACCAGGTCGATTTCTCGAGGAAATCAGCTGTCTTGCGTACGCCCATTGACTGGCCGGCGGAGGTAAAGTTGGCTGCCAGCCCTCCTCCCTTGGAGTTCTGAACAAGTACCACCATTATCACGAGTATGCATGCGATGATGACCAGGATTGAAATAAAAATATATATGCCCATTGTTGTGTTATTTTATTAAGTCCTTAATCTTTTCAATACGGCTCGCAAAGTAAGCACTTTTTTCCGGAAACTGCAAAGCGAGCTTTTCATAAATATTTATTGCTTTTGTGTAGTAGCCCTGGTTGACGTAAATCTTTGCCAGCGTTTCCGTTATGAATTTACCGGGTTCTTCGGAGCCCTGTTCTGTAAAGTCTCTTACCGGCTGATACTCCTTCGGTGATATCCTCTCGATGGTGGGGCTGATCATGATAAACCGGTCGATAAGGTCGGCAGGCGACAGCGTCTTCTCTGGCTGCCGGCTTCCCTCCTGGTCCTCCTCAGCTACGGGGTCGGGTATCAGCTCCAGCAGCTCCACGGGTTCGGGTGCTGGTTCAGGCTCATGCCCGTACACAGTCTCAGGTGTAGGCCCGGGTACCGGCTCCTGTGCCCGCCCGGGTTCCGGTACCGGCTCCGGTTCAGGCACCGGCCCTTGTGCAGTCTCTTGCCCGGGCTCCGGCCCGGGTACCGTCTCCTGTGCCGGCCCGGGTTCCCGGATAGCTTCAGGTGTAATGTCATCTGCAGCCACTCCCGCGTCAATGATCTCCGGAACCGGTTCCTCGCTGACCGCCCTTTGAAGTGATTCAAGTTCCCTCAGCCTCGCCTCTATCTCCGCAATCAGCTCCTCCCTGGTACGAAGTTCATCTGCGGCCTGAATTTCGTCAGGTGTGTCTGAGGTCAATTCCTCCACCGGGGTTGCCTCTTCTTGCACCGGCTGGTTAACATCTTCCGGTCCTGCAACTACTTCTTCCACCGGCGGAGCTGCCTCTTCAACCGGGCCAGCAGCTTCGTCTGCCTGTTGGGTCAACACTTCTTCCAAAGGTGTGGTCAGCGCTTCCATTGGTGTAACTACCTCTTCCGCTGCTGCAACCAGCTCTTCCACCTGCGCAGCTGCTTCTACCGGAACAGTGACACCGGCAGCCGTTGCCACCTCCTCTTCCCTGACCGCTTTCTCCTTCGCTGCAGTGCTTTCCGCCGCAGAGAGAAACAGGTAGTGATACAGCACCTCCCTGTCGTTCACCGACAGAGCCGATGCCTTAAGCTGCGAATCAAACCTGATATCTGAATTCTCCCTGAGCCCTCTGAGCAGAACAAGGTGGGCAGAATGGAACCAGGGGAAGAGGGTGGTCAGCTCACGCAGTCCCTCAATATCGCCGGGACCCGGAAGGTCTATGCCGGCAATGAACCGGTTGAATTCATTCCTGTTCATGCACCGCTCTTACCAGTTGACAAAAGCCCTGTTAAAAATATCCTCGACAAGCATTTTCACGATCTCCTCCGTCAGACCGGCCTCCACGGTGCTGAGATCAAGCGCACTGTTGTAGTCCTGGTATCTTGTGAACGACTGATCGAAACTGTTATCAGCATTGAAAATGTTTACATATTTTACCCTGACGGTTATCGAAAAGCGGTTCATTGCAGCCTGTTCATCACCGCTGACAGTCAGAGGCTGTGTTTTGTAGTCCGTTATGTCCCCCTCGAAACTCAGATCTCCCCCGGAGGAGACAATGTTAAGGTTGGTCTGCGCCCTGCATAAGTCTATCAGGGCATCGGTAACCGTCTGGGTCAGTCCGGGTTGCACCAGGCTGGCCCTGTTCTGGAAGGTGCCCACGCTGATGGTTTTGGCCTCAACCGGGATGGATGCCCCGGTAAAAGAGTACTTCATCTTTACTCCGCAGCCTGGGGCTATTACAAGCAGTGCCAGTGGCAGAGCTATCCGTAAAATCTTACCCATCGAGCCCGTATTCCTTTATTTTTCTGTACAATGTCCTCTCCGAGATGCCCAGCTCGGATGCTGCAAGCTTTCTCTTGCCGTTGTTCTTGTCGAGCGCTTTCTTAATCAGTTCCTTTTCGCGGTCGGTAAGCGACAGTGATTCCTCGATGACCTCCTCGGTATCCTCAATGGCCTTGCTCTCCCTGGCTGAGCCATATCCGACCTGTCCGGGCTGCACCGGCTGGGCAGGTTCGAACTGGTCCCTTCGCACTGCGCTGTCATTGTACAGGTTACGTACCGCCCGTGCGCCGCTCTCCGTAAGGTTGTCAGTGTCTCCTACGGCATTCAGCAAGTCATAGACCAGGTTCTTGAGATCGTGCATATCGCTCTTCATGTCGAAGAGCACCTTGTACAGTATCTCTCTCTCGGTACTGAAATTCATTCCCTCCTGGGCCCTGACAGGCACCGGGAGTCGCCCGCTCTGAAAATCGGGAAGATAATGCGAGAGCATGGCTGCCGTGACATCACGTTCCTGCTCGATGACGGATATCTGTTCGGTGATATTCTTCAGTTGTCTGACGTTCCCCGGCCAGTAATAGTTCAGAAGCATCTCCCTCGCCTGGTTGTCAGGCCGGATGGCAGGCATACGGTAGCGCTCCGCAAAATCCACTGCAAACTTGCGGAAGAGGAGTATAATGTCTTCACCCCGTTCGCGCAGGGGCGGTATGCGTATGGGCACCGTGTTGAGCCTGTAGAAGAGATCCTCGCGGAACCTTCCTGTGGAGACCGCCTGCACGATATCGATGTTCGTTGCAGTTATCACCCTCACATCAGTCTTCTGGACTTTTGATGATCCCACCCTGATGAACTCACCCGACTCAAGCACCCTCAGCAGCCTTACCTGTGTCGATAGCGGCAGCTCGGCCACCTCGTCAAGGAAGATCGTGCCTCCGTCGGCCACCTCAAAATACCCCTTCCGGCTGTCTGTGGCTCCGGTGAAGGCGCCCTTTTCATGGCCGAAGAGCTCTGAGTCGATGGTTCCCTCGGGGATGGCCCCGCAGTTGACTGCGATATAGGAACCGTGCTTGCGTATACTGTATGTATGGATGACCTGCGGGAAGACCTCCTTGCCGGTGCCGCTCTCTCCGGTGATGAGCACAGAAAGATCAGTGGGGGCAACCTGCACGGCAATGTCAATCGCCCTGTTCAGTCCCTCATGATTGCCGATTATCCCGAACCGCTGTTTTACACTCTGTAACTCCTTCATCAAAACCTAATGAACTGCGAATTTACGACTTTTTTGCATTATGTTAAAGCTGTTTTTTAGTAATTTGGAACCATGAAAAGCATCCCAGCCACGAGGTTTACGGGTATTATTCCTGCACGTTACGCCTCCTCACGTTTCCCCGGCAAACCTCTGGCCGTTATCGGAGGTTTTTCCATGATCGAGAGGGTCTACCGTCAGGCCTCGAAGGTGCTTGAAGAAGTATGGGTTGCCACCGACGATGAACGCATCAGGGATGCCGTCACTGCCTTCGGCGGAAAGGCAGTAATGACCTCATCATCACACCGGAGCGGTACCGACCGCTGTGCCGAGGCTGCCGGAAAAATAACAGCCGGTACTACTGATCCGGACACGGTAATTATCAACATACAGGGCGATGAGCCATTCATAAGGCCTGAACAGATAAGCCTGCTCACCGATTGCTTCACCGACAGCAAAGTCAAAATCGCCACCCTCATACGCAGGGTCAATCCGGGAGAGGATCTGTCGGACCCGAACCATCCTAAAGTGGCGGTCTCAAACACAATGGATGCAATCTGCTTCAGCCGGTCGGTGATTCCCTTCCTGCGTGACGCTCCCCGTGAGGAATGGACCGCCAGGCACACCTTCTACAAACATATCGGACTATACGGCTACCGGGCTTCAACCCTCAGGGAGATAACATCGCTCCCACAGTCGCCGCTCGAACTGGCCGAGAGCCTCGAACAACTCAGGTGGCTCGAAAACGGATACACCGTCCGCTGCGCCGTGACACCATGGGAGAGCATTGGCATCGACACACCCGGCGACCTCGCCAGGGCGGAGAAAATGCTCAGGGAAATAGAGCTTTAAACATTTGCCGGCGCTCTTTGTTATACTCATTGAGTAAGTAACATTGAGAGAGATGAATGCAGGAAGCAGATCATACTCCATAAAGGACCTTGAGAACTTCTGTGGAATAAAGGCACATACAATACGTATGTGGGAGAAGAGGTACGGGATCCTTACACCTGAACGAAGCGATTCAAACATCAGGCACTATACCGAAGAGGAGCTCAAAAAGCTCATCACCGTCTCCATTCTCAACCGGAACGGAATGAAGATATCGAAGATAGCCAGGCTTAACGACAGCGAGATGCTGCGTGAGGCGCTCAAGAACGGGTCAGGAGATGAGTCGGGTGACGGTACCTTCAAGCCCGGAGAACTGATAATGTCAGCCCTCCGGTTCAGCGAAGAGGAGTTCAGGGATAAACTGAGCCATTTCGTCAGGGAGAAGGGACTCACGGATGCTTATCTCCAGGTCTTCTATCCACTGATGCAGAAGGCCAGGGTGCTCTGGCTCACCGATTGCATATCGAGGCCACAGGAACAGTTCATCAGACATGTGATAAGAACTATCCTCATCTCTGAGGAGATATCCGTCGACAACAACCTTAACCGTGGTATCGCTGCAATCATTAACCTGGGTGACAACGAGGTGGAAAACAACCTTGTCTTCCTGAAGTATCTTTTAAGGAAAAGAGGATATGAGGTTGTCTACACCGAAGGGACACTGTCAGCCGATGATATCCGGGGCATACACTCTGTCAGGCCTTTCAGGATGCTGGCAGTCAACCTCCCGGCCTCAGAACCGGATGAGGAGGTGAGGGCATTCTGCAACGGACTGGCAAAGGAGCTTGAGCTGAGGAGGGTGCTTGTACTCGGAAGATATGACACCAGCGGCTCATGGAGCAATGGCAAAACAGAAGCTGTCTGCTCCCCTGCCGGATTGACAGAATGGGCAGACAGCCTCGGTTAATATTACTTTAAAACTTCCCTTTTATTTTTTCCTGACAGTCACCACAATCGGGTCAGCTATCGGCAGCGGCCTGCCGGCGCGGATACCGAATGAAAGCCTGAGCTTCTCATCGAGGGACGCCCTGCTCACCTGCCCGAAGGCAGAGTACTTGAAGAAGACCAGGTTTGTATTGTACAGTTCGGTTTCAAGACCCTCACCCGCACAGAATTTCCTGAAGGTGTCATTGCGGTAACGTGACATTTCAGTTCCTGCACCGTAGCTGACCCTGAAGCTGTTTGGCCATACCACCGTGCGTTCATACCTCAGCCGGATGTCGCCCCCACCGCCGTTGTAATCCAGTATCTTATTAGCAGGGTTTGATTCGTCATTGTTGAGATACTTGAACTGGAAACCGGTACAGGTGGGAAGGAATGGAAGCCCTGTTACCCCGAACAGGAACTGAAGGTAAGACCTGCGCGCCGGGACGATCAGTGAGCTGCGCCCACCGGCGGGTCCGTGGTATGTGAGCCCGTGGTCGGATTAGCAATAAAAACCATACAAAATGGAATTGGTTCAATTGAAACGGAGGATATTTCAGAGCAGTTCCCTGAAATACTTCTCCTCCCCTGAAAGATCGATATAGGGAGCCTTATCCTTTAAATCACTGATCCTTTGAAGCATAGCCCCGGCAAAGGGAGCTGTCTCGCTCTTCCCTCCCGTGATGCGGTGAGCCATGGCCCGGGTGATCCGTTCAGCCTCGCCCCAGAGGCGCAGCACGGGGCTGTCAATAAAGACCCGGCTGAATTTTTCCCAGATGACATCGATGGCTGTCTCTGAAGGATGGACCATGTCGGCGGCATAGAACCGGTAATCGCGAAGCTCATCCATGAATATCTCGTAGGCCGGAAAATAACCCCCGGCGGCAGGATGCGCCAGGAGCTCCTCGACAGCCAGCAACAGGTGAGCCTTACTCAGCTGGTTGGCATGGGCGCCGTCGCCCAGGTGCCTGACAGGACTGACAGTGAACCAGACCTTCAGTCGGGGATTCAGGTCATGCAGGCGGTCAAGTGTTTCATTCCACCTCCCTGCAATCTCAGACGGCGAGGCCTGCCTGCGGGTGAAGAGCGCCGTTGGCAGCTTGTGGCAGTTGGCGGCAATGTCACCGCTCTCCTTCAGGGTGTACACCTGCGAGGTGCCGAAGGTTACAAACAGAAAGTAAGCCTTCCTGATAAATGATGAGGCAGATTGACTGACTTCATTCAGCCTTTCAAGAAGCGCGTCACGTTCATATGATGAAAAGGCGGTATGATGATCAAGACTCATATACCGGTTCTGATGCAGGTAAATGTCGTCCGCAGTGTAATGATGCGAGGTGAGGAACCGGTCAATCGCGCGGGCTACGGAGAAAGGGTTGAAGAGAGTGCCGTGTGGATTGGTCAACACCGGCAGCTTGCCCGATGCCATCCGGTAACCGATCTCATTCGCAAAGCATGACCCCAGGAACATCACCGGGGCTGCAAAGGTGATTTTGTCTGGTGACGAGGGAAGCGGAACCTCAGTGGTGAGATTCATGGGATCTATTATAATAAGGTATCAATCCACCCGATTATGAATTCAAAATGTTCCTCCTTCAGCAGATCATTGTGCAGTTCATGATAGCCCTCATCCCAGAGTTTGAGGGTTGCACGGGGAGCTGCTTCGGCAACCTGCACCGAGCCGGCCGGTGATGTTATCATGTCATTGCGGCCGTGAACCAGCAGCAGAGGCACTCTTATCTCCGCAGCACGGTCCAGCGTCTCCGCAGCCGCGTCGGTCATCCATCCATACAGTCCGGCAGAGATTTGTCCATGGACAAGGGGGTCTTGCCTGTACAAAGCAACAACTTCCGGATCGCGCGACAGGAACCGGGACTTCAGTCCTGACGCCTGGGTCATGCCCGGCATCAGCCTCTTTGCCACGCTGGCCACCAGTACCCTGGCTTTTGAGGGAGTTTCGGAAAGGAGAATCCACGGTGAGGTAACAATGGCTCCTGTTATTTCAGGCTTTCGTCTTACAAGGTAGTTCAGGACGATACCCCCGCCAAGACTGTGGCCGTACAGAAAAAGTGGTACGCCGGGATACTCTTCAGTGACACTCACGATGATCTTATCTATTGTATCATACACCTTTTCCGGGATTGGAATCACTCCCCTCCTTCCCTCTGAGCGACCGTGACCGGGGAGGTCAAAGGCGCGGAGAGCGATTCCCCTTTCATTGAACCGGGCGGCCCAGTTTGCATACCTGCCGGCATGTTCACCCAGTCCGTGTACCAGCAGAATGACAGCCGCGGGGGCTTCTGAGGTATCAAAGGCATACAGTGCGGTTTTTCCTGAGGGATATTCTTTATACTCCATAAATCTTTTCTGTAAAGATAAATAAAAGTAGCCTTGGCTCTCAGCCCGGTCTGCCTCCAAAAAAGATCCCCGGCCGTGTGCTGAGACCGGTTCCTGACAGATTGACAAAGCATCAGGTGCCTGGCCGGAGCCTCTCCCATCTCATCGTCTCTCCTGCAATGAAAGATTAAAATAAATAATATACCTTAATATCTTAATTTAGACAATCTCTATTCATTGTACTGTATATGTGCGTATTAAATCTTAGAAAATTAATCAGAAACTGCCTGAAACTCTTAATTAAGGATATTCGGATTTGGTTATCCTGTTTTTAGTGTTTAACTTTGTTCCAACAAAAAAAAAGAGACATGACTGCACATGAATTTACATCGAACATAATAGATCTGAAGGGCAATCTTCAGAAGTACGCCCTCAGTCTTACACTCGACCGCGACAACGCGCTTGACCTCGTACAGGACACATTCCTGAAAGCGATACAGAACCAGGACAAGTTTGTGGATGCCACGAACCTTAAGGCCTGGGTCTTCACGATAATGAAAAACACCTTCATCAACAATTACCGCCGCAAGATAAGGGAAAACACGATGATGGACGGCACCCAGGAGCTTTATTACATCAATCTTCCATCGGACAAGGGAAGCATCTCTCCCGAGTCGGTTTATGCCGGTGATGAGATAGAGAGGGCCATTGAAGCTCTGCACGATGATTACCGTCTCCCCTTCCGGATGCATGTTGAGGGTTACAAGTATGAAGAGATAGCCGAGAAGCTCAATCTCAAGCTTGGTACAGTGAAGAGCCGTATCTTCTTTGCACGGCAGAAACTCATGAGTGTTCTTAAAGACTATAATGGTTAGGTTGGATTAGTGGTTTACAGGCGGGCTGCCGGCAACTTTTGTGCCGGCAGCTTTGTTTTAATTACGGCAGGCTTTTTGCCGCTTTTCCCCGGAATGATCTTTTTAAATACCTTTACAAAAATTTCAAATCATGAGGAAATATCTTTTTGCTACCCTTTTTGCCATAATGCTGTCGGCAACAGTTATTAATGGCCAGGAAAAGTACCTGTCGGGCCCGGTCACTCATGTCAATGTCTTCAGGCAGGGTGCGCAGATATCGGGGGATCTGCCGGTTTCGGTTCAGCCGGGCACAGTCGATTTTGTCGCAGGCGGCCTCTCTCCTTTTATTGATCCCAACAGCATACAGG
>JBAQCQ010000093.1:0-134846 GCA_049294275.1 Bacteroidales bacterium
CAAAAAGCACGGCAGAAGAGCCAAAAGCTTGTTCAAGTATGGATTGAATTACATAGCCAACTTGCTTTTTAGCAGCGATATAAGTAGCTTTAACCAATGTTGTAAATTTTTGTCATGTACTTAGAGATATCCTTTTAAAGCAATAACAGGTGGACTGATCCCGTATGGACAAGCGGAGTTCTGTAAACAACCTGCCTGACCGGATATGCCCGGTAAGCTGATGAAGAGCAGGCATGGACCGTCCGGGAAACGAACAACCGGGTAAATCGATAGATCCGTTTCAGATAACGGGGGTGAGGAATAGGTTGCATAATATCATTCCATAAGAGGGAGGTAACCTTACAGAACTTCCCCGGACTACAATCGAACGGTTCATTCAGTTCAGGGAGAGCCCGCTTCTGGGACTTTACAATCCTGACCTGCTCAACACAATCAACCAGATTATAATAATCCCTTCATTTCTTGCTCTTTATGCTGCCCACCTGAATGCCTGCAGGGCCCGGGCAACTCTTGCATCAATCCTCTTCCTTGCCGGAACTGCTGTTTTTATTTCCGGAAATTCAGCTCTGACCATAGGAAAATTGTTTATTATTCAACAAAGTCGATAAACAAGATTCCATGCGGTTTTGCGAACATCAAATCAGCCAATTCGTACCCCAAAACGGGTAGTTGGAAGGATAGGTGCAACAATTGGCTAATTTTATTTACCCATTTTTTAACATTTCGGTGGGCGGTCGCAGAATTATTGACTGCGGTGTAAGAGTTGAAATCGAGCGTGTTGCGCAGGTGCAATTTTTCGTTTGCTCAGTATATGAACGATTGCGCTACATTGAGTAGCGGAAACGCTGAATAAGCCTGCACTGCGAAAGGATACAAAAAAGACCCTAACTGATTGAGTTAGAGTCTTTTGTGGAGCTGGCGGGAGTCGAACCCGCGTCCAGGCAAGGCGACCATATGCTTTCTACATGCTTATCCTGCCTTGATTTTCGGGAGTGACCAGGTGGCAGACAGCCGAATCACCCCTTATCTCCTTTGATTTCACCTTCAGGCCGGAGAAACCATCAGGCTATCCCTGAATTGCGTGCGCTTCCTTATCGGGTTGGTACAGGGCGTCACCGCCCGGGAAACGTCTCGTCCCAACACCTTGTGCCGGGATTAAGCATAACTTACTTGGTTCAGTTACGCAGCAAGAGCGTAGTTATTCTCGCCAGTTGTTGTTTTGAGACACAAGTTAAAGAGATGCGTCACCCTACTCTGCATGCTTACATACCACCGCGGCTTGCTGTCAAAACCAGGTCAGCCCCAATTGATGTATTTCACAACGCAAAAGTACTCATAATTGCGTTACTGTGACAAATATCTGCTCAAAAACCGGGCCGAATTCTTATCTTCACGGCAGTACTCAAATAATCAGACATGGAAAAGAGAGTGAAGGTGGGATTAATCCGTGAGACGAAGATCCCGCCAGACAGGAGGGTACCGCTGACCCCTGCACAGGTGGTCGAACTGAGGGAGAAATACCCGTTCGTCGACTTCTTCGTGCAGCCCTCAGATATAAGATGCTACACCGACGAGGAATATAAATACCTGAAGATTCCACTGCACGAAGATCTCAGCAACTGTGACATCCTCATGGGAGTGAAGGAGGTAGACAAGAGGGTCTTTATTCCTGACAAAACATATATCTTTTTTGCGCACGTTGCCAAGAAACAGGAACACAACCGCGAAATGCTCCATGAAATTCTCGAGAGGAAAATACGCCTTATCGATTATGAATATCTTACAACTGACAAGGGACAGCGGGTTGTAGCCTTCGGGCGCTGGGCAGGAATAGTCGGAGCATATAATGCTCTGAGAGCCAGGGGCATAAAAACCAACAGGTTCAAGCTGAAGCCGGCTTACCAGTGCCTCGATCTGGATGAGATGTGGGCTGGACTGAGGCTGATCCTGCTCAAACCCGGGCTGAAGATACTTGTCACCGGGGAGGGCCGCGTTGCATCAGGCGCCATGGAGACGCTCTCCAACTGCCACGGCCTGGAGAAAGTGTCACCGGAAGATTTCCTGACAAAGAAATACGAGGTTCCGGTTGTCTGCCAGATCGGGCCCCAGCATTATGTGAAACATGTCGACGGCCGGCCGTTCGATTTCAATAACTTCGTGCAGCACCCGGAGGATTACGTCTCCGACTTCCTCAGATACACTAAGGTAACCGATGTGCTGATAGCAGCGCACTTCTGGGATCCCAGGTCACCTGTCTTCTTCACGAAGGAGGATGTCGAGAGACAGGACTTTAAAATATCGGTCATTGGAGACATAAGCTGTGACATCGGAGGTCCGATACCGACAACCCTGAGGGCTACCACAATTGCCGATCCGTTTTACAGCTATAACCGCACCCGTCACTGTGAGGAGGATGCCTTTAGAAATCCCGACAACATCACAGTGATGTCAATAGATAACCTGCCCGGCGAGCTGCCGAGGGATGCCTCAAGCGACTTTGGCAGACAGCTGATTGAGCATGTTCTTCATGACCTGTTCCTCGAGAATAATTCTCCGATGATACAGCGTGCCACCATCACCAGGGCAGGCAGGCTTGAACCGCAGTACCGCTATCTGGCAGAATGGGTCGATCCTGAGAGTAAAAGGTCATGATGCGCATAGTGATCTGCGGGCCGGCGCATCCATATCGCGGCGGCATAGCAGCATATAACGAGAGGCTGGCTCAGCAGTTCCTCCAGGAAGGGGATGCGGCTGCCATTTACACCTTTAAACTGCAGTACCCCTCTTTTCTCTTTCCCGGAAAGTCCCAGTATGATGAGGGTTATGCCCCTGAAGGTGTGACAATTACACGTGCCATCAACTCCGTCAATCCCCTGAACTGGTTCACCATCGGGCTCCGGCTCCGGCGCACAAGACCTGACCTTCTGATATTCAGGTACTGGCTCCCTTTCCTGGCTCCGGCTCTCGGATTCATTGCCCGGATTGTCAGGACCAACAGGCATACAAGGATAGTGACCATTTTTGACAACGTGGTTCCGCACGAAAAGCACTTCGGTGACAGGCTGCTGACACGTTTCTTCGTCAGAAGTATACGCGGAGCACTTGTGATGACGAAGGCAGTGGAGAACGACCTGAGACAGTTCACCTCGACCATGCCATGCGTTATCTCACCCCATCCTCTCTTTGATAACTACAGCGAACAGGTCTCCAGGGCAGAGGCTATAGTGCACCTTAAACTTTGCCCCGTTGACAGATTCATCCTCTTTTTCGGATTCATCAGGCATTACAAGGGACTGGACCTGTTGTTGCAGGCGATGGCGCACCCTGAAATCAGAGACCTCGGTATCAAACTGATTGTTGCAGGGGAATTTTACGAGGATGAGAAGCCCTATTTTGACCTGATCCACAGACTGGAAATAAGTGACCGGATCATCCTTCATTCGCACTTCATCAGTGACCAGGAGGTGAGATATTATTTCTCGGTCGCATCCCTGGTGGTCCAACCTTACCGCAGCGCCACACAAAGTGGGGTGACCCAGGTGGCATACAACTTCAACAAGCCGATGGTAGTCACTGATGTGGGAGGGCTTGCTGAAATAGTTCCGGACGGGAAATGCGGGTATGTGGTTGCTCCGGAGCCGGAAGCGATAGCGATAGCGATCAGTGATTTCTTCAGCGGTGACGAGGAACGGTTCAGACAGGGGATAGAAGAGCAGAAAAAGTTGTATTCATGGGACAAGCTGACCGAGGCTCTGCGAACATTGACTAGGCAGACGGGCAGAGTCAGGGAACAGGCAATTGGCAGTAGAGTGGCAGGTGTTTGAAAATGATCCGGTGGGCCATTTTAGCAAAGCAGCCAGCTTGCAGATGAGTCAGTAGCTTGTCCCCAACCGGCAGTCCCCAACCGGCAGTCCCCAACCGGCAGTCACCAGCCACAATTAAGAATTAGGAATTGATAGTCAGCTTCTTAGAGAGGACTGTGGACTGAAGACTGAGATCAGTCCTTTATGTTTAGCTTCTCCCTGATGAGATAACGGTTCCGGTCAGACGACCGGCGGTTGACAAGTTCGGCCAGGAAGCCGGTCAGGAAGAAGAAAGTACCAATAATCATCACTGCCAGTGCAATGTAAAAGAAAGGACTGTCTGTAACCAGTGGCGCCCTCAGATCCTGGTAAACATACACCAGCTTTCGTATACCGAGCCAGGCAGCCATTAGGAATCCGGTGATGAACATCAGTGTCCCGAAGGTGCCGAAGAAATACATCGGGCTCTTCCCGAAACGGGTGATGAAACTGATAGTAAGCATGTCAAGATAACCCTTCAGGAACCTGTCGAATCCGTACTTGGTCACGCCATACTTGCGCGGCTGGTGTTGCACCACCTTTTCGCCTATCTTTTTAAAGCCGGCCTCACGTGCAAGCATTGGAATGTACCTGTGCATCTCACCATACACCTCAATGTTCCTTACCACCTCACCGTCATAGGCCTTCAGCCCGCAGTTGAAATCGTGCAGCCTGATGCCCGAAAATTTTCTCGCCGTGTAGTTGTAAAGCTTCGAAGTGGTCCTTTTAATGAACGGATCATATCTCCTCTTCTTCCATCCGGAGACAATATGATAACCTTCCCCCCGAACCATTTTGACCAGTTCGGGTATCTCATCAGGACTGTCCTGCAGGTCAGCATCCATAGTGATGACAACATCTCCGGAAGAGGCTTCAAAACCTGTCTGGAGGGCAGCGGCTTTGCCATAATTGCGGCGAAACCTGACTGCCCTTATCCTTGGGTTTTTACCAGACAGTTGGCGGAGCACCTCCCAGGTATTGTCAGAACTGCCGTCGTCAATCACAATCAGTTCATAGTCAAGTGAAGAGGCGACACACACCCTGTCAATCCATCCGGAGAGCTCAGGGAGGGAATCAGCTTCGTTATACGCGGGGACTACGACGGACAGATCCATCACAGCTTTGGTTCTTCTTCCACCTCATCAAGGAGAGGATTGCCTTTTTTCATTATAAACAGGGATACAACCAGAGACAGGATAAAACCCCAGAATATGCTCATAATTGTTGCCATCAGTGTGGTGAACCATGGTTTCATCATCTTGGCCTGCATCTCCATTCCCTTTTCGACAGCTTCCTCAGGTATGCCCTGTGCAATCATCTTCTCCTCGGCTACTGCCAAAGATTTGTCGATAAGTCCCGGATCGATGAAGGCATAAAGCACATAAACGAATATTGCGGAAATCAGTGCTGCGTAAACGTTTATGACAACACCGGCGCCCACTGATTTTCCAAATGAGATATAACCGTTGTTGTAGTGATCACGGTATGAACGGAGCAGAAAGAAGAGGACAAGTACGGTGATCAGCAAGCTTGGCCAAATGATCCAGCTCTTGAATGTGAGATCAAACATGTAGGTCAGCAGCGAGAAGCCTACAGTAATAAGGCCGAGAATAATACCATAATTCAGAGTCTCTTTCCAGATTGATCTTTTTTGTTCCATCTCAGGCAGTTTTTGGTTTTGAAAACAAATATAATCTATTTGCTTAAATCAATGCTGCCGGTAAATTAAGATCCGGTGTTTGGTTCAAGGCTTAAAAGTTTGTACTTTTGTGCGGGGTAAGTCTCATACGACCAGCTCCCTTTGAATTCCCCCAGGGTCGGAAGGCAGCAAGGGTAGAAGGTTGTAGCGGTGCGATGTGAGTAGCTTACCCTTTTTTTATGCCCGCTCGCGGGAAGTTTATATATTTGCCGGCAGTTTGACGCAACGATGATACTTAAGATCTATCCCGAGAATCCGAACGCCGATCATGTACGCAAGGTCACCTTCGTGCTTGAGCAGGGAGGTATCATCATATACCCCACTGACACCATCTATGCCATGGGATGCGATATAAAAGCGTCGAAGACAATAGAGAAGATCGCCCGTTTCAAGGGCCTCAATCCGGGCAATCCCGATATGTCGATGATCTTTGAATCAATGAGCCAGCTCTCGGAATACACCGTCATCCATGACAATAACCTCTTCAGACTTCTGAAACGCAATCTGCCGGGGGCATTCACGTTCATCGTCCCGGCGAACAACCAGATCCCGGCCATGTTCAGGCATCGCAAGAAGACGCTCGGGATACGCATACCCGATAACAGCATCACGCAGGCCATCGTCCGGGACCTTGGCAGGCCACTGGTAACCACATCGATACACGATAATGACGAGATCGTTGAATATATCACCGACCCGGAGCTAATTCATGAGAAGTACTATGATTTTGCCGACCTTGTTGTTGACGGTGGCTTCGGGAGCAACGAACCGTCTACGGTTGTAGACTGCACCGGACCGGAGCCAGTCATACTGAGGCAGGGAAAGGGTGTGCTGGAGCTTTGAGCAGTCGGCAGTCCTCAGTCGGCAGTCCTCAGTCGGCAGTCCTCAGTCGGTAGTCCTACCGTCGCTGTAAATTGAAGAACTTATTCAGCTTCTCGAATGCCGTTGGCAGGGCGAAGACAACGACCTTGTCGCCTGCCAGAATTAATGTGTCACCGGTTGCAATGTATGGCTTGTAGTTGCGGATGCCGCCGCCAACAATCGCATCTTTCGGGAAATCGATCAGCTTCAGCGGACCATCCGTGATACGCGCACCTTCCGGCACATTGTATTCAATCACTTCGGCCTCGGTGCCGGTCATCATCTTGACCTGCGTTACATGGGGATTCATGGTGTGGCGGAAGATACGACTGGCAGTCGCGATCTTCTTGTTTATGATGGTGTCTATCCCCGAGTTCTCCGCAAGGTTGATGTATTCCATGTTCTCAACCTCTGCAATAGTCTTCATCACACCTATCTTCTTTGCCAGGAGGCATGCGAGAATGTTGGTTTCGGAGTTACCCGTCACTGCAACGAACGCATCCATGTGCTGGAGCCCCTCCTCGGCCAGCAGCTCACCGTCCCTGCCGTCACCGTTGATCACAAGCGTCTCCTCAAGCTGCTCGGCCAGCACACGGCACTTCTCCAGGTTAATATCGATCAGCTTAACCTGGCATTCGTGCTGGAGGTTAAGGGCAATGTGCCTGCCAATACGACTTCCTCCGAGGATCATTATGCTCTTGGCTTCAACGTTCCGCTTGCCTGAAAACTTCATCATGTCAGCTATCCCTTCGCGGGTCGAGATGACAAATGCCAGGTCACCCTCCTGGAACTCCTCCTTGCCCCTGGGAATGATAGTCCTGTCATGTCTCTTGATTGCCACTGCACGGTATTTGATCATTTCGAGGGTGTTGGTCACCTCCTCGAGGCTCCTGTTCACAACCGGGGCATTCTTCTCGAGCTTCTGCACATACAGTGACAGCAGGCCCCCGGCAAAATCCATGAACTCGGTGGTACCGGTCTCCTTCAGCAGGCTAATCACCTCTTTTGCGGCAATGAGCTCGGGGTAGATCAGGTGATCGACTCCCATCTCCCTGAAGAACTCCTTGTTGGCGCGTTCGAGATACTCCATGTTGTCAATACGAGCTATCACCTTGCTTGCTCCAAGCTTCTTTGCCAGGATGGCTGCGGTAATGTTCGTATCCTCATAGTGAGCTACTGCAATAAACAGGTCAGTGTGCTTCTTGATGGCCTCGCGGAGGAGGTTGATTGATGTTGCAGACCCCTCGTATGTGAGGACATCAATGGCTGCATCAACTGGTTTGAGACGCTCCGATTCAGAGTCTATAAGTATGATCTCATGTTCGCCCTGCGAAAGCATCTTGGCAAGATGGGTACCCACCTCACCTGCACCGGCAATTACTATTCTCATTTCCGCTTTGATAAAAAACAGGGCAAAGTTAATTAAAAGAAATGTTACCCGGGGCCGGTTACCACAATCTTTAATCCGCGTGTGCAGGCGTGCTTCTCCACCTCTGCAGGGACGTTGCCTTCAGCAGAAGGCAACAGCAGAAGCCTGCCATGCTGCCTTACCCTGAGCTCCTCACCCCTGATATTGTAAACAATTACCCTCTCACGGTGGTTCTCCCGTGCTGTCTTGGCCGTGTTGCATACGACAAGCAGCACCATCACCCCCAGGAAAGGTCTGAGAGTAATCTTCTTTACTCTTAACACCGATGTCAGGAAGAGGGCTGAGGCTAACGTCAGCAGCACCGTCTCGGCAGCTGACAATCCAATCCTTGTTATGACCCCGTGATCCATCGAGCTGATCATACCTGTGAAGGTCATCGTGAACCTTGCAAGATGGTCAAGAATGATGGCAACGAATGCAGAGAGAGGAGGGAAGGGGGATGTCACTGTCAGAAGCATTGCGAGCATGAGTACAACGAATGAGACGGGGATGACAACGATGTTTGTAAGGAAGAACAGAAGTGGAAAGATGTTGAACAGCCTGACGGTCAGGGCAAGCGTGCCCGCCTGTGCCACCAGCGAGACAGCCGTCATCTGCCAGAGCCAGTCGGCTGCCCGGTTTTTTAACCTGAGGATCCTGTAAACGGGGTTGTAAAAGGCGATTATGAACGCCACGGCAAGATAGGAGAGCTGGAACCCCGCCTCGAAGAGCACAGCGGGACGCAGGGCAGTCAGGATGAATGCCGAGGCCAGCAGGTTGTTCATCGGCGCAGCCGGACGGTGGGTGAGAGAGCCCGCCTGAAGAAATGTGAACATTATGACGGCACGCAGCACCGAGGGCGACATGCCGGTGATGAAGGCAAATCCCCACAACGCAGGCACGGTTATCAGTACCCTGATTACCTTAAGCCTGCCGCGCAGAAAAAAGAGCAGGGAGGAGAGTGCGAGGCTGATCATCCCGACATGCAATCCCGAGACAGCCATTATGTGCATGGCTCCCGACCTCGAGAAGGAGGTGAGATGCTCCCTGTCGAGCAGCTCCTTTTCACCTATCGTCAGTGCCGTGACCAGACCCAGTTCCTCACCACTGAGACCTGCTTCCCTGAATGTATCTATCATCCGGCGGGCAATAATCAGTGACAGCTCCCTAACATTCCGGAGGCCATCGGGATTGTAATCAACAATGTCAACTGCACGAAAGAATGCCATCTGTCTTATTCCCTGGCCCTCAAGGTAGCGGCGGTAGTTGAACTCGCACGGGTTGCCGTTGTTTTCGACCTGCCTCGGCTTTAGCCGTAGTACAAGCCTGTCACCCGGCCTCCAGGGTTCAGGCAGAGTGTCTCCCATGAACCATAGAATGAGCGATCCGCCTGGGGCTGCCAGTGAGTCACCCTCCCGGGTCATGATGATTTTTGCCCTGAATGACCAGCTGGTGTTTTTCTTCTCAGGATAACCGGAGAGCCGTACCGTGACTGTTTGCCTTGTCTCATTCAGCAAAACGTGACGGTTTCGTTCTGCCGAGCGGAGCAGGAATCCCGCCGACAGAAGGAAGGCAATGACGGCTGTGCCGAAGAGGGTGTCAGCGAAGTAGCTTTTGCGAAACAGGCGCAGCGTCATCACAACCAGGGCCACGGTGCCGGCTATCCAGGCAATGACGGTAAAGCGCGGCAAGACTTCCGCCACGATAATACCTGCGCATAACGGCGCATAAAGCCTCAGGAAAGGGATCTCCCTGAATTGCACGGGTCCACAGCTTTAGACCCGATAAAGTTAAATCAATAATGCAGTAAAGTCAACAGTTTATTTTCCGGAGGGGAGAACGGTCCGGTAGTCGGCGGTGAACTTGCCTTTGCTTATGTCGTTCAGCTTGCCCCTTATGAGCCTGCGGCGCAGCGGGCTGAGCCTGTCGGGAAACAGGATGCCGTCGAGATGATCATATTCATGCAGCACCACCCTGGCCTTGTATCCCTTGTACACCTCGTCGTGGAGGTTCCAGTCCCTGTCATAATACTGAATGCGCAGCTCCGACTCGCGGTCGACTTCCTCATGCAGACCCGGCAGACTCAGGCAACCTTCGTTCATCGGGATTTTTTCACCCTTCCTCTCAACCACCTTGGGATTGATGAAGGTTTTTTTAAAGTCCTTCATCTCAGGGTGATCCTCACCCAGCGGTTCGCCGTCGATAACGAATATCCGCCATGACTTGCCTACCTGGGGAGCGGCAAGGCCCAGTCCGTCTGATTTGTACATCGTCTCAAACATGTCGGCAATGAAGGTGTCAAGACCGGGGTGGTCTTTCTCAACCTCCTTTGCTATCTTCCTCAGCACCGGGTGGCCGTATACGTAAATAGGGTATATCATTCTGTCACTTTAGCTCCTGTCTTTGTTCTCCATGCTCCTCAGCCATGACTGAAGGATTATGGATGCGCTGATGCGGTCAGCCATTGCCTTGTCGCGTCTGCCGCCCTTCTTTACACCACCGTCAATCATTGTCCTCATAGCCATCTGGGAGGTAAACCGTTCATCAGCCAGGTGGAGGGGCGTCTGCGGAAAGAGTTTCCTGAACCGTGCAATGAACGGATCAATGTACTTTACGCTTTCACTGGGCAAATTGTTCACGGTGACGGGATAGCCGATCACCACATCTGAAACATTCTCACGCGGAATATAATCCTTAAGAAAGGCTTCAAGCTCACCTGAAGGCACTGTGACAAGCGGAGAGGCGATGATCCGCATCGGATCCGTCACTGCCAGTCCGCACCTTTTTCTTCCATAGTCTATTGCCAGAGCCCTGCCCAATCCCTTTCAGTCTTTTCTTTTAGTTTTCCGCGCTGCAAATGTACCGGTTTCGAAGGACAAAAAAAAGAGAGCCGGGGTTGAGGGCTCTCTTTCATCTGAACTGTAAAATGTTATTCGGTCCGGGTCTCAGACGGTGCCTCGGCAGGAGCTTCGGCAGCACTGAAATCCATCTGTGAGAACCGTTTGTAGCTGTTGTATCTCCACCTGGCATTTTCCTCGGCCTGTTTGAACAGGTACTCAGCCTCACCGGGGAAGTCCTTGAGGAGCGAAGTATAACGCACCTCTGACTTCAGGAAGTCCTGGAACTTGCTCCAGTCGGGCTCCTTCGAGTCGAGCTGGAACGGATTCTTGCCCTCTGCCTCGAGGCGCGGGTCGAACCTGTAAAGGTGCCAGTACCCTGCTGCCACTGCGTCTTCCGACTGCTGCTGGGTCTTGCCCATACCGTTGCGGAGACCGTGGTTGATACAGGGCGAGTAGGCAATGATGAGTGACGGTCCGGGGTACTCCTCAGCCTCGCGTATTGCCTTGAAGTACTGGTTCTGGCTCGATCCCATTGCGACCTGTGCAACATAGACATAACCGTAGGTCATGGCCATCTGCCCGAGGTCCTTCTTGCGGATCTTCTTGCCTGAAGCAGCGAACTTGGCAACTGCGCCTGCCGGAGTCGATTTTGATGCCTGCCCGCCGGTGTTTGAATAGACCTCCGTGTCAAGCACAAGGACATTGATATTTTCACCTGAGGCAAGCACGTGGTCGAGACCACCGTAGCCTATGTCATAAGCCCAGCCGTCACCCCCGAAGACCCAGTATGATGTCTTCACCAGGTACTTTTTCAGGTCGAGGATCTCCTTGCATACCGGAGCCTTATCCTTCTCACAGGCGGCGATCACCTTTTCAGAGACAGCCCTGCTGGTTTTGGTATTTTCCTTTTCAGCTATCCACTCATTGAATGCAGCCACAGTCTCAGGTGCAATCCCTCCGCTGTTGAGGCTTTCCTTCATCATGCGCCCGAGGCGCTCCCTGATCTTCGTGGCACCGAGCAAAAGACCGAAGCCGTACTCAGCGTTGTCCTCGAAGAGCGAGTTGGCCCATGCCGGACCGTTGCCGTTCTTGTTTACCGTATAGGGCATTGACGGTGCCGAGCCGCCGTAGATTGATGAACAACCGGTGGCATTCGATATGACCATGCGGTCACCAAAGAGCTGCGTGATAGCCTTGATATAGGGTGTCTCACCGCAACCTGCACATGCTCCGGAGAATTCGAAGAGAGGCTGTGCAAACTGTGAGTTCTTTACGTTGGTGTACTTGTTCACGATGGTATCCTTGTAACCGACCACCTCGTGCATATAGGTCCATCTCTCCGCCTGCTCAAGCTGTGTCTCAAGAGGTTTCATGATGAGAGCCTTCTCCTTCGTGGGGCAAACATCGGCGCAGTTACCGCAGCCGGTGCAGTCATATACACTCACCTGGATCCGGAACTTGTGGCTCTTGGTGTTGCCGATACCCTGTTTGGCTGTCGTGCCGGCCGGTGCGGCTGCCAGCTCTTCATCGGTAAGGAGGAAGGGACGGATGGAAGCGTGGGGACAGACATATGAACACTGGTTACACTGGGTGCATTTGTCCATCTGCCACTCGGGAACGTTGACGGCTATACCGCGCTTTTCGTAAGCGGCAGTACCGGCGGGGAAGGTTCCGTCTTCACGGCCGGCAAAAGCGCTTACCGGGAGATCATCACCCCTCATGCCATTAATGACATCAACAACTTCACGGATGAACTTAGGCTTGCTGCCGTCAACCTTTTCCGCGGTCACATTTATTGATGCCCATTCTTTTGGAATTTTGACCTTTATCACGTCACCACCACGGTCGATGGCATCATTATTCATCTTTACAATGTTTTCGCCCTTCTTGCCATAAGCCTTGATAACGGCATGCTTCATCTCGTCAATGGCAAGCTGGTAGGGGATCACTTCAGATACTTTGAAGAAGGCGCTCTGCATGATGGTATTGGTCCTGGAACCAAGTCCGATCTCCTCCGCAATCTTCGTGGCGTTGATGATGTAGAAGCTGATATCGTTCTCTGCCAGGTACTTCTTCATATGGTCAGGAAGCTTTGTTAGTGTCTCCTCCGGCTCCCAGATGGAGTTCAGCAGGAAGGTGCCGCCTTTCTTGAGTCCCCTGAGCATGTCATACTTGTCGAGGTAAGCTGGCACGTGGCAGGCCACGAAGTCGGGCGTATTGACAAGATAGGGCGAACGTATCGGCTGGTCACCGAAGCGGAGGTGCGAGGTGGTCACACCGCCTGATTTCTTCGAGTCATAGGCGAAGTATGCCTGGCAGTATTTGTCGGTAGTATCGCCGATGATCTTGATGGAGGCTTTGTTTGCGCCAACGGTGCCGTCGGCACCGATGCCGTAAAACTTGGCCGAGTAGGTTCCCTTATGGCTTACGTTTATCTCAGGGAGCAGAGGAAGTGACCTGAAGGTAACGTCGTCAACGATCCCTACGGTGAACTGGTTCATGGGCTTCTCCTTCTTCATATTCTCGAAGACAGAGATCATCTGTGCCGGGGTGGTGTCTTTTGAGCTCAGACCGTACCGGCCGCCGACGATCATCGGACGGGTGGCCCTGTCGTAGAACACCTCAGAGACATCGAGGTAGAGTGGCTCGCCGTTTGCGCCAGGTTCCTTTGTGCGGTCAAGCACGGTGATGCGCTTCACGCTCTTCGGCAGTACGTTGAAAAGGTATTTTGCCGAGAAGGGCCTGTACAGATGCACCGATATGAGGCCGAGCTTTTCACCTCTGGCTTCAGCAAGGTAATCGATCACCTCCTTGATTGTTTCGGTCACCGATCCCATTGCAATGATTATGTTTTCGGCATCGGGTGCACCGTAGTAGGTGAAGGGCTTGTACTGGCGGCCGGTGAGCAGGGAGATCTTTTCCATGTACTCATTGACCGTATCGTCGAGGTTGGCGTAGAAGGGATTTGATGCCTCCTTGGCCTGGAAGAAGATGTCAGGGTTCTGTGCTGTTCCCCTGGTAACGGGATGCTCGGGATTGAGAGCTCTGTCGCGGAACGACTGCAAGGCTTTCATGTCAACGAGCTTCTTCATATCCTCTATACCAAGCTCCTCTATTTTCTGTATCTCATGTGAGGAACGGAAGCCGTCAAAGAAATGAAGGAACGGGACCCTTGACCTGATCGCGGAGAGGTGGGCAACACCTGCCAGGTCCATGATCTCCTGAATTCCGCCGCTTGCCAGAACGGCAAAACCAGTCTGGCGGGTTGCATAGATGTCTCCGTGGTCACCGAAGATTGAGAGTGCATGACCCGCAACCGTGCGGGCACTGACATGGAACACACCCGGAAGAAGTTCTCCGGATATCTTATACATGTTGGGGATCATAAGAAGAAGTCCCTGCGATGCTGTGAAGGTTGAAGTAAGCGCGCCCGACTGCAGTGAACCGTGCACTGCTCCTGCAGCGCCGGCTTCGCTCTGCATCTCGACCACCTTCACCTCTTCCCCGAACATGTTCTTCAGTCCGTGGGCTGCCCACTCATCAACGTATTCCGCCATGGTGGATGAAGGAGTAATCGGATAGATGCAGGCGACCTCGCTGAACATATAAGCTATGTGCGATGCAGCCTGGTTGCCGTCACAAGTAATGAATTTCTTTGTTGCCATTTCTGATCATGAATGATTAGTGTTCAAATAACCTTTAAAAAAATAAACTGCAAATTTACGGATTTTCTCCGACATTTTATTCGCTGTTCATTGAAATCAGAAACTCCTCATTTGAGCGTGTCTGGGTTATACGGTCACGCAGGAATTCCATTGCTTCCACTGAATTCATGTCAGTGAGGTAGTTGCGGAGGATCCAGATCTTGCTCAGCATATTCCTGTCGAGCAGCAGGTCTTCGCGCCGCGTGCTTGAGGCCGGGATGTCTATCGACGGGAATATTCTCCTGTTTGACAGTTTTCTGTCAAGCTGGAGCTCCATGTTACCGGTTCCCTTGAACTCTTCAAAGATCACGTCATCCATCTTGGAGCCTGTGTCTGTAAGGGCGGTGGCGATGATTGTAAGTGAGCCTCCGTTTTCTATATTCCTGGCTGCACCGAAGAACCTCTTCGGTTTATGCAGTGCGTTCGAATCGACACCACCGGAGAGAACCTTGCCCGATGCCGGGGCTATGGTGTTGAAGGCCCTGGCGAGGCGAGTTATGGAGTCAAGCAGAATGACCACATCATGACCGCATTCGACCAGGCGCTTGGCCTTCTCCTGCACTATGGTGGCGATGCGCACGTGCCTCTCGGCAGGCTCGTCAAACGTTGAGGCGATGACCTCGGCGTTGACGTTGCGGGCCATCTCTGTAACCTCCTCGGGACGTTCATCTATCAGGAGGATCATAAGGTAAACCTCCGGATGGAATTTGGCGATGGCGTTGGCTATGTCCTGAAGCAATATCGTTTTTCCGGTCTTCGGCTGCGCCACAATAAGACCGCGCTGGCCCTTTCCAATCGGGCAGAACATGTCTACAATGCGCACTGACAGGTTTCCTTCCCCCGGTCTGCACAGGGTGAATTTCTCATTCGGGAAGAGAGGGGTGAGGTAATCAAACGGCACCCTGTCACGGATGAAGTCGGGGGTGCGGCCATTGATCTCTTCGACCTTTATCAGCGGGAAATATTTCTCGCCCTCGCGGGGAGGACGGATGGTGCCCCTGATGGTGTCACCGGTCTTGAGCCCGAAAAGTTTTATCTGCGACTGTGAGACGTAGATGTCATCGGGTGAGCTGAGGTAGTTGTAATCAGGAGAACGGAGGAACCCGTATCCGTCGGGCATTATCTCAAGCACCCCGGTATTTGCTACGATACCTTCGAAATCGTATGCTCTTTCCCTTCTCTCTTCCCTGACAGGCTCAGGCATATTCTGATGACCGTTCACTGCCTCATCGGCTGCAGAAGGAAGGACCACCGCAGTATCCGGTGCTGCTGCTTCGCCCATAATGCTGGTATCATTTTCAGCCTCGCTGAGCCTGAGCAGATCCTGTTCATTTTCATTGCCGTTTGCATCAGCATATAAAAGCTTTTCAGACTGAACATTGGGTTGCTCCTGATCGCTTTCTTGCTGCTGAGGCTGTTGCCGGGATTGAGGTTGAGGTTGTGGCTGTGGCTGTGACTGTGGCATTGGTTGGGTCTGATATGGTTCCCTGGCCTGAGTACCCGGGGCAGCAGGTTGCTGCTGTGGCTGGCGTTCATCCTCGGGCCTGCGCTGTGGAGGCTGATCATTATTGTTTGTACGGGGGCGCTTATTGCGGTTTTGCTGCCACTTCTGCTGTTGCTGGGGTCTCTGTTGCTGAGGTGGTCTCTGTTGCTGCTGAGAACCCTGCTGCTGCTGAGGACCCTGTTGCTGCTGAGGACCCTGCTGCTGCTGAGGACCCTGCTGCTGCTGAAGTCTCTGTTGCTGGGGACCCTGCTGCGGCTGACCCTGCGGCATTCCCTGCTGTGGACCCTGCTGCGGCTGACCCTGCGGCATTCCCTGCTGCGGCTGGCCCTGCTGAGACTGTATCGGAGGTTGCTGGTTCCGGGGCCGTTGCTGGTCAGTCTTTGGCACCGGATGTTGCGGCTGTTTTTGCTGCCGGGGGTCCTGTGACTGTGGCTGCCTCTGTGGCTGCCTTTGCGGTTTCGGCCCCCTGGGCTGCTGTTGTTGCTGAGGCTGCTGCGGCCTGGGCCTGTCAGCCTGTTTATGCTGCCGGGGCGGACTTTCCTGCTGCCGCTCTGCCGGTGCGTTTTCGCTTCTGCCCGATTTGCGGGCATCGGTAGCATCTATCGCCTGCTGGTCAAGAATCTTGTATATAAGATCCTGCTTCTTGAGGAGCTCTGCCCTCTTAATTTTGAGCTGCTTCGCTATTTCCCGCAATTCGGGAACAAGCATTTCGCTCAGTTCAAGAATATCATGCATGTTTTGAAAATGTGTAGAAAATTAAGTAAGATTGATTTTTCTGGTGAAGTGGGGAATGAAATTTATCCCTCCGACTGGGTATCCGGCTCACGCCGGTATTCCGGTGCAATGTTAAGAATAATATCGTTAATTTACAAATTAACTGCCCAAAAACAGATTCTCAGGCACATTTTAATAATTATGATTTTAAATGTCCTGCGAACTCCTGTTTATGAAAAGTGACAATTCTCTTGTTTTATTGAGTAAAATTTAGTACAATTGTAGGCTTTTGCTTAAAAATCGGCTGGAATCTTTCTAATTAATTGTCAATGCGTCAGTTAAAGATAACCAAACAGGTAACCAACCGTGATACTCCGTCTCTTGACAAGTACCTGCAGGAGATTGGGAAGGTTGACCTGATCTCTCCTGAGGAGGAGGTTATGCTTGCAAGGCGCATCAGGGCAGGTGATCACGACGCCCTGGCAAGGCTTGTGAAATCCAACCTCAGGTTTGTGGTGTCGGTTGCCAAGCAGTACCAGAACCAGGGCATGACTCTTCCTGACCTGATAAACGAAGGCAATCTCGGCCTCATCAAGGCCGCCCAGCGGTTTGACGAGACTCGTGGCTTCAAGTTTATCTCCTATGCCGTATGGTGGATAAGACAGGCGATACTGCAGTCGCTGGCCGAACAGGCCCGCATAGTCAGGCTCCCCGTAAACAAAATCGGATCGATCAACAGGATCAACAGGGCTTATTCAAAGCTGGAGCAGGAATATGAAAGGGAGCCGTCGGCACAGGAGATAGCTGACCTGCTGGAGATAGCACCTGAGGATGTGAAGGATGCCATCCGTACGAACGGACGTACGCTGAGCATGGATGCCCCGATTAGTTCGGAGGAGGACAACAACATGTACGACGTGATGCAGAACGATGAAACGCCGAGTCCGGACCGCAATCTGATCAATGAATCACTTTCCTACGAGATAGAAAAGGCCCTTAACACGCTCTCCCCGCGTGAGGCCAGGGTGCTGAAGCTCTATTTCGGCATCGGCATGAAACACCCATTCACCCTGGAAGAGATAGGAGAGGAACTGAAGCTGACACGCGAAAGGGTGAGGCAGATAAAGGAAAAGGCAATAAAACGGATACAGTTCACCACACGCTGCCGCATACTCAAATCTTACCTGGGGTGATTTAAAATTAAGAACTCTCTGTCATGAGCCACCTGGTTGCCCCGTCAATTCTTAACGCTGATTTTGCAAACCTTGCATCTGAGGTTGAAATGATAAATGACAGTGTTGCCGACTGGCTGCACCTTGATATCATGGACGGTGTTTTTGTACCCAACATCTCGTTCGGGTTCCCCGTGGTCGAGGCAGTTCGCGATCTCTCCTCCAAGCCGCTCGATGTACACCTGATGATAATTGACCCTGACAGATACCTTGAACGGTTCAGGGATGCCGGGGCATCAAACCTGACAGTCCATTACGAGACCTGCCGGAACCTTCACCGCACAGTGACAGAAATACGAAGACTGGGAATGAAGGCAGGTGTGACCCTGAACCCGCATTCACCCGTCATGCTCCTGAAAGACATCCTGCCTTACATCGATATGGTGCTGCTGATGACCGTAAACCCGGGATACGGCGGGCAGACATTTATCCCCGGCAGCATCAACAAGATAGGAGAACTGAGAAGCATGATAGACGAAGGTGGCTATGATGTGCTGATAGAGGTTGATGGCGGCATCGACCTGCAGAACGCCCCGGTGCTGGTTCATGCAGGGGTCGATGTGCTGGTGGCCGGAAATACTGTCTTCTCGTCGTCTGACCCTGTTGAGGTTATACGAAGACTCAGGGAACCCGTTTAGTTCATGGTTCAACTCTCCTCCAGCCGGCTTTCAATCCAGGAAATGATCCTTTTGTTTTCAGAGGCATCAAACCAGTTTATTTCACTGTCTCTGTTCCACCAGGTAAGTTGTTTGCGGGCATAGCGCCTGGTGTTCCTCTTTATCAGGCTGACAGCCTCCTCACGTGTGATGAGTCCGTCGAAGAAACTAAACATCTCCCTGTAGCCTACGGTGTTAAGGGCATTCAGACCTCTGTAAGGGGTGAGTGTTGCGGCCTCCTCCTCCAGCCCCTTTTCGATCATGTTATCGACCCTGCTGTCGATCCTTCTGTAAAGCTCATTCCTGTCACGGATCAGTCCTGTCTTGATTATCCTGAAGTTCCGTTCCCTTTTTGCTGCGCTCAGAAAGGAACTGTATGGCTTTCCTGTGCTTTCAGTGATCTCAAGGGCGCGCATTATCCTTCGCGGATTGTGCAGGTCGACCCTGGCATAATGCCCGGGATCAAGCATCCTGAGCGCCAGGCGCAACCCTGCTATCCCTTCGGCCTGGTACAGCTCAGTGTATTTCTGCCTTACTGAAGGGTCAGTGTCAGGTATATCATTCATTCCCCTGCAAACGGCATCCATATAGAGCATGGAACCTCCGGTCATCACGGCGACAGGATTTTCTTCGAAAAGTGAGCAGAGCAGGGCCAGGACATCGCGTTCGAAGAGACTTGTGCTGTAATATTCAGCTACGGAGATGAATCTGATGAAATGGTGCCTGACCCTTGCGAGCTGTTCATCATCGGGCACTGCGGTGCCGATCTTCATCTCGCGGTAGAACTGCCTCGAGTCACAGGAGATGATGCTGCAACCCAGCCTGCCGGCCAGGTCAATGGCTAACGCCGTCTTCCCGACGCCTGTGGGGCCGGGCAGAACAATCAGGGTATTTTTCATGTGAAAGGGGATGGAAAGGATTAATCCTCCTCCTCTTCAATATTTTCGATATTGTCAAATTCGGAGAGGTTGTCCTCATCCTCGCCCTCAAAGAAGATCTCGTCGTCAACGACCTCCTCATCAACATCGTCATCTTCGTCGTCCGTGACAACAAGGTTGTTGTATTTCTTGCGTGCTACACCGCCGAAGGTTACCTGCTTCGGGGGCAAACCCTTCGATACCGTGCATAACGGGTATTCCATCTCTTCAACTTCCTTTGTCTCGCCCACATATTCTATAAAGAGAGCCCTGTCATTGAAAAAGTCAAACACATAGAGGAGTTTCTGGTTCTTGCGGTATATTACCTCTTCGATTACGGCATTCTCCATCGTCGATGAGCCGGCACCCATATCAAAAAGGGTGAACTCCTCCTCCTTCTCCCAGTTCTCCGTTGCCAGATAGAATGAAGCTATCTGAGACCGGTCAAACTCCAGCTCCTCCTGCAGGGCATTGTGAAAATCGAGCAGGGTCTGGCTGTCGAGGAACTCAAACTCCCGGATAAAAGCCTCATCTTCATCAGTTAATACCACGAACCTGTAAACCATACAACTCACTTTTTCAACCTGTGCAATTTAATATTTTTTAATATACGTTCACCGTATACTATTTTTTTTTAGAACGAACGAAACAGTATCAATATTATCTGCATAGTCCCATAATTCGGGCTGTTGCGATTTGCCAAAAGGAAGCCGCCCGTGCCCTGTCACGCATTGAAGCATCTTATCCGACAGTCCGGGTTCATTTTCCGGTGCTTCACCCTCATTGTAAAATCCGTAGCTGAGTACAGCCATGGGAGGTGTCAGTGAGGCAGCTTCCTTCAGAAGGACAAATCCACCGTCGATGAATGGCTCCTTGTTGACAATCATTACCGCCTTGTTGTGATCATAGTTTACCGAATACTTATGGTGCGAGCGGAGTGACTCATACCTGGTCCAGTGCTGAAGCAAGCCTGACGCGTCATATCCCCGGGGCAGGTAAAGCTTTGACACATTCCGGCATCCCAGGCCGAAGTAGGAGAATATGTCGCTTCCGAGCAGCTCCAGTTCGCGGGGTGTTTCCGTACCGTCAAGTATCGCAATGCTGTTCCGGTTCCTTCGGATGATGCAGGGGATTTTCCGGAAGTAGTACTCAAAGTACCGTGAGGTGTTGTTGCTGCCGGTGGCGATGACCATGTCAAACCCTGTCAGCTTATCTGCAGTAAGCTCAACACGAGGCCTGAACAGGGGTTCAATGTCTGTCAGCGTTTCAGTTACTGCCTTCATCAGGAGTTCATCCTTTGAGCTCAGCTTTGCCAGTATCCTGTTGCCGGTGATCAGCACGCAGAGGAGGTCATGGAATCCTACCATTGGAATGTTCCCGGCCATTACAACTCCCACCGTGACAGGCTGCTGTTCCTCTAGCAGCTCAGGATAGGCCGAGAGCCAGAGGCGCAGATTCCCTTCCGTGAGCGTCTTGCCGGTCGATGCGAGGGCTAACCTTACATTGTCAGGAGTAAACCAGGGGTTGGTTAGGTGGAGTGTCTCAATGAGTCCTGCAATCCGTCCGGCAAGCCCCGTGGTGACCCCCTCGGCACCGTTGCGCATCGCGGCTCCCAGGGCCGAGAAGGCCCGGATCCTCTCCTCAACTGATAATGCTCCTGTTTCCATACGGGCAAATGTATAAAAAGGATGCGGAACCGCCATTAGCATACTGCGACAGATGATATCATTTGGCCGGGGCAGTTTCTTCAAATAAAGAAAAGATGTATCTTTATTCCTTCTTTAAATCCGGAGGAAGACCGTGAGCAGGTTTACATTATTTTTTGAAAATATCAGGGTAGCATTTAAGGCCATCAGGTCGAACAGGGTGAGAGCGGCGCTTACAATGGCCATCATTGCTTTCGGGATAATGGCCCTGGTAGGTATACTGACGGCCATCGACGGACTGAAGAGCACTCTCACCACCCAGTTCACCATGATGGGGGCAAACACCTTCTCAATCACCTCGCGGTCAATGCAGGTCCAGGTGGGCGACAAGCGGTACCGGACGAAGAACCATTCCTACATAACTTACCGTGAGGCCACGGAGTTCAAGGAGACCTTCAGCGAGCCAGCCTGGGTTTCGGTATCCTTTAATGCCTCGGGACTGGCTGAATACAGGTTCAGGAACAACAAGACAAATCCAAATATTTCGGTAATCGGTTCTGATGAAAACTATGTCACCATCGCGGGAGAGGAGATTGAATCAGGACGTAATTTCTCACCGGATGATCTTCTTGGCAGCAGGCATGTTGTAATCATTGGCCAGGAACTGGTGCGATTCCTCTTCCCGGGGGTTGATCCTCTGGGTAAGGAGATAAGCCTTCCCGGCCTGAAGCTTACCGTCATAGGTGTGCTTAAAAGCAAGGGCAGCAGCAGTATGGGGAGCGATCGCAACACGATCATACCCGTTACCACCGCGAGGCAGTATTTCAGCCGGCCAAACATAACATACAATATAGGAGTGATGCCGCAGAGGTCAGTGAACCTCGATATGATGGCCAGTGAGGCAGAAGGCATTTTCCGGATAGTGCGCAATCTTGACCCGCGCGATGAGTCTGATTTCAACATTCAGAAGAGCGATTCCATCATCGAGATACTCATGGACAATATTAAGTATGTCACGCTCGCGGCTACCATCATAGGGCTCATCACCCTGTTCGGTGCTGCCGTGGGGCTGATGAACATCATGCTTGTTTCGGTAACGGAACGCACACGTGAGATTGGCGTACGTAAAGCCCTTGGGGCGAGGAAATCAGTCATCAGGCAGCAGTTTCTCTATGAGTCAGTTATCATCGGGCAGATGGGAGGCCTGTTTGGCATACTGGCCGGCATTATTATCGGCAACCTGGTGTCGCTTGGAATGGGATCAAGCTTTACGATACCCTGGGTATGGGTGATCAGCGGTGTCCTCGCATGCTTCATCGTCGGAATGGCATCAGGGTATTTCCCTGCCGTCAAGGCTTCATCCGTGGATCCGATAGAGGCATTGCGATATGAATAGTTAAAGTGTTTTATTTTCTGAGACCGATCTGAAAAGGGATATATTGCAGGGAATATGGAGATAATTCAGGCAGGATCAAATAACATACCACGGATCACATATGATCCGGATGAGGATGTGCTGAGCATCACCGGCCGCTCCATTGCCGAGAGGCCGGATGTGATCTACAATCCTCTGGAGGACTGGATCAGGTTGCACCTCAGCAGGTTCAGCCAGCTGAGAGTGGTGATATTCCTTGAATATATAAACAGCGGTTCATCGAAGGCCCTCCGGGACGTGCTGCGAATGATCAGCGGGTATCGTGCTCCGCAATACAGGATCAGGATCACCTGGCTATACGAGGAGGATGATGAGGCGATGCACGAACTCGGAGAACATTACCGTGATGCCGCTGGAGTCAGCATGGACGTGCAGATGGTTCTTTGACCGGTTTGCCGGGCAATTTAAAGTCACATAAAAAGAGAGAGAAGCCACTGACCTCCCTCTCTTTTTATTAATACTATATGATAAGCTTACAGCGTCTTCGCCATCATCAGGATGAGGTCAACGCATCTTGCTGAATAACCCCATTCATTGTCGTACCATGCAAGAACCTTGATCATGGTGCCGTTGACCATCGTGCTCTGCGCATCGAAGATTGATGAGGCAGGGTTATGAATCACATCAACAGAAACGATCTCGTCCTCGGTGTATTCCAGGATACCTTTCATCGGGCCGTCGGCTGCCTTCTTTACTGCTGCATTGATCTCCTCTTTGGTGGCTGCCTTCTTAAGCACTGCCACGAGGTCAACCAGTGAACCGGTCGGCGTCGGCACCCTTACCGAAATACCGTCAAGCTTGCCCTTCAGGTCGGGAATAATCTTGCCAACTGATTTGGCGGCTCCGGTGGTGGTGGGTATCTGTGACAGCGCGGCTGACCTGGCCCTGCGCAGATCCTTATGCGGGAGGTCAAGGATACGCTGGTCATTTGTATAGGAGTGAATCGTAGTCATGTAGCCAATCTCGATTCCGAAGTTGTCATTGAGGACCTTCGCAATGGGAGCAAGGCAGTTGGTGGTGCATGATGCGTTTGATACGCAGGTGTGCTCGGGTTTGAGCATGTCATCATTCACACCCACCACTATCATTGCGTCGATGGCGTCTTTTGCGGGGACAGTAAGGATAACTTTTTTGGCGCCGTTTTTCAGGTGATCGCCGTATCCTCCCTTGGGACTCTCCTTGCTGACGAAGATACCTGTCGATTCAATTACGATGTCCGGTTTGCTCTCCCATGGAATGGCTGCAGGGTTCTTTTCTGAATGTACTCTTATCTTATCACCTCTCACGATGATGTTCTGCTCATCATAGGTGACTCCCGGGAACTGACCCTGGGTTGAGTCATATTTGAGAAGATGAGCCAGTGTCTTTGTGTCGGTAAGGTCATTGATGCCGATAATCTCAATTTCGGGCCTTTCAAATGCCAGTTTGAATACGTTGCGGCCTATCCTTCCGAAACCGTTGATTGCTACTTTAATCTTTGCCATTGTTAGTAAGTTAATGTGGTTCTTGAATTGAACGACAAAGGTATAAAAAAAAAGTAGAGGACAAAGGAGGGTGAAAATTATTCTTGGGGCTGCCGGCGCAACATCCTGAGCAGCCCTCCGGGATTCAGGGGGTCGAGTATCATACCGATGCGGTAGCTGACAAAAATGGCAGGGAAGAACTGCTTGTTGTCGTCGGATGCCATGATGGGTATGGTCTTTGTGAATGCATGAAGCGAAGCTCCCAACTCAAGGGCATGTGTCAGCCGGTCATTCTTGCTGTACTCAAAGCTGAACCCTCCGCGTGCATAGAGGCCCGGATACAGTTTGAGCTCATCGAAACCCTTGAAGAACGAAGCCTTGCTCAGGATGTCAAAAGGCTGGTGTATTGTAAGATCGAACTGCTGCTCCTCAATGGTGTAATAGTCATCGCCGATACGAACTATTATCTTGTAATAAATGGGCTTCGCGAAAAGGAGGGTTGCCCCGGCTCCCCCAAACCAGCTGACTGAAACGCCCCCGAGATCACGCTTTTCAAAGATCTCCCTCTGGTAGCCCGCACCGGCACCGACGGTCCATGTAGAGTTCAGCTTGCCGAAGACAAACGTGCCGGGGCTCTGGAAATTATAGTTCGAGAGCTTTATCTCCTTGGGATGCTTGAAGCCTTCAACGCTTCCTTCAATAAAATACCTGTGGGAGGGTTTTAACTGACGCAGTTCACGATATATGACCGACCATCCGTCAGAGTTGAGTGCGGCACCGACAGACCTCTCATTACGCCAGAACATGCGGTCCTGCGGGTCAATGTCCCCCTGTGCCGCGAGCGGCCCGCAGACAATAAGTAAAAGTATGACGTGCCACAATCTCATAATCATGATTCCGCAGATTCAAGACTGGCAGTATGAAGTAAGCGAGGTTCAGCCTGCCTGCTCCGTCGTTCCGGTATCGTTGCTGCTGTATGCCGGGCATGCTTCACGGTTACATGAACTGAGCGCAAGCGCAGCAATAAAAGCAAGAACAACTATAAGACCAACTTTTTTCATAATCTACTGCCTTTAAGTCTGTGACAAAATTAGCTTTATTTTTAAAACAACATTTGTGCCATAATATTATTTTGATACACAGCTTTTTTTAAACCTTTAACAGACTGATTTGTTATTTGAAAAACAGAGGTGCTATGAAATCTCGATTTTATATAACATTATTTTTAATGACAGTTTTGCTTTCTATGGAAAATCAAATTACATCTCAGGACAGGTCTTCATATAATGATCTGACTGCGGCCGAATCAAAGGTAATTATCAATAAATCAACGGAATATCCGTTTACAGGTTTATATGAAAAGTTCAATGCCACAGGTACTTATCTGTGCAAACAGTGCGGCAGTGCACTCTATCACTCCGATGCCAAATTCGACGCCAGATGCGGCTGGCCAAGCTTCGACGAAGAGGTCGCAGGCGCTGTGAAGCGAATAAAGGATGCAGACGGGATGCGAACTGAGATAGTCTGTGCTTCATGCGGAGGACACCTGGGCCACGTCTTTGAAGGGGAGCGGTTTACCGCGAAGAACACCCGGCACTGCGTCAACTCCGTCTCACTGGACTTTGCCCCTGCCGTTCTTCCGGCAGGCAGATACGGTACGGCCCTGTTCGCCGGCGGATGCTTCTGGGGCGTGGAATACTTCCTGCAGAAGGAACCCGGAGTGGTTTCAGTAGTCTCAGGTTACACCGGGGGAAATGTCAAAAACCCCTCTTACAGGGAGGTGTGCACCGGAAACACAGGGCATGCTGAGACGGTTAAGGTTACCTGGGACCTGCAGAAAAACAGCTACGAGAAGCTGCTGAAACTCTTCCTCGAGATACATGACCCCACCCAGGTAGGCAGGCAGGGACCTGACATTGGCGACCAGTACCGGTCGGAGATCTTTTACAAGAACAGCGAGCAGAAGAAGGTGGCTGAGAAGCTGCTGGGAATGCTGAGCGCTAAGGGTCTCAAGGTGGCCACCCAGGTGACCAGGGCATCAGAATTCTATCCCGCCGAGGAATATCACCAGGATTACTATTTCCGGAACGGAAAGGTTCCGTACTGTCACGGGTATACGAAACGGTTTTAGCGCAGGCAGTAGGCAGTAGGCAGTAGGCAATAGGCAGTAGCGGAGAAATTGCCCGCAGGGCATTATGTTATAAATATAATCATTCCACGTAGAGGATTAAGTATTGTAGCGGTCTATCAAACAAAAAACCGGCCCTGGTTAGAGAGCCGGTTTTTGTGTTTATTGGTCGTTACGTTCAGAGTTTCGGGACCCTGCCCGAGGTCCACGGTGCCCTGATCTCGTCAAGCTTCACATTGAGTGCATCAACCGCAGCACCTGCCTTCTGTATCCTCTCAAGCAATACAGGAAACTCCTTCCTGAGAATCCGGAACTGCTGGTCGGCAATGCCTGAGATATCCCCCGAGTTGCCGTAGAGCGACCTCGACATGGCCGACAGCCGTGCTGAAAGCGATGCGGGTGAAGGAGGCGTCTCCTCGGTGCTGGCACCTACAGAGATGCCCCTGATAAGATAGGTTATCTCATTCATCTCATCACTCAGTGCAGCAGCCTCCTTCATCAGAGATGCCGGTGCCTCGGGTGTCTGATGTATCGTCTGCATGATGGTGTTTACCATGCCTTCAAGCTCTGTGGCATAGGAAATAGCGCCGTATGCTGTCTTGGCAAATGCGGCCATCTCCCTTATCCATTTCTCCTTTGCCTCCGGATCGGTGACAGGCATTGACACTATGTCAAGAGGCTTGCAGACAAACGGTTCAGGCCCGGCAAGCTCCTTCACCTCGCCCCTGGCATACATGGCCATGGATACGAAGTACTTGCCCGGCATGACTGAGATACCTCCGCCACCCCACCGGCTGCGACCGCCGCTCTCGGGAACGGGATTGAATTTCTCAGCTGCCCTGACAGGCTGGTAACCGGCATAGGTGAAGTTCCAGGTGACACGGCCCACACCCTTTGATGCCGACTTGTAGAGCTTGCGTATTATGTTACCCTCATCATCAGTGATGGTGAAGATGAGGTAGGGTTTGATCTCCCTCTCCTCAAGACTCAGTTCCCTGGCCGTCGGCTGGGGGATGAATTCGCCCTTTTCAAATAGCTTCTTCTCCTTCTCCTTCCTGAGGTCACGGTCTGTTTTCGGAACAGTATCGACGTAATAGCTGATGGTTGCCCCATAAGGAGGATTGTCAGCAACGTAATACATCGATCCCTGGTTGTCGAATTCACTTGTCTGGACAAACATTTTTGCTTCCCTGACCGGGAAAATGTAACCGGGTTGTCCGATAATCTCCTTCTTATAATTGCGCAGAGGTGTGTAGTCATCAATCACGTAGAAGCCCCTTCCGAATGTGGCTATGATCAGGTCATTCTCACGCTCCTGGATGGCGATGTCACGCACGGCTATCACAGGCAATCCCTTGTTGAACTCAGTCCAGCTGGTACCGCCGTCAAATGAGACGAAGAAGCTGAATTCCGTGCCGAGGAACAGCAGGTTCGGATTGACGGGATCCTGCTCGATCGTATGTGCCGGACCGTTGGCCGGAAGATTGGCACTTATTGAAGTCCAGCTCTTTCCCTTGTCGGTGCTCTTCAGAACATAGGGTTTGAAATCGTCTCGCTTATGGTTGTTGAAGGTGGCGTAGACGATATCGGCATTGAATTTGTCAGGCTGGATGTCGCTCACGTATGTATACTCCGGCACGCCGGGGAAGGTTTTGATCATTCTCCAGTTGCCACCACCGTCTTCCGACACCGAGATCATGCCGTCATCACTGCCGGTGTAGAGCAGATCTTTCTGAACCTTTGATTCGGTAAGCGATACTATTGTTCCCCAGAGTGAGGTGGACTTGTTCTTTGCCACGGCGTCCGCCGGCCAGTACTTGTCCATCACCTTGAAGTTATCCCTGTTTTCGTTGCGGGTCAGGTCAGGTGATATTTTGTTCCAGTTGCTTCCCTGGTCCTCGCTGCGGAAGAGGAAGTTGGCAGCAATATAGATCCGCTTGTTATTGTGCGGGCTTATGAGGATAGGTGTGTCCCAGTTCCACCGGTAGGTCAGTTCACCCTCTCCCGGGAAAGGCTTGATGCTGACACTCTGTCCGCTCTTGCGGTCCCAGCGGGAGGCATTGCCGTACTGCGATTCGGTATAGACGATATTCGGATCTTTCGGGTCAATTGCCACCCAGAACCCGTCGCCTCCCTGAGTCACTGTCCAGGCGTCGTTGGTCACCCCGTTGCTTGTGCTCGCTGAGGGGCCTCCCATGGAGTTGTTGTCCTGCGTGCCGCCGTATATATAATAGAAGGGGTATGAGTTGTCTACTGCCACCCTGTAGAACTGGGTCACGGGCAGATTTGATTTGAAGATGAAATTTACCCCGTTGTCCCATGTCTCATAAATGCCCCCGTCGCCACCGATGTAAAAGTGCTTTGTGTTGTCCGGGTCTATCCACATTGCATGGTCATCGACATGGCGCCCCTCATTGCTGACCCTCGAGAATGTCTTGCCCCCGTCAGGTGTGACCTGTGTGTAGGTGTCGAGGCTGAAAACCCGGTCGGCATCCTTTGGATCACAAATGATCTTGTTATAATACTGGCCGCTTGCATGATAAGAGTTCATACGCTCCCAGGAAGCACCCCTGTTCACTGTCCTGTAGAATCCGCCCGCATCGCCCTGTGCCTCGACAATGATGTAGAGGATGTCAGGGTTCACCGGTGATATTGCGATACCCATTCCTCCAAGGTCTCCTGAAGGAAGCCCTTTGGTGATCTTGTCGAAGGTCATGCCCCCGTTTGTTGATTTATAGACCGAGGACTCCGGTCCGCCGCTGATTTTCAGCCCCACATGCCTGCGCCGCTGTTCGCTGGTGGCATAGATGATGTCAGGATTGCGCGGATCAAGAACCACGTTGTTGATACCGGTGTTTTCACTGATGTTCAGAATCTTTTCCCACGATTTGCCGCCGTTTATACTCTTGTACAGACCCCTTTCACCTCCGGGGCCCCATACAGAACCCTCGGCAGCCACATAGACAACATCACTGTTGCGCGGGTCGATGGCGATGCCGCCAATCTGCCGTGATTCCTTAAGACCCATGTTCTTCCAGCTTGCTCCGGCATCGTCCGAACGATAGACTCCATCGCCCCATCCGAGGGCACGCTGGTGGTTATTCTCGCCTGTTCCCGCCCAGACAACATTGTTGTTGTTCGGATCAATGACAATGCAGCCGATGGCATAAGCCCCGTATTTGTCAAAGACAGGTTTCCATGTAGTACCATTATTTTCGCTTTTCCATATGTTGCCTGATGCAACCGCAGCATAGATCTCCGAATGGTTTGACGGATTAACGGCCAGATCGGCTATGCGTCCCGAGGCCCATGCCGGCCCCACTGATCTGAAGGTAATTCCGGCGAACAGCGAAGACGGGACAGAGGGTTTGATCTGGCTGGCAGATCCCTTATCGTCCTTTTTAGCCTCTTTTTTCTGAGCCGGCAGACTTAATGAGCCGGCAAGAAAAAGCACAAGAACTAGTGTGAGAATTTTTTTCATACGGGTGTGTTTAGAATATTTTTTGGTAATGCTAAGGTAAGATAAGGAATTTTATCAGGTTATTTTTTAACGTTATTTAATTATTTTGCTGTGCATTAACATCACACGGAATGAACAACACCTATTTTACCAGGAGAACGGTCAGGAAATATGAGGAGAAGGATGTTGACAACAGCCTGCTTGAAGGGATCCTCACTGCCGGCACGCGGGCTTCCACCACTGGAAACATGCAGGTATACAGTATAATAGTGACCCGTGACCGGGAGATGAAGAGCCGGATGGCACCGGCACACTTCAACCAGCCTATGGTGACTGAGGCGCCGGTGGTTCTGACCTTCTGCGCCGACTTCAACAGGTTCAGCCGATGGTGCCGTCAGCGTGAGGCTGAACCGGGTTATGACAACTTTCTGTCGTTCATGACGGCCGCGATAGATGCACTGCTGGTCGCACAGACCGTTTGCAACGCTGCCGAGGAAGAGGGGCTGGGAATATGTTACCTGGGGACTGTGACCTATAATGCTGATCAGATTATTGAAGTTCTTAAACTGCCGCGTGGTGTCGTACCTGTTGCCACCGTAACAATGGGCTGGCCGGCGCTGGTGCCTGAACAGCCTGACAGGCTGCCGCTGGAGGCTGTCGTGCATCATGAGACCTACCGTGATTATACAGATGAGATGATTGATGATATCTACAGGGCGAAGGAGGCACGGGAGGATACCCTTCAGTTCATTGCCGAAAATAAAAAACAGACACTTGCACAGGTCTTCACCGACGTGCGCTACCGGAAGGCAGACAATGAGTTCTTCTCCTCAAAGTACCTGGAGGTAATCAGGAGGCAGGGATTCCTTGGGGAAGGCAGTAGGGAGTAGGCACCAGGCAGTAGTCGGCTGTCTACCTTTGATCCTGAAATGCAAATCCCAGCTCGGCGGCAACGTTGCGGAGGTCGTCAACCACGGCGGGGACCAGTTGTATCCCGGACTTCCTGTTAATTTCCTCAGCCTCCCGCTCGGGATCACCGGGAATCAATACTCTCGTCTCACCCTTTATTGGTTTAGCATTTCGGAATGTTCTTATCCACTTGTCCATTGAGCTCTTGAATTCATCAGCCGGTCTGAAGGCATCGATACGCATTGCTCCGAAAAAATGGCCGGTACCCTTCCCGACCTGATTCCCGGGTACAGGCAGGTAGGCTACGCTTGGCGGCACAAATGGTCCGAAGTTGGCTCCGCTAAAGACCGAACTGAAGATATCGACGACTGCAGCCATGCAGTAACCCTTGTGGCTCCCGTGAAGACGGTCGCCGCCGAGCGTGAGCATCCCGCCTCCCCGGCGGAGTATGCCCGGATCGTCTGACGGGTTGCCCTCGGCATCCTGTACAAACCCCAGCGGAATCTTCTCGCCCTTTTTCTCCGACACGGCCAGCTTGCCCCGGGCTATGGGGGTGGTGGCGAAATCTGCAATGAAAGGAGGTTCATGCAGTGCCGGTACCGCCACTGCAAGAGGATTGGTGCCAAGATAGCGGCTCACAGACCAGGTGGGAACAACAAGCGGATTGGCGTTGGTGACGCATATCCCTGTCATGTCATGCTCAAGCGCCATCATGGCATAGTACCCGGCGATGCCGAAGTGGTTTGAGTTGCGTGCCGCCACCCAGCCTGTACCTGTGGCAGCTGCCTTCTCAATGGCCAGTTTCATCGATCTCACGCCTGATATCATCCCGAAGGACCTGTCGCCGTCGATCACGGCAGTAGAAGGGGTCTGGTGCACCACCTTCACATCGGGAGTGACATTCACCCGCCCGCTCTTCCACAGCTCATAATACTCCCTGATTCTTATCATACCGTGTGATGAGTGTCCGCGCAGCTCGGCCGCTATCAGCACCGAGGCAACGGTACCGGCATCCTCGCGGCTGCAACCGATGCGCATGAAAACGTCAGTGGTGAATTCTAAAAGATACTTATGATCATACATACTGGTCACCGGAATTTGCTATTTGCGATTTATTTGGTATCACTACTGCCTACTGCCTACTGCCTACTGCCTATTGCCTACTGCCTACTGCCTACTGCCTACTGCCTACTGCCTACTGCCTACTGCCTATTGCCTACTGCCTATTGCCTACTGCCTACTGCCTACTGCCTACTGCCTACTGCCTACTGCCTTATTAGACTACTATTTCCTGACGCGTACCGGATATGGCGGGCGAACAGGCTGAGCAGGCGGGTTTTTCCCGAGCTCCCTGAGGGCCACCTCAATGGCCTTCTCAAGTTGCGGATCCTTTCCCTCTATGACATCGGCAGGCCATTGTTCGACCTCTATGTCAGGTGCCACTCCCACATTTTCAACGATGAAACCATCCTCAGTCCAGATAGCCAGGTTGGGGGCTGTCACCCCACCTCCGTCCATCAGTTCGGGAAAGCCGAGAGTCCCCACCAGGCCTCCCCATGTGCGTTTGCCTACGAGTGTCCCCACCCCGAACTTCCGGAACATCCAGGGAAGCATGTCACCTCCCGATCCGGCTGTCTCGTCGATGATCATGACCTTGGGCCCCTGAATCGAGGCGCTGGGCGTCTTCAGATCCCTGCCGTAGCGCATGTTCCAGTACGACTGCAATGGCCGCTGCAGCAGATCAATGTAGTAGTCGGCAATCGAACCCCCGCCATTGAACCTTTCGTCAATGATGATGGCCTGCCTGTCAGCCTGCGGGAAGAAGTACCTCTTGAAGTATTCGTGTCCCTGTCCCGATGTGTTGGGCACATATACATAGGCTACCCTTCCGTTCGTGGCTTCCGTCACCCTTCGCAGGTTCCTCTCCACCCAGTCGCGGTTCCGGAGTCCGCTTTCGCTGCCTACCGGGACAACCTTTATCACCCTTGAACCCTCGTAACCGGGGTTTGGCCCGACAGTCAGTTCAACTATCTTGCCGTCAGTATTTTCGAGGTAACTGTGAATATTTTTATCACCTGTCACATCCCTGCCGTCGATGGCGAGAATATACTCGCCCTCCTTCACGTTGAGTCCGGGTTCTGTCAGCGGCGACCTGAGATCAGGATTCCAGTTAAGTCCTCCGAAGATTTTCTTCAGCCGGTAGCGGTTGTTCTCGATGCTGAAGTCGGCGCCGAGCAGTCCGCCGCCGACGCGCGGCGGTGTGGCCAGCCTGTCGCCTCCGCCCACCCTGTGGTGACCCACCGCCAGCTCACTGCACATCCACTGTATCACGCGGTTGAGATCGCTTCTGCAAGCGATGTCAGGCAGGAACTGAGAGTATTTTACCTTCATTGCATTCCAGTCGGCACCGTGCATCCCCGGGTCATAGAAGAAATCGCGGTTGATCCTCCAGGCCTCATCGAAAATCTGAGGCCACTCGGCGACAGGGTCTATCTTCACCGTCAGGGCTGCAGTGCTGAGGATTCCCTTGCCGGGTTCCGGCTTCTTTCCGGCTGCGGTGATGCCAAATATCCGGCCCTTGCTATAGAGCATCTTTTTCCTGTCAGCGGAGACAATGTAGTTGTCGAGTTCCATGATCTCCTCGTCCTTCCTCTCCTTTACATTATACCTTCGCAGGGTCGAGGAGCCCTCTCTCTGCTGCGGCCTTACAATATACAGTATCTCACCGGTGGCTGCCACTCCGAGCCCGGAGTAATTGCCGGCGGATACGGGAACATTGACTATCCTGTTCTGGATGCCGTCGGTTTCGATCTTCAGCTGTCCGCTCTTCATCTCAGAGGCCGGAGCTTTTTTCGGATCCTTTTTTGCCGTTTTGGAGGCGGCATCGGTTAAGGGTTTTTCAGCTTCATCCTTCTGCTCCGTTCCCTTCTCTTCATCGCTCTCCTTGACAAATGGCGAAACGATATCTTTCGTCAGGGTAACGAGGTAGATTGAGTTGGTGCTCCTCATATCGAGTGCTGACAGATCGAACCAGTTTATTACCGGCCCTGCATCGGTTGAGGCAAAGAAGTACAGGAACTCCCCGTTGGGATCGAAGACCGGCTCAGAGGCATCGCTGAGTCCGTCTGTCACCTGGAACGATTTCTGCTGGTCAACGGAATAGAGCCGGACAACCTTGAAGTATGTAGGCATCATCTTTGTATAGACTATCCACCTTGAATCGGATGACCAGTCACCGAACATACCCCTGAATGCTCCCGGGAAGTACAATTCGTCAGAATCTATTTTATTGATTTTTCCTGAAAGGATATCAATTATGTAAAGGTTTCTTCCGTTGTCAGTGAAGCATATTTTTTTACTGTCGGGTGACCATTTCGGGAAGGCATAGAATCCTGTTCCGGGAAGGGTGAAGATCCTTGGATCTCCCTTGCCGTCCTGCTGTCTGAGGTGAAGAGTGTACTCTCCGGAGGCATCGGAAAAATAAGCGATGGTTTTTCCGTCAGGAGACCATGCCGGGTATTTTTCATGAGCCCCGGTAGTGAGTGTTATGTTCCTGGGGTCTCCTTTTTCTGCAGGGAGGGTGATGATATCTCCCCTGAAACCGAAGACTGCGCGCGAGCCGGTGGGGGAGATGTCAGCGCTGCGGATATATGACGGACCCTGAACATAGCGGGGCCTCAGTTCAAGGAGGTCAGCGGCAATGGATACTGTCAGCTTCCTGGCCGTGCCTGTCCGGGTGTCAAATGAATGAAGATAACCTGCCTGTTCGTAGACTATCATGCCATCGCCTTCAGAGGCTTTCAGCACAGGGAAATCGTTGTGGTTTGTAAGCTGGCGTACGTCACCACCTTTGTCATCACAGGAGAAGAGGTTGAACTCTCCGTTCCTGTCGCTCAGGAAAAAGACCCGGTCACCGGTCCACACCGGCTCAACGTCATTGCAGCCGCCTGCGGGCTGCGGGATCTTCGCCACCGACCGGTCTGCAAAGGTGTAAAGCCATATTGTCGAGACTGTTCCTCCCCTGTAGTTCTTCCACTGTCCGAAGGCCGGGTAGAGGGGATTGTATGCTATCCTTCCGCCGTCAGGTGAGTATGTTGCATCGTAGGCGTTGGGGATCTCAAGCTGTACGGGATAATCTCCCCTGATGCTTACTGTAAACAGTTGTGTATACCTGCCGGAGAATGACGACCGCTGTGAGGTAAAGAGAACACGTGTTCCGTCGGGGGTGAAGCCTCTGACAACATCGTTCCCCGGATGCCAGGTGAGTCTCACCGGCACTCCTCCTTCGACAGGTATCACGAATAGGTCTGTGTTGCCGTCATACTGGGCACTGAAGGCAATCAGTTTCCCGTCAGGCGAGAAGCAGGGGTCGGATTCTATTCCCTCATCCACGGTCAGTCGCCTGGGGGCAGAGCCGTCTCTGTTAATAACCCAGAGATCCTCCGCATAGATGAATGCGATATGTGATGAGCTGACTGCCGGCTGTGACATCATCCTGGTGTCAGATGTGTTGACGGCATTCAGATCCTGTGCTGCGACGAACAGCAGGACAGTGATCAGGAGTGTGAATGATGATTTTCTTTTCATGACTGTGTTGTTTTTCTGTAGCTGTAAAATGCGTTTGCCTGGGCTATAGGGGTGATGACAAGATCGTTAATGCATACATGGTCAGGCACGGTGGCGCAGTAAAAGATCGCCTCCGCAATGTCTTCCCCTTTGAGAGGCTCTATGCCTGTATATACTGCCGCTGCCTTCACGCTGTCTCCCCTGAAGCGTACGAGGGAGAACTCCGTCTCAACCATCCCGGGAGCAATGTTGGTGACCTTGATTCCATGCTTCAGGAGGTCAATGCGCATGGCCTTGGAAAGGGCATCAACTGCATGCTTGGTTGCGCAGTAGACGGAACCGCTCTCATATACGTCCTTGCCCGCTATGGATGAGATATTTATGATGTGGCCTGCTCCCCTTTCAACCATTCCAGGCGAAACAGTCCTTGTGACATAAAGAAGGCCCCTTATGTTGGTGTCAATCATGCGCTCCCAGTCATCGGTATCCCCTTCATCGATGTGGCTGAGTCCGGCCGCCAGACCCGCATTGTTGACAAGGATATCGATCTTTTTCCAGCCATCAGGCAGATTCCCGAGGTGACTCCCGACCTCACTCTTTGACCTGACATCGAAGCACAGGGTCAGCACCTCCGCTCCGTATCCGGAAGCAAGTTGCCCTGAGAGTTTATCGAGCCTCTCCTGCCTTCTTCCCGTAATGATGAGCCTGTATGACGCTTCCGCAAATTTCCTCGCTGTAGCCTCTCCAATTCCTGAAGTAGCTCCTGTTATAAGTACCGTTTTTCTCATGGGTTATATGTTTCAGAGGGGTAAATTTAAACATTATTTAGGGTATCTTTGGCCCGCAATTGCAAAATGATGCCTGAAAAAAAAGAACAGAAAGGAGCTCCCCGTGAACAGGTCGAGGCGATGTTCGATTCAATATCGGGTCATTATGACAGGCTCAACCGTATCCTCTCGCTGGGCACCGACAGGCGCTGGCGCAGGAAGGCGGTCAACCTTATCGGGCTGCATATCAGGCCGGTGACCATGCTGGATGTGGCAACCGGGACGGGAGACCTGGCTATTGCAGCCCTGCGGCTCGGACCGCGCAGCATAACAGGGATAGACATAAGCGAAAAGATGCTTGATGAGGGTCGCCGGAAAATAATCCGAATGGGGCTCGGAGATAAAATCACTCTTGCCAGGGGCGACTCACGCCTCATTGAATTCAGCGACGGGACATTTGACGTGACGATGTGCGCCTTCGGGGTGAGGAATTTTGAAGACACACTGACCGGGCTGCGGGAGATGTGCAGGGTCATCAGGCCGGGAGGGATGGTAATGGTGCTGGAGTTTTCAAAGCCGTCATTGTTCCCGCTGAAGCAGATATACGGACTCTACTTCAGGAGAGTTCTTCCGCGCATCGGGAGGATCGTATCGGGTGACCCCGGCGCATACACTTACCTGCCTGATTCGGTGATGGCGTTTCCCGACAACGAACGGTTCCTGGAACTGCTTGCCACAGCAGGATTCAGAGAGGTGAAACAGAAGAAACTGACGGGAGGAATAGCCAGCATTTACTATGGATTCAGACCATGAATCCCTTTACCACAACAAATAGTGCTTTAATTCGTTGTAATTTTTAGGACTCTTCGTAATTGTGAATAAAAAAACTGCCATATTTCTCTTTCTGCTTATTCCTGTAGTGATGACAGCACAGAAAGCGAAACCCAAGAATGACTCGAATTACGACGAGAGGCTGTTGCATTTCGGCTTCAGCATGGGTGTCAACACCATGGATTTCAACATAAAGATGGCCGGTGAGTCGGGCCTGGTTGCCGAGGTGGTATCGCTTAAACCCGGCCTGAATATCCAGATTGTCACTGACTACCGCCCCTCAACCTATCTTGACTTCAGGTTCCTCCCGGGGGTGTCGTTCGGACAGCGGAACATAAATTTTTACCAGGACGGTGTTGCCTGGGGTGAGACGCAGGTCCTGGAATCATCATTCCTTGAATTTCCTCTTCTTTTGAAGGCCAAGGGGATGAGGCTCAACAACGCCAGGCCTTACCTGATAGGCGGAATGAACTTCAGGTACGACCTTGCGGGCAAGAAGGAGTATGATGATACAAGAAATGTTTACATGAGGCTGAAGAGAGCCGACTTTTACTATGAGGCCGGGGCCGGCATTGACATTTACCTTCCTTATTTTAAGCTTACCATAGAAGCCAAGATGTCAAACGGACTGCGTGACGTGCTGGTGCATGAGCCTGATGACCGTCATCCTGAATATGTCAGCGCTATCCAGTCGCTGAGGTCCCAGTTATGGGTACTCTCGTTCCATTTTGAATAGAGATGGCTGAGGAGCTGAACCTGGTCCTGCCGCCACAGACAGCCTTCGACGAGGATGCCCTGAGGCAATACCTTGCCAGGAGAACCGGCAGGAAGGATTTCACCATGCGGATAGTCAGAAGATCGGTCGATGCACGTAAGCCTGAGATCAAAATAAACCTTACCGTTCAGCTTGCCGGACCGGATGAACCCCCGGAGGTGATACCTCCTCTTAAAATCAGGGATGTTTCACGTGCAAGGGAGGTGCTTGTTGCAGGCAGCGGTCCTGCAGGTCTTTTTGCGGCGCTGACCCTGATTGAGGCGGGATTGAAGCCGGTCATACTTGAGCGGGGCAGGGAGGTGAGAGAGCGCAAGCGCGATGTGGCGTCAATCAGCACTAAACACATAGTCGATTCCGATTCAAATTATTGTTTCGGTGAGGGTGGCGCCGGAACATTCTCTGACGGGAAGCTCTACACCAGATCGAAGAAGAGGGGCGACAATCGCCGTGTACTGGAACTGCTGGTTCTCCACGGGGCCGATCCGGCCATTCTTTATGAGGCTCACCCACACCTCGGTACTGACAGGCTTCCCGGGATTATCAGCGCGGTACGCGGGAGCATCACAGCGGCTGGTGGGGAGGTGCTTTTCGGGAGACGGATAACGGGCCTGTCAATTGAGGAACGGACCTTCAGGGGGGTGACGGTAAACGGAAATGAGCTGATCAGGGCTGATGATCTCATTCTGGCCACAGGCCACTCGGCAAGGGATATCTACAGGATGCTGCTTGCCGCAGGCGTGAGGCTTGAATTCAAACCTTTTGCCATGGGTGTAAGGGTTGAGCACCCGCAGGAACTGATTGACATGATACAGTATCACGGCAAGGCGAGAGGCCAGTATCTCCCGGCTGCGGCGTACACCCTTGTCACCCGGGCTGATGGCAGGGGCGTGTATTCATTCTGCATGTGCCCGGGTGGCTTCATGGTGCCCTCGGCAACGAGTCCCGGCGAAGTAGTGGTGAACGGGATGTCGCCTTCGCGGCGCAACTCACGGTGGGCCAACAGCGGCATTGTCAGCGAGATACGGGAAGAGGATGCAATGCAGTATGGCAGTGGTCCGCTTGCCGCAATGGAATACCAGCTTTTTCTTGAGCAGATGGCATGGAGGGAGGGAGGCATGACGCAGCGTGCTCCGGCCCAGCGACTGACAGATTTTGTTGACGGCAAGGCCTCGGCGACATTACCCGAGGGGTCTTATTTCCCGGGGCTGACTGCCTCACCGCTGCACGAATGGCTGCCGGCCGATATTGCCCTGAGGCTGCGTCAAGGATTCAGGGATTTCGGGAGGAAGATGAATGGATACCTTACGGACCAGGCTCTCGTGGCAGCGGTGGAATCGCGGACCTCCTCACCGGTCCGTATAACCCGTGACCCTGATCATCTGAATGCACTGAATATAGCCGGCTTATTCCCTGCAGGTGAAGGAGCCGGTTATGCGGGCGGCATTGTCTCGTCAGCAGTTGACGGAATGCTTGTTGCACAGGCAATAGGCAATAGGCAATAGGCAATAGGCGATAATAAGTTTTTAGCCTTCAGTCTTCAATCATCAATAAATCAGTGACTTACATCGGCTGCCGGCTGCCGGCTGCCGGTTGCCGGTTTCATCTTTGCTGCCTCCTGGCAAACTCCGAGCAGATGATCGCTGCAGCCATGCTGACATTCAGAGATTCCAGTCCTGCCAGCGGTTTCCCCGGACCCGGTATTGTTATGCGCCTGGTGACATAGCCAAGCAATTCTTCGGAGATTCCTTTCGATTCGTTTCCAAAAAGGATTATCCCTTCACTGCCGAGGTCACTTTCATAGACTGACCTGCCATCAATGGTGGTCCCGTATACAGGCAGGCCTCCGCTGACCGCTTTTCCCAGGAATGCCTCCAGGGGCCTGTACCATACAGACACATGCATGAAAGCTCCCATGGTCGCCTGTATCACTTTGGGGTTGTAAAAGTCAACACAGTCGGGAGAACAGACAATATTCCCAATCCCGAACCAGGCGGCAATGCGTATGATGGTCCCCAGGTTGCCGGGGTCCTGCACATATTCCAGGACCGGAGTCAGCTTTCCGGCAAGAATGGTGTCGGAATATTCGCTTTTAATCATGGGTGCTACAGCAAGTACATTGTGCGGTGTCCGGAGTGAGCTGATACGCCTCAGCTCCTCATAACTGACGGTGACAGTCTCGTCAGCACCTTCCGTGACCCCGGCCGGCTCTCCGTCAATCCATTCGGGCTTGCCTGCGAGAAGCCTGACCCTGTTTCCCGCCAGGATATATTCACGCACAAGCTTGTCACCCTCGATGACAAAAAGTGAATTCTCCTCCCTGACCTTTCTTTTCCGGAGCGAGAGTATCATTTTGACCTGGTTCCGGGTGATCATCTTATGCATGGCCGGGAAATTGAAAATAGAGTTTATAGTGGTATATTTGCTTGCACATTCTTATATTTAAGTTGATCCATCAGAGAGCAAATATAAAAATTACTGGTCCCAAACTATTTCTCCTGGTGATCATTATTTTCACTGCAGCCTCCTGCAACCCCACCAAATACGTGCCTTCAGGGGAACTGCTTCTGAACAGCAATGAGATAGTGGTACAGCCGGGCACCGTACCTCTGCCTCCCTCAGTCAGCAGGAGTGCGATAAAACCGTATGTCAGGCAGCAGCCCAACAAGAAGATCTTTGGAATGAGATTTCACCTGGGCCTGTACAACCTTTCAGATATTTCAAAGAAAAAATGGCCCCACGCATGGCTGCGGAGGATAGGCGAGGAGCCGGTTGTATTTGATCCGTCATCAGCTGAAAGATCAGCCGGGCAGATACAAAACTACCTGTGGTCGAAGGGTTTTTTCAACGCCATTGTGGAGGACACGTTACGGACCCATAAAGATGAGGCAAAAGTCGTTTACAACCTCAATCCTGGCAGACCCTACACGATTGCTGACATCCGGTATGACATTCAGGACACCACACTTTACCCCCTGGTGATGATAGATACGGTCAACTGCACCATAGAGAGGGGGATGATATACGATGTGGACCTTCTGCAGCGGGAACGGCAGAGACTTGAACGCTTCATCAGGGATATCGGATTTTATGCCTTCTCCACCGAGAATATATCTTTCCGCGTTGACAGCACGCTGATGAACCGGCAGGTTATTGTCAACTATGTCGTCTCCCGCAGAACTACCTCAGACAGCGAGGGCAGGCCAGTATACACCGATCACACGATGTACCGCATAAGGGACGTTTATGTATTTCCTGATTTTGATCCCAGACTTTCACTGACCGGAGGTGAGGCTTATACCAGTACCTTTGATACAACCTTCTTCAGCGGGATCAATTTCGTTGCTCCGCCGGGAAAGCTGGCAGTCAGGCCCGAGGTGCTCACACAGGCCCTGTATATCACTCCGGGATCGTTGTTCAGCGTGACCAATGCCGAACAGACCGAGAAACACCTGGTTGACCTCAAAAACCACAGACTCGTCAACGTATCATACGTCGACGCCGGAAGTGTCTCCGGTGAGAGGAGGGATGAGGGTATGCTTGACTGCATCATACAACTCACCCCAATGGAGCGCCAGTCGTTTACAGTCGAACTTGAAGGAACCCACTCCGGAGGAAATATCGGTGGTGCGCTTAACCTTATCTACCAGAATAAAAGCCTTCTCGGAGGAGCGGAGCTCTTCAGCATGAAGCTGAAGGGGGCATATGAAACTCTGACCGAAGCATCCACGGGATTCTCCAACACCCAGCAATACGGTTTCGAAACGAACCTCAGGATACCGAAGTTCCTGATGCCGTTACCTTCGAAGGAGAACTTTATCAGGAAGCATGATCCCAGGACGGTGCTCCAGGCGGGCTACAACTACCAGAAGGTGCCTGTCTATGCTCGGTCTGTCGCCAATATTTCACTCGGCTACACCTGGAACGGGAACAAATATACCAGTTACAATATCAACCCCCTTTCTTTCAATGTGGTCAAGCTCCATTATGTCGACCCGGAATTCCAGGCCATGATAGACACAACATCTTACCTTGCCTTTTCCTACCGGGATGTCAGGATAATGGGCGGACGATACAACTATGTCTTCAATGATCAGGTGCTGGCGAAATCGAGGGATTACTGGAATATCCGCCTTGGAGTCGATCTTGCCGGCAACGTGCTCTCGGCATTATACAGGCTGGGCAATGCGAAGACCGCCTCTGACGGAAGCTACCAGCTCTTCGGCCAGCCTTTCGCCCAGTTCATCAAGGGAGAGATTGATGCAACGTACAATTACAGGATCACTGCGGCAAGCAGCATCGTTTACAGAGCCTTTGCCGGACTGGGATGGGCATACGGAAACTCCAGGGTCATGCCGTTCGAGGAGCAGTACTTCGGAGGAGGCGCAAACGATCTAAGGGCATGGGTGGTCAGAACTCTAGGTCCGGGTTCATATGTCTTGCCTGAGAGCTCCTTCATAAACCTCACTGCCGACATGAAACTGGAGGCTAATGTGGAATACCGGTTCAAGCTTTTCTGGATACTGGAGGGTGCAACATTCATTGATGCAGGCAACATATGGACTACCAGGTTTGATGAGGACAGGCCGGGAAGCCAGTTCAGGTTCAACAGGTTCCTGGATGAGATTGCTGTCGGCTCAGGGCTTGGGCTGAGGTTTGACCTCAAATTCGTTCTGCTGAGGGCCGATTTCGGAATCAAGCTGCGTGATCCGCAGGCCACCACCGGTACCAAATGGATCCCGCTCAACGGTACCTTTGACCGGAAATCGGATCTGACCATGGTCATAGGGATTGGTTATCCGTTCTAGAATTCTCGATTTTCTATTGTCGATTGCCGATTGAGGGTCTTTTTATCGCAAATCGCAAATCGCTTGACAAGCCCTGAATTATTTCCTACCTTTCATTCGTCTTGCTGTATTGCCAGGTGAAGCCGTTAAGGAAGGTTACAGACGCGTTGCTGGGTTTTGACCGCCGTGAGAGGCGGGGAACCTATGTGCTTTCGGCATTGCTTATCGTGTTGCTGGCAGTGAGGTTCACGGCCTACAGGCCGGGCAGTGTGCCTGATGATCCCGGTTCGGTTTCCGTCGCGGCAGACAGTAATCAGGTCATCCCCGGAGTATCGCAGCCCGGCCGGGTGCCGTTCACCTTCGACCCGAACAGCGCCTCGTATGAAGAGTTGCTGACGCTTGGTCTTACCGAAAGGCAGGCAACCACACTCATCAACTACAGAATCGCAGGAGCGCAGTTCAGAAAGCCGCAGGAGCTGTCAAGGGTGTACGGCATCGACTCAGCCACTGCGGCCCGCCTCATCCCGTTTATAATTATTGAGGAAAGTGCCGGTACGCCAGGCTCCGCGCAGGAACAAACGCATTCGTACAAAACAGTGCTACCTGCAGGTCGTGAAATCCAGGGCACATCCGTACACTACCCGGCAGCTTCACACGCAACGGCTGCACTGCCGGTTGATCTTAACAGAAGCAGTGCTGCCGAGCTGGAATCCCTGCCGGGCATCGGGCCTGTTCTGGCGGCGAGGATCATAAAGTACCGCAGCCTCCTTGGCGGTTTTGTCGACAGCCGGCAGCTCGCGGAGGTGTATGGTCTCGACAGCGCTGTTGTCAGCCTCGTTGGCCCGATGGTGACTGTCACTCATGACTCCGTGTCGCCCCTTGTGCTTGACAGCGCCTCATTCGGCGATCTTGCCCGTCATCCCTACGTGGGTTACGAGACCGCAAGGCTCATCACAAGGTACAGGGAGCTGTCAGGCGCTCCCCTTACACTCGGATCAATGGTCAGCCAGAAGGTCATAACAGAACTGCAGGCTGAGCGTATGGCTCCCTATGTAAGGCCTTCTCCGGGTGTCACCGGCACTGATTATGAATTTATTTCATCAAAAGTTTTGAAATGAATTTCAGAGGTATTAATTTTGCGGCTCGTTTTAACATAAAGAAACAGTATGATCATTGTACCGGTAAAAGAAGGTGAGAACATTGACAGAGCCCTCAAGAAATTCAAGAGGAAATTTGAGAAGACGGGTGTAATCCGTGAACTCAGGTCTCGTCAGGCTTTTATCAAACCCTCGGTCCGCCGCAGGGAAGAGATAAAGAAGGCCGTATATGTTCAGCAGATGCAGCAGGAAGAGGAATAGTTCCGCTGCGCTCTGCCCTTTTCAAATAACATAAATCAAAAGGTTCCTTTTATGGACAAAAAGGAATCGTTCCTTCAATACATCCGTACCGAGAAGCGCTATTCGCGGCACACCGTTACTTCCTACAAGAACGATCTGGATCAGTTTTTCACCTGGCTGGGGGACAGGAACCCCGGAGCAGATGCTGATTCTGTAACCTCAGCCGAAGTGAGGGGGTGGATGGTCTCCCTCATTGAGAGCGGAGCGGCAACCGGCACCGTCCACCGGAAGATGTCGGCTCTCCGATCTTTCTTCCGTTATCTCCGCAGGCACGGCATGAGCAGCGCCGACCCGATGTCAGGTGTCAGGCTCCCGAAGAAGTCGAGGCAGCTGCCTGTTTTTGTTGAGGAGGAGTCACTTGACAGGCTGCTTGATGAATTTAAATTCGGGGATAATTTTTCGGGTATGCGCGACAGGACTATCGTGGAAATTTTGTATCTTACAGGCATGAGGAGGTCGGAACTGATTAACCTGCGTGATGAGGATGTGGATCTCTCTTCAGGCCAGGTGAGGGTTACGGGTAAGCGGGGTAAACAGAGGGTCATCCCCCTTTCAGCAGGATTTATAAAATCGCTCAGGTCATATCTTGATGCACGCAGGGAGGAAGGTCTTCCTGGCGATTGGTTCTTTGTCACCTCCAGGGGGAACAAAATGTACGACAAGAGTGTTTACAATACAGTGACAAGATATCTCTCTCTGGTGACCACGGTTGAGAAAAAGAGCCCGCACGTGCTGAGGCATACCTTTGCCACTCACATGCTCAATCACGGGGCTGACCTCAACTCGATCAAGGAGTTGCTCGGCCACGCCAGTCTTTCAGCCACACAGGTCTACACCCACAACACATTTGAACAGTTAAAAAAAGTATATAAACAGGCTCATCCGAGAGCGTAACTAACAAAACAACAGGAGGTACCGTCATGAACATTCAGATCCATTCACTCAAGTTTGATGCTGACAAGAAGTTACTCGACTTTGTTACACAGAAGGTAAACAAACTGTCACTTTTAAGTGACGATATCGTCAATGCAGAGGTGTTCCTGAGATTGGACCATGATGAGGAGAGGGAGAACAAGCTTACGGAGATCAAGGTAGAGTATCCTGGAGGGCCGCTTTTTGCGCGTAAGCAGAGCAAAACTTTTGAAGAAGCCACCGACAACGTTGTCGCAGCCCTTAAGCGGCAGATAGTCAAACAGAAGGGCAAGTTGAGGGGTGAGTAGTATCACCCCGCCGAAAAAACTTCAGATTATTTTTGAGATTTGAATTTTTAATTCCTACATTTGCAAACCGATTTTTGAGGGTAATTTCTCAGAAATCGGTCGTTCTTTCAAAAGCCGATGTAGCTCAGTTGGCCAGAGCAGCTGATTTGTAATCTGCAGGTCGGGGGTTCGAATCCCTTCATCGGCTCATTTTGCGATGAGTATGTATGTCTAACCAGGCATGCTCTGTGAAGAAGGGGAGATACCAAAGTGGCCAACTGGGGCAGACTGTAAATCTGTTGTCTGATGACTTCGTAGGTTCGAATCCTGCTCTCCCCACTCTTACAGTGCCAGCATCAATGCACTCATGACCCTTGCGGGAACCCGGGTGCCGGTTTAAAGATATAAGCGGGAGTAGCTCAGTTGGTAGAGCATTAGCCTTCCAAGCTAAGGGCCGCGGATTCGAATTCCGTCTCCCGCTCAATATGCCGATGTAGCTCAGGGGTAGAGCACTTCCTTGGTAAGGAAGGGGTCATGAGTTCAACTCTCATCATCGGCTCAAACGATTTTGGATGTAAATTTAATTTAATAAGCTTTTAGTTATGGCAAAAGAAAAATTTGACAGGTCGAAGCCACACGTAAATATCGGTACGATCGGTCACGTCGACCACGGCAAGACCACCTTGACAGCTGCTATTACGATGGTTCTCGCTAAGAAAGGTCTCTCAGAAGTAAGGGACTTTGATTCAATCGACAATGCTCCGGAAGAAAAGGAAAGGGGTATTACGATCAACACGGCACACGTAGAGTATTCAACGGCGAACCGTCACTATGCACACGTTGACTGTCCGGGTCACGCTGACTATGTTAAGAACATGGTTACAGGTGCTGCCCAGATGGACGGCGCGATCCTTGTTGTTGCAGCTACAGACGGCCCGATGCCTCAGACACGCGAACATATCCTGCTTGCGCGTCAGGTGAACGTACCGCAGGTCCTTGTGTTTCTGAACAAGGTTGACCTGGTTGACGACGAGGAGCTGATTGACCTCGTTGAGATGGAGGTGCGTGACCTGCTTACCTTCTACAAGTACGATGGTGAGAATTGCCCCGTTATCCGCGGTTCAGCACTCGGTGCCATGAACCACGAACCAAAATGGGAAGAGAAGGTCATGGAGCTGATGGATGCAGTCGACTCATTTATTCCGATTCCTCCTCGTGAGAACGAAAAACCGTTCCTCATGCCGGTTGAAGACGTTTTCTCAATCACAGGTCGTGGTACCGTTGCTACGGGCCGTATTGAAACAGGTCTGGTTCACACGGGCGACGAGCTTGAGATAGTGGGACTCGGCTCAGAAAAACGCAGGTCAGTATGTACCGGCGTTGAGATGTTCCGCAAGATCCTCGATCAGGGCGAAGCAGGTGACAACGTGGGACTGCTCCTTCGCGGCGTAGACAAGAAAGAGATCAAGAGGGGTCACGTTCTTGCCAAGCCGGGCTCAATCACACCCCATACCAAGTTCAAGGCTGAGGTTTACGTTCTGAAGAAAGAGGAAGGCGGTCGTCATACCCCGTTCCACAATCATTACCGTCCCCAGTTTTATCTCCGTACCCTGGACATCACAGGCGAGATCAAACTCCCCGAAGGAACAGAGATGGTGATGCCGGGTGACAACGTGACCATAACCGTTGAGCTCATCTACCCGGTGGCTATCAACAAGGGACTTCAGTTCGCTATCCGCGAAGGTGGACGTACGGTTGGTGCCGGTCAGGTGATCGAGATCGTCGAATAAGACCTTATTAAATATATATATAATGGTAACCGTGCGCGCAGGCACACGGTTACCATCAAAATGTACACGGGTGTAGCTCAGTTGGTAGAGCACTGGTCTCCAAAACCAGGTGTCGGGAGTTCGAGCCTCTCCTCCCGTGCTAAATCGGAGTCTTAATTATGAAGATAGCAGCTTACTTTAAGGAATCATACAACGAACTCATGCACAAGGTGACATGGCCGTCATGGAGCGAACTCCAGGGAAGCGCAACCCTTGTACTTGTCACTTCGGTCATCCTGGCCATTGTTATATGGGCCATGGATTTCATATTTGACAAGGCTATGGGTCTTGTCTATGGTTTGTTATATTAAAAAGAATAACGGTCACAGATGAGTGAAAACGTTAAGAAGTGGTATGTGCTCAGGGCTATCGGCGGCAAGGAGAAGAAAGTCAAGGAATATCTTGATAATGAGATCGTACGCCTGAAGCTGCAGGACTATATCACGCAGGTACTGATACCTACGGAGAAGGTTTACCAGATCCGGGCAGGCAAGAAGGTGAGCAAGGAGCGCACGTTCTTTCCGGGCTATGTAATAGTTGAGGCCGCACTGGTGGGGGAAGTACCCCACGTGCTGCGCAACGTGCCAAACGTCCTTGGTTTCCTCGGAACACAGTCGGGCGAACCGACACCGATACGGAAGGCAGAAATAAACCGTATCCTTGGAAAAGTAGATGAACTGGCAGCCAGCGAAGAGGAATTAAACATTCCGTTTGTCGTCGGCGAGACAGTGAAAGTAATAGACGGCCCATTCAACAGCTTCTCGGGAGTTATTGAAGAGGTCAATGAAGAAAAGCGGAAGCTGAAAGTGATGGTCAAGATCTTCGGACGAAAGACCCCGCTTGAACTCAGCTTCATGCAGGTTGAGAAAGAAAGTTAGGAATTAAGGAAATTGACAGCCGTGAATTATAATGCTTCCTTAAACGGCCGTCATGCTCTCGCTATAAACAATGCAAATTTTTAATTATGGCAAAAGAAGTTGCTGGATTAATCAAATTACAGATTAAAGGCGGAGCAGCCAATCCATCTCCACCGGTAGGCCCTGCGCTGGGTTCCAAAGGTGTGAATATCATGGAGTTTTGCAAACAGTTCAATGCCCGCACACAGGACAAGGCAGGAAAGGTCATACCGGTGATCATCACCGTGTTCAACGACAAGTCTTTTGAATTTGTCACCAAGACCCCTCCTGTTGCTGTTCAGATAATCGAGGCTTCCAAGGTAAAGAAGGGCTCACCTGAGCCTAACCGCAACAAGGTGGCGTCAATATCGTGGGCACAGGTAAAGACTATTGCAGAGGATAAAATGCAGGATTTAAACTGCTTTACCCTCGAATCCGCGATGAAGATGGTGGCTGGCACGGCCAGAAGTATGGGTATCACTGTAACAGGTGCATTCCCGGGTAAATAACTAACTAAGTGAATAGAAATGGCTAAGCTTACCAAGAATCAGAAGTTTGTTCTCGATAAAATCGAGCACGGCAAACTCTATACTTTGACAGAAGCGGCAGCATTGGTAAAAGATATCACTACAACTAAGTTTGATGCATCAGTTGATCTTGACGTAAGACTGGGGATTGACCCGCGCAAATCGAACCAGATGGTTCGCGGTGTTGTATCCCTTCCCAACGGCACAGGCAAGGAAGTCAGGGTTCTCGCCCTGGTCACCCCTGACAAGGAAGCTGAAGCAAAAGAAGCAGGCGCTGATTACGTTGGACTCGATGAGTGGGTCGACAAGATCAAGGCAGGCTGGACAGACGTTGATGTCATCATTACCATGCCCTCAGTGATGGGTAAGATAGGTCAGTTGGGACGAGTACTCGGTCCACGTGGTCTAATGCCGAACCCCAAAAGCGGAACGGTGACCATGGAGATCAGTAAGGCTGTCAGGGAGGTTAAGCAGGGCAAGATCGACTTTAAAGTAGATAAGGCCGGTATTGTCCACGCTTCCATCGGAAAAATATCCTTTGAACCTCATAAGATCGTTGAAAACGCAAGAGAATTCCTCTTTATGATCAACAAACTCAAACCCGCCTCGGCGAAAGGAACATACATCAGAAGTATTTTCCTCTCAAGCACCATGAGCCCGGGACTGAAAATTGATCCAAAGAGCCTTGATGTTTAACTGAAAGCAATAATTCAGAGAGATTATGAGAAGAGACGAAAAAACCGATATTATAAACAGCCTGGCTGATACCCTGAAGGAGTACAGTCATTTTTACCTGACTGACACTGCACAGCTCAATGCTGCTGATACCAGTGATCTCAGAAGGAAGTGCTTCGAGAACCAGATAAAACTGGTTGTCGTAAAGAACACCCTCCTGAAGAGAGCGCTGGAGCAGGCCGGAATCGAGTGCGGAGAATTGTTCCCCGTGCTTAAGGGTTCCACTGCTGTAATGTTCTCGAATAACGGAAATACTCCTGCAAAAATGATCAGGGACTTTCGTAAATCGCATCCCAAACCCCTGATAAAAGGCGCGTACATAGAAGAATCGGTATATGTCGGTGACAATCTCCTTGAGACCCTCGTGGCACTCAAGTCGAGAGAAGAACTACTCGGCGATATCATAATGCTTCTGCAGTCGCCCGCGAAGAATGTCATCTCCGCGCTGCAGTCAGGCGGTTCAAAAATCCATGGTGTTCTGGAAACACTGTCAAAAAAGTAATAATCATTAGTTAATCAAATTAAAAATTCCTATAAAAATGGCAGATCTTAAGAAATTTGCAGAAGAGTTGGTAAACTTAACCGTGAAAGAGGTTAATGAGCTTGCGAAAATAATGAAAGACGAGTATGGCATCGAGCCGGCAGCAGCAGCAGTTGCTGTTGCAGCACCTGCGGCAGGAGCCGACGCTCCGGCAGTAGCCGAGAAGACATCATTTGATGTCATCCTCAAGAGTGCAGGCCCACAGAAGCTTCAGATAGTCAAGCTGGTGAAAGACCTTACCGGACTTGGTCTGAAAGAAGCAAAAGCAGTTGTTGATGCCGCTCCCGGCGCCGTGAAAGAAGGTGTATCAAAGGAAGAGGCTGAGAACATTAAGAAAACATTGGAAGAATCAGGAGCTGAAGTTGAACTTAAATAAGTTATTCCTGATTACCGGGTTTACAGGTTTAGTTCCGCCACCAGGCGGAGCTAAGCCTTTTTGTCATTTTTCATAAGTTCACTTAATCCTACCATAAATGTCCTCAAATAATATCGAACGAATAAGTTTCGCATCAAAGAAGGATCAGCTTGAATACCCTGACTTTCTTGAGATTCAGTTAAAATCTTTTGCTGAGTTTTTTCAGCTTGGCACCACACCCGAGAACAGGAGGAAAGAGGGCCTTTACCAGGTCTTCATGGAGAACTTCCCCATAACCGACACCAGGAACAACTTCGTGCTGGAATTCCTGGACTATTCAATTGATCCTCCCCGATACACAATCGATGAGTGTATCGAGAGAGGCCTTACCTTCAGCGTCCCCCTCAAGGCCAAACTGAAGCTTTACTGTACTGACCCCGAGCATGAGGATTTTGATACTGTCATTCAGGATGTGTACCTGGGTGTCATTCCCTATATGACCGAACGTGGCACTTTCGTCATCAACGGCGCAGAGAGGGTCGTCGTCTCCCAGCTGCACCGGTCTCCCGGTGTCTTCTTCGGGCAGAGCATCCACGCCAACGGCACCAAACTCTATTCGGCACGGATAATCCCCTTCAAGGGATCATGGATCGAGTTTGCCACCGACATCAACAACGTGATGTACGCATACATCGACAGGAAGAAAAAGCTTCCCGTCACCACCCTGCTCAGGGCTATCGGCTTCGAGGGGGACAAGGATATTCTTGAGATCTTCAACCTCGCGGAGGAACACAAGGTCTCGAAGGTAAGCATCAAGAAGCTCGTCGGCCGCAAGCTGGCAGCCAGGGTGCTCCGCACATGGGTCGAGGATTTCGTTGACGAGGACACCGGCGAGGTTGTCTCCATAGAGCGTAATGAAGTGGTGCTCGACAGGGAGACCGTCATCGAGAACGAACATGTTGATCTGATAGTCGACTCCGGGGCAAAATCGATCCTCCTTCATCGTGAGGATATGAGCCTCTCCGACTTCGCTATCATCTACAATACCCTGCAGAAAGATCCCTGCAACTCAGAGAAGGAGGCCGTGCTTTATATCTACAGGCAGCTGCGCAACGCAGAACCGCCGGATGATGCGACCGCACGTGACGTCATTGACAAGCTCTTCTTCTCAGACAAACGATATGACCTGGGCGAGGTCGGACGCTTTCGCATAAACCGCAAGCTGAACCTAGAGATACCCATGGACACCAAGATCCTAACCCGTGAGGATATCATAGCCATCATCCGCTATCTCATTGAGCTGATCAACTCGAAGACGGATGTCGACGACATTGACCACCTGAGTAACAGGAGGGTACGTACCGTCGGTGAACAGCTGTCGGCACAGTTCAGCGTCGGCCTGGCCCGCATGGCCCGCACAATCCGTGAGCGCATGAACGTGAGAGACAACGAGGTATTCACCCCCGTTGACCTCATCAATTCGAAGACCCTCTCGTCAGTGATCAACTCATTCTTCGGCACCAACCAGCTGTCGCAGTTCATGGACCAGACCAACCCGCTGGCGGAGATGACCCACAAGCGCCGTCTCTCAGCCCTCGGCCCCGGCGGTCTTTCTCGCGAACGCGCAGGCTTCGAGGTCCGCGACGTGCACTACACCCACTACGGGCGCCTTTGTCCGATTGAGACACCTGAAGGGCCCAACATCGGGCTTATCTCATCACTCTGCGTATACGCCAAGATCAACAATCTCGGCTTCATTGAGACCCCCTACCGTGATGTGGTTGAGGGTAAGGTTGACCTCAGCAATGAGAATGTAAAATGGCTTACCGCCGAGGATGAGGAGTACCTCACCGTGGCGCAGGCCAACGCCCCGCTGAATGACGACGGTACCTTCACAAATCCGAGGGCCAAGTCGAGACTGGGAGCAGACTATCCCTACGAAGAGGTGTCCAAGGTGCAGATGATGGACGTGGCTCCAAACCAGATCGCTTCAATCGCAGCATCACTGATACCCTTCCTTGAGCATGATGACGCCAACCGTGCTCTCATGGGATCAAACATGATGCGCCAGGCAGTGCCGCTGCTAAGGCCTGAAGCCCCCATCGTGGGCACCGGCCTTGAGGCACAGGTGATCAAGGACTCCAGGATACTGATTGTAGCCGAAGGTGACGGCGTGGTTGAGTTTGCCGATGCTGACGAGATCGTCATACGGTATATCAGGACCGACGAGGAGAAATTCGTCAGCTTTGATGACGACATCAAGCGCTACAATCTGCCGAAATATCATAAGACAAACCAGAACACCACAATCAACCTGATCCCCATTGTAAAGAAGGGTGACAAGGTTGTGAAGGGACAGGTGCTCACCGAAGGGTACGGCACCAAGAGCGGCGAACTGGCTCTCGGGCGTAACCTGAAGGTGGCCTTTATGCCCTGGAAAGGATACAATTTCGAGGATGCCATCGTGCTCAGCGAAAGAGTGGTGCAGGAAGACGTCTTCACCTCCGTGCACATTGACGAGTACCTCCTCGAGGTGCGTGACACCAAGCGCGGGATGGAGGAACTTACCTCCGATATCCCGAACGTGAGCGAAGAAGCTACCAAGAACCTCGATGAGAACGGGCTTATCCGCATCGGAGCCCAGATCAGGCCGGGAGACATACTCATAGGAAAGATCACCCCCAAGGGCGAATCAGATCCGTCACCGGAAGAGAAGCTCCTCAGGGCCATCTTCGGAGACAAGGCCGGTGATGTGAAGGATGCTTCACTCAAGGCCGGACCGTCACTCGAGGGCGTTGTCATTGACAAGAAGCTGTTCACAAGGGCTATCAAGGACCGCAAGGCAAAGACCGCCGAAAAGCCGCTCCTTGATAAGATCGACGCCGACTTCAACAGGTCGTCTGACGAACTCAAAGCCAGGCTGGTTGACAAGCTATTCATCCTTGTCAACGGAAAAACGTCACAGGGTGTTAAGGATTACCTCAATGTCGACGTCATACCCAAGGGAGCGAAGTTCACGCTGAAGCAGCTCCAGGAGATTGACTACCTGAACATCAACCCGAACAAGTGGACGACAGACAAGAAGAAGAATGACAGCATCAAGCAGCTTCTTCACAACTATATCATCAAGTACAAGGAGATAGACGGCCTCTACAAGCGAAAAAGGTACAACATCACTATCGGTGACGAGCTGCCCGCAGGCATTGTGAGGCTTGCCAAGGTATATATTGCCAAGAAACGCAAGATCAGGGTGGGAGACAAGATGGCCGGACGCCACGGTAACAAGGGTATTGTTGCCAAGATAGTCCGTGCAGAGGACATGCCTTTCCTTGCTGACGGAACGCCGGTGGATATCGTTCTTAATCCCCTCGGTGTGCCTTCCAGGATGAACCTCGGGCAGATCTACGAGACTGTCCTCGGATGGGCAGGCAAGGAACTGGGAATGCATTTCTCGACACCCATTTTCGACGGTGCGAAGCAGAACCAGATCAATGACCTGACGGAAAAGGCAGGGATACCGCGCAACGGCACTACCTATCTTTATGACGGGGGCACCGGCGAGAGGTTTGACCAGCCGGCCACCGTTGGTATGATATATATGCTCAAGCTGGGCCACATGGTTGATGACAAGATGCATGCCCGCTCAATAGGGCCCTACTCGCTCATCACCCAGCAGCCTCTCGGAGGTAAGGCACAGTTCGGAGGCCAGAGGTTCGGAGAAATGGAGGTATGGGCGCTGGAAGCCTTTGGCGCTGCACACATCCTCCAGGAGATACTGACCATTAAGTCTGATGACGTCATCGGACGAGCCAAGGCATACGAGGCTATTGTCAAGGGAGAACCGATGCCCATGCCGGGCATCCCCGAATCGCTCAACGTGCTGCTGCATGAACTGCGCGGCCTGGGACTGAGCATCAACCTTGAATAAATAAGCTGAGTACAAATAAGTATAAAAGGAGAAAACATATGTCATTCAGAAGGGATAACAAACAGAAGACCAGCTACACGAAGATTTCAATAGGGCTGGCATCGCCCGAAGAGATTCTTGACAAGTCGAGCGGCGAGGTCCTGAAACCTGAGACAATCAACTACCGTACCTATAAGCCTGAACGTGACGGCCTCTTCTGCGAGAGGATCTTCGGTCCGGTCAAGGACTATGAATGCCACTGCGGCAAGTACAAGAGGATACGCTACAAGGGTATCGTCTGTGACCGCTGCGGAGTCGAGGTCACGGAGAAGAAGGTCAGGCGCGAGCGCATGGGACACATCTCGCTGGTGGTTCCCGTGGCACACATATGGTACTTCAGGTCACTGCCGAACAAGATCGGCTACCTGCTAGGCCTGCCGACAAAGAAGCTTGACAGCATCATCTATTATGAGAGATATGTTGTCATCAATCCTGGCGTAAAAGCCGTTGACGGCGTCAAATACCTCGATTTCCTCTCCGAAGAGGAGTATATGGAGATCGTTGAGACGCTGCCGAAGGAGAACCAGTATCTTGATGATGATCATCCTGACAAGTTTGTTGCAGAGATGGGGGCCGAGGCTCTCTACAAGCTGCTGAGCAAGCTTGACCTCGATGAGCTCTCATATTCACTGCGTCACCGCGCCAACTCCGAGACATCGCAGCAGCGTAAGAGCGAGGCTCTCAAGAGACTGCAGGTTGTTGAGGCCTTCAGGGAGTCAAAGAACATCAACAGACCCGAGTGGATGATTGTGAAGATCGTTCCGGTCATTCCGCCCGAACTGAGGCCTCTCGTGCCGCTCGACGGCGGCCGCTTCGCGACAAGTGACCTCAACGACCTCTACCGCAGGGTGATAATACGCAACAACCGTCTCAAGAGGCTCATAGAGATCAAGGCCCCCGAGGTTATTCTTCGTAATGAAAAGAGGATGCTCCAGGAGGCTGTCGACTCACTGTTCGATAACTCGCGCAAGGCCAACGCTGTCAAGACTGACGCCAACAGGCCTCTCAAGTCGCTCTCAGACAGCCTCAAGGGCAAGCAGGGACGCTTCCGTCAGAACCTTCTGGGTAAGAGGGTTGACTATTCGGCCCGTTCGGTTATCGTCGTCGGACCTGAGCTCAAGCTCCACGAGACAGGTATCCCCAAGGATATGGCAGCCGAGCTCTACAAGCCGTTTGTGATTCGCAAGCTCATTGAGCGCGGCATCGTCAAGACGGTCAAGAGCGCAAAGAAGATCGTTGACCGCAAGGACCCGGTTGTGTGGGACATTCTTGAAAACGTTCTCAAGGGCCATCCCGTGATGCTCAACCGTGCACCGACCCTTCACAGGCTCGGTATACAGGCCTTCCAGCCCAAGCTGATCGAAGGCAAGGCCATCCAGCTTCATCCACTCGTATGTACGGCTTTCAACGCCGACTTCGACGGTGACCAGATGGCGGTGCACCTTCCGCTGGGCAATGCGGCCATCCTTGAGGCACAGATGCTGATGCTCGCATCACATAACATCCTTAACCCGGCCAACGGCGCGCCGATAACCGTTCCTTCACAGGACATGGTACTCGGACTGTACTATATAACAAAGGCACGCAAGAGCACCGAGACAATCAAGGTCAAGGGCGAAGGATCGGTGTTCTATTCGCATGAGGAGGTACGCATAGCCTATAATGAGAATAAGATTGACCTGCACGCCATCATAAAGGTGAAGGTTGACGACGTAGTTGACGGTAAGAAGGTCAACCACCTGATAGAGACCACCGTAGGCCGCGTGCTCTTCAATGAGTTCGTGCCTGAAGAGGTTGGTTTCATCAACGAGATTCTGACCAAGAAATCACTCAGGGACATCATTGGCAACGTGCTGAAGAAGGCCGGTACAGCCAAAACTGCTGACTTCCTTGATGACATCAAGGACCTTGGGTTCAGGATGGCATTCACCGGCGGCCTCTCATTCAACCTTGACGACGTAATCATTCCCCAGGAGAAGGAGATGTTCGTACAGGAGGGCTATGAGCAGGTTGACGAGGTGCTCTCGAACTACAGCATGGGCTTCATCACTAACAACGAGAGGTACAACCAGATCATTGACATCTGGACACATGTCAACGCACGCCTTACTCAGAGTCTTATGAAGCAGTTGTCGAACGACAAGCAGGGCTTCAACTCGGTTTACATGATGCTCGACTCAGGCGCGAGGGGCTCAAAGGAGCAGATCCGTCAGCTCTCGGGCATGAGGGGCCTAATGGCCAAGCCGCAGAAGTCAGGCTCATCAGGATCCGAGATTATCGAGAACCCGATTCTCTCGAACTTCAAGGAGGGCCTGTCAGTGCTTGAGTACTTCATCTCGACCCACGGCGCCCGCAAGGGTCTTGCCGACACCGCGCTGAAGACAGCTGACGCAGGGTATCTTACCCGCCGTCTTGTTGACGTCTCACAGGATGTTATCATAACCGAAGAAGACTGCGGTACGCTTCGCGGACTGGTGGCTACAGCCATCAAGAACAACGAGGAGATCGTGGAATCACTCTACGAACGGATCCTCGGACGCACAACCGTCCATGACATTTATAACCCCCTTACCGGCGAACTTATTTCTGCTGCAGGTGAGGAGATAACCGAGGAGGTGGCAAACCGCATCGACGAGTCGCCCATCGAACAGGTTGAGATCCGTTCGGTTCTCACCTGCGAATCAAAGAAGGGCGTCTGCGCCAAGTGTTACGGACGTAACCTTGCCACCGGACGCATGGTCCAGAAGGGTGAGGCTACCGGGGTTATAGCCGCACAGAGTATCGGTGAACCCGGTACGCAGCTTACCCTGCGTACATTCCACGTGGGTGGTACCGCATCGAACATAACCACTGAATCAAGCCTCATTGCAAGATACGGCGGTATTGCCGTTATTGAGGAGGTAAGAACCGTTATAAAGAAAGACCCGGAGAAGGGCAAGGTGGATGTTGTCATCGGACGACTGGGCGAGCTCAGGATCATTGACAAGAAGACAGGCATTGCCCTGACCACACATACAATACCTTACGGAAGCAGGCTTTACATCAAGGCCAACCAGGAGGTGCAGAAGGGCCAGCTCATCTGCGAATGGGATCCATTCAATGCCGTTATTATCTCCGAAGTGGCAGGTAAGGTGGCGTTTGACTACCTCATTGAGGGCGTGACCTTCCGTGAAGAGTCAGATGAGCAGACCGGTTTCAAGGAGAAGGTGATCATCGAGAGCAGGGACAAGACCAAGAACCCGACTATCAAGATCATGTCTCCGGAGGGTACTGAGATAAAATCTTACAACCTGCCTGTCGGAGCTCACCTTGTGACTGACCTTAACAAGCTTGTCGAGGCCGGCGATACGATCGTGAAGATACCAAGGGCAGTGGGTAAGTCAGGTGACATAACAGGCGGTCTGCCGCGTGTCACCGAGCTCTTCGAAGCCCGTAACCCGTCGAACCCGGCTATCGTGACCGAGATTGACGGCGAGGTGACCTACGGCAAGATCAAAAGGGGTAACAGGGAAATAACCATCACATCCAAAACGGGTGAGACGAAGAAGTACCTTGTTCCACTTTCGAAGCAGATCCTTGTCCAGGAAAACGACTACGTCAGGGCCGGAATACCGCTCTCCGACGGAGCCATCACCCCCTCGGACATACTTGCCATCAAGGGCCCCACAAAGGTACAGGAGTACATTGTCAACGAGATACAGGAGGTATACCGTCTCCAGGGTGTTAAGATCAACGACAAGCACTTTGAGATCATCGTGAGACAGATGATGCGCAAGGTGGAGATCATTGATCCGGGTGACACCAAGTTCCTTGAACGACAGGTTGTTGACAAGCTGGAGTTCATGGATGAGAACGACTGGGTTTATGGCAAGAAGATCGTCCTTGATGCCGGTGACAGCCAGACACTGAGGGCAGGGATGGTGATCACTGCGCGCAAGCTGAGAGATGAAAACTCGTTGCTCAAGCGCCGCGACCTGAAAATCATTGAGGCCAGGGATGCCGTACCGGCAACATCACAGCAGGTGCTGCAGGGTATCACGCGCGCCGCACTCCAGACAAACAGCTTCTTCTCGGCAGCCTCCTTCCAGGAGACCACCAAGGTACTGAACGAAGCAGCCATCCTCGGGAAGATTGACTTCCTCGAAGGACTGAAGGAGAATGTGATCGTGGGACACCTCATCCCGGCCGGAACAGGCCTGAGGGAGTACAACAACATCATCGTTGGTTCGCTTGACGACTATGAATCACTTGTTCATGCCGGACAGAGCACCACCAGCGAGGTTGAACAGGACTAAAGCACAGAATCATCATGGCAGAGAACAAAAACCAGGGTCAGTTCAACATTGAACTGAGTGAAGAGGTTGCCGAGGGCGTTTATTCGAACCTGGCAGTCATCACCCACTCACCGGCAGAGTTTGTAATTGATTTCATACGGATTATGCCCGGTGTGCCCAAGTCAAAGGTAAAGTCAAGGATCATCCTTACACCTGAGCATGCCAAGCGTTTCGTGGCTGCCCTCAGTGACAACATCTCAAAGTATGAGGCCGTCCACGGCCCCATCCGCGAGGTGAAGGGATCAGGACCGGTTATGCCAATCACATTCGGCGGCCCCACTGCCCAGGCGTGATTTGTTAATAGCTTAAAGATGAGCCGGTTGTTCATTCAATCGGCTTTCTTTTTTGCAGAGACGGAAAATAAACGTTATTTTGCGTGTGAATAAAAGGCAAATTCATGAAAAGAAACCGGATTCTGACTAATATAATTCTGGCGCTCCTGATAGGAACGGGAGCTATACTGGCTGGAGGCTGCAAAAAACAGCCAAAGTGCGGATGCGACGGCGACGCGCTTGATTCCCTGGCCACGGCACATATCTACATCACCTACGATGCCGATACCAAAAGCGCCCGCTTCTCACCAATCTATGACAATTATTCTGTCTTTTATTTCTGCAATCCGTCAGAGTGGATGAGCGAGCTTACAAAGTTCAGCCAGGGGGAGGAGATCCTCGTTTCCGGCCAGTACTTTTACGAATGCAACTACCTGATGAATGCAAGCAACTCATATTATTACAGTTATATGAGGATTTACCAGATCAGGGTGACAGCTGTGGGAGCTTACGAATACGGTAAGTGATGCACCGCGGTGAACCGCATAAGCCTCATATAAAGTGGCGATTTACAATATATCCTTTATCGGCGCTGGCAATGTGGCAGAGTCGCTCTGTGCGGGCCTGAAAGCCGCCGGACACAGGATACTGTCCGTTGCGTCAAAGAGCGGCGACAGCGCTAGTGCACTGGCAGAGGCAACCGGAGCTGAATGGCGGCGCGATCTTACGGTACCTGGCAACTGTGACATACTGATCCTCGCGGTCACCGATGCCGCGGTCGCTGAAATTGCCTCTTCTGCGACTCTCCCGGATCATACACTGATTGCACATACCGCCGGCAGCGTACCGCTGTCAGTCCTCGGGAGAAAGAAGAATGCAGGGGTTTTATATCCGCTGCAGACCTTTACAAAAGGCTTCCCGCCGGATCTTGGTAAGGTGCCGTTCTTTATCGAGGCCACTGACAGCCACTCCCTGGCAAAACTAAGGGAAATTGGCACGGGCATCGGGGCAGGGGCATGGGATTGTGATTCCGAACAGAGAAGACACCTTCACGTGGCAGCGGTATTTACAAACAACTTTTCGAATTTCATGATGACAACGGGCGAATCCATAGCTGCCGGGGCAGGCTTTGACCCCGCACTGCTGCACCCGCTGATGGAGGAAACCGTGCGCAAGGCACTTCGCACCGGACCGTCCTCTGCGCAGACCGGACCTGCTGTGAGACATGACCTCGGCACAATTAAAAGTCATATCGAATTGCTATCTTTCTCACCAGAATACCAGAAACTGTACCGGCTTGTCACAGCGATGATAGCCGGTCATTACAGGAAGAACAGAAGATGACCAACTTCAAGGAAGAGCTCCGCGGCGTGAAAGCCTTCGTTTTTGACATAGACGGTGTGCTGTCGACCCAGACAATTGCTCTCTCGGTGTGGGGCGTGCCCCTGCGCACAGTGAACCTCAGGGACGGTTACGCCATACAGCTCGCAGTTAAAAAGGGATATCATGTGGGAGTGATCTCGGGAGCAAACTCAAAGGAGTACATCAAACGTCTGAAAACCCTTGGAGTGACTGACATTTATCTCAATTCAAGGACAAAAAGCGAGAGCATGACAGAGCTGGTCTCCAAATGGAATGTGGATCTGAAAAATGTCCTATACATGGGTGATGACATCCCTGACTTCAAAGTTATGAAGATGGTTGGACTTCCCGCCTGCCCGGCCGATGCCGACAGCGAGATCAAACAGGTAGCCGTGTACATATCGGACAAGCGGGGAGGAGAGGGCTGTGTCCGTGATGTGATTGAACAGGCGCTGAGACTTCACGATAACTGGATGGATCATGAAGCATTCTCGTGGTGAAAGGATAAAGGATGTGATGACGCTTGTCAGGCTCCCTAACCTACTGGTTGTGGCTGTGACAATGATGCTCATGAGGTATGCAATCCTGAGGCCACTCCTGGATGCCTTGCCTGTGACACTGGCCGGCGAACCGCCCGTGGTGACAACCATGACATTCCAGCTCGGTTGGTTTGATTTCGTGATCCTTGTCATAGCAACCTGCCTAATCACTGCAGCAGGTTACGTCATAAACGATTACTTTGACATCAGGGCAGACCTTATTAACCGTGGATCGATCATCGTGGGAAATACAATCACAAGGCGAATGGCGATGATGTACCACAACGTGCTGAACATACTCGGGGTCATCGGCGGTACATATGTCTCAGCCCGGATTGGTTACGTCTGGCTCGGCATCTTCTTCATCCTCATTTCCGGCCTGCTCTGGTTCTACTCCACAACTTACAAGCGACAGTTCCTGATAGGTAATATCATTGTGGCTATGCTTGTTGCAATGGTCCCGATGATGGTTGTGGTATACGATGCCGCACCCATATATGCCTACTATTCACAGGTCACCGTAAGTTTTCCCGGAGTGTCGATCCTCTTCTACTGGGTGGGCGGCTTCGCAATTTTTGCCTTTCTGACAACCCTGATACGGGAGATAATCAAAGACATGGAAGACTGCGAGGGCGACAGGGAGACGGGCAGAAGGACACTTCCTGTCGTATCAGGGCTGATTACATGCAAATCGGTCGTGATGATACTTTCACTCTTTACGGTTGTTGCCCTCTACATCGTATGGTTCAGATACCTTAATGACAGGGTAACGCTTGCCTATATCACAATCCTGCTTGTAGTGCCTTTTGCCCTGGTAATTTATAAAGTTATTACAGGAAAGGAGCAGCATCATTTCCATTACGCCAGCAGGCTGATGAAGCTCATAATGTTTTTTGGTATTATCTATGCCCTTGTTGCAGGAGCGATCATCACATCGGGAAAAATATTATAGGATGATTGCTGACGGGCTGCAGGATTATGATCTCATTCTGGCTTCCGCGTCGCCAAGGCGAAGGCAGCTTATGGAGGAGGCCGGATTCAGGTTCCGTACTGTACCTGTGGACTTTGACGAAAGCTGGCCTGACCGGCTGAGGGGAAAGGAAATAGCGGAATTCCTTGCCACCGGCAAGTCCGAAGCCTGGCCGGATGCGATAAGCCCGCGGCAGATTGTGATTACGGCAGATACGGTTGTCTGGTGTCATGATGAGGTTCTCGGCAAACCGCGAGATGACGAGGAGGCAATGCATTTTCTCAGGCTCCTTTCAGGCTGCAGGCACGAGGTGATCACCGCCATCTGCATCCGGGACAATGCCAGACGGCATCTCTTCTCGGTCACCACCGGAGTTACCTTCAGAATACTCCGTGAGGATGAGATAACATATTATATAAAAAACTACCGGCCTCATGACAAGGCCGGTGCCTATGCCATCCAGGAGTGGATAGGCCTGAGAGCCATTAAAAGCATTGAAGGATCATACTACAACGTAGTGGGGTTGCCCGTAAGCGAACTCCTTGATCAACTCATTCATTTTACCGGAAACAAAATAAATACGATATGAAAAGACGACTTGTCATTTTTGCGCTTCTCGTTGCGCTATTCTCACCCTCAGCGTTTGCTGATGAGGGCATGTGGGTGCCTGTTCTCATCGAGAAATACAATATCCGACTGATGCAGGAGAACGGATTCAAACTCACTGCTGAAGACATCTACAGCATCAACAAGGCCTCCATGAAGGATGCCGTTGTCATGTTCGGTGGTGGCTGCACTGGAGAGTTCATCTCTGACAGGGGACTGATAATTACCAATCATCATTGCGGCTACGGATCGATCCAGAATCACTCCACCCTTGAACACGATTACCTGGCAGATGGCTTCTGGGCTGCCTCGCCGGCAGAAGAGCTGGCAAACCCCGGGCTGACGGTGACCATTCTGAAGTACATGGAAGATGTCACTGACAGAGTGCTTGAAGGTGTCACCGAAGAGATGGACAAGGACAAACGGGAAGCAACAGTCAATGCCAATATTACTGCCATAAGCAGTGAGGCAGTAAAGGGAACACACTACCTGGCTGCGGTCAGGCCCTTCTTCCTGGGCAACCAGTATTTTTTGATCGTCAACGAGGTCTTCCGTGATGTCAGACTGGCAGGGGCACCCCCCTCCTCAATAGGAAAGTTCGGCGGAGACACTGACAACTGGGTATGGCCCCGCCACACGGGCGATTTCTCCCTCTTCAGGGTCTATGCCGACAAAGAAAACAAACCGGCAGCCTATGCAGCTGAAAATGTTCCCTACAAACCGGCGTACCATTTCCCCGTATCGCTGGCAGGGGTCAGGGAGGGTGACTTTACAATGGTATTCGGTTATCCGGGCAGGACGCAGCAGTACGCTCCCTCAAACCACATAAGGATGCTTAAGGATGTCATCTACCCGAAACAGGTTGAGATCCGCGGTAAAAAGATTTCAATCATGGAACAGTCGATGGCCGGCGATCCGCTCGTCAGGATCAAATACTCCGGCAAGTCATTCGGACTTGCAAACGGCTGGAAGAAATGGATAGGGGAGATACAGAGCCTTGACAACATGAATGGTGTGGAACGGAAGGAGTCATTTGAAAAGGATTTCACCTCGTGGGCAGAGGCTGACCCGACCCGCTCAGCGAAGTACGGCACCATACTGGGGCAGTACTCTGAAATATACCACAACTACGTGAAGTATTACCTGGTAAATGTTTATACCTCCGAGGTCTTCGGCTCCTCCGGAGCAGAGCCTGTAGCTCTTGCAGGCGCCTTCCGAAGGGCGGTGGAGCTGGCTTCGGCTAAAAGTCCGGACCTTGACAAGGAGCTTCAGAGGATTAAAGACTATACGTCAGGCTTCTTTCGCAATTATGACGCGGATGTCTCCAAAAAGCTGTTCGTTGCGGTGATGGACCTGTACGGAAAGAATGTCGATCGTGAATGGCAGGCACCTGCTTACAGGGACCTTTATGCGTCATCAGTGGGTAATTTCCAATCTGTGGCAGACAGACTATTTGCAAAGTCAATTTTTGCCGATGAGGGAAGGGTGAATGCACTTCTTGAAAGGTTTGACCCGAAGAAGGTGACAAAAGATCCCTTCTACATCCTTGCATCCTCAGTTGCTGAACTGATTGAGTCCAGGGTAAGACCCGAACTGAATTCATACGACGCCCGGCTTGCCGATCTTAATAAACTTTACATGGCAGCCCAGATGGAGAAGGGCAGTGACAGGGTCTTTTACCCTGACGCCAACTCCACACTAAGGCTTGCTTATGGCAGGGTGATTGGATACGATGCACGAGATGCCGTTTATCACAAGCATCAAACTACCCTTACGGGTGTTATGGAGAAGGACAACCCGGATATTTATGATTATGATGTTCCCGACAGGCTTAAGGAGCTTTACGGTAAAAAGGATTTCGACAGGTATGCCGTCAACGGCGATGTGCCGGTCTGTTTCATCGCCGACAACCACACCACCGGCGGAAACTCGGGAAGCCCCGTACTGAATGCCGAAGGTCACCTGGTAGGGGTAAACTTTGACCGTGCATGGGAGGGGGTTGCTTCAGATATCATGTTCAATCCGAAGCAGAGCCGGAACATCAGCCTTGACATCAGGTATGTTCTCTTTATAATCGACAAGTTTGCCGGCGCAGGTTACCTCATTGATGAGATGACACTTGTTGGCGAGCCTCGGAATACTCCCTGACCTGGAACATAAAGGCCTGCAGCCTTGTATCAAGCGAGACGATATCCTGTCCGTCGTATGGGATATTCAGGAATGGGATGTTGTCATTATCCTTTCTGAATGAGTCACTCACCGATGCAACCAGTGTTCCCGGCATGCAGGAAAATGGAAGTATTGCAGCGATTCCTGAGACTCCCCTCTTTGCAAGTGCTGCCGATGAACCCATGGCAATGGGCGGGTCACCGTCATAGAATTCGCTGACATACGTATTGCTCAGCTTCAGTATCTCGTGAAGCGACACATCCTTGGTTGTATCTGTGTACCTGTTGATGCCCCTGAGGAGATAATCCACTATCACCTCCTGCCCGACAGCCTGTATCTTCGATCTGATAAGCCCCTTCGTGTCATTCTTCCATCGGCTGTCACGCGTAAAGCGGTGCGTGGAATAGGTTATCCATTCAGAGAAGGGTCCGATGACGACCTCGCCACCGAGCGCTTCAAGCCTGTTGGCAATATTGCCGTTGCATCCTGCATTGTCACGCATATATATCTCTCCCAGCACCGCGACAACAGGTCTGCGGCGGCTCCTGTCAGCCTTCACCGCCAATAACTCACCGGCCGTCTCCATGAGTAACCGGCGGAGTCCCCTGCAGTTGTTCTCCACGCACTTCTCAATCTTCTTCAGCGCGGCCTGGTATACTGCTTCAGTCTCGCCGGGGACAAGCTCGTAAGGCCGAATTTCCCTGTAGAGTTTCCTGATGTAGTCAAATGAGACGAATCCTTTCCATGCATTGATCCTGAATTTCTTGCTCTTGTCGCCTGCCAGATCGGCGTATGCGGTGTCATTCGACGGCGTTACCAGCTCAGCATCCCTGAATCCGAGTCTGTCAAAAAGTATCCTCTGGAACTGGTTATACTGCCCGAAGCGGCAGGGACCGTTGTGATCAGGCATGAAGAAACTCATCTTAGAGGGGTCGGTACCCGGCTCCATCAGTTTCTTCAGAAAGCTGCCCGTTGTACAGATCATCGGGAAGCACTCCCTGGATGAGGTGTATTTTCTTCCCAGTGCAATCTCCACATCGGTCTGCTTGGGAAGCACTTCGGAGGGAATGCCCACACTTCGTGCAGCAGCGGCAATAAAATAGGCTCCGTCGTGCATGTAGGGGAAATAGAGTGTCCTGTTTAAAGGCGGTTCTGACGGACTGGGCCGCGGGCGTATGATTGTAAGCTCCTTCTTTGCATTCTGTTCGGCACCCGCGAGGCTGTCAAGAAAGGCCTCAATACGTGTCACCATGCCTGCATCGGCGGAGTGCTCATCAACCTCGAGGTGGAGGAACGGCTTGCCCTTCAGCTCTTCGGTGACATAGTGCCATATAAATGAGTCGGGTCCGCATCTGAAGTTGCTGATATAGACCGCATAAAGACCATCGGTTCTGGCTACATGCTGTGCTGCCGCGATCATCTTCTGGCCGTTGGGCCAGTACATGTTGCGGTAGTTGCCGTAGATACCGGACACCTGCAGATCAAGCATGTCAAGCGGTATGGGCATGACATTCTGCGCCAGCAGTTTCTCTGTAAGGTTGAGGTTCAGGTGGGGGTCAGCGCTGTTATAGGGCCTGCCAAGGATGATCACCGGGCGGCATCTTTCAGGAAGGGCATCCATCACCGTGCGCCCGTATTCAACAAGTCCTTTTTCGAAGGCGACCTGTACACCGTCAGCCTTGTAAACGGCATCCCTGATCCTGCCACTGTGAAGGGAAAACCTGTCACCGAAAAATGCCATAAGCTCCTTCACCAGCGCGCTTTCAAAATAGCGGAAGTGGAGGGTGGGGGTGAGGAACTTCGAATCATCAACCTTGCCCCTTAGGGCAGCCTTAACCATGAAGGGAAACGACTGAATCCACGGGCAGTTGGAGTTGGTGGTCGTATCGCCCTCCTTGTATTTTCCGCTTACAATGAATGGCAGAAATATATAGTCGACTCCCCTGTCAAGCAGGTCAATGATGTGTCCGTGCATCAACTCAACGGGGAGACAGGTCTCGGAGGTGATGGTTTCAATAGACTGTGTGATAAGTTTCTTGTCAGATTCCCGTGACAGGATCACATTGAATCCCAGTTCCTCAAAGAAGGTTCTCCAGAAGGGGAATTGCTGGTAGTAGACCATCAGCGCCCTCGGAATGCCCACGGTAGGTTTGCCGTCAGCCTCCTTCTCCATGTAATCGCCGGTGAGCATCTCGATCCTCTTTTTGAAGAGGTTCGGGATGTGGTCCGTCTTTTTCTTCCGGCCGTCGGTTTCATATTTTTCGCAGCGCCCCCCGTAAAACAGTGACTTTTCCTCTCCCGAGATCTTTATCCTGCTTATCTCGCAGTGGTTCACGCAGGCATTGCAGACGAACCTGCTAATCTTATATGTTGCATTTCGTATTCCGAATCCCCTGAAGGTGGTCTTCTGCCCTTCGGTCATGGATCTCTGGGCCAGTATGGCGGCTCCAATGGCGCCGGTAACGTCAAAGTGAGGGGGAATGATTATTTTTTTCCCGAGCACCTGCTCGAAGGCTGCCACCACAGCTTTGTTGTTCGTCACTCCTCCCTGGAAGAAGATCTTGTCACCTACCTTGCGGTCAGCCACCACCTTCTGGAGGTAGTTGTAAACAATGGAATAGGCCAGTCCGCCAACCAGGTTGTCGTTCCTGGCTCCCTTCTGAATGAAGCTGTTCAGGTCAGACTCCATGAAGACGGTGCAGCGGTCTCCGAGCTTGACCGGCGATTCCGACTTAAGGGCCATGCTGCCGAACTCATTCACGATCTTTATGTTCAGCTTCTCTGCCTGCTCCTCCAGGAATGAGCCGGTGCCTGCAGCGCAGACCTTGTTCATCTCAAAATCGACCACCACGCCGTTTCCGATGCTTATGTACTTTGAGTCCTGCCCGCCAATCTCAAAGATGGTGTCTACGGTGGGGTCATAATCGATTGCCGCAGTGGCCTGGGCCGTGATCTCGTTCCTTATGGTGTCTGCTCCGATGAAATCACCGGTTAGGTAACGTCCCGACCCGGTGGTCCCGGCGCCGATGACCTCCACATCGTTTCCAACCTCGTCATAAATCTCCGTCAATCCTCTCCGGATAGCTTCCAGAGGCTTGCCGGCAGTAGGCAGATAGCGTCTCGCCACCACATTGTGATCATGGTCTATCAGCACCACGTTGGTGCTGAGTGATCCGACATCAATACCCAGGTAGACGGGCAGTTTTTCTGTGCCGTTCTTTTTGAACTTCACCACCTTGTTGTATTCAGCAGAGGATTCAATAAGCTGCGGGAGGCTGCTGAAAACGGTGCTGTTACTCCTGATGTACTCCTCCAACTTATCCAGTCCCGCAAAATGGTTCATCTGCAATCCCTCCGACAGCCCGTACATAACCGCCCCTATTGCGCCCATCGATGCGTGGTGCTCCGGTATGATCAGTTCTTCTCCGGTGAGGTCAAGTACTTCCCGGAATGCTCTTACCATTCCTATGTTTGCTGCCACGCCGCCCGAGAAGATGACGGGCTTCTTTATCTCCTTGCTTCTTGCAACCGTGCTGCGGAAATTCCGGGCGAGGGCGAAGCATAGTCCTGCCACAATATCATGCAGTGGTGTGGCAATCTGCTGGTGATGGATCATGTCGCTCTTGGCAAAGACACTGCAGCGCCCTGCAATGCGGGGCGGACTGACTGAGCGCATGGCCATCTCACCGAACTCCTTCTCAATCGGGACACCTATTCTCTTTGCCTGCTGGTCGAGGAATGACCCAGTGCCGGCAGCACAGATGCTGTTCATCTCGAAATCAACCAGCCTGGCATGCTCATCGCCGGGCTGCCTTTCAAGGACAATAAGCTTTGAATCCTCGCCTCCGATCTCGATCACGGTCCGTGCATCGGGAAAAAGCCTTCCGGCTGATGTGGCCTGGGCTATTATCTCATTGACAAATACACCCCCGATCAGCCCTGCTGCCAGCTTGCCCCCGGTTCCCGTCAGGGCAACACCCTTTATTGAAGAGGCGGGATAGGTCTCAAGCAGCGCGGAGAGACGTTTATGAAGCACATTGAATGGCTTTCCGTGAACGTAGTCATAGTGATCCTCTACGATCTCATATTGTTCATTCAGCAGTACGGTGTTGACAGATACTGAACCGATGTCAAGTCCAAGGAAATAAGCCCCGTCAGCTGTTTTGCAGTCAGCTCCTTCACTCATACCAAAAAATAATTTAACCGGCTTTTGCCCGCAGGTATCAAAGCACTAATTTAGCCAAATATGCTCATATTATAAATGACAGTGCTAAATATGATCTTTAATACAGGCTGTCCATGCCAAAAAATAGGGGTGTTCTGCAAGAGAACCCCCTTTCCCGGTTTATCTGTTTTTCTTAGTTAAGCAGGATCTTCATATCCTCATCCGGTGTGGTAATTCCCGTTATGCCGAATTTTTCCACCAGCACGTTCACCACGTTGGGTGAGAGAAATCCTGGTAGTGTCGGCCCCAGGTGGATGTTCTTCACACCGAGATAAAGAAGCGCCAGCAGAACTATGACTGCCTTCTGTTCATACCAGGCGATGTTATAGGCTATGGGAAGCTCATTGATGTCGTTCTTCCCGAAGATATCCCTGAGAGTCAGGGCTATCACTGCCAGTGAATAGGAGTCATTGCACTGTCCGGCGTCAAGTACGCGGGGGATGCCGTTGATGTCACCCAGTTTGAGCTTGTTGTACCTGTATTTGGCACAGCCGGCAGTCAGTATAACCGTGTCATTCGGCAGCTTCTGTGCGAACTCCGTATAGTATTCACGGCTCTTCAGGCGTCCGTCGCATCCGCCCATCACAAAGAATTTCCGAATGGCTCCGCTCTTCACTGCTTCAACAACCCTGTCTGCCAGAAGAGTCACCTGGTTGTGTGCAAAACCTCCGACAATCGTTCCTGTTTCTATCTCCCTGGGTGGATGGCATTTCCTTGCATGTTCGATGATGACAGAGAAGTCCTTCTCTTTTCCGGGTTCCCTGTCTGCAATGTGGGTGCAACCGGCATAGCCTGAGGCTCCGGTGGTATAGATGCGGTTCCTGTAGCTCTCTCGAGGGGGAACGATGCAGTTGGTGGTAAAGAGGACAGGGCCGTTGAAGGTTTCGAATTCGGTGGTCTGTTTCCACCATGAGTTTCCGTAGTTGCCGACAAAGTGCCTGTATTTCTTGAATGCCGGGTAATAGTTTGCCGGTAGCATCTCACTGTGTGTGTAGACGTCAACACCTGTTCCGTCTGTCTGACGGAGCAGTTCTTCCATGTCCTTCATGTCATGTCCGCTTATCAGGATCGCAGGATTTTTCCTTACTCCCAGGCTGACCTCAGTTATCTCGGGATTACCGTAGGTTGAGGTGTTTGCCTTGTCGAGCAGAGCCATTACCTCAACTCCGTGTTTACCGGTTTCAAGCACGAGGGCAACAAGCTCATCTGCTGACATGTTATCGTTTGTCGTGGAGGCAAGTGCACGCTGGATGAAGGAATCAACCCCTTCGCTGTTAAAGCCGAGGTTGCCTGCATGCTCAGCATAGGCTGCCATACCCTTGACACCATAGGTGACAAGCTCTCTCAGTGACCTTATATCCTCATTCTCTGTCTTCAGCACACCTGCTCCTGCTGCGGTATCAACCATCTCCGGGTCACCCGATGGCTTCCATGAGGTGCTGGGGTGGAGGTTTCCCGGAATGGATATTCCATGACCCTTCATCTCCGAGACGAATTTTTCCCTCAGAGCAATCCCCTCGTGGATCCGCTCAATGATCCTCTCCCTGTCAAAGTTGGCATTGGTGATAGTGGTGAAAAGCGCTTCCTGAACAAACCTGTCGACTTTGGCGCTTGAATAACGGTTCTCGCGGGCTATGGTCCCGAGGATTGAAATTCCTTTTGCAACCCAGACCAGAAGATCCTGCACCTGTGCAACATCATCTGTCTTACCGCATACGCCCCTTATGGTGCAGCCGGTTCCTTTTGCCGTTTCCTGGCACTGAAAACAAAACATGCTCATTTCATATGTATTTAGTTATAATATGGTAAGTGTTAGTTTCAATTAAATCCATTCATCGCTGAGGATCTTCCCGTCAATGCTGACGGTGATTGCCTTGACCGGCACCTTCCTTGCTGCCCTGGACAATGCTGTGCGCACCATCTGCATCAGTCCCCCGCAGCATGGCACCTCCATCATCATGACAGTGATGGTGTTCACTTTCGCGGTATCTATCATGAGAGTCAGTTTGTCAATGTAGGTTTCAGTTCCGTGGTCAAGCTTCGGACAGGCTATTGCCAGCGCCTTGCCTTTTAGGAAGCTGCTGTGGAACGAACCCAGGGAGAAGGCCACGCAGTCTGCCGCAAGAAGCAGGTCAGCTCCCCTGAATGCCGGGGAATTCGGGTTGACGAGGTGCATCTGCACCGGCCAGTGGGTCAGCTGCGAGGGCATCTCACCGGTGACCGTGGCAAATGCCGGGGCCGGAGCCATCACTCTCTCCCTGCTGCCCGGGCAGCCGCCACCGTTATGAACGTGTCCGCCGTGTCCGCCCTGTCCACCGTGTCCGGCATGTCCGCCGTGTCCGGCATGTCCGCCAGGTCCGCCGTGTCCGCCCTGTCCGCCGTTGGCATTGTGTGTTCCGTGTCCGGCATGCCCTGTATACCCGTCAGGAGCACCGGGGTCAGCAATCGCCTGACTGCTTTTCCCGCTGACAGCATCCAAAACCTCATCCACGCTGAAGGAGAGCTCTTTGCTGTGCACCTCAAGCCATGTCGTTCCCTCTTCAAGGTACCCGTACTCATGATGATCCTTAAGATGTTTCAGGTGCGCCTTCACGGTGTTCGCACCCTTACTCACCATCCTGCCTATTACTTTTATCTCATCATACGGTTCGGCTTCACGCTTCTCAATGGTTATGGCACTTTCCGGACAATGGCCAATGCAGGCCCCGAGCCCGTCACACATAAGCTCCGAGACAAGCCTGACCTTGCCGTCAATAACCTGCAGGGCTCCTTCGTGGCAGTTGGGCACGCACAGGCCGCATCCGTCACACTTCTCCTCATCTGTTTTTATTATGTCTCTCTGCATTGCTTCTGAATGATTATTTCAATACAAATGTACCCCCTGAACAGAATATATACTGTAACATATGTTACAAGTTACGATTTTTCTTAATTTTAAACAAAAAAAAAGTGAAGTATCCCTTACTGAGCAGGTCGCAGCTTTTTGCCGGCCTTAACGATTCCGAGATTGAAAGCCTTCTGGGCAGCGTTAACTACCGCGTCAGGTTTTTCCCTGCCGGAGCCGTAGCCGCGCTGGCGGGAGAGGATATATCGTCAGTAATGATAGTCCTCTCCGGGAGTATGAAGGGAGAGATGACTGACCTGGCAGGCCGCACCATCAAGATCGAGGACGTGAATCCTCCCCAGGCGCTTGCTTCGGCCTTTATTTACGGTTCAGGAGCACATTACCCGGTAAACGTCATTGCCAACATCGATTCTGAATTGCTGATAATTGGCAAGGGCGAATATCTGAATTTGATGCTGAGCGACAGGCGGATCCTTTTGAATTACCTGACAGTCGTCTGCACAAAGGCGCTGTTTCTGTCAGCCAGGCTCAGGTTTCTCTCATTCCATACAATAAAGGGGAAACTCGCCCATTACCTGTCATCTCTTCCGGGCGCTTCTTCCGGCAGGGTGCAGACTGACCGGACACAGCAGGCGCTGTCGGAGTTCTTCGGTGTGACGAGACCCTCCCTTGCCAGGGTCCTTGGCGAGATGGAGAAGGAGGGGCTCATCTCGGTAGAAAGACGGGAGGTCAGACTGCTGGATCCGAGAGGTCTGTCACGGCTCTCAGAACTTTGAATTCAAAGCGTGTCAGTGATTCAGAAGCTGTGACAGCCAGGTCTCCGGCGGCTCCCGGAATTGTTCCCGCAGTACAGTTACATGGCCTTGCGGTCAGATCAGTAAGTCACGACCCCTTCTTTCCTGATTCGGCCCCGGGAGCAGCACGGTGAAGCAGCTGCCTCTTCCCGGGGCGTTTTCAACCGTGATGGTACCCTTGCTGATGGTGACGAGCTCGTAGACCAGCTTGAGTCCGATGCCCGTGCCTTTCTCGGAATCAGTTCCCTGGGTAGTGTCAATTTCTTTGCCGGTGAACAGCTTTTTCTGCCTCTCCTCACTTATCCCGACCCCGTTATCGCAAATCTTAATTGTCACCCAGTCGCCTGACTCCTCCCTCTCCTTCACATTGATAGTTACCCTGCCGCCATGGTCTGTATATTTGATGGCATTGGAGAGAAGGTTTCTGACAATTATATCGACAAGGTCCCTGTCAAACCATCCTCTTGATCTTCCCACCTGGGTGAAATTGACCGAGATGTTCTTCCTGTCGGCACTGTCCTTCAGGATACTGATATTTGTAAGGATAATATCCGAGAGATCATTCGCAGAGGGTGCGTACCTGATCATGCCCTCCTGGCCCCGTCCCCAGACGAGCATGTTCTCAAGCAGGGTAATCAGCATTTGTGAATACTGGATGCATGAATCGGCGAGCGATTCGGTCTTGTCTCGGAATTCCTCCTCCTTGAGCAGGTGAAGAGTATAGAGGATATTCACAACGGGACTGCGCAGGTCATGTGAAATGACCGAAAAGATCTTATTCTTCAGGCTGACGGTCTCTGACAGCTTTTTATTCTGCAGAGCTATCTCTGCATTACGGGCATTCAGTTCGTTACTCTTTTCCGTAAGCTCCAGGGTTCTTTCCAGGACCCTGTTTTCAAGGCTGCGGTTCAACTCTTCAAGTTGCAGTGAGAGCTTCTCTCTCTCCCTGCCTGACCTTATCCAGTCACGTATCAGAAGTGTTGCCTGCATCATTACGAATACAAGCATCATGAATGACAGAATATAAAGTTGCTGGTTCTCCTCAAGGGCATAGGACAGCAGTATGTCTGCGATAATGCCGACACCCATGGCAAGAAGTGCGACCATGTAGAGAATATCAACCCATCTCCCCTTCAGGGAGCCCCTTATGCTCATTATGAGGGCATAGATCAACACGCAAAGGGCAGTTGCCTGTATCAGCCACACCGAGTATGAGAAGATCCGGACCGGTGTTGTGAGCACCAGGATGATACCCGGCAGGAAAACAACGTCAATAGCCAGTGCAACCCTTCTGAACCAGCGGGTTGGGTAAATCAGGTATGCAAGCCATGCCCCGGAGGTAATCATCATGTAAAGGATCATGTATTCGCCCCTGACAATCATAGTCCAGTTGGAGACGTCTATTATCGTGATAAGGTACGGCGCTGAAAGGAATGGCCTGAGGGCAAGGCAGAGCACGAGGATGGCGAACATCAGCAGTTTCCTGTCCCTCCTGTCGAGAATATAGAAGATAAAGAAGAAGAGGAATGAGGCAAACAACATTCCGGAGGTGGCGATGGATATAAACCTCTGGTTTGCGAAATTGGACTGGATGGTATGAAAAGTTCCAACCTTCAGCGGCATCCAGAATCCTCCCCTGCGGTGCTCGTAGTTTGAGACCCGGATCAGGATCTCAAGTGTGTCATGTCTTGGGGTATAACTGAAGAACTGAGGTTCATACGCCGCGATCGATTCACTCCTGCTGCGGGCCGGTGTTCCGTTTCGTGCCATTGTGATGCCATTGACAGCAATCTCGTACGACGTGTCAAAGACGGGCATGTCAAAGGCCATGCGGTCACGGTAACCTGAGGGCAGCAGTATCAGGGCCCTGTAGGTCCCGTAGCCAAACGGTGGCAGTTGCCTGCCGCCAACCCTGTAATTACTCCAGTAACCCGGCACCCTGCCGTAACAGTCAGGGTGCAGGGTGTCTGTTATCTCCCCCGGAGTGCCATAGACGAATGTGCTGAAATAGAACTCCCAGTCGCCGTTCATTTTCACAGTGAACTCATCACCCTGCTGAATCTGTCTTAAGTCAAGCACCCCGGCCGTCACCTTCGGAGTGACGGCGGAAGCATGGCCTGACAGGCATACAAGGCAGAGCAGCGTGACAGTAAGACCCTTCAGCACACTCACCTGATGAGTCATTTCTTACTGCTTCAGCAGGCCGCGGTTTTCAAGAAGGGCTTCAATACGCGGCTCACGTCCCCTGAAGGCTATCCACATCTCAAGCTCGTCCTTTGAACCCTTGCGTGACAGGATCTCCTTCTCGAAACGGGCGGCAACCTCCCTGTTGAAGATGTCGCCTGTCTCCTTGAATGCCTTAAAGCCATCAGCGTCAAGCTGTTCACACCAGATATAGCTGTAGTAGCCTGCCGAATAACCGCCAATGATGTGGTTGAAGTAGGTAGACCTGTAGCGGGGAATGATCTCGTTTATCAGGCCATACTTTTCCATGGCTTTCTTTTCAAACTCTCCGATATTTATTTCGACAGGTTCTGTAATAGAGTGAAACTCCATGTCAAGTGATGAGGCTGCCAGGTACTCGACGGTGATGAAGCCCTGGTTGAACTTGCCTGACTTCTCTATCTTTTCTATCAGTGCGTCAGGAATGACGTCGCCTGTCTGGTAATGCTTTGCGTATACCTTCAGCACTTCCGGTTCGAATACCCAGTGCTCCATTATCTGCGACGGCAGCTCCACGAAATCGCGTGATACGCCACTGGTATATTCGGTGTTGGAAAGGAGGCTTTGCAGGGCATGGCCGAACTCATGGAAGAGGGTGCTTGCCTCGTCAGGGGTAAGCAGAGACGGCGTGTCACCTGAAGGAGGCGTGAAGTTGGTGACCATGCTCACAAGCGGGGTTACGAATTTGCCCTTCTCGTCGAGTCTCTGTGGTCTCATCGCGCTGCACCATGCACCGCCACGCTTGGAGGCTCTCGGATGATAATCTATCATCAGGATACCGACATGCTTCTGGTCCCTTTTTACTTCAAAGGTCTTTACGTCAGGGTGATACAGCGGAATATCATTCCTTTCGCTGAACTCCAGCCCATAAAGCCTGTTGGCAACATAAAACATGCCGTCGGTGACGTTTTTGGCTGAGAAATAGGGCTTTGTCTCTTCGTCGCTGAGGTCATACTTCTCCTTGCGGATCTTTTCGGTATAATAAAACCAGTCCCACGGCTCGAGCTTGAACTTGCCGCCTTCCCTGTTAATCAGCTCCTGCTGTGCAGCTGCCTCTGCCTTGGCTACCGGCAGTGCGGCCTCCCATATCTGTGCAAGGAAATTCAGCACAGTCTCAGGCTCTTTGGCCATATTGCGCTCAAGCACATAATCGGCGTGGCTCTCGTAGCCGAGAAGCCTGGCCTTTTCTACCCGCAGCCTGATGATATCGGCAAGAATCTGGTTGTTGTCATTTTCATTGCCGTTGTTGCCGCGCATCATGTAGCCTCTGAACAGCTTCTCGCGCAGAGCCCTGTTGTCGGCATAGGTCATGAAGGGGAAGTAGCTGGGTGCCTGAAGGGTGAAGAGCCACTTGCCTTCCATCCCCTTTGCCTTCGCGGCGGCGGCAGCCTGCTCTCTGATGCCCTCAGGAAGCCCTGAGAGATCCTGTTCGTTTTCAATTACGAGGGTGAAACCGTTGGTCTCGGCCAGCAGGTTCTGCCCGAATTTTACCGAGAGAAGCGACAGTTCGCTGTTGAGCTTGCGAAGCTTATCCTTGTCCTCAGAAGAGAGACCGATACCGCTGCGGATGAAGTCGAGATAATCGTCTTCGAGCAGCTTGCTTTCCTCAGCGGTGAGGCCGAAACTTTCACGGTTTTCGTAAACCGATTTTACCCTTTCAAAGAGTTTTTCATTAAGTGAAATATCATCGTTGTGCTTTGAGAAGAGGGGCGACAGCTCCCTCTGGAGGGCCTGGATGGAGTCATTGGTATTGGCTCCGCTGAGAGGACCCATGGCCCGTGAGACCTTCTCAAGCAGCTTGCCGGAGAACTGCATTGCCCTGATAGTGTTGTCGAAGGTGGGCGCCTCAGTGTTATTGATGATGGCATCTACCTCAGCCATCTGCTCCTCCATGCCTCTCAGATAGGCCGGCTTGAAATGTTCGAATTTTATCTGGTCAAAGGGCGGGACCCCGAAGGGAGTCTTCCACTCACAGTAAAACGGGTTTTCACAGCTCTCCTTCTTGCAGGAGACTGCTCCAATGGAAACAATCAAAAACATGACGAACAGTTTTTTCATATCGGTTGTGTTTGGGTTTAGATGGATAAAAATATGGATTAATGGCTTAAAATCAAAAAACGGTGAACATATCTCTGTTCAATCTGCGCTGAACGGAGGGACGATTCCTACCTGAATTCCACCAGCGGATCACCCTTTTTGACCTTATCGCCGCTCCTGACCAGGATTCTGCTGACCACACCGTCGCGGTCAGAACGCACGTCAGTGATGCTTTTGCCGATCATCAGATACATGATGATCTCTCCCTTCTTCACCTCGTCTCCCGCGGCAATGAGCTCTTCCTCGGAAAAATAAGTGTAGGTCGTACCGGAATATATCAGCACGGTGCCGTTTTCAGGAGCCGGGAGGAGCTGCTTTCTGGACACTTTTGACGGTGCCCCCTGCATCATCTCAGCCCTTTTGTCCTCGATCTCCTTCAGAAAGCGGGTTTTGGCCACGCCCGACCTGTAATCCCTGTACTGCCTGTCGTGCATTGCCAGTTCGAAGAGTTCCTCATCATCGTCACCGAAGGGCCATTTATTTTCCTCCATCTCCCTGCGGAAAGTCTCCAGTGCATCGGGGTAGTTATCCTGCGGGTTTCCTTCGTAGAACTCTTTCCCCTCCTTTTTCGCAAGTTCTATGAGTTCAGGCGCCAGAGGTCCGGGCAGGGTGCCTGCCCTGCCGAGGAGCATGTCCCAACTGTTCGGGTCTATCATTTCAAAGCGCTCCTTGCCGTTGACCAGTGAGACTATGTTCATCAGTGCCACGTTCTTAACATACTGGCTGAATGGTGTCACCAGCGGCGGGTATCCCATCATCGGCCAGATCTGTTCCACCTCCCTGAAGAGCCAGACAACGAGCTCGTCTTCTGACAGCTCCGGCTTGTTTTTTGCCTTCAGTGCCGCATTGATGCCCTGATGTACACCCTTGAGGTCAGCCATCATGCTGCCCATCATCCCTCCGGGAAGTCCGGAACCGATCAGCAGTGAGGTCATCTGCCTGTTGCGGGGGTCAATGAAATATCCAAGGAAATCGTCAATGAACTCCTGTGTGAGAGCCCTGACCTTCATGTACTCTTCCATATTTATATCAGGAACATCGAAACCGGCATCCTTCATGACTGCATGGACGGCTATCAGGTCAGGGTGAACCATTCCCCAGCTGAGAGGCTCCATGGCTACATCGAGGTAGTCAGCACCAGCCCGGGCAACCTCCAGCATTGAAGCGACAGACATGCCCGGACCGCTATGCCCGTGGTACTGTACGAGTATCCCCGGGTATTTCTTCTTGATTCTCTTTACAAGCTCCCCCAGTGAAGCCGGCCTGCCCACACCCGCCATATCTTTCAGGCATATCTCGTCAGCCCCGTATTCCACAACACGGTCTACAACTCCCATGTAGTAATCGACGGTGTGCACCGGCGAGTGGGTTATGGAGAGGGCTGCCTGCGAGATCATCCCGGCCTCACGCGCATACTTCACGGAGAGCTCGAGGTTACGGTGGTCATTCAGACCGCAGAATGAACGGGCAATATCCACTCCCTGTGCCTTCTTCACCTTGTACATCAGCCGCCTTACATCTGCCGGAACAGGGTACATCCTGATGCCGTTCAGGGCGCGTTCGAGCATATGGGTCTGTATGCCGGCTTTGTTGAACGGCCTTACCCACTCCCTGACTGCAGTGTTGGGATTCTCCCCGTAGAGAAGCTGCACCTGCTCAAAAGCGCCACCGTTGGTCTCAATGCGGTCGAAGCAACCCATGTTCACAATATGAGGCGCCACTGCTGTCAACTGGTCAACCCTAGGCTGGTACTTGCCTGACGACTGCCACATATCTCGGTAAAGGAGACTGAATCTGATCTTCTTTTTCATAATGTGTTAAAATTCAGGGAATTAATAAAAATTGTTCCACTGGCTTTTTCAGGTCAAAGATAACTCAGTTAGCGGTCTGAGAGCTGACAATTGTCAAAATATAAAGAAGTCAATGAACACCTGAGACATAAAGAAAGAAGACACCATCGTGTGGTGTCTCCTTATCAACCTAAACCTGATCGTAGACAGGCCGGACGGCCTGATTAAGGAAGGAAAAAGATCTTTGTTCCGGCCTTATTTTATGAGCTCCGGAAAATAGGATGCGATGAGCACGGTGGCATCAAAATCAGTTGTATGCCCCTGGGCTAGTACCTTCTGATGGAAGTAGTCGCTCCTGTCAAGCCTTGCATCATCAGTACTCAGGCCAACTGCCTGATACTGCTTGTCAAACTTGTTGACACCGAAAAACTTGCCGTTGCAGGAATACATCACCGACAGATCATCCGAGACCACAACATAGTTCTTACAGTTCTTGTCCTTGTCAACAAAGACTTTTACTGTCAGGGGAGATTTCTCATAACTGATGAGATAACATTTTAACTCTCCGCCTGCAAGCATCATTGGCTGATCACAAACCCCGATGGTGAAACTTCCGAAGGATGTGTTCGATTCACCTTTCACGATGATTTTCCCGTAAGACAATGCTGTCATGCTGGCAAAAACTAACAGAACAAGGAAAATTCTTTTCATGACTGGCCCGTTTTATTTGTTAAACACCTAACTGTCCTGCGGAAAAAATGGAACTGTCCTTTTCCGTCTTCTTTCCAGAATAAAGACCGGAAACCCCTCTAATTGCTGCACATTCATTTCGTTAATCTTTTGTTAATAAACCAGGGTATTTTGCAAGTAACAGAAAATCAATTAAATAATATTGAGAGAAGCGTCGTTTCAACCATGTTTCAGGCGATTGGTTTATGGTATTCGAAATTTTTAAGTAATTTTGACCGTTATTCTGGTATTATGCAAAGACTGGAACACAGGTTTATGATGAACCGTCTCGGAAGGAGGCTGTATCATTGCCTTATGTTCTACAACTGGTAGCCTTTCAGCGGGGTTATCCCTGCCTTCTTCTTTTCCGATTCACACACGGACTTATTTTGATCATTATGAAAGGCTTGATATTCAGTATTAAAAGGTATGCAATTCATGACGGCCCCGGCATCAGGGTCACATTCTTCATGAAGGGCTGCCCCCTTGACTGCTGGTGGTGTCACAATCCTGAAGGAAAGTCTTCATGCCGCCAGACAATACCCAGAATTGACAGAATAGGAGAGAGGGAGTTCGCCAGCGAGGAACAGGTGGGCATGGAGTACACTCCCGAAGAGATTGTGCAGAGGGCGGAGCGCGACAGGGTTTTTATGGATCATTCCGGAGGAGGAGTTACATTCTCCGGAGGGGAACCGCTTATGCAGCCCGATTTCCTTCTTGAGGCACTCATCCTGCTCCGGAGTTCAGGGTTCCATACAACTGTTGATACCTCGGGTTATGCCCGGCCGGAGGTTCTGAAGTCAGTCATGCCTGTCACCAGTCTCTTCTTGTATGATCTCAAGCACCTTGATCCGGGAAAACATGAAAAGTACACCGGTGTGAGCAATGATCTGATCCTTTCAAATCTCGATATGCTTCTTGATAACGGAGCTGAAGTGATGCTGAGGATCCCGGTCATCCCCGGTGTGACAGCCGACGCGGCCTATATCGAAAAGCTGCGTCTCTTCATTGAAAGCAGGAAAACAGCCGGAATAAGGGAGATCAATCTCCTTCCATACCATAAGACAGGCATTTCGAAATACCGCCGTTTCGGCCTTCCTGACAGGATGGCTTCAGTGAGCCAGGTCCCGAACGGCTTTCTGGATGAATACATTGAAATATTGAAACCGCTTGGAATCCATGTAAAGAAAGGCGGATAAAAGAAAACCCGAAGCAGAAAATGGAACAGAATAATAAAATGACAGAAAGAGTGATGAGGCTCAGGAATCAGAGCCTGAACGCAACCGAGACCATCACCGCCGAGAGGGCGCAGCTTATTACACGGTTTTGCTCCGGTCGCGAGGCCCAGGGCCTGTCGGCGCCGGTGCTCAGGGCACGTGCCTTTGAATACCTGCTCAGTCACAAGGCCATCTGCATCAATGAAGGAGAGCTCATTGTAGGCGAAAGGGGCCCTGCCCCGAAGGCAACCCCCACCTATCCTGAGATCAGCCTGCACTCCCTTCAGGACCTTGACATTCTCAACAGCCGCGAGAAGGTTTCTTACAGGGTAAGTGACGAGGTAAGGAAGATCTACAGTGAGGAGATCATTCCGTTCTGGAAGGGGCGAAGCAACCGCGACCGCATAATGGAGCGCATGACCCCGGAGTGGCTTGCTGCTTACAGGGCTGGTATCTTCACTGAGTTCCAGGAACAGAGGGCTCCGGGTCACACAGTGCTCGGATACAAGATGTTCCGCACCGGATTCCTCGACCTTAAGAGGGAGATTGCCGGTGCGGTTGCAGCGCTCGATTTCCGCAGCGATCCCCAGGCCTATGAGCGCGCAGAGGAGCTTAAAGCAATGGATATTGCTTGTGATGCCATTATCATGTACGCCGGCAGGCACGCCGACAGGCTTGAGGAGATGGCGGAGACGGAGAAGGAGCCCGGGAGAAGGAATGAACTTCTTAAGATGGCCGCCATCTGCAGGCGCGTGCCGGCACATGCCCCGGAGACTTTCCATGAGATGCTCCAGCATTACTGGTTCATCCACCTCGGCGTTGTGACAGAACTTAATCCCTGGGACTCATTCAATCCCGGCCGCCTCGACCAGCACCTGTGGCCCGTTTACAAGAAGGGCCTGGATGATAGCACCCTCACAACGGAGGAGGCATATGAACTCCTCGGATGCTTCTGGGTGAAGTTCAACAACCACCCCTCTCCTCCAAAGATGGGTGTCACCGCACAGGAGAGCAATACCTACACCGACTTCTGCCTCATCAACCTGGGAGGAGTGAAGCCTGACGGTACCGATGCAGTCAATCCGATGACATACATCCTCCTCGACGTTATCGGTGAGATGCGCATCCTGCAACCCGGCTCAATGATACAGGTCAGCCTCAAGAACCCGGATTCCTTCATTCACAAGGCTCTTGACATCATCAGAACCGGATTCGGACAACCATCGGTTTTCAACACCGAGGCAATCATCGGGGAACTCCTCAGGCATGGGAAGAGCATCGTCGATGCCCGTAACGGCGGTGCCTCAGGGTGCGTTGAAACAGGCGCATTCGGTACCGAGTGCTACTGGCTGACAGGGTACTTCAACCTGGTGAAGATACTTGAGGTGACCCTGAACAACGGTTTCGATCCCCGGACGGGAGTGCAGATCGGTCCGGAGACGGGTGATCCGTCGTCGTTCAGCACCTTTGATGACCTCATGCTTGCGTACAGTGAGCAGGTAAACTACTTTGCCGATATAAAGGTCAGAGGCAACAATGTAATCGAAAAGACCTTTGCAATCCACCTCCCGGTGCCTTTCCTGTCGCTACTCCTCGAGGACTGCATAGCCAACGGCAGGGACTACAACGCCGGGGGTGCAAGGTACAACACCACCTACATCCAGGGAGTGGGACTGGGCAGCATTACTGATATGCTCACCTCAATAAAGTTCAATATTTATGACAGGAAGAAGTTCACCTGGAACGAGATGCTGACCGCCCTGAAGAACAACTTTGAAGGTGCAGAAGAGATGCAATATCAGATGATTTACCACACACCGAAGTACGGCAATGATGACGACTATGCAGATGAGCAGGCTGTGGCAGTCTTTGAAATATTTCATGATGCCGTCACCGGCAGGCCGACTCCCAGGGGAGGGATGCACCGCATTAACATGCTGCCGACAACCTCGCACATCTATTTCGGCAATGTCACCGGCGCCACCCCTGACGGCCGCAAGGCCTGGGTACCCCTTTCAGAGGGGATATCCCCGTTCCAGGGTGTTGACCGCCAGGGTCCGACAGCCGTGATCAGGTCAGCCTCCAGGATAGACCACCTCAGGACCGGCGGTACCCTCCTGAACCAGAAGTTCTCACCGGAGTTTTTTGAGGATGAGGGCAGCTATCAGAAGCTAACGGCACTCATCAGAAGCTATTTCAGCCTCGACGGGCATCATATTCAGTTCAACGTGGTAAGCGCAGAAACACTCCGTGACGCCCAGAAGCATCCCGAACTTTACCGCGACCTGATCGTACGCGTGGCAGGATACAGCGACTATTTCAATGATCTGGGCGAGGATCTTCAGAATGAGATCATCAGAAGGACCGAGCACGGAGACTTATGATGGCAACGTGCAGGATATGAGTGAGATCAGCCAAAGCTACGGTTGCCTGTGATTTTTGCCGGAATTAGTTGACTTTTCAATAAATATTGATTATATTTTGTAAAATTTGTGACACTGAAGCAGGCAGGGACGTTGTCACCTGCATGCTTCAGGTAATACCTTGGCCGTGAAGAAGATATTTGATTATTTCGATACGCGTTACAGGGTTGAAATGCTTGGCAGGCCCGTTGATCAGACAGGCCCGGTCATAACCATATCACGGCAGACAGGCTGTGACGGCAGGGAAGTGGCTGCGGAACTCGTGGCGCAGCTTAACCTGAGGTTCAATACAAACAGGTGGAAATGGGTTGACAAGGATATCATCTACCATGCAGCCCACGAGCTTAAGACAGACACCCACCGGGTGGAGACATTCTATCAGGGTTACGGGATGACCGATATATCCCAGATGATAATGGCCTTCTCCGGTTCGTTTGTGACAGACAGTTCTGTGAAAAAGGCGATCAGGGAAGTGGTGCTTTCAATAGCCCGTGACGGATATGCCGTCATCATCGGCCGGGGAGGAGTGGCGATAACACACGATATGGCCAATGCCCTTCATGTCAGGCTTGTGGCGCCTATGTACTGGAGGGTACAGAATGTGATGAATAAAAAGGGCATGATCATTGAAAAAGCGGAGGCCTATACTATTGAAACCGACGAGAAAAGGCAAAAACTGATTGTCGATTTCCTTGAAAAGAAGCCTCTCTCAATTGATTATCTCTTTGACGTGACGCTTAACAGAAGCAGCTTCACCATTGAACAGATTTCCACCCTGATAATGACTATGTACGAGTCAAAGCTGAGGATAAAATAAAAATGATATTGCTGTGCTTTTTAAGAGTTTGGGCACAGCAGGTTGGTTGACAAGTGAAGAGGGTGATAAAAGGGCCGGCGATCTTCGGATGCCGGCCCTTTTTGTCATTTGCGCCTGAGACAACAGATATCTGAAATCCGGCCTATATGTTCTGACGTCCGCTGATCGAGCGACTTCATGTAGGCATCCCAGTCGTCAATCTTCAACCTTGCCACCCCGGTCTCGATGGCTGCCCTGGCAACGGCCGAGGCAACCCGTGAGATCAACCGCGGGTCGAGCGGCTTGGGTATTATGTATTCCCTTCCGAACTCAAGCTTTTTCAGTCCGTATGCCTCAAGCACAGCCTCAGGTACCGGTTCTTTAGCCAGTGCCGCAAGGGCCTTCGTGGCAGCAAGCTTCATCTCCTCGTTGATGGTCCTGGCCCTTACATCAAGAGCACCCCTGAAGATGAAGGGGAACCCCAGCACATTGTTGATCTGGTTCGGGTAGTCAGATCTGCCGGTGGCAAAGATCAGATCATTACGCGTTGCCATCGCATCTTCATAGCTTATCTCCGGGTTCGGATTCGCCATGGCAAATATAATGGGATGGGGTGCCATGGTACTGAGCATCTCCTTCGTCAGCATATTGGCTACAGACAGCCCCAGGAAAAGGTCCGCCCCCTTCACCGCATCGGCAAGGGTGTTTACATCACGGTTTGTGACCCACTCCTTCTTGTATTTATTGAGATCAGTTCGTTTACTGTTGATAACCCCCTTGCTGTCAACCATGACGACATTCTCTTTCCTGATGCCAAGAGCTACATAAAGGCGGGTGCAGGAGTTGGCAGCAGCGCCGGCTCCACACACCACAACCTTCAGGTCGGAGAGCTTTTTGCCGGTGATCTCGATAGCGCTTAGCAGTCCGGCTGCCGAGATTATGGCAGTGCCATGCTGATCGTCATGAAAGACAGGGATGTCAAGCATCTCCTTGAGCCTCGTCTCCACCTCAAAGCACTCAGGCGCCTTGATGTCCTCCAGGTTGATCCCCCCGAAGGTGGGAGCGATCTTTGCACATATCTCTATCAGCTTCTCAGGATCCTTTTCATCGACTTCAATGTCGAATACATCAACATCGGCAAAGACCTTGAAGAGCAGTCCTTTCCCCTCCATGACCGGCTTGCCGGCCAGGGCCCCGATATCACCGAGCCCGAGAACGGCCGTTCCGTTTGAAATGACTGCAACAAGGTTTCCTTTGGCGGTATACTGGTATGCATCCTCCGGGTTCTTCTCTATCTCTAGGCAGGGATAGGCTACACCAGGGGTGTAGGCAAGACTGAGATCTGCCTGTGTGAAATATGGCTTGGTAGGAATTACTTCAACCTTGCCCTTGCGGCCGCTGCTGTGATACAGAAGCGCATCTTCCTTTGTGGCTTTTGACATAACGGAAAGTTTATTGATTGTGTTTGATCAGGAATGATATGATATTCACCTACGAATTTAAAACATTTCTCAGACTGCTCCTAGTTATTTGAAATAATAAACTGATTTCATTTTGCACTCTTTGGGAAAATAGATATTTTCATTCCCTCAAAATCAGGTTCAACAGGAAATAAATCATGGATTACTCACTTCAGAACAAAGCCATCGGCGTGGATATCGGAGGTAGCCACATCACTGCCGTTGCCGTGGACATGGCAAGCCACACCATTATCAGCGGCTCGCGCGCCGAAAGTCCTGTTGACAACAAGGCGGAAGCCGATGAGATTCTCACGGTATGGACAGACACCCTGAAGAAAGTCCTGTCAGGGATGCAGATATTTAATCTCCGCGGGATAGGTTTCGCCATGCCGGGTCCGTTCGACTATGTAAGGGGTATCTGCCTAATCAGGGGAGTGCCCAAGTACGAAAAACTCTACGGCGTCAATGTCGGCAAGGCAGTGGCCTCGAGGCTCGGACTGCCGTGCGACTGCAGGGTCAGGTTCATGAATGATGCCAGCTCCTTTGCGGTGGGTGAAGCGTGGGCAGGCAAAGCTGCGGGATTCGGGAAGATGATGGCGATAACACTCGGCACAGGTTTCGGATCAGCCTTCGTCGACAACCGCATCCCTGTGGTTGACGGCGACAGGGTGCCCAGGATGGGATGCGTCTATCACCTTCCGTTCGGAACAGGCATCGCTGACGACTACTTCTCGACGCGCTGGTTCACATCGCGGTACAGGGAGCTGACAGGTAAGGAAGCCGAAGGGGTTAAGGAGGTGGCCATGGAAGCGATGCACCTACCTGTTGTCAGGAGCATCTTCACGGAGTTTGGATCAAGCCTGGGAACCTTTCTTGCCCCCTGGCTCATGAAGTTCGAGGCTGAAATACTGGTCATTGGAGGCAATATCTCAAACGGCTGGGAGCTCTTCGGACCAGGTTTTGAAAGAACATTGAGAGAGGCGGGGTGCAATACAACTGTGGCCATCTCGGAACTGAAGGAGGATGCCGCCCTGCTGGGAAGCGCCTACCTGCTCGACGAAGGATTCTGGAAAGCCGTGCAGCCTGCACTGGCCCTTATGTAAGGATAAATAACAAAATAAATATGAATGAGAAAAAAATCGAGATGAGGCTGGTGGTGCCGGTGCTCCTCTCCTTCTTCGTGATGAGCTTTGTCGACCTGGTGGGCATAGGCAAGGACCGTGTGGCGGGTGACCTCGGCCTGAGCGACTTTATCCTCGGCCTTATACCGTTTGCCGCCTTCATGTGGTTTTTCTTCCTGTCAGTGCCGGTAGGCATCCTCCAGGCACGGGTAGGGAAGAAGGTGATGCTCAATATCGGTATGGCCATCACCGGCATCGGGCTCTTCATACCTTATTTCTTTTACAACTTCGCAACGGTCATTGCCGGATTTGCATTGCTGGGCATTGGCAATACCATCGTTCAGGTCTCTGCAAACCCTCTTCTGGTTGACGTTGTACCGGGGCGAAGGGCCTCAAGCTTCCTGAGCTTCTCTCAGTTTATTAAAGCAATCGGGTCAATGATTGCAGCACCGCTTGCCGCACTGTTCGCAAGCCGGTTCGGCGACTGGAAGCTGCTGTTCCTTGTTTACGGCATCATCTCGTTCCTGAGCGTAATATGGCTCAGTACGGTAAAGGTAGAAGAGACAGCCATGACAGGCCCGAAGGCATCGATGTCATCAGCCTTTAAGCTGCTGGGTAACAGCTATATCCTGATGATGGTTCTTTCAATATTCCTGGTGGTGGGCATCGACGTGGGGTTCAACTATTTCTCAGGCAGGTTTCTCACTACAAGGTTCGGCATTGAAGAGGTGGCAGCGCAGTCGGGCCGCAGCGTCTACTTCTTCGGACGCATGCTCGGAACATTTGCCGGCGCCCTGATACTTACAAAACTGGCTTCAACAAAAGGACTCCTCTACAGCACCATACTCTCGATCATCTCCATCTTCCTTATTCTGGTAATACCCTCAAAGGCTGCAGCATGGGGACTGGTCTTCGTCATAGGTCTTGGTGTAGCCAACATTTTCCCCCTGGTTTTCTCACTTACAGTGCAGAGATACCCCGAGAGAAGCAATGAGATCTCAGGACTCATGATGATGGCGATATCCGGCGGAGCGCTTATCCCTCCTCTGATGGGACTGGTGAGTGACGCGATGGGAGTGGTGCCCGGAATGGCGGTACTGCTTCTCTGTGCTGCATACCTCCTGGTTGTTTCCTGGATAATAGTCAGGAAGAAGATTGTCACCATCTGACAACTATGTCGGTAGCCGGACGCGATTTCATACTAAAAACAAAACAGAACAGCAATAAAATGAAAATGAAACTGACTGTTCCCGCGTGGTTGCTCCTTGCATTCTTTTCATGCAAAAGGCAGGAGCCGGTGAAGCCTAATATCATCTTCATCATGACTGATGACCATGCATACCAGGCTGTCGGAGCCTATGGCAGCGAGATCAACAAGACCCCAAACCTCGACCGCATTGCCGACGAGGGCATCGTCTTCCGAAACAGTTTCGTATGCAACTCCATCTGCGCTCCAAGCAGGGCGGCGCTGTTGACCGGAAAGCACAGCCACGCCAACGGACACCTCGACAACAGGCACAGGTTTGACAGCTCGCAGGTGACCTTCCCCAGGCTGCTGCAGGGGGCAGGGTACCAGACTGCACTGATAGGCAAATGGCATCTCAGGAGTGAACCCACCGGATTCGACTACTGGAATATCCTCCCGGGCCAGGGAAGCTATTATAATCCTGACTTCATAGAGATGGGCCGGACATACAGGGAGACCGGTTATGCCACAACGATTATTACGGACATGGCCATTGAATGGATGGAGAAGCGGGACCCCGGCAAACCCTTCTGCCTCCTGGTACACCATAAGGCTCCCCACCGGAACTGGATGCCTGACACAGTCGACTTCGGCCTGTACGACGGTCACCAGTTCCCGGTTCCGGATAATTACTTTGACGATTACAACGGCAGACAGGCAGCGGCTGAACAGGAGATGAGCGTCATAAAAGACATGCTGATGGCCTCCGACCTCAAGATAACTGGCACCACCGGAGACTCTCTCTCACGGTCTGAGAAAGACTACCTTTGGTACCTGAACAACCGCCTCACCCCGGAACAGCGCAAGGCATGGCTGAGGGAATACGACAGCATAAGCAGGGCATACAATGAGAATCCTCCCTCAGGAGATTCACTTGCACTGTACAAGCTCAACAGGTACCTTACCGATTATCTGAGAACGATACAGTCTGTCGACCGGAATACGGGAAGGCTGCTTGACTACCTCAGGTCTGCCGGTCTGCTTGAGAATACCCTTGTGGTATACACCTCCGACCAGGGCTTTTACCTGGGCGAGCACGGCTGGTTCGACAAGCGCTTCATGTACGAGGAGTCGTTCAGGACACCCCTGATGATGCGACTGCCGGAGTCGTTCAAAGCTCACGGAGACATTGAACAGATGGTTCAGAACATTGACTTTGCACCCACCTTCCTGGAGCTGGCCGGCGTCGAGCCTCCGGCAGACATGCAGGGAGTCTCGCTGGTGCCTCTTCTGAAGGGATTAAAACCGAAAAAATGGCGCGATGCCCTCTATTACCATTATTATGAATACCCGGCCGAGCATGCGGTGAAGAGGCATTACGGAATCAGAACCGACAGGTACAAGCTCATACACTTTTATAATGATATTGATACGTGGGAGCTTTATGACCTCGGCAAGGACCCGCATGAGATGAATAACCTCATCGATGACCCGTCTTATGACAGCATCGAGAGAGACCTCAGGAAGCGACTTGACAAACTTCGTAAGCAATACGGGGTGACCGGACAGGAACAGTAAGGAAACCCTAATCCGCTTTCGCAGCTGCAATCTTCCGTGTCAGAAGCCAGAAGGTGTTTGCAGCACTCTTCTCCTTTCCCTCAGGGGCTGCACCGGCTTTTTTGATCTCCAGAAAGTCGTTCACGAATTTTTCAGCACTGCCCCATTCAGTCTGAAGGATGCCTGCATACCTCTCCCTGGTGACTTTCGTGGCCGTTGAGATGAACATTTGTGTATTCTCAAGCTGTTTCAGGGCCACCTCCGGAGTACGCCACGGGCATGTGAGAACGGTGAATCCCTTCAGGGCAAAAATCACAGCGGTCAGGTCGGGTCTCTCATAATGCCAGTCACAGATGACCACATCCCTGTAAATCATGTCTATCGCCCTGTGAGTGTTGTTCATACTGGCTTCCCACATGCCATAGCCAGTCACCTTTCCGTCAATGAGCCTGTCACCCCATATCCACATCCTGCATCCTTTGGAGGCCAGGAAATTGCGGATCAGATTCACTTCACCGGCGAATAGCTCGGCGTTGTCCCTGCCCGAACAGCGCGGGCATTTGCTGTCTCCGATGTAAAAGACCTCATCCATGCCTGCATGAAATGCCTTTGCCTCAAAAGCGTCCACAATTTCTCCGACAATATCAAAAACTACCGCATGAACCTCCGGGTGCAGCGGGCAGTAACTCCTGCAATAGAGACCGTCATCATTGGGCCACTTGTATTCTGCGGGCATCTTAACCCACGGCGTCTCGTCAAACTGCGGGTACACCTCAAGCAGCTTGCCTGTCTCCGAGTGCCACGACTGGTGACCAAGAAGGTTAATCTGTGGTATCAGATTAATGTTAAGCTCTTTGCATGTTGAGGAAAGCAGCCTGACATCCTTCCTGGTGAGCGGGTCATCTCCCCTGAGCTCAGGATGAGTCTCATACTCATAGTTCCAGTCGACCCTGAGTACCAGGGTGTTGACGCCCAGCGGGGCAAGCTCCTCACGGATGAACTTGTCAAACTCCTTTACATATTCATGCCCGGGTGCTTCAATGCACAGACCCAGCACCGGCAATTCAACCTTTTCGGCTTTTAAGGCAGGAAGAAGGAGCGACATCAGCATTAATGCAACGATTGTTCTCATAGACGGTTTTTTGAAGGTTTGCCTTTAAGGGATTTTGTCACGGGACAATTTAGGCAAATTCTCTATATTTACAGACATTGAAATAAACCACCACAGCTATGGAAAAAACCGGCAGACGCAGTTTCATCATCAGGAGTACGGCAGCAGGTCTCGGCCTGACAATCATCCCGCGCCATGTACTGGGCGGGAACGGTTACCTGGCCCCCAGCGACCAGCTCACCAAGGGAATTGTAGGGGTGGGAGGCATGGGGATGGGTCACTTCGGTTACGAGAATACCCGTCTGCTGGCAGTCTGCGACGTTGATTCCGGGCATCTCAGGAAGGCTCTTGACAAAGCCGGCCGGGGAGTGACGGGATACCGCGACTTCAGGGAGCTGATTGCGCGGCCCGACATAGACATAGTGCACATTGCCACCCCGCCGCACTGGCATGGCATCATAGCAAAAATGGCCGCCGAAGCCGGAAAGGACATCTGGTGCGAGAAACCCATGACCCGAACAATCGGTGAAGGCAAGAGGCTTGCAGAGGCCGTCAGGGCAAACGGCAGGATGTTCAGGCTCAACACCTGGTTCAGGTTCAACGGTCAGTTTTACGGCCTTGGCACAACTGTCAAGCCTCTTAAGAAGATCGTCAGCAGCGGCGTGCTGGGGTGGCCCCTGAAGGTGACCATAAGCGGCATCACGGGCTATGACTGGAAGTTTTACTGGAGCGGCCTGACAGACCTGGACCCCGAACCGGTGCCGTCAGGCCTTGATTATGACTTCTGGCTTGGTCCTGCTCCGTGGAAACCCTATAACAAACTCAGGGTGCATGAGAATTTCAGGGGATACTGGGATTATGACGGAGGAGGACTCGGCGACATGGGACAGCACTACATAGACCCGGTGCAGTATCTGCTGGGCAAGGATGATACAAGCCCGGTATCGGTGCAGGTCGATGCCCCGCAGCAGCATTATGATGCGGTCGGATCATGGCGAAGGATAACCTATACCTATGACGACGGCTGCCAGATAATACTCGACGGTGAGAACCGTGACACGAAAGCGGCATACATTGAAGGACCGGGAGGAAAAATATTCAAGGGATTCGTATCAGATATACCGAACCTGGCAGAGCTTGTCAAAGACCTGCCGGATCCCGAGCCACAGATTACGCAGTTTACGGAATCAGTCAGGACAAGAAGGCCTTTTGCCCTCAACGAATCCAACGGACACAGATCGTGCACAATTGTCAACATGGGTGTGGTGGCCCTTAGACTGGGCAGGGATCTGAAGTTCGATCCCGTCAAACAGGTGTTCACAGGTGACGATGCGGCCAACGCACTGATCGATCAGCCTATGAGAGGCGAATGGCATATGTAAAACATCAGGAAAAAGTATAATCATGAACAGACTCAGAACACTTTTGACCCTCGCGGCAGTAATGCTTTTTCATGCTGTGACAAGCTCACAGGACGTGAGAACGCTTGAAACCAGGGTAGCCGACCTCCTTGGCAGGCTGCCGGCAGAGAGCAGGGAGCTTGCTTCAAACCTAATGGAAGAGATGTATGCACTGGGCGATGCCGGAACAGACATCATCTGCGGACAGGTCATACCCGCAGGTACAGGAGATGACACAAGGGCCCGCTATGCGATCGCATCACTCACAGCTCACATCTCGGGCGACAGTGATGAGGTAAGAAAGAGAGGGTGGGAGAGGCAGTGCATAAAGTTTATGAAGGCCGCAAACGACAGTGAAGTGAGGGCTTTCTTCATGAGGCAGCTTAACCTGATCGGATCCGATACGGCGGTTGAGGCGCTCAAAGATTATGCAGGCAGTGATCAGGCATGCGATGATGCAGTCATGGTACTGCAGTCGGTTGGCAGTGAGGCAGCCCTTGATCTTCTGTCCGCCGTCCTGAGGAAAGGAACCTCACCATGCGCCGCCCAGATCATGGTTGCCCTCGCGGAACACGGTTATGCAGGGGCAATTGACAGTTATGTTTACTGGAATGGAAAAGGAACACCTCCTGAGCGCGCGGCAGCGCTGTACGCACTGGCCTCAACAGGCGATGCCGGGGCAGGACAGATCCTGATGCAGGCTGCAGCTGAGGCATCATACCAGTGGAATCCGGTCGGAGCAGTTAATTCCCTGCTCCTTTATGCAAGGAATATCGGCCTGGCCGGAGACACCAGGGAGATGGAGAAAATAACTGACCTGGTCATCTCTAAAAGCAATACGCCGGCAACGGCCGGACAGCGTCTCGCGGCCATGAGTGTGATAACTGAAGTAAAGGGTATCGGAGCCCTGAACATGCTCCTTGAAGCTGCCGATGACCCTGACGTAGCCATTCGCGGAGGAGCGCTGAGGCTTGCTGCATCAATGCCGGGCAGCGACGTGACAAAAAAGTGGATAAACCGCTATTCTAAAGTCCGCCCCGAGGCAAAACCCGAGATACTATTGATGCTGGGTGAACGCGGTGATGAGCTTGCAGTGCCGCTGATGATGAAGGCACTGAATGACCCATCCCAGGAAATTGCCGGAGAGGCTGTCACCGCCCTGGCCAGGCTCCGGGGAAAAAGGGCCGTCGATCCGCTGCTCTCATGGATACTTAAAACTGACAGCGAGGAGGGCCATCGCACCGCAGCCAACGCCCTGACAACCATACTTGACAGTACAACCGTGGCAAGGGTAGCGGAAAGCCTCCCGGCCTTAAAGGGACACTCCACCGTAACGCTGATATGGCTCCTCTCCTGGTCCGGTGACAGCAACTATTTCAAGACTGTTTATCCTTACACCGGTTCGGAAGACATGGCCGTCCGTGCTGCCGCTCTGACCTCCCTGGCCTCCCTGGCATCATGGGATGACCAGCCTCAGATAATTTCACTCCTGGAGAAAACCAGCGAGAGGGCTGAAATACCAGTTCTGCAGGGAGCCCTTCTGAGTGCTGCGATGCGTGGCGACGACCCGGCTGCAAGGTCAGAGCTGATACTTGCCGCTCTTGACAAAAGCAGCGACAAACTGAGGCTGATACCTCTTCTGGCCCGCACGGGAGGGGCAGAGGCCCTGAAGAGAGTGGCTTACGAGTTCGAGAACGGCGACGCCGGCACACGCGATGTATGCTTCGATGCCCTGGCACACTGGTCAGACCATTCGGCCCTTCCCGCCCTTCGCACAATATGTGCCTCAGGCAACAAGACTTTCGGTATGCCGGCCTTCGATGCCTACCTGCGAATGGTCTCACTCTCACCGCTGACACCTGAGCGAAAGCTCCTGCTTATAAAGGATATAGCGCCACATGCAATGGCACCCGGGGCAATGTCTGACATGATATCACTTGCCTCCTCGCTTAAGATACGCCAGGCAGGTTTCTTCATTTCCGGATACCTTTCCGACCCCTCTGACGAGGTCAGGAAAGCAGCTGAGGAAGCAATCGCTTCAATGAACCTGTCTGCCGGTGAAGATTTTGAACCGATGTTCAACGGGAAGGACCTCACCGGATGGAAAGGACTTGTGGGCAATCCTCTGACAAGGGCAGCAATGAAGCCTAAGGAACTGGCCGCAAAGCAGAAGGAGGCTGATCTGAAAATGCTCACAAACTGGAGTGTCAGGGACGGAATGATATGGTTCAGCGGCAATGGAGACAATCTCTGCAGCGTTAGGGATTACGGCGATTTCGAAATGTATGTCGACTGGCGCATAACGAAGGATGGCGACAGCGGTATCTATCTGCGCGGCACGCCGCAGGTACAGATATGGGATACATCCCGCACCGACGCCGGAGCACAGGTGGGATCGGGAGGACTCTACAACAACCAGAAGAACCCGTCTGCACCCCTGAAGGTGGCTGATAACCCCGTCGGGGAATGGAATACCTTCCGCATAATGATGACCGGAGACAGGGTCTCGGTTTGGCTCAACGGCGAACCGGTGACCGATGATGTCATAATGGAAAACTACTGGGACAGGACCATCCCCATATTTGAAAGAGGTGCCGTGGAGCTGCAGGCTCACGGAACAGATCTGAATTTCAGGGATATTTATATCAGGGAGATTAAGTCTGCCGAATACAAGCTTACGGATAAGGAGAAGGAAGCCGGTTTTGTGTCGGTCTTCAACGGACGCAATCTCGACGGATGGGCGGGAAACAAAACCTCATATGTTGTGGAGGACGGCATGATTGTCATTAAACCCGGTGACGGCAGCGGCGGAAACCTCTACACAGAGAAGGAGTATTCCGATTTTGTCTTCCGGTTTGAGTTCCAGCTGACACCCGGCGCCAACAACGGACTTGGCATACGGACCCCGATGGAAGGTGATGCGGCATATGTCGGGATGGAATTGCAGATACTTGACAATACGGCATCAATATTTGCCGATCTCGAACCCTACCAGTACCATGGCTCGGTCTATGGAGTAATACCCGCCAGGAGAGGATTTCTAAGGCCCGTTGGTGAGTGGAACTACCAGGAAGTGACCGCTCAGGGTACCGGAATCAAGGTGGTGCTTAACGGGACGGTCATTGTTGACGGCGATATCGCCGAAGCATCAGCCAATGGAACACTTGACGGCAAGGATCATCCGGGACTGAAAAACAGCAGGGGACATATTGGTTTTCTTGGCCACGGATCACTTGTCAGGTTCCGGAACATCAGGATAAAGGAGCTGTGAAACATTAATCTTTGTTTACTGGCGGGTTATCAACGTTTTATCAACACAGGTCAAATTGAGGTGGTCTTTTCTTTGATGGAAGGATAAAAAGAGCCATTTTTGGCGGCCATATGTATTAAAAGAGCCTCGTTTGCGTTATTAACTAAATCGGGAAGCAGGAACAACACAAAAATGAAGATACTGATATGTGAAGACAACCAGCTGGCTCTGAGAGCAATGTCAGTAGTTCTTGAAAGAGAGGGATTTGATCCGGTAGCCGTAAACGACGGCAGCAAAGCCATTGAAGTCCTGCGCAAGACAGATTTTGATGTTGTGATAATAGACATTCACCTGCCTTACCACAGTGGCCTGGAGGTGATAAGGTTCCTGCGCACGGAACTGAAGAAACAGACCCCTGTGCTGATCGTCTCCGCATTCAGGGATCCTCAGGTGCAGCGCCAGGCAGGTGAGATGAAGGTCAGCGGTTACATCACAAAACCATTTGATCCGCAGGACCTGGTCAGCAAGATCAGGGCTGCAGTTACTTTAATATAAGGTATGCGCCACACGAGGTACAGAACATTGCTTGTTTCACTGCTGATCGCGGTTCTGACTGCAGGCTCTCTCTTGTCCCAGGATCTCACCAGTCCTGAGGAGGAGTATGCACGGGTCAGGTCACTTGCATTGACTGGCAATTACTCTGAGGCTGAACCAGCCGCCCGCGAACTCGTCAGGCAATATCCCGGCTACGGTGATGCACGTATCCTCCTTGGCAGGATACTGGCCTGGCAGGGCCGTTATGAAGAGGGTGCCGCAGTCATAGACACGCTTCTGATCGCCGACTCCTCCAACAGTGATGCCATTGAAGCCGCAACCGATATCAGGCGTTGGTCACGCGACAGATCACAGCAAATGACGCCTCCAACAGACGTCAGGGCCGGCTGGCTCTTCGATACATACCAGGAGCCCTACACCCGATTCTGGCAGGTGTATACCGTTGGCGCAGGACATCGATTCTCATGGGGACAGGCAGTGGCATCGGTGAACTACGGGCATATCAACCTCGGAGCACCGGCCAGTACTGTCGGCGATGATATCCAGTTCGCCGCCGAAGCCTGGCCTGAGCTGACTAAAACCAGTTACGCCTATCTTGCCTATGCCTACAGTCCGGGCAGATGGTTCCCGGGGCACAGGGCAGCCCTCGAAGTGTGGCAGACAATGCCCCGGGGATGGGCAGTTTCCATCGGAGGCAATTATTACTATTTTGACCATAGCTTTTTCATCGGTACATTATCAATTGAAAAATATACCGGAAACTGGTGGTTCTCGGGCAGGAGTTATTTTCACTTCAAGGATATCGGGGTGACAACCTCATTCTTCCTCAACGCAAGAAGATATCTCGGCACGACGGACTACCTTCAGCTGACCCTCGGAGCCGGTACTGCCCCCGATGAACCTTATGATATCATCACTGACCTGGAGAGGCAGAGGGCTGCCAGCGCCAGGCTGACCTACTTCAACCAGATAAACTCATTCTGGTCTGTTAGAATCGGGGCAGGGTACTCATGGGAGAAGTATTCGGCATCGGATTACCGAAGCAGGTTTGAAGGAAATATCGGAGTAATAAGGGGAATAGGTAAAGTAAGATGAAGATGACCCTGACCATATTGCTGGCCATTGCCCTCTTTCAGGTCCCGCTTCCTGGAACAATCCGGACAGATCCTGCGGGAGCTGACTCGATACATGAAGCAATAGCCGATACGCCGGTACCGGGTCTCTCTTCTTTCCCAGGCGAACTGACTGTTGACGGACTGGTCTCACTGGCCCGCGGCAACTATGCCATCCAGATGGGAGCCTTCAGCCGCCGGGCCAACGCAGAATCGCTCAAAAACAAGCTTGTGGAGATGCTCGGCATAAGCCTTGAAGTGATCGAGGAGGGGAATCTGTTTAAAGTCTTTATCAACAGTTCCCTGAGGGGAAGCGCTCCATGTATCTATATACCTGTATCATTCAACACATCTGCAAGGGAGGTGGAACCTTCCGCCGGAGCGGATGAGACTCCGGAACCGCAGGTTGCAGGAGAGTCCGATACAAGGCAACTGACCGGGGCACCCCCTGCAGAGGAGCTGACCGGGGAACCGGCTGCAGAGGAGCTGACCGGGGAACCGGCTGAAGTGTCAGGGGACACTGTTCCGGCAACTCAGGCTGCAGAGCCAGCACCCCGGGAAGATGCAAATCCGGGGGTGATAGAACAGGCAACCGTCGACACTGATATCAAACCCGAAAAACGCAATGTCAGGAATTTTTTCCTGCTGTTTGGAGACAGCCCCTGGCTGAAACAGTATAACTACTTCGGCAAGTCGGTTGCGCTGGTGAATGCCCTGATATACACCATTATTGGTTCCTTTGTTTCAATGTTGGTCCTGGTGGTGGTCATCCTGCTCAACAGGAACAGGATGGAGAAGGAGGCCAGGCTGAGACAATACCTTCTCGAACAGTACCAGTCGCTTATCATAGATTATCTCTTCGGGAATACCGGTTCAGATGCATTCAGGACGATAGCCTCAGACAATTACCGGAGACAGGTTCTTGTAGACCAGATGATAGATGTCAGTGTCAACCTTAAGGGCGATTCCGAGGCGAAGCTTAATAAGCTCTACATGGACCTCAGTCTCGTCGTAGACTCGCTGGCCAGGGCCCGGAGCAGAAAGTGGCACAAAAGGATTAAGGGTTTCAGGGAGCTTGCCTTCATGGGAATCAGGGACGGGAACGAGGAGATGTACAGGTCGCTCAACTCCAGGAATGAGATACTGAGGATGGAGGCGCAGATTGCGCTTGTCAGGCTCAGTGACCAGAACCACTTCGATTTCCTCTCACAGCTAAAAAGACCTTTCTCACTCTGGGAACAGATCACGCTTCATGACCTGATTATCCAGCATGAAATACCTGTGCCTGACTTCCGGAAATGGCTAAACTCACCCAACCCCACGGTTGTGATGTTTGCACTGAGGATGATCAGGGAGTTCAAACAGAAGGAGGCTGAACCGGAGATAAGAAAAACCCTGCTTCACCGTGACCAGCGCGTCAGCCAGCTGGCTGTGGAGGTAGCCGGCGACCTCGATCTGAGAAGCACCCTTGAGACCATGAAGCGGATGTATAAGTTCCAGGAATACAATAACTGCCTCGAGATCGTGAAATCTATGGGCAAGATGCCAGAACAGTCAATGCTCGGGTTCCTGAAGCTTGTCCTTGACAAGGAAGACGATGTGCAGCTGCAGATCGAAGCCGTGAAAGCCATTGAGAATATGGGCGAAGTGGGCGTACAGGCTCTCGTAAAGGTTATGAAATCGGAGTATAAAAACTATAATATAATAGTCAGGCACGTGCTTGACCGCAGGATATACTGAATACCATGGGATTTATATTTGCACATCTGATATTCTACCTGACCCTAGTGCTCTTCGGGTCATACCTGCTGCTCGGCATACACTCCGCACTTGCACTCAGGAAATACCTGCGCAAGAACAGTTATGTCAACTACAACTCCCTGGTGCTATCGCCAATGAGCCCCCGGATCACAATCATCGCTCCCGCCTTCAACGAGAGCAAGACCATCATCGACAATATCCGCACCCTGCTGTCACTCTATTACAACAACTTCGAGGTGATCATCGTAAATGACGGTTCCACTGACAATTCCTTCGAAAAGATACGGGAGGCCTACGACCTTGTCAGGGTAAATTACTATTTTGACTATCGCATACCCTGCGAAAGGATCAGGGGTGTATACAAGTCGAAGGACCCGGCATATAACAGGCTTACCGTCATCGACAAGAACAACGGGGGCAAGGCTGACTCTCTTAATGCCGGCATTAACATCAGCCGCAGCAACCTCATAGTGACTATCGATGCTGACTCAATAATAGAGGCTGACTCAATCCTGAAGCTGGTCAAGCCCTTCCTCGAAGAGAAGGAGAAGAAAGTCATCGGTACGGGAGGAGTCATCCGTATAATCAATTCATGCGAAATCGAACGCGGTCATATACGGCAGATAAACCTGCCTAAACAGTTTCTGCCGCGTCTCCAGGTACTCGATTATACCCGCGCATTCCTCCTCGGCCGAATGGCTTGGAGCCACCTTGACGGACTGATGCTCATTTCAGGCGCCATGGGGATGTTCGACAGGGAGACTGTCATCAGGGCCGGAGGATATAACGTAAAGACTGTGGGGGAGGACATGGAGCTTGTTCTCAGGATGAGGCGCTATATGGCTGAACACAAGGAGAACTATGAAGTCACGTATATACCCGATCCGTTGTGCTGGACCGAGGTGCCTTCCGATCTCAGGTCAATGCGCAAGCAGAGGACCAGGTGGACCAGGGGCCTTATTGAGTCACTCTGGTCTCATCGCAGGATGATGCTGAACAGCCACTACGGACGCCTGGGTATGCTGGGTTATCCATACTGGCTCATGTTCGAGTGGGCCGCACCGCTGATAGCCTTCCTCGGAATGATCTATACCGTTTATCTTACCATAACCGGCGCCCTGAACCTTCCCTTCTTCCTCCTGCTGTTCCTCTTCGTCTACAGCTTTGCCGTCAGCCTCACGACGTGGGCTATCCTCTTCGAGGAGATTACCTTCCATAAGTACCGAAGGAAGCGTGATGTGCTCAGGCTGATAGGCACTGCCATGCTTGAGCCCTTCTTCTACCCCGTGCATACCTATTTCGCCGTCAGGGGCAACCTTGAGGCAATGCGCGGAAAGAAGGGATGGGGAAAGGCCGAGAGAAGCGGATTCACGGAAAAGAAAAAGAAAAAGGCGACAGCTACCGCCTGACCTGATCAAGATAATCGGGGATACTCCTTAAGCCTTCTTCAATGACATGAAGCGAGGCTTTTTCCTTTTCTGCCGTCGGGGGTACAATCAGCCACTTCGGCCACCTGTACCTGTTTGTGGTGTTTGTGACTGTTCCCTTATGGTTTACTGAGACAGCTACGCCGTCAGACTCTGTTGTTATTATCTCGAAGTTATAGCCCCCGTCATATGAGACTGCCCCGTCATTCACTCTCATCTGGGTGGGGTCATTGAAATGGAGCATGGTCCATGGCAGCCTGATGCTGACTTTCCGGCCGTTCCATGCCACGGCAGCCCTGTTTCCGAAGCTGAATGAGGCACCGTGCTCGAGGGGCACCTTGCCGATATCCTGGTATGTAAGCTCAAAGCCGTCATTTATCCACCTCATTACAACCCATGGTGCACCGTCGGTGGTGGTGCTCCTGTACTTCTGCAGTGCCGGATCGGTGAGGTTGAAACGCACTGTCAGGCCATTCATGTCATAGGCCTGGGTCACATGAAACAGCGCGGTATCATCATCGAGGCCGAAGGTAAGAAGGAACTCAGCCCTGTTCGACATCGTGGCTCCACCCGGGAAAGTGGATTCGCCGGTATTGCCCAGGTAGGTGTCGAAGGCAACCATGAACTCGTCACCAGGGGTGAGGTCAGCTGCAGTATTGATCTCGAGATAGAGGAAACCCTCATCGTGTGTCGCCTTCACGGAGGTGACTGGTCCCGACGGTGCGTCGGTATTGTACTGTTCGAATTCAGGGACATCCTTCTGGTCAAAGCCTATCAGTCCGAAACATTGCTCGGGGGAGGTCTCGTTATGCCACAGCTGACGCGTGGGGATGGCATCCGTACCACCCGGAAGACCGTAAGCTTCGAGGTAAAGCACTATCCAGGTCCGCTTGAACCACTCGTCCATCCATGCGAACATGAAACCTCCCGCACAGCCGGCATCAATCATGTTGTTCAGCATTCGCATGTTCTTCTCTCCCTGCTGCCTGTCAGAGTAACCGCCGTGATGCATCTCACTGTACGACTGATGCGCGCTGCCCCAGCTGGAGGGCACACCAAACTCGGCTATCACAAGCGGCATGTTTCCGTAATGACTCTTCATTTCGGTCAGGTAACCCAGGTAGCTGTTTGGCCCCTGACTGTCACTGTATCCAAGATAGGAGGGCTGCTGGCTGATGAAATTCGGGTAGTAGGGATAGGCATGGTAGCTGGCAAACAACCCGGGCGGAGTGCCTGCACCGCCTATTTTCGTGATATCAAATGAGGCCACGTCCTCATCTGTATAAATCTCTGTCGGATGATCAAGAGGGTCAAGAGTAGGCCAGCTCGAAAAACTGACCGGTCTGCTGACGGAGTATTCTGACTCCTCGATCACCCCAACCCTGTCAAGCATCTCCGTGACGAATACCTCCGATGCAGAACCGCCTGAGATACTGAAATGGGAGCCGGTATATGAGGTGGTCCCGGGATGGAACTTATTTGTTGAGTCAACCTCCTGTGGCGCCACCTCCCTGCCAATTATGTAACCCGCCGTCCACCTGGAGACATCAGTGCTGTAAATACCATACGACTTCCCATACCTGAATGCAATGTCATTGTTGCCATGGATGCAGTCGATGACCTCTGCGATCTCCAGGCTGAAAGCGGCGCGCCGGTTAACCAGGTCATATGACGAAGGATCCGTAGCGTCTTCAACCTCCTCCAGCCATATCCCCTGGAACAGAAGCAGCGGCTTGTCAGGATGTCGCTGGTTGTATTCGGCAAGCTTCTCGTAGAAGACCGGCGGATGAAGGGTATATACCCTGAGGGAGTTGAATCCTGCCTCAGCCATCCTCCTGATCCACCTCTCGTACATCTCAGGGGAGATGGCATAGGCAATCTCACCCGGGAAGTAACCGGGAGGTGATGACCCGAGGTTTATACCCTTGAGTATCATTGACCTGTAACCTCCGGGGAGGTACCTGGCAATATGGTTTCCTTCCACCCTGAATGGCATTGCATTCCGGGGGGCAAGGATAAAATCGATCGTTGTATCGCTGGCCAGGGTGATGTCGGTCAGCCTGACAGGATAATACTGTGATGCAATGACTTCGGATGTCACCGGGAAACGGTATGAGGGCTCCGGGAGATTGCCCTCCGGCGGCATCATCACCGGTTCAAGTCCGCTGCCCGTGGAGATAGTCCCGCCTCCAGATGTTTTTACAAGCCTTCCGCTGTAGGTCCTTCCCTTGAAGGTGAGCGCGTAAATGTAAAGACCCGGACTCACCGGTGCATTGTTCTGTCCGCAGCCGTCCCAGACCACATTATAGCTTCCCGCGGCCACATCGGGGAAGACAATTACCCTCACCTTTTCTCCGGCGAGGTTGTAAATGTTCAGCATCACATCGCCAGCCAGGTTGATGATAAATGGTATGTTGACGCCGTTGTTGAAAGGATTGGGGTAAGGTGTACCCACCCTGACCTGCCCTGCAACATCACTGTAGGAGCCGGTAATCTTCACGGTATAACGGCCGTCGGTGCCGGTCACAACCCTGTACTCGGTAGTGTTGAGAAAAAACGAAACCCTTGCATTCATGACCAGTGCTCCGCTTTCATCTGATACAATACCGGTCACCGTGATATCCCTGGCTGAAACAGCTTCAATCAGTGACAACATGCATATTATCACTGCTGCAATCCGGCCAGACACCCTATTCACCCTGAACATTCCGAACAAAACTTCAATGCTTTTTTGCCTCTTTTCGCCCAAATGTAACAAAAAGCTCTTTTAATTCATTAATTTGTTTTCCACACCCCTTTTGATTTGGCTTTGTAACCGAAAAATTTTACATTTATACTCTGCCGCCAAGTCTTGAATATGGATAAGTATATAATCAGGGAGACCTCAAAGACGCCATCGGTATTTTTTGATCCGGAGACCGGGCTCTTTGAGATAAAAGGCAAATCGATACCTGAGAACTCGAACGGATTTTACGGGCCGCTGTTCGAATACCTCGACGGGTACAGTGCCAGTCCGGCCGAACGTACCGTACTGAACGTCAAGCTGGAGTTTTTTAATACAAGCTCTTCAAACCGGATTCATTCCCTCTTCAAGAGGTTTGAGAGGATCTTCCTCGATAACCGTGATGTCCTTATCCGCTGGTTCTGCGAGAACGGTGATGAAAATATGCGGGACGCCGGGAAGGATTTCAAGACTATCCTCCAGGTACCCTTCGAAATAATCGAGGTGGAAGCACTGTGATTTTTCCCCGGTGACATCACATTTGGAAATTTTCCATACTTTTAGATTCTGAGAATTATTCCCGGATGGCTCTGAACTATATCTGGATCGCCTTTTTTCTGATAGGGTTTGTATTTGCCCTCGCTCAGCTCATTTTCAGCGGTGACACTGAGATATTCAACAGGATGGTTGACTCCACCTTCGAGAGCGCCAGGACCGGCTTTGAAATCTCGCTTGGTCTTACCGGCGTCCTGACGCTCTGGATGGGGCTGATGCGTGTGGGAGAGAAAGGCGGTGCCGTGCAATTGCTCTCAAGGGCCATCGGACCCCTCTTCAGGAGGCTCTTTCCCAAACTGCCGGCAGACAGCCCTGCCAATGGCTCCATGATGCTTAACGTCGCCGCCAACATGCTGGGCCTTGACAATGCCGCCACACCCATGGGGCTCAAGGCCATGAAGGAGATGCAGGAACACAACCCTGACAAGGAGGTCGCTTCTGATCCGATGATCATGTTCCTCGTGCTCAATGCTTCAGGACTCTGTCTCATTCCCATGACCATCATGGTTTACAGGGCCCAGCTGGGTGCTGCCAACCCTGCGGACGTCTTCATCCCGATACTTATTTCAACATACATTGCCACAGTGGCAGGGATCATCGCCGTTGCCGTTGCCCAGAAGATTAACCTGTTCAACAAGGTTGTGCTGGCCTACCTGGGCGGTCTTACGGCTTTTATAGCGGGAATAGTCTGGTACTTCAGTACCCTGCCGCAGGAGACAATAAATGAACTGTCAACCTTTGCTGCCAACTTCATACTCTTTTCGATTATCATCACCTTCCTCGTGATGGCTCTGTTTAAGAAGGTCAATGTTTACGAGACCTTCATCGAGGGTGCAAAGGACGGCTTCAGGACCGCCATTACCATCATTCCATACCTTGTGGCCATCCTTGTTGCCATAGGTGTTTTCAGGGCATCGGGTGCAATGGACCTGCTGGTTGACGGAATTACCGCTGTGGTGGCGTGGATGGGAATAGACACGGCCTTCACGGAGGCTCTCCCCACTGCAATAATGAAGCCACTGAGCGGTAGCGGATCACGCGGAATGATGATAGATGCCATGACTATCCACGGGGCTGATTCATTTGTCGGCCGCCTGGCCTGCTGCCTGCAGGGCTCCACCGATACCGTCTTTTATGTTCTTGCCGTCTACTTCGGTTCTGTGGGGATCAAGAACACCAGGTATGCTGTGGTCTGCGGACTCATGGCAGACATAGTCGGATCAATTGCAGCCATATTCATAGCCTACCTTTTCTTCGCCTGAGAGCTCTTTTTTTGCCCCTCATCATGGTCGCCCGATACTTTGGCCGGATTGCTTATTTTTGTATTGGTTTCGTCAAAGTATTCAGGCCAAGTGTTATTTTTGCCGGACATTTTCATAATTCAGGCTGACTTTCTACTTTCAACTTTACACTTTTAACCAAACAGTATGGGACGCGCATTTGAATATCGAAGGGCCTCCAAGGAGGCGAGATGGGACAAGATGTCCAAGCTTTTTCCTAAGCTCGCAAAAGCAATAACTATGGCCGCGAAGGAGGGAGGAGCCGATCCGGAGATGAATGCACGGCTACGTACAGCCGTCATGAATGCCAAGGCGCAGAACATGCCCAAGGATAATATCAAGGCTGCCATCGAGCGCGCATCAGGAAAGGATACTGCAAACTTCACCGAGGTCACCTATGAGGGCAAGGGTCCGCACGGAGTGCTCATCATGGCCGAGGCTGCAACAGACAACAACACCCGCACCGTTGCCAATGTGAAGGCTTATCTCAGCAAGAACGGAGGTACACTGGTGCCAACCGGGTCACTTGAGTTCATGTTCTCGCGCAAGGCGGTCTTCGAGTTTGAGGCCCCTGAGAACATTTCTCGCGATGATCTGGAACTTGAGCTGATAGAGTCCGGGCTGGAGTCAGTTGAGGAGTATGATGGCAACTGGTATGTGTACGGTGATTATACAAACTTCGGTTCTCTCTCAAAGGCCCTGGAGGGAAAGGAGATAGAGGTTAAAAAAGGTTCTCTGCAGCGCATCGCGCTCAATCCAGTCACCCTCTCGGAGGAGCAGATGGCCGATATTGAAAAGCTTCTTGACCGTCTCGAGGATGATGAGGATATCCAGGCGGTATACACAAATATCGCGTAAAGTCAAAAGTCCGTAAAGTCTGTAGGATTTTCGATTGTCGATTTAATCGCAAATCTGACTGTTGCCTATTGCCTATTGCCTTGATTCACTGCTGCAGTCTCTTCCTCAGCTCACGGAAGCCGGGAACGATCCTGCCCAGCAATGCATAATATTCTTTACTGTGGTTATGATGCACCAGGTGGCACAGTTCGTGGATGATGACATAGTCGATCAGTTCAGGGACCCTTTTTATCAGTTCGCGGTTGAACCAGATGGCTCCGTCTGTATGACAGGTACCCCAGCGGCGCTTCATTTTCCGCACATTCACCGGTCCCGGCGCCGGCAGCAGCGATGAATGCAACGCGGCCAGTTCAGCAGTGCGTAGGGTGAAATGCTTTTTTGCCTCCCTGAGATACCAAGCTTCAGCCAGGGCTGTGATCTTCTCCTGTGATACATCCCCGGCCAGGATCAGATGCAGCTCATCCTCCGTAAGAACGGCTGTGTTCCTGCTGCCCCCGCTGACCCGCACAGTCAGCAGCCTGCCCATATAGGGTATTATGCTGCCATCAGAAATGAGCATCGGTTCCCCCGGGAGCCTGACATCCTTCAGTCTCCTCATCTGACGCTCTATCCAAGAGGTCTTATGACGGACGAACTGCATAAGCAGGGTAACGGGAACATATCGCGGAGCCCTGATCAGGAGCGTACCCCCTGGCTTTACATACAGCGCCACGGTCCGCCTTGACGACCTGACAATGTCAATCTCCACCTCCCGTGAGGAAATGGTGACGGTCCTTTTCTTCATGTGAATCAGGCAGAACTATTTTTGTGTCTTTTTGTCCTTCTCCAGTCTGACGGGATTTGCGGCGACATTATAGCCGGTAAGAAAACCTGCTTTTGACACCTTCATCAGCTTGTTGAAATCAATGAATTCGATGTCGTCTGATGGCTTGTGGTAATCATGGTGCAGGCCCGTGAAGAAGAAGAGAACCGGTATTCCTTTCTTGTAGAACGGGTAATGATCTGATCCGGAAAAATGATCCCCCTTGCCCTCGTCGATCATGTGGATTCCCGTTTTCCTGCATGCGGCGGATGCCAGTGAGACAAGCTCGCTGCAGTCGGCGCCGGAGATGACCTTGATTGTATCCGGTCCGGTGATATCGATATTCCCGGTCACCGAGGAGCCCACATCGGTGTTGCGGCGCGACCGGCCTATCATGTCGAAATTGAGGACGGCAACGGTCTTTTCAAGCGGTAAAAGAGGGTGCTCAGTGTAATAGGTTGAACCGTGCAGTCCTTCTTCCTCCCCTGTGGCCCATAAGAAGACTATGCTTCTTGCTGGCTTTTTATCAAGTGAGGCAAAGGCTGATGCAATATTGAGAAGGCCGACACTCCCTGAAGCATTGTCATTGGCCCCATTGTATATATTCCCGGCAACATCCCTGCCCACATGGTCATAGTGGGCGGTGTAAAGGACTGCCTCATCCCTGAGAACCGGATCCGATCCTTCGATATAACCAATTATATTTGAGCTTGTTACGGTGTCTTTTGTCACTTTGATATCAATCTCGGCCCTAACACCGGGAATAATGAATGATGCCGGCTTACGGGTAGAGGCGATGCTGTCCTGCATCTGTTTCAGGGTCACTCCTGAGCTTCTTAACAGAATGTCAGCCGTCTCCCTGGAGATTGAATATGCATTCAGGGTGAAGTTGAAGAGCTGTGACCTGAAGAGGGGAATCAGCTGATAAGAGCTGCTCATTAAGAGCAGGTTTGCAGAGACGTCATTCCCGAGCGCAGGGTCTGTGACAAAAAATATCGCTTTGGCTTTCTGAAGCATTATCATGGGCAGCTTGCGCGCCTCCGTAATTTCGCTGATGCCGGTTCCCCCTGCAGGCATGCCCGAACCCCGGAGTTCCGGAGTCCTGGTCATTATGATCACAATCCGGTCGTTGATACTAATACCTGCTAAGTCATTATACTTGCTCTCGGTGTTCGAGTAGCCGTATCCGCCGAAGACAATCTCCCCGCTCAGGCTGATTTCGTCGTTGGGGGGCATGAGGGGCACAACTTCCGAGACGTAGAGTGAGTTTCCGGTTGTGTCTTTGATGATGATTGACGAACCGCCGGGAACCGGAGTGACCTTGAGGTACTGCAGTGACTGCAGCAGATCATCATTTCCCGGCACAGGTCTGAGCCCGGTTTTAAGGGCTTCCAAACGAATATATTCAGCTGCTGCATTATTTCCGTCACTGCCGGTTCTCCTCCCTGCTAAACTGTCAGAGGAGAGGTATTCCATATGCCTCCCGGAGGCTTCCCTTGTGATGGCTTTCAGTGGTCTCTCCTGGGAGAATGACGGGATAGCCGCAATAAGGGCGGCTGCTACGATTACAGGTTTAAACTTCATCCTTTTCCTTAAAAAACAAAAAGCGAAGGTACAAAATAGTTCACTCCGGTATCAACGTCAGGACGACTATTTCAGGGGGCATGAAGAGCCTGACAGCCATACCCATGTTTCCGAGTCCGGTGGTCACGTAGAGGTGGCTGTCACCTATTCTGTAGTGCCCTCTCCACCGTTCATGGAAACCTGCTGCCGGAGAGCTTCCTCCTCCCGGCATCCCGGCCTGCATGCCATGAGTGTGGCCCGAGACTGTGAGCTGGGGCATGCGCCCGTTAACTGACGTCAGGAGCCACCCTGCAGGATCATGAAGCAACATTACGGTGAAAAGACTGTCGGGAACCTGGTCCATCACCTTCTCAAAGTTGCCGTAATGCATGTCAAGACGGTGGCCGTGGGTGACGATGCCCGCTACAGCTATATTTGCTCCGTTATATCTTGTTATTACCACAGTGTCCGAGAGAAGCTGATACCCTGATTCCTCTATTTTTCCCTTCAGCATCTCACTGCATTCAACGCCGTAACGTTCATTGAAATCCGGATGATATGACCCGTCATCGTGGTTGCCGATAACGGCAAAGGCACCGCTTCGGGCTGTTGCCTTTCGCAGGATTGTGTCACAGCTGCCGTACTCCTGCCATCCGAAGGTGATGAAATCGCCAGTATTTGCCAGGAGATCAGGCTGTTCTGAAGCTATCAGGGACATTGCTTTTTCGAGCTTTTCGTAATGCCCGTGCCATGATGAAATATGCAGATCTGATATCAGGACTATCTTCATGCCGCTAAGAAGAGGGTCAAGGTCTTTTACCGGAATCTCCTGCCGTACGATTCTTACATCAAATCTCTGGCGGAAGTAACCGTCAGCAAAGAGGGCAACCGTAAGAAGGAAGAGAAAAATGTTCAAAATTCCGGCAGCTTTGAATTTGCGTTTCAGTAACCTGGCCGGAAGCCAGGTAAAGAGGATCATTACAAGATAGATGGCGCCGGCCGTTATGTGAAGCGCTGTGACTGCCCCGAACACAATCTGCCTGTAGGCGCTGGCAGGCGATGCAAATTCTCCTGACCAGGCTACGATACGGACGATAAGGTAAAGGAGAACTGAGGTAAGGAATGCCTTGACGGCAAGCACAAAGATCCTGAAAGTCCTTTTACGGTTTTTAAGGTCGGTCAGTAGCGCAAACCAGAGCAGGAGGTCTGCCAGTAACGGGATTAAGTAAATCAGCATTCTGTCTGTTTGGAGCAAATTTAATATTAAACACCGGACCATTCACATTGTTATCCTTTGAGTTATTTTTACCGTATGGTGACAGTTGAAGAGGTTCTCCCTGACAGGGAGCCGGAAAAAACATCATATGTGGTTATCGCGGCCAGGCATAATGGCGGATGGATTTTTGTCAGACACCGCAGGAGGGGAGGCTATGAGCTTCCCGCAGGCCATCCTGAGCCTGGGGAAAGCACGGTTGAAGCGGCGGAGAGAGAGCTGACCGAGGAGACCGGTGCAGCCGGTTTTGTCATGGAACCCGTGACCTGGTATTCCGTTGACAACGGCACGGACAAACAGTATGGCAGGCTCTTTTATGCCGAAGTGGATGAACTGGGTGAGATAATCGACACATCAGAGATTGAGTCTGTGAAGATATTCAGACGACTGCCCCGCATGCTCTCCCTGCCCGAAGTGATGACCTTTCTCTTCAAGGTAGCACGGCAACGGTTTGCCCGCAGATAATTCAGTCAACAGACTGCAATTGCCAGTCCGCAGTATAATAGACTGAATATCAATTTATTATTGCTACTGCCTTTCGCCGACTGAGGACTGAGGACTGAGGACTGAGGACTGCCGACTGAGGACTGAGGACTGCCGACTGTCGACTGAGGACTGAGGACTGAGGACTGAGGACTGAGGACTGAGGACCATTGCCTTCTTTTTCAGATATAATCTATACTGACCAGCTTGAGCCACTTATCTTCAAGGATACGGGCGATACGCTTGACCACGGTCCGGCGGATCTCCAGGTCAACCGGCAGGGTCGGATCCTGGTGAGCTACATTTATGCGCGTGCCTACAATGAAGTTGATTTCGTCACTCTCCATGATCAGCCTGACGATCTTGTCGGCCGGTCCCTTCCCGAGCTTAACGCTGTTATTGTAACCTTTCAGCAGTTCATTGACCTTCTGCAGAGTGAGTATGCCTTCGGTCACCAGGTCAACCCCTTCCATGAAGCTTTCCGGAGGCAAGTCGGGATCTTCGAAGATCAGCTCGTCAACAATCTTGCGGTTGAGTTCCCGGGCCACGATGTCGGCTGTTGTGCCACCGCAGAGGATCACCCTGCCGTTATAGCCGGTGACCCTGGCAGCCAGCTCTTTGTCCTTCTCCTCATCATAGGGCGGTCCGGAACAGATCAGAAGCTTGCGCGGCTCCCTGAAATAGAGTATGGCACATGAGATGTCATCCTTAGCCTCATAGCTGTCATACTTGTAGGCCATTGTAACTATCTTCCCCGCCAGGGTAGAGGCTGAGATGGAGGATTCGCTTGCAACAAGTGAGGCAGCGTATTGCTGCACGTTGTCGCGCTCCCAGCCCAGAGGCCATGCGTTGCTTCCCATTCCGCTCTGGGCCACGCCGTCGGACATGAGGATTATCCGGTCTTCCTTGGCTGGGTAAAAGGTGCATTTGCGGAGCCGCTTGCCCGCATTCCGGCCTTTGTCAAGAACCACATCCTTCCAGTCGGGCTCGAAGGGCTGGCTGCCCCTGAGGATGATGCAGCGGGGATTGTCATACTCGAGGATGTTGGCGCGCCCGTCACTCTCTATGTCCACGATTGAAAAGGTGGCATAGCTAATCTTCCTCTCAGAGCAGACCGGAAGGGTGTTCATGATGATCTCCGCGATACGGTCAGGCTCCTTGTGCTCACGGGTGAAATTGAGCGACATGGTGGAGGTGAGGGTGGCCAGGATATTGGCCTTGACACCATGCCCCATACCGTCAGAAAGGACGGTGATGATGCGGTTCTCCTCCCTCACGTTCTCCGAGAGGAAAACGTCGCCGCATATGCGCTCACCGTGATGGTTGCGCTGCTGACTGTTGACCTCGATGAAGAACTCCCTCTCCATTCCTGGCAGCTGACTATTTCCCGGGCTCATTCTTCTTCTGGCGGAATGATTCAACAATGGAATTAAGCATCTTCTCCGTGTCAGATGCTCCCTCTCCAAGCAGAAAACCAATCTTCTGCACCATCTCCAGGTTCTTGTCGATGACGTCAGAGACCCTGGTGATCACCTCCTCGCGCTGAACCTCCGGTGAGAACAGGTCGCGAATGACGGCTCCGGCGATCCTGTTCTGCCTGATGGGGAATATCGAGATGTTGAACATGCGATCCTCGAGCTGGACGTCGCGGCTGATGACCGACTCGTTTTCGCGAAGCACAAATGAGAAAATATTGTAAACGTTGAAAGGCAGCAGTGTCTTAAGGTCAGCTCCACGAAGGCCGGGGATAATCTCGGCAATGGCCTTGGCATCTTCACCAATTATCTCCAGAAACCGCTCATTGGACTGAAGGATCTTGAGATCATTGTCGACGATGACCACTCCGTTGGGTAGCTTGTTGAGCATGCTGTTCATCGTGTCTGAGGCATCCTGAGCCGCATCCTTCTCGCGCATGGCCTGCTCCTCCGACTCCTTGAGAGCCTTCTTTGTCTCAGAGAGTTTCTTGTTGGTCTGGCGCAGGGTTTCGATATATTCCTGTTTGTTACGCAGGTTGTACGTGTGGCACATCTCCGGCACGGCAAGTCCTTTTGCCACGGTGGAGGCGAACTCGCGGCATGAACCGTAACCGCAGGCGTTGCAGTTGAGCTCTTCCGTGCTTCTCTCCTTGCCAATGATCTTCATGACCTCGCTGACGGCCTCCGGAGAGGGTTCGGGAATTCGCTGGTCATTGACCGTGAATGCACGTGTCAGGTCGAGTGATGACCACCGGTCCATGTTCTTCTGCCACTCTTTCTTGTCGAGCGCCTCCACACGTTTCTCAGCGTATTGTTTGACCAGCGAACGTCTCCTGAAACGCTCATCGTGCCTTATCATGCCCGGTCCCAGCATACAGCCCGGACAGAAGAAGAGGTTGAAGTGATGCCTTATGGTGTCAATGTGGTGGTCGAAGTCGTTTACAGCCTCCCTGACATCTTCTGCGCCGGAGGCGGTTATGACATGGCTTGATACAAGATCGCGCTTGATGCCGGCTGCCTGCAGTATGCCGGCAGGGTAGGGGTAAAGCGCTCCCCAGTTGCCGAAGGGGGGATCAAACTCAGCCATCTTCACGGTCTTTTCCTGTATCTCATTCTCGACAAAGAGCTGCCGGATCTCAATGAAGGTCAGTACCGCCTCCACCAGTCTCCTGTCATTGTAGAGCGTGGCCTCGGCCTTGATGTCAATGCAGGGACCGATGAAGACGTTCGCCACATCATCCCCGTAGAGGTCGCGGGTGACCATCGCGGTGGCCACCATAGGCGAGACCAGCGGGGCCAGGTTTGGCACGAGATGGGGATGATACTTCTCGATCATCTCAACAATGGCGGGGCAGTTGGCCGTGATGTAATACTTGCCGCTCGACTCCTCGAAGAGCTTCTTGTAAGCATATGCAACAAGATCGACGCCAAAGGAGACTTCATGCACGTAGGTGAAGCCAAGCTTCCGTATCATGCCTACAAACTTGCGGTAGTCGGTGATGTCGTCAAACTCCGAGGCGATGCTCGGAGCAATGAGAGCGGCCGTCTTGCGTCCTGAATTCAGAAGCTCCTTCACACGGCTCCTCGAATCCATGAATTCGATGGCTTTCGGGGAACATGAGAGAAAACAGAGTCCGCACCCTATGCACCTGTCGGCAATGATAACCGGGTGCCTCCTCTCGGGCTTCACCTCGATGGCATTCACAGGGCATGCCCTGACACAGGAATAAGAGTTGCGGCACTTATCCTCGTTTATGTAAATAACCTGATCGGGAATGTTCATAATCAATGCATTAAGTCCGGCGTCCGGGTCAGAGCAGCTCCTTTTCGAGGATCTTCTCGATATCCTGCACGCCTATCTGTGCAAACATTTTTCCGTTGATGATTATATAGGGTCCTTCGCTGCACCGGTTCATGCAGCGGGCTCCCCTCAACATCACCTTGTCATCGAGGTGATTCTTCCTGAGATAATCCCTCAGGACCTGTACCACCTCCCTGTTACCTCTTGAAAAACAAGAACTTCCAAGACATATTTCAATTTCGTACGATTGTACCAAACTCCCTTTTCCTTTTTATCCACTCAAAAGTACAACAAATTTCATTCGCCACCGAAAAACCCTGTCTGATTCCGGACCTTATTTGTTAATAAAATAACAATGTTTTTGAATTAACAATAAAAACCTTTAGTTTTGTGAAAGTCTGAAAAGTCAGACCACTTTTGGAATGAGCAAGATAGATGAAATTCTTAGTCGTTACCGGGAGGGAAGTCATGACAGCCTCATCCCCATACTGCAGGACATCCAGGAGGCAGAGGGATATCTCTCTGAGGATGCGGTAGTCCGGATTGGCAGTTTCCTTCGCATGTCCACCACCAAGATATACGGCTTGTCAACCTTTTACGACCACTTCAGGTTCGTGCCGGCAGGCAGGATCCACCTGAGGATATGTAACGGCACCTCATGCTTCATCAACGGATCGACACCGGTCATATCGGCTGTCCGCGATGCCCTGGGCATAGAACCCGGACAGACCACGCGCGACGGCAGGTTCAGCTACGAACTGACAGCCTGCATGGGAGGATGCAATGAGGGCCCCGTACTTTGCACGGGTGATACCTATCATACTCACCTTAAGCCGGAAGATGTCCCTGAAATGATTGCAAAATTTAAAGCGCTGGCTGACCTGAAATGAAAGAGAACAGAGATGACGACACCAGGGAATTCCTGGTCAGGGAGGTTCTGATGCACGGGTCCGACACCCTGCCGGCCACAAGTGAAAAGAGACTTGCCGGGATAAGGCGCGACAAACCCTCGGAAGCTGTCATCTATGTTGCATCAGGTTCGGCTGCACTCATCGCGGGCAGTGAAAGAAGCGCCGCGGCAGCAGAGCTATACCTGGAAGAGATGGGTATCCGTGGACTGGTGGTGAAGACTGGCTGTCACGGGCCTGCCGCCTTCGAACCGATGGTATGCGTCCATCTGCCCGGGAAAAACAAGCTGATATTCAGAAATATAACCGAAGATAAAATGGAAACGCTCCTCAACGGTGTTTTCCATAATGATATGCCTGCCGAAGATCTCGTGGCCCAGGCCGGTTCAGCCGGTTTCGAAGCATGGCATGAAATCCCGTTCATGGAAGAGCTTTCCTACTTCAGGCTGCAGAAGAGAGTTGTGCTGGGCAACTGCGGATGGTATGACCCGGAAAGCATTGAGGAGTACATTGCCCGCGGAGGCTACAGGGCCTTCCTGAAGACAATACGCAACTACACCCATGAAGAGGTGTGTGATATCATTGAGAGAAGCGGCCTGCGAGGACGGAGCGGTGGCGGGTTCATAACCGGGTTGAAGTGGAAATATGCACTTAACTCTGCCTCTGACAACCGGTACCTTATATGCAATGCAAAGGAGAGTGATCCGGGCTCCTATGCCGACCGGTCAGTGATGGAGGGAGACCCGCACAGGCTTATAGAGGGTATCTGCATTGCATCGTATGCAATAGGGGCATCGAACGCAGTGATCTACCTTAAGACAGGATCGCCTCATCCTCTTGCCAGGCTGCGCAAGGCCATCGAAGCTGCCCGCAGTTTCGGAATCATCGGCCATAACATTCTTTCCAGCGGATTCAATCTTGACCTGGTTATCAGGGAGGAAGCCGGAGCGTTTGTGTGCGGTGAGGAGACAGCCCTCATAGGCAGCCTTGAGGGTAAACGCGGCATGCCGGAGCTGAAGCCCCCGTACCCGACAACAAGCGGCCTTTACGGCAACCCGACTGTTATCAACAACGTCGAGACCCTTATGAATGTGCCGCTTATCATGTCTCACGGTCCTGAATGGTTCCGTACCATGGGCACCGCCGGCAGCAAAGGCACTAAACTCTTCTCACTGGGAGGGAGGGGCCGGTACACCGGCCTGATCGAAGTGGAGATGGGAACGCCCTTCAGAACCATCGTGGAAGGCATCGCCGACGGCATCAGGGACGGAAAGGCATTCAAGGCGCTTCAGATTGGAGGACCGTCGGGAACATTCATAACAGAACAGAACCTTGAACTGCCGGTCGACTTTGACGTGCTGCGGGAGAACGGTATCGCCATGGGCTCCGGGGGCCTGATTATAATTGACGAGACTACCTGCATGGTCGACTTTGTCAGGTATTACATGGAGTTCATCCACAAGGAGAGCTGTGGCAAGTGTATACCGTGCCGTGAGGGTACCGGGCGAATGCTCGAGATACTCGAGAATATAGTCCGCAAGCCCAACACGGAAGACTCCAACGCCACCCTCGAGAGGTTCAAGGGAGTCATGCAGCTTGAGACGATCGCCGCGGTGATGAAGGACACCTCACTGTGCGGACTGGGACAGACTGCCCCAAACCCATTCATCAGCGCCATGACCAGGTACCGCGAGGAGTTCGAGGAGCATATCTTTGACAGGCGGTGCCGTGCCAATGTCTGCCGGGGGCTAAGGACATTCAGCATCAATGTGGATAAATGCACAGGCTGCACCGTATGCGCTGCCAAGTGCCCTGTCAACGCTATCTACGGGACAAGACTGCAGCCGTTTTTCATCGTTGAAGACAAATGTATCGGCTGCGGAATATGCTATGATGTGTGTAAGTTCAGCGCCGTAACGGTAAAATAAGCCATGCAGTTCACCATAGAAGTAAATAACAAGAACATAAAGGCTGAGAAGGGGGAGACCATTCTTTCAGCCCTTAACCGTAACGGAATACGGATCCCGACACTCTGCAGGATGGCTGAGTTTACACCCACAGGCGCCTGCCGCATGTGCGTCGTGGAGGTCGAGGGCCGTGACAGGCTCGTCACCGCCTGTTCGGCACTGGTGGAGGAGTGGATGAAGATCCAGACCCACTCGCCGAGGGTCATTAAAGCCAGGAAAACGATTGTTGAGCTTCTTCTTTCGAACCACCCCGACGACTGCCTCTACTGCGACCGCAACCTCGACTGTGAGTTGCAGAGGCTCTCTGATGAGATGCAGGTCAGGGAGAGGCGCATCCGCGGAAGCAAGATCAAGCCCCGCCGCGACCAGTCGAGCCCCGCCATTGTCAGGGAGCTTTCCAAGTGCATCCTCTGCGGACGCTGTCTCAGGGTGTGCGAAGAGGTGGTCACCGCCACATCAATAGACTTCATCGGCCGCGGGCGTTACACCCATGTGGGGCCGGCCATGGACCGCGATTTCAACTTCTCAAGCTGCATCCACTGCGGACAATGCGTGCTTGTCTGCCCCACCGGTGCACTTCATGAGAAACATTACCTCTCGGAGGTGCAGGAGCAGCTAAGCAGGAAAGATGTCATCAGGGTGATACAGTACTCACCGCTGGTGCCGTTTGCCCTCGCAGGAGAGCTGGGTGTGAAATACAACCGTGATTTCGACAGGCTGCTGAATGCCGCCCTCAGAAAGACAGGCTTTGACAGGGTGTTCCTCTCGGGAGCCGGGACGGACATACTGATTACCGAGCTTGCTGAGACACTGATCAGCCATAAGGATGATGCCGGCAGAAAACCGCTCATCGTTTCGGCCTGCCCGGCATGGGTCAAATACTGCGAACAGTTCACCCCGCAACTGCTGCCTCTGCTGTCTGACCTGAAGACACCGCAGCAGATTTCAGGGTCGATAATCAAATCAGTGGTGTCTGTATCGGATGACCGGTCACACGTCTATACCGTATCCGTAACCCCGTGCACGGCAATGAAATTCGAGGCACGCCGCGACAGCATGACCAGGAAAGGGATAAGTGACATTGACACCGTCCTTACGGTCAGGGAACTTGCCAGGCTGATTATTCTATACGGGATCGATATTACGAACATCGATCCGGAGCCTGCCGATGAACCAATGGCATTGCGCAGTTCCGCCTCATTCCTGGCTGAGGCTGCAGGTGGCATAACCGAGTCTGTCCTGCGGTCAATAGCTGTCATGGCAGGAGAGAAGGAGTGTGACCGGGCGGTAGTGAAAAAACTACGCAACACCGGGACATTCCGGGAGGCTTCCGTGACAACCGGGGGAGTGAAGTACGCCGTTGCGGTGGTTGACGGGATGAAAGGACTGGAGAAGCTGAAACAGATGCTTGACGGAGGCGCACATTATGACCTGGTGGAGGTTATGACCTGCCCGGGCGGATGCGTTAACGGAGGAGGGATGATCCCCGCCGGATCAAGGGAGGCGGTTCGTCAGCGCAGCAGGTTCATCTGGCAGACTGACGACCAGGAGGCTGTCCGCGGTCCCGAACAGTCTGCCTCCGTGTCAGAACTTTATGGCAAGGTATTTGAACAATGCTCCGAGCTCGCTGACAAAAAGCTGTTCCGGACACATTTCAGCAAGCGCGACGTACTGCTTTAAGAGTTAGAATTATGCTGGTATATACAATAAAAGAGCTGTGCCGCACTTGTTACACCTGTGTCAGGGAGTGCCCTGCACGTGCTATCCGTATTGTGGGCGGCCAGGCGGAAGTGATAACCGAACGGTGCGTCGCATGCGGAAACTGCACCAAGGTATGCAGCCAGGGAGCAAAGGTGTTTGTGAATACCGTCGACATGGTGAGGAAGGTCCTTGATAAACCTGGAAAGAAGGCCGCACTGGTGGCACCGAGCTTTCCGGCTGAGTTCCACGACGTGCCTGATCACATGAAGGTCGTCGGAATGATCAGGGCGCTGGGCTTTGACTATGTTGTCGAGGTATCATTCGGAGCTGACCTCGTGGCCCATCGCTACCGCAATATTATAAGCGAGGCCGGAGCTGAAAACTACATCTCCTCAGACTGCCCGGCAATCGTCTCATTCATAAGGTTCTATCACCCTGACCTGACACAGAACCTTATCCCGGTTGTCTCGCCCATGGTGGCTATGACACGGGTGATGCGCAGTAAGCACGGTGATGACCTGTCAGTGGTCTTCATCGGGCCCTGTGTGGCAAAAAAATCTGAAAATCCGGAAGTGGATGTATCCATAACATTCCTCGAGCTTCGCGAGATGTTCGAATCCGCCGGTATCACCGCTGAGACCGCCCATCCTTCGGAGTTCGACCCGCCCCTTGGGGGCCGTGGTGCAATCTTTCCTGTCACAAGGGGACTGCTTCAGACAGCGGGTGTAAATGATGACGCCATAACAGGCAATATCATTGCTGCTGAAGGAAGAATTGACTTCCAGGAGGCCATAAAAGAGTTCGAGGAGGGGATGATAGGCGGACAGCACCTCGAGCTGCTCTGCTGTGAGGGATGCATAATGGGTCCCGGGATGAGCAAGGGAGGGAAACAGTACAACAGGAGGGCCCTGGTTAGCAGCTATGCACAGCAGAAGATGTCGGGCCTCGACATGGACGACTGGAGGGAAAACCTGGAGACATTTGATAAGCTGGACCTCTCCACGGGCTTCCGTCCTGAAGACAAGCGCCAGATGATAGGTGAGGAGGAGGAGGTCATGAAGGTGCTGGCTTCCATGGGCAAGCTGACTGCCAAAGATCACCTGAACTGCGGCGCATGCGGTTATGACACCTGCTATGACCATGCCCTGGCAATTGTCAAGGGACTTGCCGAGGAGGAGATGTGCCTTCCCTTTACCATTGAGAAACTTCACAGGTCAGTTCAGGACCTGGCTCTCTCCAATGCCAAGCTCACCACAATGCAGAATGCACTCAAACAGTCGGAGAAACTAGCCCACATGGGACAGCTCTCCGCAGGTATCGCACATGAACTCAATAACCCCCTTGGGGTGGTAATAATGTACAGCAATATACTTCTCGACGAGTGCAAGCCGGATGATCCGGTCAGGGAAGACATCCAGCTTATCGTCGAGCAGGCCGCACGCTGCAAGAAGATAGTGGGCGGGCTCCTGAACTTTGCCCGCAAGAACCAGGTGAACCATCAGTATATCGACGTTAGAAAACTGACGGAGAACAGCATTGCCGGAGTTGTCTTCCCTGATAATGTGATGACTGTCATCGAAGATCGTACCACGAGTCCTGAAGCTTCAATAGACTCGGAGCAGATGACCCAGGTGCTCACCAACCTGTTTAAAAACGCCATCGATGCTATGCCCGAAGGAGGAACGCTGACCATCTCCCTAGAGGACACAGTCAGTGATGTGGTCTTTACTGTCTCTGACACCGGCACCGGTATCAGGGAGGAGGACAAACCCAAGATTTTCGAACCTTTCTTTACAACAAAAGGTCTCGGAAAGGGAACAGGACTGGGACTGGCAACCACCTATGGCATCGTTAAAATGCACAAGGGCCAGATCACGGTCGAAACAAACAGTGATCCTTCCAAAGGGCCGACAGGAACAACATTCAAGATAATTCTGCCCAGGAGGCCTGAATAGGTTATGCTTCTGAAAAAGACTTAAAATGGATTTATTACAAGTAAAAGAAAGAGAATAATGAGTGGTAAAAAATATACTGTGCTGCTTGCCGATGATGATCCCGACTATCTCTTTCAGGTAGCCTTCTTCCTTCGCAAGGCGGGCTATGAGGTGGTTGCGGTTGAGAGCCAGGCAGAGGCTGAGCAGGTGATGGCAAAGATGAAACCTGACATCGCAGTCTTTGACCTGATGATGGAGAGTGATGACAGTGGCTTTATCCTTTGCTACAAGCTCAGGAGAAGATACCCGGAGGTGCCCGTAATTCTTGCCACGGCAGTATCGAAGGAGACGGGGATCACATTCGGACTGAACAGCGGACAGGACCGCGACTGGATAAGGGCCGACCTCTATCTTGAAAAGGGAGTGAGACCTGAACAGCTTGACCTGGAAATAAAGAAACTACTGAAGATATAGGATGGCACAGCTTAAAATTCTAGTCGTTGATGACGAACCTGGCATAAGGTCAGGCGTGGCCAGGATACTCGGCAGTTTTCATGTGACCTATCCTTTTATGGATGAGGACTATACCTTCAACATCCTCGAGGCTGCCACAGGTGAGGAGGGGATAGAGATCATTGACCGGGAGATGCCTGATATCCTGCTGCTTGACAATAAGCTGCCCGGTATTCAGGGTGTGGAGGTGCTCGAGTATGTGAGGAAAAAGAATTATGACATCGTGGTTGCCATGATAACTTCATATGCCTCGATAGACGTGGCTGTGAAGGCTCATAACGACGGCGCCATCGATTTCATCCCCAAGCCGTTCACCCCGCAGGAGCTTAAGGCTTCAATCGAACAGATAACCAAGCAACAGTACCTGAGAAGGATCACCCACAAGCTGAAGGTGGAGGGAAAAAAGGTCAGGTTCCAGTTCCTTTCAGTCCTCTCTCATGAACTGAAGGCGCCGCTTAACGCCATTGAGGGCTACCTGAAGATGATGCAGGAGAGACAGATGGGCGACTCGCTTGACGAGTATGCTTCAGCCATCGACAGGTCGCTGCAACGCATTGACAGCATGCGGCACCTGATCATGGACCTGCTCGACTTCACAAAGGTGAGCTTTGAAAGACAGATGGAGAAGATGCAGAATGTCAACCTGAAGGAGCTGGTCTCAATGGCAGTGGTGACCGTCAGTCCATATGCAATTCACAAGGATATCCACTTTGTGACCGATATTAAAGGTTGCGAGACAATCTGGGCTGATCCAAATGATTTTGAGATCATTATGAACAATCTGGTTTCGAATGCCGTTAAATACAATAATTCAGGAGGAACGGTGACCATTACAGTCGATTGCAATGACAATGAGTTCACACTCTCAGTGGCTGACACCGGAATAGGAATCAATGCTGCGGAGAAGGATATGCTTTTCGAAGAGTTCTCACGTATAAAGAATGACAAGACCCGTAACATCAGTGGCAGCGGACTGGGCCTATCCATCGTCAGGAAGGTGGTGGATCTCTATCACGGGGTCATCAATGTTGAGAGCATCCCCGACAAGGGGTCTGTATTTACGGTGATTATACCCGCATCACAGGTTTCAAATTTAAAGACAGGAATATGAAGACACTTCCGGGAAAGACCGTCGAACGCCTCAGCCAGTACAGGAGGGCATTGACCGCCTCGCTTGCGGCAAACCGCAATTATGTCTTTTCTCATGAGCTGGCAGCCATGCTGCACATTACTGCAGTGCAGGTCAGGCGCGACCTCATGCTTATTGGTTACGGCAGCGTCATGCGCAAAGGTTATGATGTCAGGGAACTGATAAAAACGATCGGCTCAATAATTGACGCCCCGAACGGACTGAACGTCGCCATAATCGGTATGGGGAACCTCGGACGGGCCATCACCGGGTACTTCAGGGGGAAACGCACGAACATGAATGTGGTTGCTGCCTTTGACGTTGACCCCCAGAAGGTTGACAAGGTGGTGGCGGGTGTCAGGTGCTATCACCTTGATCAGTTAAGGAAGTTCAAAGGTGAACTGAATATTTCGATTTCCGTACTCACTGTGCCCACCGACCAGGCCGTGACGGTATCAGCAATGCTGGTCAGCAACGGCATAAAGGGGATAATGAATTTCACAACGGTGCCGCTTAATGTCCCTGACAATGTGTACCTCGAGGAGTTTGACATGATCACCTCCATCGAGAAGGTTGCCTATTTTGTCAAGGAGAACAAGTAACGGGTGGTAAATGAGGATATTCAGGAGCTTTGATGAGGCTGCGGTGATCAATTCGCCTGTCGTCACGACAGGTACCTTTGACGGGGTTCACATCGGACACAGGGCCATCCTCAGGCGCCTGAAGAAACTGGCAACCGATCATGGGGGCGAGAGCACCCTCATCACCTTTCATCCCCACCCAAGGGTGGTGCTGTACCCGGAATCGGCCGGCAGGGGGCTGAAGCTAATCTGCTCACAGGAGGAGAAGATAGAGCTGCTTCGCAAGGCAGGTCTCGACAACGTCATTGTCATTGAATTTACCCGCGAATTCTCACGCATCACCAGCGAAGAGTTCATCAGGGATATACTCTGCGGGATACTGAAGGCCAAGGTGATAGTGGTGGGCCATAACCACCATTTCGGGTTCAACCAGGAGGGCGATTACCGCACACTGTGGTCGTGGAGGACGAGGTATGGTTTTGAAGCCGAAGAGATACCGATGCAGGAGGTGCAGAACGAGACTGTCAGTTCAACGCGCATAAGACAGGCTCTTGCCGAAGGATATATACAGCGCGCCAACGCCTATCTCGACCATTTCTACCTGGTGATCGGCCCTGCTCTTAAGGAGGATCCGGGCATAAATCCTGAAGTACCACTGATCAGGATCCCGGTGACCGATGTGACAAAGCTTGTGCCGCCGCCGGGACTCTATGCCGTATCATGCGCTGCTGAAACATTCTATTCGAGGGGAATGGTATATATTGCTGACAATGGCGCCCTGCTTCCGGAGATTTACCTCCACCTGGAAAACTATGAAAATGATATCCCGGGTAAACGGATGACCCTCTTCTTTCATAAAAGACTTAATGCTTCACGTCCGGATATGCCTGCCGGAACCTTGCTTTCAATGGGCCTGCGGGAGATGCAGGAGCTTATTTTCTGAGGCTTTCAAGGACAACCTGGTCTTTAAAAGCCTATCTTTGTATGTTGATCTGAGGGGCAGGAATTAATAAGGAAGAAAATGAAATTCAATCCAGAAAAACTGAGTATACCCGACCGCCGGATGGAGCCTTTCATCGACCCGTCTGAGATATGGTCAATACTTAATAACGCGAAGGCAGACAAGGTAAGGGTCAGGGAACTGATCGCAAAATCACTTTCAAAGGAGCGCCTCACCCTTGCAGAGACAGCGGTGCTGATTAACTCTGAAGGGGAGGAACTTGTTGAGGAGATCAAGGCCGGGGCACGGGAGCTTAAGAAAAAGGTTTACGGCAACAGGATAGTACTGTTTGCCCCGTTGTATATTGGCAATAAATGCACCAACAACTGCCAGTATTGCGGCTTCAGGGTCACAAACAAAGAGGCAAGGCGGAAGACCCTCACCGACCGGGAGATCGCTGCAGAGGTTGAGGCCCTTGAAGATAACGGACAAAAGCGACTGATACTTGTCTACGGCGAACACCCCGAATACAATCCTGAGTATATAGCCCACACTGTAAAGCTTGTTTACGGGATAAAAAAAGACCGTGGTGAAATAAGAAGGGTCAATATCAATGCTGCTCCTCTTGACATTGACGGATTCCGCACTGTTGGAAGGTCGGGGATAGGCACATACCAGATCTTCCAGGAGACATATGATCCGGATGCATACAGCCTGTACCACCTGTACGGTAAAAAAAGCGACTACACCTGGAGGCTTACTGCCCTTGACCGTGCACAGGAAGCCGGCATAGACGACGTGGGCATAGGGGCACTGTTCGGCCTGTACGACTGGCGGTTCGAGGTAATGGGCCTGGTGAGACACACCAACCACCTCGAGGCCTGTTACAATGTGGGCCCTCATACCATCTCGTTCCCCAGGATCAAGGATGCATCAATGCTTAACCTTAACGGCAAGTATTATGTCAGTGATGACAACTTCAAGAAACTGATCGCAATCCTTCGTCTGGCCGTGCCCTATACGGGGCTGATTCTTACAGCCCGCGAGTCACCTGATGTGCGGCATGAGGTCATGGCCTTCGGGGTCTCACAGATTGACGGCGGAACAAAACTTGAACTGGGTGGCTACTCGGCATCAAAGAACGAGGAGCAAAACCTTAACCGCGAACAGTTCAAGATCAACGATGAGAGATCACTGGCCGATGTCATTGACGAACTTATTGACAATGATTATATTCCCTCTTTCTGCACCGCCTGCTACAGACTGGGCCGAACAGGTGAGCACTTCATGGAGTTTTCGGTGCCGGGGTTCATCAAGCGTTACTGCACTCCTAACGCCATACTTACACTTTCGGAATATATCGTCGACTATGCGTCACACGGACTGGCAGAGAAGGGGTGGAGGGCAATAGAGAAGAATATGGCGGACCTCGATGATGGGATGAAGCAGAGCATCAGGACAAAGATAGAGCGGATCAGAAACGGTGAACGTGACCTTTACTATTAAACAAATATGCTATGGTCAGGGTAATTGGAGTTAAGATCACAGACAGGATCAAGGAGGCAGGGCTTGTTCAGAGAGCCCTCTCGGATCACGGCAGTGTCATCAGCACCCGCCTCGGGTTCCACGAACTGAGCGGGGAGGTCTGCAGCCGTGAAGGATTTATGGTTATCCATCTTGCAGGTCTCCTCGACGATTGCGAGGATCTGGTTGATAAACTAAAAAGGATTGACGGGATCTTCGTGAAGGAGATGGCCTTCTCACACGGACCCTCTGATGCCCCGGCGGATTGTGCCGGTGTTACCTTGCTCGGAGTTCTCGTGCCGCGACGAGACGATCTTGGCCTGCAGGTTCAGGCGCTGCTGACCACTTACGGCTGTGTCATCAGGACAAGGCTTGGCGTGAATGAAGTATACTTCGGCGAACCGGCAGGACTGATCATTCTTGAGCTGGCCGGCGACAGCACCCAGTATTTCTCACTTGAGAGAGCACTGCGCGAGATAGATGAGATAGCTATTGGCCGTATCTGCTTTCCTGCCTGAGAGTCTGTCCGAAGAAAATGGCGTTGGCAAAGATCCTGGAGGTACCGAACCATATAGCCCGGAAGTTCGTGTCGTCATAGATGGATATCACCCTGCCGGACCCCGGATGTACACAGGCAAAGACACTGTTGCTTATCCTCGCAAGATTTTCCCCTGAACTGTAGCCGCTCAGAAGCGGGGCTGATGTATACCTCACCGGGGAGTTGTAAGTGCTTCCCGTCATTTTCACCGCCGTGGATTCGCTTTTGAATACAGGCAGGTATTCACCCTGGTAACCGTAACAGAGCGGGTGTGTTAGGTCAATCCTTGTCAGGAAAATGGAGCCCGGGATCATATGCATGGCCCTTTCTTTCGTCCTGTTGGCATAGCTGCGTTCCGTTTCTGCAGGAACGGAGGCATTTTCAATATACTCTATTTCCGCCAGGCCGTTGCCGTCAATCCACCTGTTACCCCCCTTGTATGCTACAATGGTTCCTCCGGCGCGGTTCCACTCCCTGATCCGGTCAACTGTTGGTTGGAGTACCGAAGGATTTCCGGCGATGATCATGACATTGTACCTCGACAGGTTGGCCGATGCCAGCCTGGAGGCAGGCATAAGGGTGACCTGCATCCCGTACCGCACGTCGAGGAGGTGCCATATCTCACCCGCATCATCGGAAGCAATACCCTCATCGATGAGCATCAGAACCGAAGGTATCGTGAGTGCAATGAAATCATTGCTTCCGAGGTCTATTCCTGAAGGAGTGAGCCCTGTTGACAGGCCGTGGATGGTTATGCCGCACTCTGCAGCCACCTTTTCCATAAGTAACCTGATCTCATCCGGAGGAAGAAAGTTACCCTGCGAGGGAACCAGCACGGTGCCGTAACCGAACTTTTTCTCTCCTGACTCAGTGATGGCGGAGAAGGGTCTGGCTGCCACTCTTGCCGTCACTCCTGCACCCTGGATCATGTAAAGCGCCCGGGGTGCGTAAGAGTCACTCCATTCAAAGAGCCAGGCATAGGGTTTTCCTGCTCCGGTAACACGACCAGCAGGCATTGGTGGTGACGTTACCTTCTCTCCTGCCATGTCTGCGGCTTCTGTCCCGCTAAGTGCACTGTATCCCAGGTTAAACGCCATCGGCATGACCCAGGTGGAAATGTCATAGAAGACCGTGTCCGCAAAACTGGTGACAGGCTCAAAGAGGCTTCTGACGAAGCGGTATTCCTTCTGTTTAAGGGGAACATAATAGCTGTCGGTGTTGCTGAACTTCACCCCGTTCTTCGTTATATTCCGGCCACATCTGTAGACTTCTATCTTATGCCTGAGAAGGTTTTCAATGAACTTCCCTGCCGCGCTCCTGTCGTCACCTGCCTTGAACAGGTATCCTTTCACCACGGAAGCCTCTGCTTCAGCAATGGCCGAAAGGTAGAAGTTGCGCTGCATATTCAGAAGCTTGCTTCGCATGCTTATTCCGGCCTCGATGGTGGATAGACTCACGGTAAACTGGTTCCTGATCGCAAAAGGAAATGAGAGCAGTCCGCCGGGAGTTTCCCGCAGATGCCCTTTCACCCCGGCCTGTTCAAAGAGTATCCCTATAGAGCCATGTATATCAGGATAGGATGATCCTTTGCCAACATAGAAGTCGTCAAAGCTCTCTTCCGTATAGTACAGACTTCTGATGGAATCAAGGCGTTTTGAATGATACTTTCCGATCTCTGCCGTCAACTCCTGGTTTTCCAGCGGTACCAGCGGGTTATTGCGCGACTGTACCCCCGGCTGGAAGAAGAAGGTGGAGTTGGCGCCCATCTCGTGGTGGTCGGTGTTGATGTTGGGCATCCAGCGGAAAAAGGCTTCCACGCGGCCGATAGTTTCAGGATGCTGCAGCATGATATAATCGCGGTTCAGGTCAAACCAGTAATGATTGGTGCGGCCACCGGGCCATGCTTCATTGAACTCCCTTCCGGACGGATCGGTGGTGAGAGTGGTGCCCCGGTACATGTTCACCCATGTCGAGTGGCGCTGCAGGCCGTCAGGGTTGAGGGCCGGGTCAACCAGGATAACGGCATTGTCGAGTATCTCATCAATCTTCCGGCCCTGGCCGGCAACAAGATAATAGGCTGTGAGCATGGATGCGTTCTGGGCGCTCGACTCGTTGCCGTGCACACCGTAACCAAGCTTGATGATCACAGGCATGTCATCTGTCCTGATGCCTTTGGAGAGTGCAGGATCAGAGAGCTTTAGATGATTTAGCCTGATCTCCTCCAGTCTCCCCATGTTCTTTTCCGAGGTGATTATCAGCTGTCCCAGCGGCCGCCCCTCCCAGCTCTTTCCGTACTCTTCCCATAAAGCTCTGCCGGATACCCCGTCAAGAAGCTTCATGTAACCGGTAAGTTTGTCATGGGTCACGTGCCATTCGCCCACTTCATGTCCGGTAAAGGCAGAAGGTGAGGGAACGGACTTGTCGTAAGTCACATCAGTGGGCAGGAAATAACCGAGTACAGGCTGTGCATTCATACCCAGCGAAACAAATAGTATCACTGGCAAAAGGAAGGTTCTTTTCATCATTTAAGGTTTGAAAATGGTGAGCAATTTCGGAAAAATTGAGATTGGTTGTTATGCCGCAGGTTAGTTTTGCAGCATGTCAGTTTCCTGCCATCCTTCTGCTGTAGTGGGGTGTGTCGCCCCATACTCCCAGCCCCAGTGTTGCTCCCGGAATAAGATCCAGGTTGAGGCCGCTGACGTTTTCAGCGGTCACCTCACGGTAGGCGGGTTTGCCCTCATAGATCTGGTAACCCGGCCTGTACTTTGCAGGGGTGAGGTTTGGCATTACGACATTTGCTCCGCATGATATCGCCTTTTCCCGCCCTGAAGGATCAATAGTCTGCATAGCGGTGGAAGCCACAATGTTGATATCCTTCATGATGATCCGCATTATGGCTATCATCCTGAGAGTCAGATTGAATCTTTCCATCAGGTACAGATTATCCGCCCCCCCGGCCCCCAGCGGGGTGTCTGAGTGTTCAATGAACGGACCCATGCCACACATGTCAATGTTAAAATCGCGCATGAAGATTATGTCGTCTGCCAGATGGCTCATTGTCTGGAACGGGAGGCCGATCATTACCCCCGTACCGGTCTGATAGCCTGTTTCCTGGATCATCTTAAGACACTCAATCCTTCTGTTGTACCTGTGCATGTCATCTTCCGGGTGAATCCTCCGGTAAAGAGCCTCACTTGCTGCCTCCACCCGGAGCAGGTACCTGTGGGCTCCCGCCTCATACCAGCGCCGGTAGGTCTCCCTTGACTGCTCACCGAGGGAGAGGGTTATCCCCAGTTGTCCGCCGGTGAGTGTAATGATGGTCCGGATTAGCTCCTCCATGTTGACAATGAAAGCACTCGACAAGTTTTCACCTGCCTGGATTGCTATTGAACCTAATTTCAGTTTGTGTGCTGTCAGTGCTGCCTCAATGACCTCTTCATTGGTGAGAGTATATCTTTCTATCTTGTCATTTGCACGTCTGATGCCACAGTAGAGACAGTTCTTTCCGCATATGTTCGAGTATTCTATCAGGCCCCGGAGGTAGATGCTGTTGCCCAGGTACCTGTCTCTGACAGCAGCTGCACGGCGGTATAGCAGGGTAGCCTCCTCCTCAGTGCACTGAAGCATGGCAAGAATATCGGACCTGTCGTGTTCTTTTTTGTCCAGAATTGAAGCTAGTCCTGTCGCCATGTTCCCAAAGTTAACCTTGACACAATAACACCTTTCTCAATCTAAGGTTCACACTCTGCCCCGGTTTATTTTCAGAATCCTCTGCCGAACATCTGCCATAAGGTTCTCTTCAGCTCCTGCCACCTCGTCATTGAAGCGAAAGCAAAGGAGTTGGTATATTCAGTGACTGCTTTTTTGGCTTCGTCATTTTTCCCTTCTTTGACAAGAGCTTTCACTCTCTCTTCCAGTGCCGGCATCTCGTTCAAGGCTTTCAACTCCATATCTGCCACGGCAGGCTCAATGAGCTTGCGGCCCCTCTCCCAGTTCACCGTCGACAGTCTGTTGGTCTCGCGGAATGCCCATATGGCGGCATCCTCGCGGTAGCGGTGCTGACCGCAGATGCGGAAGCTCTCCGGCAGCGACATGGTACCGGAGAAGATGGGAATGCGCGGGCTCTGTCCCGGGTTGTCAAACGAAAACCATGCTATGGCGCCTACCTCGTCCGGCAGCCAGTCGCGGCACTGTATCACGTGTGAGTACGAACAGCCTGCTATTGCAATGGTACGCTGCCTCTCAATGGTACCGGGCCTGAGCTCATTGACCAGATTGCGCATATCAGTGCTCATCCAGTTGGAGACGATGGGCGACTTGACGGTGTCGGTCACCTGGTTGCCCGATTCGTCCCTGCGGGTTACACTGACCATGAGATTTTTTGTCATGTCATAGGGTGTTCCCTCGTATGTCTCGCGGAAGAGAGCCATTACATCACTCACCGAGAGCTTTTTCTCCGGCTTCACCGAGAAGGGCAGCTCTTCCATCTCCATCGTCAGGTTCAGGTCAGGGGCGAGGGTGTTCAGTACAAAGAACTCGCGTATTGCGTAGGGCTTGCCGGTGCCTATCACCTTGTAAAACTTGAAAGGCTCCTTCCCGTCCCAGTAACCCAGCTCCTTTGCTTTCTTCCGGAGGTCCGTTGAGGTCATGAAGTGATCGGGGTCCCTGAAATTAACATCAGAGATCCTCGGAATGTTGGCGGCAATGCCCACATGGTCATCGGGTATCCTCTGTGCTACCCACAGCGAGGATGGCTTGCCCGCTCCCGAACCGGATATCTCGAGCTGCCACACCTCTTTCGGGTCTGCAATTGTGATACACTCTGCAAGGTCGGCATAACCGTACTGCTCGACAAGCAATCCTATGAGTGCGATAGCCTGCCGTGCCGTTGTGCATCTCTGCAGGGCTATTTTCTCGAGTTCCTCGATGAGAAACAGACCGTCTTTGTTCACGAGTTCCTGTCGTCCGTAGATTGTTGTCTCACCGATGGCCAGCTGCTTCTCATTGAGGCACGGGTAGGCTGTGCTGAGAAAGGCGAATGTCGATTTCACTTCCGGGATTTCCCCCTTGCGTGTCACGTTGGTCATATCCCAGGCCTCCTCGGTGAAGAGGGTTCCCCAGTAGACAGGGTGGACAGTATCCCTCTCGAAAGTCATTGCCGGTACCACCTCGAGCCAGGTACGGTACCTGCCGTCGCAGGTGTGCGATGTCATCACCGAGCCGTCGGTGGAGGCCAGCCTGCCTACCATGATGCTGGTGCAGTTCTCGGCATAGCCGGGGCCGTCAGGGTCAATATCCTTTTCGGGTTGTGAACAGACAATAAGGGAAAGATTTAGCAACAGTACCGTCAGAACGGTGGAGAGGAATGGGAAGTAAGGTTTCATAAAGGATTTGTTTCAGTTTAACAACAAAAATAGTCAGACCGGGCGGGCAGTCCAGACATGACACAAAAATAGTCGGACCGGCGAATCAAACTGGCATAAAGATAATATTCTGCAACACATTAAAAACTGTGAAAACCCAGACACGCACTTCAATCTCTGTTTGATTAGAAATGCCAAGAGTATATAAACGTCAGCAATTCATTTCTTATGCAGGATGGGATTTACCTGCCTGAGACTTGCACGGTACTTGTGCCAGTTCGTTTCCGATTGTGTACAAACATGTCGTGCCAATTTTAGGTCGTTTGTGCCAAAAACATGTAGTTCGTTCCAGGGGGTTTTGACAAAGATATATTTGAGGTATAACTTTGGAATCGATAGAGATGATTATTGTTGTCTAACTGAAATCTAACAGATCATGAAAAAACTTAAGATCATTTTAGTTTTCGCTGCTGCTGTCATTCTTTTGTTATTGAATATCAGCATTATCAGCAGTAATGGAAAAGTAGAAGAGGTGTATGTTTCTGCAAATCCCGAGCTGGCATCGGCAGAAGAACAGTGCAAATTATTTGAGTATTTTGCTGTATGCCATTGTAGGTATGGAGAGGTTTACTGCCTTCTTGCTCATTGCCCCTCAGGATATTTGTGTGATGCGGATATTGTGGTTGAGGAATAATAAAGCTAAATATCCAAAGTCGAGAGTGTAAAGATACCAACACTTCATCCCTTATCAGTTTTCTATGAATAGACTTACTTTGCTATTTATTCTTCTTATTTTGGCTCCTGGAGCCTGCATAAACTCAGGAATCTACAAGGACCGATACACTCTTGAACCAACCGGGAAACTGTTGGAAATTCCTATAGGTAGCCAAACAAAAAATTTTGTTTATTATTCTCAGTATGTTCTGATAGACGGGATTAACTATCTAGGAATACTTAATTACGAGAGAAACAAAATTGAGATTTACAATCTTGATTCAGGTACATTAACCAGAGAAATTCAATTTTTTCATGAGGGCGCTAAAGCTTTTGGAAGGGTATCTAATTTCTTTATAGAAACACTAGATTCATTGTTTGTGGATTGTGATAGTAAGATGTCTGTTGGTATTGCAGATGGTAGGGGGGAAATTCTGAAAGAAATATCATATCGTGAAGATACTTATGGACGGAAGTTCTTTCCTACTCCTCCATGGATTGGTTCCCGTCCTTATAAAATTGGGAATACAATTTACTATTTACAATCATACATGTCCGAGGATTCGAATGGAATACTCTCTGAAGAGAAACGAAAAGAGACATTCCTAAATGTGATGTTAAACACAGAGACAGGGGTATGTTTTACTCCGCCACTGATTTATCCTGATGAGATGGTCGGACGTGAGGTCTGGAGATCACCAAATGTAATGAGAACGATTAATGGTAATGGGCTTTTTGTGTACCATTTCTCTAATTTGCCCTATCTGTTTTTATCAAATGACCTTAAGTCATTTCGGAAAGTACCAGTAGAGAGCAATTACAGACTGAAACTGAATGAAGTATGGTATAAGTACAAATATGATATGACTGGTGCTTTGATGAATACAATCACTCATGACATGATCAGGGATATTTTTTATGACAAGTACCGTGATTGCTACTATCTGTTTTACATGAAACGGAATGAAAATCCGGGTACTGGGAATAATCTGTTTCTGAAATTGCAATATCCTGATTGTTTCATCCTGATCCTGGACAAGGACCTTAAACATATGGGAGAGGTATTTCTACCAGACAATATATATGCATTCCAGTTTTCTTTTATCACGCCTGAGGGACTTTACATTTCCGAAGATCATCCCAATAATCCGGACTTCGATGAGGATTTCATGAGATTCAGATTGTTTAAACTGGTTAAACAGTGAGATGATGAGATGTGGTATCTTTTTAAGCATATGTATTATCTTGCTTACGGCCTGTTCAGTCAACCCGGAAACGAAAATAATTTCAGAGTATCTTGAAGGCTATGGGAAAGATATCAGTAATTACAGGCTAATCTGCTTTGTTCCTGCTGACGGATGCAGCTCCTGCATAGAGCCTTCGCCTGAATACTCTGAAACTGCCGGGGAAGAATTCCTTCTGGTCCTGACATCTCTATACAGCAAGTCAATTCATAACACCGCTGAGGCTTATCACCTTAACATGGACAGGATACTGGTTGACGCAGGGAATAAGGCAGTCAGCCTGCAGCTTCTACTTCCCACCGCACCATGCTTTTATTTTATTGAAGATGGCAGAGTTGTAAAGAAGGCTGATCTGTCAAAGACTTATGACAAAACAGGAATACTGACAGAAGCGGACAGGTTCCTCGGGAAAAGTGGCGGAGAATGAACACCGGGAGCAGAAAGGCCTTCATGAAGAGATCCTTAGAAGCTCTGTCAGTCTTGCTTTTGTTCGCAGGGGTTATATTATCAAGGTTATACCTGTTTGACATTTATAAAGTTCCCTCTTATTCAATGGAACCGACCCTATTGGCGGGCGATTTTATCCTTGTAAGCAAAGCTGAATATGGTCCCAGGGTAATTAGTTTCAGCAAGTTGTTATTAAAAAGGGAACTGGTTTACAGATGGCACAGAGGATCAAGGAAACCTCGTCTCGATGACCTGATTGTATTTAACCAGCCGGTGAACGCTACTGAAAACTGTAATGTCAGTTCAACCTTTGGACAGGTAATGGTTAAACGTATAACAGGTCTGCCCGGCGATAGTGTCAGGATTTATCGGCCCGGTACCGGGCGTGCCTGCGCAGATGTGTTCCCGTTTGACACAGCGCTGCACTGGAGAGCTGATCACTATGGACCATTGTATGTTCCCCAAAAGAATGACACACTTGATCTGACTGAGGAAAACCTCAGTCATTTTGAGTTGGTAATACTGGCGGAGAATCTGTTCAGGCCTGGTGATGCAAGGTTATTCCCTGTCCAACCGACGCATCATGTATTCAGAATGGACTATTATTTTGTAACCGGAGACAACTTCTATATGAGTTCTGATTCCAGACACTGGGGTTTTGTCCCTGAAACGCACATAATTGGAAAGGTTACAAGAATTCTTTTTTCAAGAGATAAGTCTTCTGCATGGAAGAGCAGGATACGCTGGGAAAGAATTTTGAAAAAGGTAAACTGATTGTGATTGCATTTAACATTTTGAAAAAAAAGTCTTAGCTGCCAGATTTCTGAGTATTTCGCCTGACATGAAGATGGCTGTTCGTGCCGTTATTATGTCGTTTGTGCCAAAAACATGCCGTTCGTACCACATAGTATTGACAACCATAATATCTAACCGTAAAGTAATATACTGATAATGTTGATTTTCAAGCTACTTTTAGCAAATGATGCCGGGCGCTTTGCATAACGATATGATTTCCATAAAAAACCTGTTTCAATAAACCAACTTTCATTATTTCAAACACCCAGTTCAGATAATGGCACGTTAAGAATGGATGACTCCCAGTTGCTTACTAAGTCTTCATAAATGCTCAGAAGCTTTTCTCTGATCTGGTCTTTATCAAACTGCCTTAGTAATTGTTCCGAAATTTTAAGTCCGTTATTATAAAATTCCTTATCATCAATCATTCTCTTTGTAAGTTTGATAAACTCTTCCGTTGTTTCTGCTTTAAGATAAGGATTTTCGTATAGAGATCTATACTCTTCTATGTCCCTGTAGATTACAGGCATTCCGCAGGCAGCGGCTTCAAGGGGTGCCAGAGGACAGTTCTCCTGATATGAAGGGAAAAGCATCAGATCTGCAGCTGCATAAATATCAGGCATAATCTCAAGATCAACATTCCCGGTATGGATAACATTTTTCCCGGCACTTCTCAACCTTTTATTTATCCTCTTAATTCCTTCGGTTAATACACCAAAAGGTCTTCCTCCTGCCCATACAAATTTAACATCCGGTAATGCCCCGGCTATATCCAAAAAATCATCAATGCCTTTTCTTCCCGTTAATTGCCCTACACCAAGAATAACAAATTCTTCTTCAGACAAACCAAGCATATGCCGCCCGGTTTTCCGGTTTTCTACTGTTCTTTTCCAGAAATCAGTATGAACCGGATTATTGATCCTTACTATCTTCGTTTTTGCACCTGTTTCAATTATTGCCTTTTCAACCGCAGGTGAGATTGCAATACAAACATCAGCATAGGAATAGACTATCTTTAGACCAAGTCTGACAAAAGGCATAAATAGCTTCCAGAGAGGTAAAGATCCTTTGATTGAGTCAGGAATGACATGTACTGTAAAAACACGTCTTCCACTGTATTTTCTTCCTTTCCAGAAGTTGTACGGTCCATAAGTATGACCATGAATTACATCCCCTGTTCCCTCATCATTTATCACAACTTCTACATCATTTTTTGATTTTAACAACTCAACATGATCCAGGAAAGCAGTATGAACTCCTGTGGCTTTCATAACCAACGGAGTCTCAGAAATTACATGGATTTTCATAAATGCCAATGGTTTAAGTTAATTATCTGATATCACTGATGCCAGCGAATTATCACTGTCGCATCTATTTCCTTTTCTCTTGTTTCCATAATTTACAAATAGCGCTATGCATATTGAAATTGTTAACACAACCAGCAATATGTATTTCAGACTGCCAATATGAATTGCATAGATATCCCATGAAGGACCAATCAGATTACCAATGACAACATAAGCTGAAGCCCATGCAATTGCAGAAATAGTGGCAATGGGCAAAAATATTTTTGGTTTGACCTTAGGCAGGCCGGTAATAACGGATGCATATCCCCTTGTAAAAGGAATTAATCTGAAAATAAAAATGCTAAGCTGTCCACCCGTGGATATTTTCTTCATTAATCGACCAATTACACTTTCAGACATTGGAAACCATTTTGGTTTTTTCTTCAATAGAATAGTACCGGTGGTATAAAATATAAAGTAGAGCAGAAAAGTACCCGGGAGATCTGCCATTAAAGCTGTAATTATCACAAATGGAAGGGAAAGCAAACCCTTAAATGACAAATAACCAGAGAACATAAGCAAAAGCTCACTGGGAAACGGATTAGGCATACATATCTCCTGTAGAAAAACCAGCATGAAGATGGCCGGATAGCCATAATGAGTTACATATTGAATTAATTCCACAGGCATATTTATTAATAAAATATTATTGCTAAGTAACCATATACCCTTAATGTCAGGTATAGCAAATAATATGGTGTACAAATAAAAAAACAAAAGATTTAGAATCATAATATAATAACCGGCTGACCTTGAACTTAATCAAAAATTAACAAGTATGTAATTAAAATTTAATAATATATCAAGTCCCGTAAAATGATTTAATACTATTAATACTGTTGCACTTCGGCAGATAATATGTATGAAATTGTCAGAGTTTTTTCTGAGACTAACTTAATGGAACCTTAATCAGTCAATCATTATTCTTTATTATTTGAAAGGGTAACTGTCTAAAAATTAATATATTCTTCATCATTCTGTAACAAATCGATTACAGCGTATCGTTACTTTTGAAGTACCAGTCAATTAAGAATTGCTGCTTTTGTTAAGAATTAATATTAAGTGGCTTCTATATGTAATGGAGTTGGTCAGGTTTCGGAAGATATATTAAAATTAAATGCATAAATACTGTAAATTATGAACATATTTGTTTTATCGGACTTACATACAGACACATGCGATAATTTTGGCACATTCCAATGGGATGAGATGGATTTCATTATGAAAATTGAAGGCATCAGGGATTTATATAATGTAGACAAGGTGATTTTCAATGGCGACATTTTTGAGCTCCAGAAGTATAGATATGAAGAAATTGCAAAAGTGAATCCAATTCTGATGAGATACTATAATAGCAATGATTTCATATTCATAAAAGGAAATCACGACATGGTATTGGATTTCGGGCTGGAGCATTACGAGATAACAAATTCACATGGACAGACTATTCATATTGAACACGGACATAAAGC
>JBAQCQ010000094.1:0-20563 GCA_049294275.1 Bacteroidales bacterium
GACAACACTGTATATGCCAGCATCAGCAGGGTTTATTCCGGTTAGTGTAAGAGTTGCGGTGGTTGCTCCGGAGATATTACCGCCATTTACAAGATTGACAGCACCTTTTCTCCACTGGTATGATAGATCTGTACCTGTAGCTGAGACGCTGAAGCTCACATTAGCTCCCGAACACAAAGTTTGGGTGGCCACTGGTTGTAAAGTGATAGCTACAGGCTGGTTCACTGTAATAATTAATTGATCGGTTCCTGCATTACAGCTTCCGGCCGGGTCATTTGTGGTTGCATTTAAAGTAACAGACCCACTTGTAATTGAAGGAGTATAAGTATATGGTGCCGGATAGGGACCACCAGATATAATCCCACTTGATGGGGTAAATGACACAATTGTGTTAGCGTTTCCAGTTAAAACAGGATTCAGGGTAACACTTGTTCCGGCACACATTGAAAAATCAGATCCTAGATTAATAGCAGCAAATGTATTAACGTCGACTCTGAATGTCCTGTAGTTTCCTGTGCCACAGGGGTTACTCACCGTAACTCTAATATCTTGGTTATTTCCAATTACAGCACTACCAGTTGCTGTCGCATTAACGGTTATTGTCCCCTGTCCAGAATTGATAACCCACCCTGTCGGGAAAGTCCAATCATAATAGGTTGCACCAGTAGACCCTGTGAGAGGGACTACAGTATAAGTCACATCTGCAGGAGGACAAACTGCTGTTGGACCTGATATCTGGTTGTTTGGTAAAGATGGCGGTCCTGTGTAAACTACCATTGGGATGTTATTACTGGTCGCTGTTACCGGTGAGCGACAAGTGGCATTTGAAGTAAGTACAACGCTAACTATCTGGCCATTAACCCAGGTTGCCCTGGTGAAGGTGTTGCTGGTGGTTGGAGCTCCCTGGTTGACGCCATTTATTTGCCATTGGTATAAGGGATTAGCTCCTCCATTTACAGGAGTTGCTGTAAAAGTTACTGATGTATTATTGCAAACGGAGGTTGCTGTAGCTCCAATACTAACAGCAGGAACAACAAGTGGATTAACGGTCATAGTAACCGTATTGGATGTAGCGGGATTGCCTGTTGGACAAGGTGTTGCATTTGAAGTCAGGACAACATAGACCAGGTCGCCAGTTGCCGGTACATAAGAATAAGTCGCACTGTTAGTTCCTACAGGACTGCCATTTAAATACCAATTATAGGCAGGGGTTGTGCCTCCATTGATTGGTGAGGCTGTGAATGTTACTAATGTGCCTGCACAAACCGGATTTGCAGACGAAGCAACCGACACACTTACCGGCAGATTTGGATTTACGGTCATTGAAACCGTATTACTTGTTGCAGGGCTACCTGTAGCACAGGTTGCATTTGAAGTCAGCACGACATAGACCTGGTCACCAGTCGCCGGGATATAAGAATAAGTTGCACTGTTTGTTCCAACAGCAACCGCATTTCGATACCATTGATAAGCCGGCGTTGTGCCACCGTTAGTTGGTGTGGCAGTGAATGTGACTGATGTGCCTGCGCAAACGGGATTGGAGGAAGGAGCAATTGTTACGCTTACGGGCAGGTTTGGATTCACTGCCATTGTAACCGTATTGGATGTTGCCGGATTGCCTGTTGCGCAGGGATCTGCATTTGAAGTCAGGACTACATAGACCTTGTCCCCCTGTACCGGGACATAAGAATAGGTTACACTGTTCGATCCGACAGGGCTGCCATTAACATACCACTGATATGCAGGAGTTGATCCTCCGTTTGTTGGTGTAGCTGTGAATGTCACAGAGGCACCGGCGCAGACCGGGTTTGCAGAGGGAGCAACCGTCACACTAACTGGCAGATTGGGATTAACGGTCATAGTAACCGTATTGGATGTAGCCGGATTGCCTGTTGCGCAGGGATCTGCATTTGAAGTCAGTACTACATAAACTTGGTCACCATTTGCCGGGATATAAGAATAAGTTGAACTGTTTGTTCCAACAGCAGCGGCATTTCTATACCATTGATATACTGGTGTTGTTCCGCCGTTGATTGGTGATGCTGTGAATGTCACAGAGGTACCGGCGCAGACCGGGTTTGCAGACGAAGCAACCGACACACTTACCGGCAGATTTGGATTTACGGTCATTGAAACCGTATTACTTGTTGCAGGGCTTCCTGTAGCACAGGTTGCATTTGAAGTCAAGACGACATAAACCTGATCGTTATTTGTTGGGACATAAGAATAAGTTGCACTGTTTGACCCGACAAGACCTCCGTTTAAATACCATTGATAGGCAGGTGCAGTACCCCCATTGGTTGGTGTGGCGGTGAAAGTTACCGAAGTGCTGGCGCATACCGGATTAGCTGATTCGGCGATTGAAACACTTACCGGCAGGTTTGGGTTAACGGTCATTGTGACAGTATTCGATATGGCCGGAGTACCTGTTGCACATGGCGCAGCATTTGATGTAAGAACTACATGTACCAGATCGCCTGGAGCAGGACTGTATGTATAAGTTGGGCTGTTGGTGCCAACAGGATTGCCGCCGACATACCACTGATAGCCAGGAGAAGTTCCACCGTTAGTCGGAGTTGCGGTGAATGTAACGGAAGCATCATCGCATACCGGATTAGTTGACGCAGTGATTGAAACACTGACCGGCAGATTTGGATTAACGGTCATTGTGACCGTATTTGAAGTTGCCGGATTACCTGTTGCACAAGGTGCAGCATTCGATGTCATTACAACATAGACCTGATCACCTGTTGCTGGGGTATAATTATAAGTGGGGCTATCTGAGCCAACAACAGCTCCGTTAACACGCCATTGGTATGATGGAGTTGTTCCTCCATGTGTTGGAGTCGCCGTGAAAGTCACAGAGGTCCCAGCGCATACATTATTAGCTGATTCAGCTATTGACACACTTACCGGTAAGTTCGGATTAACGGAAACCTGGATTGGGTTACTAATTACAGTTTGTGGGGTTGCGCATGCTGCAGATGAGGTCAAATGCACAGTAACAGTTTGATCATCAGCTAGTGAGCTCGAAGTAAATGTATTACTATTGTTCCCAACAGGTGTTGAATCAACATACCACTGGTATGAAGGGTTGAGACCGCCATTGGTCGGGATTAACGCAGTGAAAACTACAGATGTGCCCTCACAGAACTCTGTCTCGCTGGCTTCGATAGAGATTGAGGGTTCAACTGCCGGATTTACGGTTATTGTGTAAAAATTACTTACAGCCGGAATAGGTGTCGGGCAGATAGCATTCGAAATCATTTCAACACGTACGCGGTTACCATTACCAAGTGTTGTGGTAACATAGGTTGAAGCATTTTCTCCTGCGATGTCCGCATAGGAGGTTCCACCATCTATGCTAATCTGCCATTGATAAGAAGGTGAAGAACCCCCATTGGTTGGGGTTGCACTAAAGGTGACCTGCGCCCCTTCACATATTGTTGTCGCGCTAGTAGAAATGCTTACACTTGTTGGTGTTGTCGAAATAACAGTCCAGGAAACCGATTCATAGTCTCCATAGTTGCAGCCGTCAACACCAGATGCCTGTCTACGGGTTCTGATTTCTACTTCATCAACATCATTTGTAGAGATAGGTGTTCCTGGAGTATATGATATCCAACTGCCTCCATTTATGCTGTATTCATATATATCAATATAGAGACTCGGTGGACCACCTGATCCTCCTGTAAAGGTAGCTGAGACAGAGGTGCCCTCGCATACTGATGGACCTGATGGAGATGGAACAATTTCCTGAGAGATCAGATCCGAGTAAATCTCAAATCTTTTTTCCAGAGTATACTCATCTGTATTGCAAATGTTATCGTGCACCCTTCTACGATAGCAGAACGACCCTATTGTAGTAGGGGCAGGGGGTGCGTAACTTTCGAAATCAGTGTCCCCGGGCAAATCTGCCCAACCTCCATCACAACCTTGATCGATTTGCCAGTAATATGTGTAATTACCTGAACCGCCAGTGGCGGGTCCATATGGTGCACTATGACCACCAATTGTTTCTGTACCTCCAAGACAGAATTGACTGGTAGTCGTATTTATCGTGCCAGGGAGCAATGGATCATACTGAGAAATAGTTATCGGAATAGAGGTGGCAGGGTTACCGGAAGTGCAGGTTGCACTTGAGGTCAGCGTAACGGCTACTATATCACCATTTGCCGGGATGTAAGAATACACTTCATTGTTATCCCCAACAGGAGCTGAGTTTACCGTCCACTGATATATTGGAGTGGCGCCACCATTGGTTGGAGATGCCGTAAAGGTAACAGATGCTCCTGGGCAAACCGGGTTAGCAGAGGCTGCAATAATGACGTTTACCGTGAGGTAATTATTGACGGTAATTGTTCCGCTGGTTGAAGAGGATCCAGTGGTGCAAGCAGTCGAAAGATAGTACGGGAAACTTCCAGATACTGATGGAGTACCGCTGATTGTGTATGTATCGGTTAAATCGTCAAAAACTCCATCGACTCCAACCGGAAATGCAGCCAAAGACTCATCAACATCAGTGACATTACCTCCGACATCACAAATTATCTGAATCATTTCCGTACCGATACAGACAGTCTGGTTCACATCGCCTGACCCTGATCTGTGAATAATTTGACACTGTCCCCATAAAGCACCCAAGCTAAAAAGCCAAATGCCCACCACAATCACGGTTTTCCTGAGGGAGGGCCATAATTTAAGGCTGGTTAGTATGGAAAGAAATAGTCTAATAATATGATCCGCTACTGATGACAATGTTGTTTATACGTCAACTCTAAATAATTGTTGCTTACTATGTTGTGATTATTTTTATAGATTGAATTATTTCTAAAATATGCTTTCGGGCCACAATAATTGGAAGAGTCAGTCGTTAAGCGGCAATCTGAACTTAAAGACTTTTTGCTAAAATTCTTGTGGTCAAAATGAGGCGTCTTGTTTGCTGATTCAGACGATGCCGAAAACCGCCTGCCTGATAAATCGCTTGTCGATGGGATTGTAATTGCTGAATTAAGAATATTTTGCGATCCTACTGGAGTAAGGAGATGTCCAATTGATAATTTAGATGACAGAACATAGGAAGCTGATACAACTGAGCTTTCTCTCTGAATATCAGAGATAAACAATGTGAAGTTGGTGTTATCGTCTGCGACTTTTTTCAAATGGTCTTTTTTCATTTAGACAAAAGACTGATACTGGCTCATCTCTCTTTTTTTTTGAGCCTGTTTCAATTTTGGTCCTCTAACTTTCTGGTCCTCTTTACAATGTTCGTTTCGGGTTCTCTGGCTTAGGATTGCTAGTCGGGCAGAATACCACGATATAAAATTAAGAGTGATTCTGGAACTGAAATATTTATTTTGACTAGTGAACAAAAACTTGAGATAAATGTACCTTTTTCAAAAATAAACCTGAATTGGGGGTGTTATACCTAATTTATCATATGGGATAGATGCCCGCCGAAGAGTTTTTAAAAGAGTAGCTTAACCTTGTAAAGTATCCAATGTTTTTATATTTTTGCCCCGCTGCTGAAAATTGTGCAGGGTGATAACTCACGATCCGGCAGCTTAGGGGAGGACGTTTTCTGGAGCGATGGGTGAGAGGCTTAAACCAGCAGTTTGCTAAACTGCCGTACGGGTAACCGTACCGGGGGTTCGAATCCCCCTCTCTCCGCCACACATGAATGACCCCTCTGCCAGTTGGCAGAGGGGTCATTTTTTTGCCCAATCCATAAGTCCCCGACCGCAACAGATAATTATGATATTATCAACCCCCGGCAGAAAATTGTTGAAAAATATCCCGGGAAAGCAATTTTACAACAGAAAAAATATTACCTTTGCAGCGTTTTTACGACCACACATCGTAAATGTTTTTAACAGAATAACAGAACCAAAATTTTAAACAGAAATGAAAAACAGATTTTTCTTAGCAATCGCTACCGTTGCTGCAGTGGCTCTTATGACCAGCTGCGCTAAAGTTCCCCAGGAAGCTCTTGACGCTGCTTCAGCAGCCCTCGAGTCAGCCAAGACAGTTCAGACTGACGTTTACTTCCCCGCAGAATTCGCTGCTCTCAATGATTCACTGACAGTCATGCTGCAGAACATCGAGACACAGAAGTCAAAGACAGCAAAGGATTTCAAAGCCATCAAGGCTAACGCCGAAGCTATCACCCTCAAAGCCGGTGAACTGGCAGGTGGAGTTGAAGCAAAGAAAGCTGAAGTTAAAGCCGAAGCCGAAACAATGATGACCGAAGCCACCGCTCTTCTCGATGAGGCAAAAGCTCTCATCCTGAAAGCTCCCAAGGGCAAGGAAGGCAAAGCAGTTGTTGAAGAGATCAAGAATGAACTGACTGTTATCGAGACCTCTCTCACCGACGCAAAAGGCCTGTTCGACGGCGGCACCAACTACATGCAGGTTGTTGACAAGGTTAAAGCTGCTACCGAAGGCCTCAACGGCATCATAGCCGAGCTGAAGGAAGCAATGGCTAAAGCCGGTATTAAAATCTAATTAATACCACCAGGAATTAACAAGGATCCCCGGGCCTGGTCCCGGGGATTTTTTTAAACCAGAATCATGAAGAGGGGCTCCCTGGTCAGCTTAATCATATACGTCGCCATCGCCGGCATCATGATCTTCCTCGCGGTGCTGCTTTTCAGGGCCCTCGTCCCCGAACCGCCGCAGCCTGAGGTGGAGCTGGCAAGAGCGGCTATTGCCAAGGCAAGGGACCGTCAGTCGGAGGTATATTCTCCAAGACTGTTCAGGGAGGCACAGAACAACTACGATTCGGCAATGACTGCCTGGCGGACTGAGAATGAGCGCTTCATCCTCTTCCGCGACTACGAGAGGGTCACGACCTTTGCAGCCGCAGCACAGAAGAAAGCAGACGAGGCTACACGCAACACCATCAAGAGATCCTCAAGCCTCAAGGCGAACCTCGAGAGCGAAATAAACCGCATGAAAGAGGAGATGGCTTCGTTTGAAAAGATATTCATGTCGATGCCCCTCCCTCAGGATATAAAGAAGAAACACGCCAGGGGAAAACTCCTGCTCAGGGAGGCCGAAGTCGACCTGCGAAAGGAAAACTATGTCAACGGGAATGTCAAAATCACCGAGGCAAATGAATATATATCAGGAACATATACGCTGGCGCGAAAGAACCTGGAGGAGTATTTCAAGCACTACTCCGACTGGCAGGAGTGGGCCATGAGCACAATAAACGAAAGTCGACGGGCCGGGTCATACGCCATTGTGGTTGAAAAGATTCCGGGCGTCCTGCACCTGTACCACGGTGGCAAAAAGAAGTATACCTTTGAGGCGGAGTTCGGTAAAAACTGGCTTGGAGACAAGATGAGCAGGGGCGATTTTGCTACCCCCGAAGGGAAATACACGGTTACTAAAAAGCTCTCGGGAGGCTCCACTAAATACCATAAGGCGCTGATGATCAATTATCCAAACAAGATTGACATACAGGAGTTCAATGAGAGGATCAGGAACGGAAAGCTGCCTGCCGATGCACGCATAGGCGACCTGATCGAGATACACGGCGACGGCGGTAAGGGTGCCAACTGGACCCAGGGATGCGTCGCTCTCCGCAATGACGACATGGATATCCTCTTTAAATATGCTTCCAGGGGAACGCCGGTGACAATAATCGGCTCAACATCCACACTTGAGGAGTTTTTCAAATCCAGATCGAAGTGATCATGACAGAGCAGCCTGAAAACACAACCCCGGAAAACGGACCTGAAGTCAAAAGCGCCTGGCAGAAAATCTTGCTCTTCGCAAGGACTGACCGCCGTGCAAGGATAGCTCTGACAACCCTGTCCGTCGTACTTGTCTTTCTTTTCCTGGCTTCCGTGCCGCTTTACATGGCACCTGCCCTCCAGCATTCATGGGGCAAGAACAGGGCAGAGTGCAAGGTCGATTCCACCCTCCTGAAAAACAGGCCCATTCAAAGGCAGATCAGGGCAACGGAGAATGAAATAACCAGGCTTGAGCGCAGGCTCGCCTCGTTCATCCCTACACAGACATACCTTGTTGTCAACACCGTTGACAACAGGTTCTCTCTCTACCGCAACCGCAAACTGATGCGCGAGGGTTATTGCTCATCAGGCAGCTACACTCTGCTCAAGACCGAAGACGGCGAGAAGGAGTGGATCTTCAAGACTCCGCGCGGACGGTTCACCATCCAGGGAAAGATCACCCATCCTGTCTGGCGCAAGCCCGATTGGGCGTTTGTGGAGGAGGGACTGCCCATTCCCGGTCCGAGCGATGCGTCAAGGTACGAGTACGGGGTTCTTGGCGATTATGCCATGAGCCTCGGCGACGGTTACCTTATTCACGGGACACTCTACAAGCGTCTCCTCGGGATGCCTGTGACGCACGGATGCATCAGGCTTAATGACGATGACCTCGAGGCCGTGTTCAATGCGCTCAGCGTGGGATCAAAAGTCTATATTTACTGATAACGCTATCGGATATGACCTGGGATAAATATAAATGGTACATAATAACCTCGGCAGTGCTGGCTGTCCTTATCATCTTTTACCTGTCGAGGTCGGTCTCGGCTGTCAACCACTCTATCATGGCTTTTGACGATGCTTACTTCGCCTCCATCGAACAGAAGGAAGGCGACACAATCAACCTCTGCGCCATCCCCGGTTACATCGAGATGCTAAGGGAAAAGGCCTTCCTGAGTTCGCAGGTCAGGATGGCAGACCAGGATTCAATAGGGCTGCTCATCAACATCCGCGACAGTGTTTTACAGATGCTGATAAAAGGGGTACCTGTCAGATCTTTTATGATTGGCGAATATGAAGTTTCGCCCTTTTTCCACAGAGCGAACCAGGAAGCCATCTACAGCATGCTCTCATCGCCACTTACCATAACCCGCATGCAAGCCACCTTCAGGAAGGATCCCATCCAGGTGAAGATTGCACCAAAGGATACATCAGAGGCAAAGATCGATGCAAAGCCTGACACAACCGATTATGAGGCTGTCTTTTTCACCCTTGACACCGACCGTAACATCCGTTTTTATTTCGAGCAACAGGAAGATACCGTAGGGGCTGACAGGAGGGCGAGGTTTTTCTTTGACCTGAAGGACAGATCAAGGAACGCCAGGGCCACAATGAGGGAGGTTATCAGTCTGCGGACGCCACCGTATGTTCCCTATATCAAGATCTGGGTATCAAAGGCCGAGGCGAAGATTATATACAGGGCGATCCCCCGGGAGGGGCAGATTGTTCTGATGCAGTGACAATTTCAGGGTGATGATTATTGTGGTGCAATGATTATCATGGTGTATTGATTATTTCCGCGGTGATTACAGAAAAAAGTGTAATTTCGCGCAATTATTTTTCCGGTCTGTAGCTCAGATGGTAGAGCAGCTGACTCTTAATCAGCGGGTCCAGGGTTCGAATCCCTGCAGACCGACCAGAATTCAAAGGAAGCCAGTCGCTTCCTTTTTTTATGGCGAAGAATCCTGTCCTCCGCTCAGAATATCAGGAGGACTCGGGGCAGAGCATCCCGTCCGCCGGCTGGCGGATCGGGAGGGCCCAGGGTTCGAGTCCCTGCAGACCGACCAGTAAGTACCGCATAGAGATGCGGTATTTTTTTGAATAGTCCGGAGGAAGGGTTAATTTAGGTGATCAAAAATATGTAAAAGGATGAAGAGAACTATTGCATTGTTTGCCCTTATTCTGTTCACGCTGGCGCTTGCCGGACAACAGCAGAAGAAGACTGCCGGAATGCCGGCTCAACAATCTCAGATTAAGTCCGGAATGCCCGTTCAACAATCTGAGGTTAAAACAGGTATGACCATTCAGCAGCCTGAGGGTAAGGCAGTGATCCCCTGTCAGATGGAGGAGCTGACCTCGCCGCAGTTTGCCAGGGCCGTGGAGCAGTCGGGAGGCGTATGCGTCATCCCTATCGGCATAATAGAGAAACATGCCACACACCTGCCGCTGGGAACCGACCTTTACGAAGCAAGGGCAGCAGTCGTCATGGCCGCGCAGAAGGAATACGCCGTTGTCTTCCCTCCATATTATGTGGGACAGATATTTGAGGCGAAACATCAGCCGGGCACCATCGCATACAGCAATGACCTGATGTGGCAGATGCTGGAGGAGACCTGCCAGGAGCTTTCCAGGAACGGTCTGAAGAAAATCATCCTCTTCAACGGCCATGGCGGAAGCACCTATTTCCTTGACTATTTCTGCCAGTCGCAGCTCGCCGAAAGGAAGGACTACATCGTAGTACTGTTCCAGGGAGGCCCCGACGAAGCCATGGACCCGCAGATCAGCAGCCTGAAGAAAGCAAAGCTTGACGGTCATGCCGGGGAGGAAGAGACGTCGATGATGTATTTCATCCGTCCTGACCTGGTTGATACTGAGGCAATGGGAACGGAGTCGGGGCTGAATCAGAGGAGGCTTGACCTTATGCCTCACGCATTTGCCGGGATACACTGGTATGCCAGGTATCCGAACCACTTTGCCGGAGATGTACTTCAGACGAACCGGGATCTTGGAGAGCTGCTTGTAACAAGGGATGCGGCTCAGCTTGCAGAGCTGATCAAATACCTCAAGAGCAGCAACACTGTTGAAGAGCTGCATAATGAGTTCTACCTCAGGGCTGAAGATCCTATGAAAAAGAAATGAAATGAAAACCACATGATTGACCACAATCACAAACATGAATACATATTATTTACAATCATGTGTGGTTCCCCCGCCAGGGCGGGGCAGGCTATCATACCTCTAAAATCAAAACTAAATTATGATGAAACGAAGGAAATTCATTGTTGCAGCAGCATCTGCCGTTCCCGCCATCACTCTTTTTCCCTCAGATCTTTCAGGAATGGAAAGGAAAACAGCCCCGGGAAAGCTTGAGAAGAGATCCCTCGGCAGGACAGGCGAGATGCTTTCAGTCATCGGTTTCGGGGGGATCGTTGTCATGAACGCAACGCCTGCTCAAGCATCAGAACGAGTCAGGATGGCAATTGACGCCGGGATCAACTATTTCGACGTTGCCCCTTCATATGGCGATGCCGAAGTCAAACTTGGTCCTGCCCTGGAGCCGTACCGTAAGAATGTCTTTCTCGCCTGCAAGACCACGCAGAGGACAAAAGACGGAGCCAGGAAAGAGCTTGAACAGTCATTGAAGAATATGCGCACCGGTCACTTCGACCTGTACCAGCATCACGCCGTTACCACCCTGGAAGATGTTGACACATTACTCGGACCCGGGGGAGCGATGGAGACATTCCTTGAGGCAAGGAAGGAAGGAAAAATCAGGTTCATAGGATTCTCGGCTCATTCGGAGGAGGCTGCCATGGCACTGATGGAGAGGTTTGATTTTGACACGATACTTTTCCCGTTCAACTATGCCACATGGAATGCCGGCAACTTCGGACCACGGGTGATGGTCAGGGCGAAGGAGAAGAAGATGGGGATTCTGGCACTGAAGGCAATGGCAAGGGGACCATGGCCGGAGGGAGCCGACCGGTCAGGCTATCCCAAATGCTGGTACGAGCCTCTGATGACAACAGAAGACATTACAATGGGATTGCGGTTTACGTTGTCACACCCTGTCACGGCAGCGATTCCTCCGGGAGATGAAAACCTGTTCAGGCAGGCTCTTGCGCTCGCTGTTGCGGACAAACTGAAGCCCCTGGATCAGTCAGAGGTTATAAGCATCAGGGAAAAAGCGCTGAAAGGAGTTCCGCTGTTCAAGGTTTAAAAATTACAGACCCTAGCCTGTCTGACTTGTGCCTGGCCTGGTTTTGGCATGGTTTTGGCATGGTTTTGGCATGGTTTTGGCCTGGCTTGGCATGGCTTGGCCTGGTCTGGCCTGAGCTTGGCCGGCCCCGGCCTGGACAGCCGCAGCCTGGTTGACCATGGCAATTCTGTCTGTTTTTGGCTGCGTATTCCTTATTTTTTCTGAAATTCAAGTTCGCCCTTCATGGCCTTGCTGAAGAAGAGTCCTCCGTCGGTGAGCTCGTAGTTCCATGATTTCAACATCTGCGGCCACCATTCGGGGTCATATATCCAGCCCATCCAGCTTATCCCCCGGTCTTCAAGGAACCTGATGATACGGTTGCCATAGTCCTGGTACTCAGGTGATGACATATCAGTGTGGAGTCCGAACTCGGTGGCGACAACCGGCATATACTGTGCGGCAAATGCAAAGTTCTCCTCCCACCTGGGTTCCCAGGGCTGACCGCGCTTGAAGGCATAGGGGTGTGTCACATAGGCTATCCCCTCGGCATTGACCGGATCATCGCGGAGAGGGGAGAGGTCATAGGCCCAGTCGAGGCCCGCCACAAGCGGTATGGTCTCCCGGTCATAAGCCCTTATCAGGCTGATCATGTGTTCATTGATCTTCTTCCATTCCGTCCAGGGTAGTGATCCCAGCTCGCCCCGGTAGATGGTCGGCTCATTAAAGAGCTCATAGAAAGCCACGGTGTTGTGTCCCGCGAAGTTGCGTGCAATGGTCCTCCAGAACTCATAGGTCTCGGTCTTCGTGGTGTTGTACATCGGGTCCTGGAAGAGCTCCATCCACAGGTTCCCTATGGAGTGCCAGTCGATGATGACATACATGCCCAGGTCGGTGCACCAGTCAACCGCCTGCCTTAACAGCACAATGTATTTTTCAGGTGTCCGTTCGCGCCATGCCACCGGGTGCACAGGTATGCGGACTATCATTGCGCCGGTCTTTTTAACCTGCTCGAAATGAGCCTTGTTCCAGTGGCCCTGCCGCTCTATTTTGTCAGGATCGGAGACTGACAGGCCGCGGAAGAGAACAGTCTGACCTTTGTCGTTGATGAATTTGTTACCCTGTACCTTAATGAGAGGCATGGTCTTTGCTTTGGACTCTGGTTCAGTCCGGGGGGTAGGATCACCGAAATACCACGGTTTCGTCTCCTGGGCGGTCAGGACCGGAGCTGTCAGCAGGGTGATAAGAATAATAACAGGCAAGAGTGATTTTGTCTTCATTTCGTTATGGCGATTTAAGTTCCTGCGGATTCTCCTGATTCCACAGAGAGTGATTTTGTCTTCGTCACGTTAAGTTGTGTTAAGTTCCTTCGGATTCTCCGAATTCATCATTTCGAAAATCACGAGAATATTAAGTACTCTTGATTCCTCATTTTCGAAGATCATGAAATTAGTAAATCCGCAATTACAATCAAAATCTTCCGGCAGAACAAAACCGGGCGGCAGAACAAAACCGGGTGGCCATTGTTTCCTGATTAACAATAATCACAAATATGAACAACCTGAAAATAGCATTCTTTGATGCCAAACCCTATGACACGGATTCGTTCAACTCGGTCAACTCCGGGTACGGCTACACGATAAAATACTTCAAGTTCCACCTGACGGCCGACAACGTGGTGCTGGTACAAGGGTATGACGCGGTGGTTATCTTCGTCAATGACACTGTTGATGAGGAGATGATAATGAAGCTGAAGGAGTATGGTGTAAAGCTCATAGCGTTGCGGTCGGCCGGGTTCAACAATGTTGATCTCAGGGCAGCGCTCAACAACATCACTGTTGTCCGGGTGCCCTCATACTCTCCGCATGCCATCGCCGAGCATACCGTGGCGCTGATGCTCACCCTCAACAGGAAGGTCCACAGGGCTTACTTCAGGACCCGTGACACCAACTTCGCCCTAAACGGACTGCTTGGTTTCGATATGCACGGCAAGACAGCAGGAGTGATAGGCACCGGAAGGATTGGCAAAGCGCTTGTGAATATTCTCAAGGGGTTCGGGATGGAGGTGCTTCTCAACGACATGTATCCTGACACAAAGTTCGCCGAAGAGACAGGAAGCAGGTATGTAAGCCTTGATGAACTTTACAGGAATTCAGACATCATTTCGCTTAACTGCCCGCTCACAAAGGAGACGGAATATATGATCAACGCCTCAACCATTGAAATGATGAAGAGAGGGGTGATGCTGGTCAACACCGGGCGGGGAAAGCTAATCAAAACCTCAGACCTGATAGAGGGGCTCAAGAGCGGGCAGATCGGATCGGCAGGTCTTGATGTATACGAGGAGGAGAGTCAGTTCTTCTTCGAGGATCTCTCTGACAGGGTACTGGCTGATGATGTGCTGGCGCGCCTCCTGACCTTCAACAACGTGATCATCACGTCGCACCAGGGATTCTTCACCCGCGAGGCAATCCATAACATAGCCGAGACCACCCTGAAAAACATCGACGACTTCTTCGCCGGCCGCAAGCTTGAGAACGAGGTCTGCTTCAACTGCAAGAACTGATCACAGGCTACATACCGGCAGACCAGGTTAAGGTCACCCGGCAGACTCAGCCCTGATCCCCGGATTTGCGTATTTGCCCGACCAATTGCAACAAAAACTTTCTCAGCCATGGATTGCCAGCTGCATAACAAAAAAGGGAGGCTCCTTCTGCAAGGTTCCTCCCTCTTCAGGTTATTTGATTGGTAAAACTACTTTTTGGCTGTCTTGTAGAGTTCAGCCACCTTTTTCCAGTTGACCACGTTCCAGAAGTTTGCAACGTATTCAGGTCTGCGGTTCTGGTATTTCAGATAGTAAGCGTGTTCCCACACATCAAGCCCGAGGATTGGTGTACCGCGTTTTGCAGCAACATCCATCAGGGGGTTATCCTGGTTGGGAGTCTGTGAAACGAACAGCTTGCCGTTGGCATCAACTGCCAGCCATGCCCATCCGCTTCCGAACTGCGTCTTGGCTGCGGTTTCAAATTCGGCCTTGAATTTATCAAAAGATCCGAAGGTTTCAGTTATTGCAGTCAGCAGTGCACCTTCAGGCTGGCCACCGGCGTTTGGGCCCATGACCTCCCAGAAAAGCTTGTGGTTGTAAAGTCCGCCGCCGTTATTCCTTATCACTGCCGGGAAAGTGCTCATCTTCGAAAAAATCTCCTCGAGAGAAAGATTATCTATCTTATTCTCGCCAGCTGCCTTGACGAAGTTGTCAAAATATGCCCTGTGATGTTTGGTGTAATGTATCTCCATCGTCTGGGCATCGATATAGGGCTCCAGCGCGTTATAAGCGTACGGAAGCTCCGGAAATGTAAATCCCTGTGCCATAGTTTTGTTATTTAGTGTTATGAGACTGAAAATTAATGCTGTTAATAGTAATGCCTTTGTTTTCATGTTTAAGTTCTTTTAAACACTAAACAAGCAGATTTTGGATTTGTTCACAGGCAATCTTTTGAATTTTGGATCGAATTAGTATCTTACGTTTTCTTATTTTTGTAGAACGAACAAAGTATGATATTATGAAATGGCAAGGACGTCGCGGCAGCGGCAATGTTGAGGACCGCAGAGGCATGAGTACCGGTGGCAAGGTTATCGGCGGGGGAATAGGAACTTTAGTGATTGTACTGCTGGTCTATCTTCTGGGAGGTGATCCGTCGAGCATTATCAATCAGGGAGGATCCGGGATGGAATCCTCCGGTCCTGTTGAAGCTACCGGGGAGGAAAACCTTATGGCGCAGTTTGTCTCGGTAGTTCTTGCTGACACCGAGGAGGTATGGGACAAGCTGTTCATGGAGGCCGGGGCCACTTACCGGAAGCCGACGCTGGTTCTTTTCAGGGACCAGGTGCAGTCGGCATGCGGTTATGCAACAGCAGCCAGCGGTCCGTTCTACTGTCCGGGAGACGAGAAAGTATACATCGACCTCAGCTTCTGCGATGATCTTCAGACAAAATACGGGGCACAGGGCGATTTTGCCGTTGCCTATGTGATTGCCCACGAGATAGGTCATCATGTGCAGAACCTGATGGGGATTCTTGAGGAGGTGTCGGCTGAGCGTCAGCGTCTGAGCGAGGTGCGGGCCAACCAGCTCACTGTACGGCTCGAGCTGCAGGCTGATTTTCTGGCCGGGGTATGGGCGCATCATGCCAGCCGCATGTTCAACTCGCTTGAGGCCGGTGACATTGAGGAGGCTCTCAATGCCGCCTCCTCTATCGGTGATGATGTGCTTCAGAAGAAGTACCAGGGACGGGTAGTGCCTGACGCGTTCACCCACGGCAGCGCAGCGCAGCGCTCCTCATGGCTACGCAAAGGCTGGCAGACGGGCGACATGAACCAGGGTGACACATTCTCAGCTGCCATATAGAGCACTCTCTCTGCCTGCAACAAAGGCCGGCAGCGAACATGAACGAAGATCATACTCTCACCTTCGCACCTTTTTTCAAAGCTCTGATTCTGCCCAAGGCAGTACATAGCGAACCCTGTTTTAATGAAAATTATCTGGAAGTATCTTAAACCGTTCAAGGGCCTGCTGTTTCTTGCTATGGGGCTTGCCGCCATCGGGCAGGTTCTTGACCTGGTTGACCCCATCATCTTCGGGAAGATCATCGATCTTTATGCCATCAACACCGACGGCCGTACGGAACATGAGCTGATCAGCGGAGCGCTCAGGCTCCTGGCCCTTGCCGTCGGCATAGCCTTGATGGCAAGACTGGCCAGGGCATTCAATGAATATGTAACCCGGCTGGTGGTCCAGAAGTTCGGGTTATCTGTTTTCGATGAAGGACTCAGGCATACACTCCGCCTTCCCTACCACGAGTTTGAAGAGACAACAAGCGGGCATGTGTTATCTGTTCTCCAAAAGGTGAGGCATGATAACGAACGGTTTATCACATCATTTATCTCCACGCTTTTCACCACTGTGGTAGGGGTCGCCTTCCTGATATGGTATTCGGTCACCAAAAGCTGGCTTCTGATACCCGTATTCCTGATAGGGGTTGTTGTTCTCGGCGGGCTGACGGGTCTCCTGAGCAAGAAGATCAAGACTATCCAGCGGTCGGTTGTCAGGGAGACCAACAAGATGAGCGGCGCGATAACCGAGTCTCTGAGGAACATTGAACTGGTTAAGAGTCTCGGCCTGACCTACCCGGAGATCAGGCGGCTGAAAACCTTCACCCAGAAGATTTACGGCCTGGAGATCAGCAAGGTCAAAAAAATCAGGTCGCTTACCTTCCTGCAGAGTTCGGTATTGCTTGTCCTGCGGGAATCGATCCTTTTCATACTCCTTTGGCTCATCTTCCGAAACATGCTCACCACCGGCGAGCTGATCACCATGCAGTTCATCTCCACCCGCATCCTTTTTCCCCTCCAGGACCTGGGAAGCATCATCCTTGCATACCGGGAGGCTGAGGCTTCGCTGCAGATCTTCAATGAGCTCATGAAGAAGGAGCCTGAGTACCGGCCTGAAGAAACTGTCGAGGTAGGTGACATTGAAAACCTATGTTTTGATCACGTTACCTTTCGTTACAAAAAGGCAGACACTGATGCTATAGAGGATCTCTCCTTCAGGGTCAAACGGGGAGATACAATTGCTTTTGTCGGGCCCTCCGGCTGCGGGAAGTCGACCCTGGTTAAGCTCCTGGTGGGTCTGTATACTCCGACACAGGGCACCATATACTACGATGATGTTCCGGCGAGGGACATCAGGTATAACCAGATGCGCCGGCAACTGGGATTTGTCACGCAGGACACTCAGCTCTTCTCCGGAACCATCAGGGAGAACATGCAGTTTGTCAAGCCCGATGCCACTGATGAAGAGATTTACACAGCGCTGGAGAAGGCTTCCGCCATAAAGCTGGTGGAGAACTCGCCGAAGGGGCTTGACACTCTCCTGGGTGAGGGAGGGAAGATGGTCTCAGGGGGTGAGAAGCAAAGACTCGCCATTGCCAGGGCGCTGATCCGCAATCCCAGGATACTTATCTTCGATGAGGCTACATCGGCGCTCGATTCCATCACCGAGGAGGAGATTGCGGGGACCCTGAGGGAGATTTCAGCCGGGAAGCAACAGATCACCCTCATGATAGCTCACCGGTTGTCGACTATAATGCACGCTGACCGCATCTATGTCCTGGAGAAGGGAAGAATAATCGAAGCTGGAACACATGAGATCCTGCTGAAAGGGAAGGGACTTTATTATGCCATGTGGAGGCAGCAGATAGGCGAGAGGATCACCGTTGCGCGAGGTGACCTCGACAAAGAGCGGCTCGTCACAGAGAGGCTGGAGAACGGTGACAGTGATATAAATAAATTTAGATGAAATATCCTGATCCGGCTGACGTTTCCTATTTTAGCCTCTGAAACGATTAATGCAATGAAGAAAGTTCTTATTCTGGCGGTTCTGATCTCGGCCTCGCTTTTTGCAAGAGGAGAAGAGCCATGGTCTTCCGGTCTGCTGCAGCAAAAATACCCGACCAGTGTCAATAAGAACAAAAGGCCCAAATCACTGGCTGCCACTTTCCCGAAATGGGCTGTGCACACAAATCTACTGGGATTTGTTCAGTTCGGGCCGCTGGTGACTGCAGAGTATAACTTCACGCGGAAAATCACAATTAATGCACATATTAGATTTTCATCGGTGGGTGCTCTGACCCCGATCCTTCATATGGCTGATGTTGACAGGGGAGGCCGGCCGGACCAGTTTTCAGGTATCGCCTTCGGAGGCGGGCCATTGTGGTTTTTCAAGACGAAGAAGGACAAGGCTTACCTGGGACTGGACTTTGAATACGAGATGTCCGACGTAATCTACCAGGAGGATTATGTAAACGAATGGAACCAGGATAACCGGAAGATGATCCTCATGCTTAACAGCGGATACAGGTTCATGTTCGGGGAGAAGCTGATTCCGGCATCCAACCGCAAGGTTGACAAGTTTTTAAGAAAGAATCTTTTCCTGAATACCGGCATCTATGTCGGTGCCGAGAGGAATAAATACATCTGGCATTACACTGATCCGGAGGCTGATGAGAGTGATCCCACACCACGTTCGGGCACAGTGATCAAGCCCTTCGGGATGCTGGAAGTCTCTGTTGGTCTGGAGTTCTAAGCCTGCACGCCGGGAAGCCAGTCGTGATTTATTTCTTATCACCCGAAATAAGGCGGTTGCCTGCTGATCAGTTGTTTTTCATGCTGATAGGCTGCCCGGTGGCTTCAAGCACGTTCCACCATAATTCGCCTTCCACGTCTATTTTCTTTCGTTTAGCAACTACAGCAGCCACAGGCATAAGGGTAAACTGGTTATTCCAGAATCCTATGACAAAGTCCGTTTTGCCGGCCATTGCGGCGTGTACGGCATTCTGTGCAAGGAGGTTGCAGAATTTGCTGTCGTTGGCATTGGCAGGGGCGCTGCGGATGATATAGCTCGGATCAATGTATTTAAGTGAGAAGGGAAAGCCAAGGGCGTTGAATTCCGACTTGATCTTTTCTTTCAGGAATATACCGATATCCTGATGCTTGACATTACCTGATGCATCCAGTTCCCTGGTTCTTGATTCGAACAGGTCCTGTCCGGCTCCCTCCGCAACAACAACAACGGCATGATGTCTCTCCTCAAGACGCTTTTTCAGTACGGACAGGAATCCGCCCGGACCATAGAGATCGAAGGAGATTTCCGGGATAAGAACGAAATTGACCTCCTGGATGGCCAGAACGGCGTTGGCAGCTATGAATCCTGAGTCGCGTCCCATCAGTTTAATGAGAGCTATGCCGTTAAATGCCCCGCTGGCTTCGTTATGCGCATTCCTGATAATATCGTTGGCGATGGAGAATGCCGTCTCAAATCCGAACGATTTCTGTACCAGGTCGATATCATTGTCAATTGTTTTAGGGATGCCTGCGACAGAGATCTTCAGGTTCCTCCTGTGGATCTCTTCGTATATGGCATGAGCGCCACGGAGGGTTCCGTCTCCCCCGATGCAGAAGAGGATATTGATGTTCAGTATCTCGAGTGTGTCCACCATTTTTCCAACGTCCTGGGCACCCCTCGATGTTCCGAGGAATGTTCCTCCTGACAGGTGAATCTCGCTGACCATGGGAGCGGTCATCTCGATGACCTCATGGTTGTATCCGGATATCAGTCCCTCGTATCCATACCTTATACCCAGGATTCTTTTTATACCGTAGCGGTACCAGAGCTGGTTAACGAGGCTGCGGATGACATTGTTGAGTCCGGGGCAGAGTCCGCCGCAGGTGACGATGCCAACCTTGGTCTTTGCCGGCTCGAAGAAGATGTTTTCCTTGGGTCCGGCTTTCTCAAATGAGACGGGTGTCTCGCCGGTAGCCTTGCAATGGTCGTAGTTTTCGGCGGTGACGTCATAGATGACCCTTTCGTCATCGTTGATGAACTTGTATACCGGGCTTGTGGTCCGCTGTCCCTGTTTAAGGGGTGAGACCACGTTGCAATGGCCGAGTGAAGTGATGAGGAAGTCTTCGTATTTCATGGGTGTCCGGTTGTTACTGTACGAGTCTTCTGCCGGCGGTTTAAGTCTTTCGGCTTGTTCAAAGATAGAGAAAATTTCGGGCTCGGAGTGGGGCAGGGGGAGTATGATTCATCAGGTGCGGAAGGGTTTTTTGGTTAATATCGTGACGGAAATGTTGGGGAATTGATTTAGTTCAATTATTAAACTTCGACTTAGTACATGACAAAAAATATCAACCCACTGATTGTTAATATCTTACACGTTCAATGTTAATAAAAACATGTCTTATTATTAGGATAAAACCTTGATATACAATATGTTGGAAATGTAACACTAA
>JBAQCQ010000095.1:0-42197 GCA_049294275.1 Bacteroidales bacterium
CTGCCGAGCAGAGAGCTGCCGAAAGCAGGGCTGCCGAGGTCAGGTATGAGCACCAGAGAGCTTCCCAGGTAAGGGCAAATGAAGAGAGAGCCGATCAGGAAAGGGCAGCGCAGGTGAGAGCCAACGAGGAGAGAGCCTCACAGTCCAGGGCAGCCGAAGAGAGAGCTGCTCAGGTCAGAGCCAGCGAGGATAGGGCAGCACAGGTACGGGCCAACGAAGAGAGGGCAGCACAGGCAAGGGCTGCCGAGCAGAGAGCTGCCGAAAGCAGGGCTGCCGAGGTCAGGTATGAGCACCAGAGAGCTTCCCAGGTAAGGGCAAATGAAGAGAGAGCAGCACAGGCAAGGGCTGCCGAACAGAGAGCTGCTGAAAGCAGGGCCTCTGAGCAGAGGGCAGCCCAGGTAAGGGCAAATGAAGAGAGAGCAGCAGATGCACGCAGAACTGAATCAGCACGAAGCACCATACCCCCGGAAGACGGAAACGGCAGGGCCCCACGCAAATAAACGGCAACAACCGCACCAGAAAATCCCGCTGGCACCCCAGTCACCGGGATTTTTTATGTAAATTTACCTGCCATCACACACCTGCCGGAAATGAACCTCCTCTTTATCTGCACGATCAACCGGATGCGAAGCTGCACCGCAGAGACCATCTACGGCACAAACCCGGCATACAAGGTCAAATCCGCCGGCATCGATCCCCGGGCTCCAGGACAGGTCACAGCAGAGCTCCTGCAATGGGCAGATAAAATATTCGTCATGGAGAACTTGCACCGGGCATTCATCCTTGAAAAATTCCCCAAGTCCGGTATCAGCAATAAGATTGTTGTTCTTGGCATCCCCGACTTCTACTACTACATGGAACCGGAGCTCATCGACCTGATCAAAGCCAGAGTTGCCCCGCATCTCACCTCTCCTCATCAGTGAGCCTCTGTTTTTTAAAGAATGACCAGATGACTTCGCTGGCATCTATATCCCTGCTGGTCTTCCCTATTACCCTGGAAGGCAGGTACTGAAGCCCCCCTGGCCATGTGTGGCCCCCTCCGTGCACAATGTAAAGGATCACTTCCGTCCCATCATCCCTGTTGACAAATTCCTTCCTGGTAACTCTTGTCCCATCGGTGGGGTCCCTGTCAGGTTCTTCGGTAATAACAGGCACGGGTGAACACCCGTTCTTTCCCACCCAGTAGCCAATAGACTGATCTACTGACAATACCCTCCCCAGCATCTCCCTGCCGAAGTGCCCGTATATCTCACCGCCATCGAACGGCACCACGGGGTCATCCACGTTGTTTATAGCCAGCACCGGCACATGCCTTGACGGTGAACAATCGCCGATAAATAGCAGTGGAATGTTACCGTCTACGGGAGCTATGGCAGCTATCTTGTGAGACAACTCGCATGCCAGGCGGTAAGACATTATCGCTCCGTTGGATATGCCTGTCACATAAACGCGTCGCGGATCCGCATTGTAATCCCCTACCATCCTGTTTGTCAGTGCTGCTATAAAGCCCACATCGTCAATATTTTCCCTGTGCGCCCGATCATCAGCCTCCTGATCCCTCCTGCCGTCGTTCCAGTTCAGCTCTATTCCGTCGGGATAGGCTACCATGAACCCGTCCCTCTCAGCCAGCCTGTCAAAACCCTTGCGCGTGACAATAATCATCCCTTCTCCGTCCACCCCCCTTCCGTGAAGGGCAATCACCAGCGGCATCTGTGCGGGATTCTTATATGATGAAGGGATATATACAGTGAAAGTGCGCCTCAGTCCGTCATGAATTAACGATCCCTTGTGATAACTGCCGTACGATAACGGAGAAAATTTCCTGTTGATCCATGACATCACATTCAACATTAATGCAATTACTGGTTTTGTCAGTGCTGTGTACAATCCTTTGATCATCAGTATCTCCTTGCTTACCCGGCTATATTTATACTTATCTGTTACCGGACGCCAGCGGGGTAACAATAAGATGCCATATGCAATATCAGGAGATTTTCTCATACATCAATGCTCCTCCGCTTTTTATTAATAATACCTCTCATGACTCGTCGGTATAAAGTCGGGGCGCCGTAAGAAAACAGTTTTGGGCAGGAAACTTTTTCCGTCTAATTTTGTCTAATATGTACTTTGTATCATAAAAACCCGGAAAACATGCAGACTATCCTTGGTGCCAACGGAACAATCGGTAAGCTTCTTGCAAAGGAGCTTTTGGCTTATACCGACAAGGTCAGGCTTGTCAGCCGCAATCCCATAAGAGTCAACCAGAACGATGAGCTCTTAGCCGCCGATCTGTCACAGCCCGGAGCTGTCGAAAAGGCTGTACAGGGCTCTGAAGTTGTTTACCTGGTGGTGGGATTTGAATACAAGCTGAAGGTCTGGGAAGAGAAGTGGCCTGCACTTATGAGGGACACAATCGATGCATGTGCCAGGCACGGTGCAAAACTGGTCTTCTTCGACAACGTCTACATGTATGACAAAGACAGGATATCTCACATGACTGAGGAGACCCCTGTCAACCCTCCGAGCCGCAAGGGAGCCGTCAGAAACAAAATCTCGGAGACGCTTTTGTCGGCTACCCGGGAAGGCTGGTTACAGGGACTCATAGCACGTTCAGCCGATTTCTACGGTCCGCATACCAACAATAACTTCATCACCCAGATGGTGCTAAAGAACCTTAAGGAGGGAAAGAAAGCGATGTGGTTTGTAAGTTCTGATATCAAACACTCCTTCACCTACACCCCCGATGCGGCAAAGGCCACGGCTCTCCTTGGCAACACACCCGATGCATACGGACAGGTCTGGCATCTGCCGACAGAAAGCCGGGCCGTAACCGGCAGGGAGATGATAACAATGATAGCCGCGGAAATGGAAGCAGAACCGAAGATTTCCCTCCTGCCGAAGTTCATGCTGCTGCCGCTCGGTCTTTTTATCCCTGTAATGATGGAAATGCGGGAGATGATCTACCAGTATGACCGCGATTACTTCTTCGACTCCTCAAAATTCACCAGCAGGTTCGGCGTTAAAGCCACTCCGTACGAGACAGGAATAAAAGCCACCTGCCAGGCATATAATGAATAGGACGCGGTTGCCGGCAGAGTTGCCCTGCCTGACCTGATCCATTTGGCATGATTTATGAAATATTGCGACATATCGATAACCATTAAATCCGTAACATGAAGAAACTGCTATTACTCGTGGCACTGGTAAGCTTCGGCGTCATTGCCGCTGCACAGGTTAATCCCAATGCACTGGGCGTACGTATCTATGGCGGAGGCGATTTCAGTGGCGCTGAACTCTCATTCCAGAAAGGCCTCAATGACAGGAACAGGCTGGAACTCGATGCAAGCTTCGGTTTCAGGTCAGACAATTCAAGGGTTGCCCTTTTTGGAATATACCACTGGGTCTGGAATATTGTCGGAGGCTTTAACTGGTACCTCGGGCCGGGATTGAGCGTGATGTACGACACCTTTGAAGGAAACGGGAGTTTCAACGTAGGTGTGGGAGGACAGATAGGCATTGAGTATGACTTCAGTGATCTCCCGGTAACGGTAAGTCTTGATGCACGCCCGATGTGGGATTTCCTCGGTGACGTAAACGGACTGGGCTGGGGCTCCGCTCTCGGTGTACGGTTCACCTGGTAATAACCGGGGAAGAAAACCTCTCCCTGAAGGTGATGAGCATGCCTCTCTTTTCATCCCACAGCCTTAGCATAAGAGACTCAAAGGCCGACCAGAATGTTACCGGCTTAACCTGACTGAAGAGAAGATTCTCGTCATTGCACCTTTTCAGGTTATAATTCGGAATAAGCGGACTGAGGTGGTGGATGTGGTGGTAACCTATGTTCCCGGTAAACCAGTTCAGCACCGCCGGGAGCTTGAAGAACGAACTGCCGTCGAGGGCCATGGTCTTGTAATCCCATGACGATGAGTGGCTCCATTTGACATGCCTGTACTGGTGCTGAACGTAGAAGAGCCATACACCGTGCACCGTTGCAATGTACAGTACCGGCAGATGGATCATCAGGTAAGCCTTCCATCCGATTGTCAGTACCATTGCAGTAATGATCACTGCAAGCGCCAGGTTGGTAAGCTGAACGTAAATATGCTCCCTCAATGACATATACTTTTTCGGAAGGCGGTAGAGAATGACGAAAAGAAGCATCGGCGCAATGCCCAGTAGAAATACCGGATGACGGTACAGGCGGTAGACAAAACGCTGCCACCCGTTCAGTTTTTGATACTCTTCCACCGTCAGGGTCATCACGTCTCCCGTACCCCTCTTCTCCAGGTTTCCCACCGTCTGATGATGGATGTGATGATCACGGTGCCAGCGGTGATACGGAGTGAAAACCAGCAGCCCGGTTATCACACCTATTATGGTGTTCATCCGTTTTGACCTGAAGAATGACCCGTGACCGCAGTCGTGGAAGATAATGAAGGCCCTGACAAGAAACCCGGCAGCAGGGACAGACAGTGCCAGGGTCAGCCAGTATGAGATCTTAAGCGACCATAGCATCAGCACCCACATCAGCAGGTACGCGACAACAGAATTTATTACCTGCCACCAACTTCTGAGATTATCAGGCTTGTTGTAGCGTGATATGATCTCCATCCATTCTGGTTTTCCGCCCTTTTTCTTCACCGTCTCCATTATTCCCTCCCAGATTACAGTTGCAAGCCCTGACTGGCAAAACACTGGAAATCAGAATACAAAATTAATAAATTTTAGCTGAAAAGTCAAAAGCGACATAAGATCCCTGGGTGCAGCCCCATCCCTGCCGGCTGCACCTCTTAATCCGAAGCCATCATGGATGCCTGCGGGAATATGGGTCTCCGGGTTGCCCGTCCCCTGAAAAACTTTATCCGTAACTGCTTGTTATAATTTCCGTGTACGAAGCATTTGATTAATTTTATCCCCGGAACAGTTGAACTCACTCGTTAGGACTGCCGTCAGCCGTAAACTCGCATAAAAAGATAAAACAGGAAAATCAACTGATTATGGTTTTACAGATAGGCATATTGATTCTGGGATTTGTGGTTTTGATCAAAGGAGCCGACTGGCTGGTTGACGGGGCCACCTTCCTGGCAAGGAAAAACAATGTGTCGGACCTGGCAATAGGGTTGACCGTTGTTGCATTCGGGACTTCGGCTCCTGAGCTGGTTGTGAATACCTTTGCCTCAATTCAGGGCCATGAAGCGATCGTCTTCGGAAATATTATCGGAAGCAACAACTTCAATCTCTTCGTCATTCTCGGCATTGCAGGACTGATTACTCCCCTGGTTGTTCAATCGAGTACGGTCAGGAGGGAGATTCCCCTCTCGTTCATCGCAATGCTGTTTCTTTTCTTTCTTGCAAACAACTTCTTTCTGTCTGAAACGCGCATTCTGTCGCGTATTGACGGAATAATTCTGCTGATAATGTTCGGACTTTTCCTCTTTTACGTCTACAGTCAGCTAAAATCTGATCCGGCAGAAAAGTTATCGGAACATCATTTACCTGGACACGTGAAGATATGGGCGCTGATAATTCTGGGACTGGGAGGTCTCGTACTGGGAGGCAGACTGGTTGTAACCAGTGCCATTGAATTGGCGACGATGTTCGGCGTCAGCGAGAAGATCATCGGACTGACAATTGTGGCGGCAGGCACCTCAATGCCTGAGCTTGCAACCTCAGTAGTGGCGGCATTTAAGAAGAACAATGATATCGCCGTGGGAAACATAATCGGTTCCAATATCTTCAATATCTTCTTCATTCTTGGCATAAGTGCGGTGATAAGGCCACTCGGGTATGATACTTCTTTCAATTCTGAAGTTTATCTCCTCGCCTTTGGGACTATCGGTCTCCTGGTGTTTATGTTCACCGGGAAGAAGAAAAAGCTTGACAGGTGGGAAGCAGTGCTCCTGCTGGTTATATATGTCGCCTACACTGTAAAACTGGTGGCCGGGTAATACGAAGTCTGCGTAACGCAGTGCAGATGATGACACGATGTCAATAAACCCCACGAAAACCCTGGCACTGTTGCTTCTGGCAGCATGCCACATGGTGCTGGCCTCATGTTCAAAACGGGTTTATCCCGAAGTATCTTCAGCCACCGTTGAAAACAGGGCTGACAGGAAACGCCTGGATGAATTTATGGAAGCGGGCATTGAGAAAACGCCCGACACCCGCAATGTGACCCCGGATGAGATCATCGGCACCGCCCGCGGGTATCTCGGTGTTCCTCACTGCATGGGCGGTAAATCAATGAAATGCATCGACTGCTCCGGGCTGGTGGCAGTGGTCTTTTCAACTCACGGAATACAACTTCCCCATAACTCAGAGGAGCAGGCCAGGTACGGGAAAATGATTACAGAGAGGGAGAGCCTGAAAAGAGGCGACCTGGTCTTCTTTATCCGTACCTACAACACCAGCCGCTTCATTACCCACTCCGGCATTTACGTTGGCGACAATCAATTCCTTCACACCTCCACCAGCCTCGGCGTGACGATCACATCCCTTGATGACCCCTGGTGGAGCGAGAGGTACCTGTTTGCCACGAGGATTTTCCGGTGACCGGGATATATCCGTTCGAAATAACCGGTTTGAAAATTCCGTCCACTGCCAGTGGACACCACTCGTCATGTTCCTAATTTACAATAACTTTTAGTCAGGGTAACCAAACTGATCCGCCTAAACCCGGCAAATACAAAGGAAGGTGTTTTTCTTCGACAACTATATTGCGCTGCCCGCACTGTTAACCGGATTGATAGTAGTAGTGCCTATTCTCCTCGTCCGGTTCCTTCTGACATCGCTCCCCAGCAAGGAAGCCGTAAAGAGGGCGGCATTCCTCCCTCCCACACAGTGGATTGAAAAACCAGCCTACTACGTGAATATTGCAACTACACTGCTGCTCATTCTTGTGCCGTTCTTCCTGAAGCTTAATCTGCACGGGCCGATGGGCATCACCGGGCTCTGCCTGCTCATACTGTCGCTGGTGATGTACGGCGTTTCAATCGCTCAGTTTGCCCGGCCTCATAATACCGGCCTCAACACATCAGGACTCTACAGCATCTCACGCAACCCAATGTATGTCGCTTTCTTTTTCTGGTTCCTTGGAGGGTGCATCCTGACCAGGCCGTGGATGCTGCTGGCAATGCTCCTGGTCTTCCAGGTCTCGGTGCATTTCATGATCCTGGCCGAGGAGCGGTGATGCATTGAAAAATTCGGGGAATCCTATACGGAATACATGAAAAAAGTAAGACGATACCTGTGACTTAATGAACTTTTCACTTGAATAATCCTTAATAATAAAAACAGGTCATGGCAGAACTGAAAACAAAACAACACGATGCGGATGTTGCAGACTTTATCAACTCGTTTGCCGACACTGAACAGAAACTGAAAGACAGCTTCGAGCTGCTGAAACTGATGCGCGATTTCACAGGCTTCGAACCGAAGATGTGGGGATCCTCAATCATCGGATTCGGGCAGTACCATTACAAATCAGATAGAAGCAGCCAGGAGGGAGACTGGCCTCTGGTGGGCTTTTCTCCGCGCAAGGCTGCAATCTCACTCTATGTCTATACGGGTGCACCCGAGCATGAGCCCCTGCTCGAAAACCTGGGCAAATTCAAAAAGGGCGCAGCCTGCATCTACGTTAAGAAACTGTCAGACATCAACCAGGATGCTCTCAGGCAACTGATGAAGGCAACTATAGATTATTTACATCTGAGATACGGAAAATAATTCTGAATGCTATGGACAAGGCAACAGAGACGATGATTGAAAACCTTCACAAAAACACCGGCAAAACACTGGAACAGTGGATTGCTATAGTGACGAAGGAGAAACTTGAAAAACACGGTGAGATAATTAAGTTTTTAAAAGAGACTCATGGTCTGTCCTATGGTTATGCCAACCTGGTTGCTCACAGGGCAAAAGGATCGGATGCCGGGTCAGCCGAAAACACGGACGACCTGATTGAGAAGCAATATAAAGGTAAAGAGCATCTTAAACCATTCTACGAAAGGCTGCTGGGCGAGATCCGGAAGTTTGGCGGAGACATTGAGGTTGCACCGAAGAATGCCTATGTGAGCATGAGGAGAAAAAAGCAGTTTGCCATACTGCAGCCGGCAACAAATACACGATTTGAAATCGGGATAAATCTCAAAGGCCATGAGCCTAAAGGGAAACTGGAGGCAATCAGCACCCCAAATGCCATGTGCTCTCACAGAATCAACCTGACAGACGCAAAGGATATTGACAATGAAACAATCGGCTGGCTGAAGCTGGCATATGACAGTGCCGGATAAATTGCCGGAGGCGGTCCTCTTCCGGTTAATCTGCAGACTGAGGGATTGGTATCTTCTCTCAACCCCGCTGACCTGCTGACGCGCTATCACCCCGCGTTCACTCCTTCAATGGCATTTCCTGATATTAAATCGATTGCTTATTTTTATTTTAAATAATGTCTGCAATAAAACGAAATCTTCTTTTTTCACAATCAGTAATTGTCGTTGTTCTCTTGATCGTGGGTTGCCAGTCAGCCAAACAATCAAAATATTCTCAAGAGACAGAGGAAAGAATAAAACAGGTTGAGAACAGTCTTGCAGACTGGGTGCGAACCCTGAATGATACCACCTGGAATCTCACAGAGCGAATGAAACACCATAATATTGTGGGTGTCAGCATTGCTGTAGTAAACGATTTCAACCTGAAATAGGTAAGAGGATACGGCTGGGCTGACGTGTAAGAGAAACGTCCGGTGACGGAGAAAACCCTGTTCCAGGCGGCCTCCATCAGCAAATCTCTCAACAGTGTTGGTGTGATGAAGCTGGTGCAGGACGGGAGGATAGACCTGGATACAGATATCAACCAGTACCTGACAGTATGGAAATTCCCATACGACTCCGTCTCCAATGGAAAACCAATAACCCTTACTGCCCTGATGAGCCATACAGCAGGACTGACGATTCGCGGATTTCCCGGTTATGCGAAGGGCGACAGCATCCCGACGGTACAGCAGATCCTCGGCGGACAGAAGCCGGCCAACACGGAAGCGGTGCGGTCCTTCATAGAGCCGGGCACCCGCGTTGTCTATTCAGGCTGGGGCACAACAATCACTCAGCAGATTGTAACGGATGTCACACATAAGCCCCAGACGAGTTCATGCAGAAGACTGTTCACGACCCCATGGGCATGACAGGCAGCTTCTTTATGCAGCCCCCGGGGTATTTGTCAGCAAAAATGATTCAAGTTATTACTTCTCCCGCGGCGGAGCCAGTGAGGGCTTTAAATGTTATTATGTCGGCGGTGTCATCAGCGGCAACGGGATGGTGATAATGACAAACTCAGACAACGGCTCCCTCTCCACCGAGGTGGCCAACAGCGTGGCAACTGTCTATGAGTTGAAAGACTATTACAAACCTGTACTGAAGACCGTTGTTGATGTGGATGAGGCGGTTCTTGAAAGTTATGTCGGGAAGTACGAAGCCGGAGGTGATGTGTTCGCAGTCAAAAGGGAAGGCAGGAAAGTGCTAATAAGTCCTTACCCTGGTTTCTGGGTGAATGTGTATTTCACATCCGACACAGACTTTTTTGTCATGGAGTTTAAGGGTAACCTGAAGTTTGTTGTTGATGCCAAAGGCAAAGTCGCCGGTTTCAACATTGATTGGAGGAACGGTTATCCCCGGAGTCGAATAAATGCAGGAGCAGATCAGTGGGAGGAAAAGTAACCCCGGATCTACGCTTATGAGCCACACAGTGCGACTGACCACGGAACGACTGCTTCTCAAGCCGATAAATACTGGTCACTCGAAAGCAGTTTACCGGTATCGCACCGATTCAGTCACGAACAGGTACCAGGGTTGGATCCAGGAGCATATCCAAGATATCAGATCCTTCATAACAAACCGTACTTCACCTGAGATAAATCAAAACGGTACCTGGTTCCAGCTCGTGGTTGCCCTGAGGAAAACCGGTGAAATCATAGGAGACATCGGAATGCATTTCCTCGGTAACAGAAATGAACAGTTTGAACTGGGCTGCACAATAGCCAGGGGTCACCAGGGAAACGGTTACGCAAAGGAGGCACTGATTGAGGTCATCAGATATCTTTTCGAAACTCTTGACAAACACAGGTTAATAGCAACCATTGACCGGCGAACGCAGCTTCAGTAAAACTGTTTGAGAGCTTCGGCTTCAGAATGGAGGCTCACAACCAGGAATCCGGACAGCCGGCGGAATCCCGGTTCTCAGATCTGGTCTATGCACTTCTTAATAATGAATGTGGAAATTAATCAGGAATCCGTTGGTGACAGGCACAACCTGACTCCTCACCCACCGCTCCCGGTCCTATATCGCATGCCTTCACTCTTAAGACTCCTGATTATTTTGATGACATTGTCCCCAGAATCAGTCCGGCAAGCAGAATCGCAGAACCGGGCAGAATCCACCACCAGAGTTTTGTGAATGAGAGAATAATCAGTTCTCCGTCACCGTTTGCATGAGCCGTCCAGGACCGGGATCCTCTTCTGACTTCCCGGAGTTCGAAAAGGAGGATCAGAAACCCGCCGGCAAGGGCACCGAGAGCAACAATTGCCCACCAGCCTGTCACCTCCAGGGGAGACAACGGATTCAGAAGAGACATATTTAAAGTTTTGTTTATCAGAGGCATCGCAACCGGAATGATACCTCCCAGGCCGAGAAAGGCAGATACAGGACCTGCGGAAGACGCTGAATGATGAACTTACCCTTCCTGCTGCTGAACGGAGCCAGGAAAACCAGGTTATTTACCCATCCCAGGATTAGGGGCAGGATCAGCATCAGGAATGACTGGATCCCCTGCGAAGCACCTCCTGAAAAAGACCTCGTAATAAGAATTGACAAACCTGTCGTGTACGGAATCACCACCGGCACGATGTTACCCAGAGTCTCTGTCAGGGCTATCCTGAAGATTCCGCTCCTGTACCTTCTTTTGACAAAGTACCTGATTATCAGGGCAACCGGACCAAGTACGATCACTGCGGGCAACCAGTACCTCAGGCCTTTCCCTGGCTCTGTACAGGCTGCAAAGAGCAGGATCAGGCTTAAAACCATAAGTGCAGGGCATGAAATGGCGGCAACCTTGCCGGCAACATTGTTCAGCCGGTCTTTTATTATACCTGCGGGTAGCCTCATCACGCACATCCTGAGGGCAGAGCATGCTGAGCGGTCCCGGCGCACGCGGATTGGCAAGCTCCTGTCTGACATTCAGGACAAGCGGACGGTCATACTGGTAGAAGAAATAGAAATAAACAATACCATTGACCATTTCTGCCACCATTGTCTTTATAGTCCAGCCTGAACTGCTGCTGACGTGCACAGCATCCATGACCCCGGCTATTTCCAGGCTGGTCACCAGTGCCTCACCGGCAAGCAGCTTCCCCGGCAGCTCACCTGCCAGGTCGTAGCGCCAGCAGGGATAGCTAAAGCCGTTGGATGGATTGGCCACATTGAAGTTGGTGGAAATCAGGAACCCGTCACCGGGTGCCTTGCGAGTAAAAACCATCTCGACGTCTGCCCCGGCGCTTATGATGACAGCATCACCGGTTGCATCGGCTAAGTGCATCTGGTCATGCATATACGGAGGCCGTTGATGCAGCCCAACCACTCTATGACCTCTGAAATTGTTGAACATTCATGTATTATCTGCATGAGATACTGATGGTAGTACTCAACGGCGTACGGCATCCGCTCGCTGTGCGGATTGACATCCACCCTTGGCAGACCGTTACCGTCGTAAGCCAGGCCCTTTTCGTTAACTCCCTGCTGGGAATTATCAGTCTTCCCGATCCAGATAACTCCGTACTTCGAAGAGTCGCCGGCTCCACAAAATAGTAGGAATCAGGATTGATATAGTCATCATTGCCAGCAAAAAAGACACTGTCCCCCTTCGAGAACGATACCACCTAACAGCCTTCAGGAGGCTGCGCCTGAGCCAATAATTGAATTGGTTAACGACAATCAAAGTTACGGAAGACAGAAGACTATGTCAACTTTATTACCACCTTTACTGGCAATCCGATAAAAGCAACACATTACAACAATTTTAATTTATTAGTTATATATTAATAATATTTTATTTATATTTGTATGATTTATCATTCACTAATAGCAAAATTGATATTTTATGACTGTTAAATCATTCAATGAATGGCTTTCCATGAGTGACAGGGCTTTGGCGGAGCATATCGGGGCATTTGTGAGGCATCACCGCATGGAGCAAAATAAAACCCAGGATGAACTGGCAACAGAAGCCGGTATCAGTCGTTCTACACTGAGTCTGCTGGAGCGGGGTGAAACAGTCACCGTGACAACTCTAATACGGGTGCTGAGGGTGTTGGATCAGCTGAACATCATGAACGTTTTTGAAGTCAGAGAAACCCTGAGTCCTTTAGCACTGGCCAGGCTTCAGAAAGAAAAACGAAAACGGGCAGGAGGCAGATCCGTAAAACTGGAAGAATCTTCTGAAGGAACAGGCTGGTAAGGCATGAACGTAGCAGAAGTAAAAATCTGGCGAAAGCTGGCTGGCGCAGTTGCGTGGGATGAAAAAACGGGTTATGCCACTTTTGAATATGACCCGGAGTTCAGGCAACTTGGATGGGACCTTTCTCCACTGAAAATGCCTGTGGCAGGTTCCGGTAGCATATATGCGTTTCCCGAACTGAGAAAAGACAGAAAAACAGAATTCGACACCTTCAAAGGCCTGCCCGGGTTACTGGCAGATGCCCTGCCCGACAGATACGGTAACCAGCTGATCAATCTCTGGCTGGCACAGCAGGGTCGCCCTCCGGAAAGCATGAACCCGGTGGAAATGCTCTGTTTCATCGGCACCCGTGGCATGGGAGCCATGGAATTTGAACCGCCGGTACTCAAAGAATACATACGACCGTTTTCAATAGAAATAGACAGCCTGGTAGCCACTGCCCGTAAAATTCTCACCCAGCGTGAGTCCTTTGCTGCGAATCTCAAAAAAGACGAAGAGCAGGCTGTTCTGGAGATCCTGAAAATCAGCACCTCGGCCGGTGGTGCCCGACCCAAAGCCGTGATAGCCTGGAACGAAAAGACCGGGGAGGTCAGATCAGGCCAGACCAAAGCGCTCAAAGGATTTGAACACTGGCTGATCAAGCTCGATGGTGTAAGCGATGTTCAGTCAGGTGTCAGTCTTGGTTATGGCAGGGTGGAAATGGCATATTACAATATGGCAAAAGCCTGTGGTATTGAGATGATGCCCTCACGGCTTCTGGAAGAAAATGGCAGGGCGCACTTCATGACCAGGCGCTTCGACCGTGAAGGAGGAGATGTGAAGCATCATGTGCAAACCTTTTGTGCTTTAAAGCATTTCGATTACAACCTGGTCAGCAGTTTCAGCTATGAACAGCTCTTCCAGTGCATGCGGGAGCTGAAACTTACCTATGCCGATGCGGAGCAGATGTTCAGGAGAATGGTTTTCAATGTGATTGCCCGGAATTGCGATGATCACACAAAGAATTTTTCGTTTTTACTGAGACAGGGTGGCAAATGGGAACCGGCTCCGGCTTATGACCTTTGCCATGCTTACCGGCCGGGCAGCAAGTGGGTAAGCCAGCATTCACTGAGCATCAACGGCAAACGGAATGATATCACGAAGGCAGATCTGCTGGTAATAGGTGATTCAATCCGGCTCAAAAAAGCTTCCGAGATTATTGATGATATAAATGCGACTGTGAATAAATGGAAAGAATATGCTGATGAGGTTCAGGTGGCCCCGAAACAGCGTGATGAAATTGGCAAAACTCTTCTGAACCTTATGTGATGATTATTATGAAAAAACTTGCCCTTCTTCCTGCAATCCTGCTGATGGTTTTCCAGGACGGAAATGCACAGAACATAACGATTCAGGTAAATGCCAACCAGGGACGGATACCAGTTTCGCCATATCTTTTCGGACGGAACAATAACCTGTCTGATAATCCGGCCTCCCCCACCACTGCGGAAAATATTAATCGCTACAAGGAAGCCGGGCTTCGGTTTGCGCGCGAGAACGGTGGTAACAATGCCACCAAGTATAACTGGCGCAGAAAGTTGGGAAGCCATCCCGACTGGTACAACAATGTCTATGATCACAGCTGGGATTTCGCATCACAGGACATCCAGGGCAGGATGCCCGGACTGCAGGTCATGTGGGCTTTCCAGCTGATCGGGAAGGCCGCGGGAAACAAGAACAACAACTTCAACGATTGGGATTATAACCGGTCACAATGGTGGAACGGTGTCGGCCAGAACCTCGCCGGGGGCGGACAGGTCAATCCTGCCGGCGGCTCCCAGGCGCTGGTAAACGGAAACCCCGATCTCTACCTGGAGTCCTGGACCGCCGATTCCACCACCGGTGTTCTGAAGCACTGGTTCTGGCCGGGAGGATTGAACCTGGATAAAAACCAGTTCATCTACTGGAGCATGGACAATGAGCCGGAGATCTGGAACGGCACTCATGATGATGTGATGCCTTCGCTGCTGTCTGCCTCCGCATTTATGGATTCATATTTTGCCGTGGCGAAAAAAGCCCGTGAGAGGTTCCCTCAGATCAAACTGACAGGCCCGGTGCCTGCCAATGAATGGCAGTGGTACAGATGGGGAGATCAGTCATTGACTATTGACGGGAAATCATATTGCTGGCTGGAATACTTCATCAAACGGGTTGCCGACGAGCAGAAGTCGTCAGGAATACGCCTCCTCGATGTGCTTGACATCCACTGGTATCCGTCAGAAAACTCAAATGCCGATCTGGTGCAGCTGCACCGTGTCTTCTTTGACGAAACCTATGTTTATCCGGGCGCCAACGGGGTAAAAACAGTCAACGGCGGCTGGGACCCGTCACAGAACAAGGAGTACATTTTCAAGAGGATAAACGACTGGCTGACCCTGCATTTCGGCGAAAATCACGGTATCACGCTTGCCCTGACGGAGAATGACATCAGTTCATCGAACCCCAACATTGTATCGGTTGTTTACGCCTCGATGCTCGGCACGTTTGCGGATAACGGTGTTGAAATATTCACACCGTGGTCGTGGAAGACGGGGATGTGGGAGACGTTGCACCTGTTCAGCCGTTACACGAAAGGCACACGGGTTAAGACAACCTCGGCCAATGAAGCAACTGTCTCGGGCTACAGTACCGTCAACGGCAGCAATGATTCCATGACTGTCATCCTGGTTAACCGCGATCTCGTTGCATCGAGGACTGCCACCGTAAATCTTACAGGGTTGTCTGTCTCCGACGGAAGCTATAAAGTCCTTGAATTATCCTCGTTACCTTCAACTGAAACCTTTGTTTCACGTACATCCAATGCCCTGAAAAGCAAGACCGTCACAGTTACAGGCAACTCGTTCAGCATCACACTGCCGTCATTGTCAACGACTGCTGTAATACTGAAGGGAGCGCTGACTGGTATCGAAGAGAATCAACAGGATTCCGGTGACCCGGAATCGTTCAGTGTCTGGCCCAACCCGGCTTCGGGAAGAATCAAAATTCAATTCCCTGCTGAGGTATCAGGGAAAATAACGTTAAAGTTCATAGATCTTGCAGGTAACACGGTGTTAACCAGGGATGCTGAAAACAATTCCGAAATCGATCTGTCAGTGACGGGGCTCGCATCAGGCATCTATGTGCTGACTGCTGAATATCAGGGTCATACCTGGCGCACCAAACTGGTTTTTACCGGGGGTAAGTAACAAACCTGTTCAGGATAGCCATATCCCGGATTAGTGGCGGATATCCTCATTTCAAATGGCTGTGAAAGACCTGTTTGACAGGGGGCATCCTGATCTGCCAAAACTGTTAACGCATAAATGTCGGGTAAATGACGGGTAAAGTACCTTCGAATTATTTCACGCATCGGTTTTTCAGTCGTAATATTGGTGAAGATTTAAAACCCAATGCAATGAAACAACCGGAATTAGGCAGAAAGATCACCGAACTCAGAAAGGGGAAAGGTCTCACCCAGGAAGAACTTGTGGACAAATGTAATATAAGTGTGCGGACCCTCCAGCGGATAGAGGCAGGTGAAGTCACCCCGAGAAGTTATACTGTCAAAACAATCCTCGCGGCACTCGATTACGACCTGAGTAAAATATCGGATAATGACGCTGACAGAAAGAGTTTCTCTGAATGGCTGAAGGATACTTTTCTGATTGATATCGACCCCGACCGGTCCGGCACATTCCTGATTAAGCAGCTTAACACCGCCTGGCTCCTGGGACTGGTCTATTTCATTCTAGGGTTCCTTGAAGCTGCGGCAGAATATTTCCGATATAAAGAGGACCGGTTGATCTTCAGCATCACGGTATATATCATCATAAAGGTGGCTGTCTTCATCTCTTTCTTTTACTTTCAGCGGGGCTTCATCCTGGTCGGCCACATGTTCAGGAACTATCTCCTGAAAATCATGTCCTATGTCCTTATTTTTGGCGTGTTCCTGATAATCTCTTATGATATTGCCTCGCTGTTTTATGAATCCGTTGAGCGGGAATTCATCCTCGGGGCACAGGCCCTCACTTTCGGAGGCATAGGTATTCTCTATGGAATATCCCTGATCAAGCTTCAAAGATCATTCGGTAGTGTCCCGGTCGCAGCAGGCATCTTTGAAATTGCCGGCTCCTGTTTTTTCCTTACGATCATACTGTCATTTGTCGGGCATATAATGCTTATCCCCGCCGAACTGCTGGAGATCGTGATCCTCTATAAAGCCGTCGAAATAATTAAATCGAAGCAGCCTGCTGACGAGGCGATGACACCGTGACGCACAGGGCGTTGGTACTGAAGACCGTTTTTGATCCTGATGAAGGGGGTCTGCTGCCTCCGTCAACTGGCACAGGAACCGGCGATGGTGAAACCAATGCAGGTATCAATCTGTCAGAACAGCAGCGACAGGCAGGTAAGGCCGCCGTCCATTTTCCTGAACTCTGACATATCAAGCTCGATAATATTGTAACCGAGGTCCAGTATCTTCTTTTTTGATTTCGGGAATCCTTTCGCGATCAGGAGATAGTCATTGACCCGCAGGCAATTGGCCGAATAATATTCCTCAGGGTCAAGGATGATAGTGTTTGCAGGGTGAGCCACATGTGAAAACACTGGGGTGGAAATGAAATTACCGTTGCCGAGGTAAGCGATGTCCGATTTCAGGTGCAGTCCTGCCTCCACCCGGACGACAGAAGAAGTGAAGCCATGTTTCCCAAGGATGGCTGACAGCTGGCTTGCGCCCTCCGTATTTGTCCTTTCGGAGATACCAATGAAGTAATGGTTCTCAGCCCTCAGTATGTCACCTCCCTCCAGTGTGCCGGGCGCAATGATTGACTCAGTTGGTCCGAACCCAGCCAGGACCCGGGAAATGGCCTCCTCCTCTCCCCTTCTTGTGTCGGCCCCGGGTCTGGATATGACTTTCACCCTGCTGTTGACAACAGCCGTATCCTCAACGAAACAGCCATCAGGATATCTTTCGTCGGCATCCAGTATTGTCAGTTCCACACCGCACATGATCAGCGCTTCGCAGTATGCAGCATGCTGTTCCAGGGCTTTGTCAAAATCCGGCTTTCCCAGGTTTGACGTGGTTATCCCGTTGGCAAAGTTCCTGCCCGGTCTTCTTACTATTGCTTTTGTATACACTTTATTACAGAATTTGATTATTATCGGTATCAGTTACCTCAAGTATAGGCAATTTACGGCTAATATCAAACTCGCTGATTTTTTGTTTCGTCTATTTTGTTTGTTTCGCATATTTCGTTTAATTTTGCAAATAGACAAACAACGATCACACAATGAAACCATTTGATAATAGGAAACCAAACCGTGAAGAACAACTCGCCGCAAGAGAGTCATACGAAACACTCGTCTCCTCGCTTGAATTGCTTCAGACCGATTTACCTGAGATTGAGATTGCAGAAACAGAGAAGAGAATCAGGATTCCTCTCAGTGCCTTGAGGCTTTTATCGATAATATTGAAGGAAATAGGCAAGGGCAATCCGGTTACCGTAGTCCCGGTAGCAACCGAAATAACAACACAGGCAGCATCGGAAGTGTTAGGTTGTTCAAGACCTCATGTCGTTCGCCTGCTTGAGGAAGGAAAAATTCCTTACACGAAAGTGGGTAAACACAGGAGAATAAGTTACGATGACTTAATGTCATTCAAAAAGAAAATGATGGTTTCCCAGAAAAAGAAATTGCAGGATTTTATGAAATTGGATGAAGAATCAGGAATGTATGATACATAGTATTCGGTTTACATTCGTTCTGGATGCGAATGTATTCTATCCCTTATGGAGGAAGTATCTTATCTTTGTTATATGAATATCATAGAGAGAAATATCGATCAAATTATCAGATCTTGTAGGCTCCACAAGGTCAGGGAGCTTTATATATTCGGATCCGTATTGACAGATAAATTTAATGATGAAAGCGATATTGATTTTCTGGTTGAATTCAAACTCTTAGACATTCAGGAGTATTTTAATAACTATATGGGGTTCAAGGAGAAGCTGGAAGCTATTTTGAAAAGGCCAATAGATCTGGTCGAAAACCAGGCTGTCAGAAATCCAATATTCAGAAAAGTGCTTGATAGAGAGAAAAAGCTGGTCTATGAACTAGAAAGCGCTTAAGTGTCTCTATAACACAAATATAGCCATAGAAGAAATTAATCTGTTACTTGCAACAGATTGCCAGACCTGGATTCTGTATCATATAACGGGCAAAACTACCGTTAATGATAGAGTCATAGTTCATAAGCATTATACCTTAAAAGCACGAATGAAGAATCAAGGATAACTAAATTGATAGAAATATGAAAAGACCTCTGATTATTTCAATGTCAATCCTGTTAATATCTCTTACGGCAGGGGGACAGAATTTGTTCTTCATTGGAGAAAATAGCTACCCGAGCACTAAAAGCTTTACATTAAAATCCAATTCGGATGAATATTACATTAATGACCTGAATATCTTATTTGCCAGGGATGGTAAATCAGCACTATTTGGAGTCAGCACAAAAACTATTGAGGTATTTATACGAGGAAGACTGATGATCTATTTGGATAACGGAGAGGTGATAACTTTAACAGACCAGGGTAATTATGCCTATGTTGACAAAATTGCTTCAGCAGCTTATTATTTGACTAATAAGGAATTGGGCAAAATGAAAAGCAGCAATATCAATACTGTAAGATACTCATTAGAAAATGAATACGGTACGAAATCAGCTTTTGGGGGAGACTTTTCGGCTTCAAATAAAGGAAATCCACGGATTGATTTTCCTGCCATTATATCAGAATTCTTTGGCGAAGGTGAAGTAGTTGATAAGATTATGCATGACGAAAAGCAGAACGGGAATGAGATAACAAGTCCGTTAAAAGAAGGGACATCATACAATCTTAATGGGAGACGAATAATATCAATTGCAAAACCAATTTACGATACTCTAAGCGAAGGTATTGTAGTTGTTGCGGTGACGGTTGACCGAAATGGTAAAGTTACAGATGCGACTCCTGGAGTAAAGGGGTCTACTACTCTGGATGAAGATTTACTCAGGCTCGCCAGCGAATCAGCGCTGAAGACCAGGTTTGAGGAGAGCCCCGATGGCCCGATAATTCAGAAGGGAACAATAACTTACCACTTCAGCCTAAAGTAGGATTTTTAACTGATTTTAAGTCATTTACACAAACCTGCTCCAGTTTATAATAGATACGGGGGCAGTTTTATATGCGTAGATTACTCAACATCCTTAACTTCCCTTCGTTAGATTTCTGCTCGCCTTGTTGACTGCCGTCCCGATCCGCCAGCCGGCGGATGCGGGATTGGTTCTCCTCCTTCGTCGGAGTCCCAAACTGCCGACTCTTTTGCACTAATGCCCTCCCTGCAATCTGGCTGCTTCGCTATTCCGACACAAACTGACGGTACTTAACGCTTACACCTCTACGGCCTACTATTTAAGGCTATACCCTTAAATTAATTTTGCGTTTTTAAGGTTATACCCTGATGAAAAAACAAGTATCTGTTTTGGAACTTGTTGATCCAATTATTACTCACATTTAGAAAGTTAATATCCGTCCGGGGCGATTTAAGTTGTCTTTGACTGCTTTTTTTATGATTTCCGGCATTGTATTCCCAATATATTAGTATATTTGTGGATTACGATCCAAATACTATGATAGCAAGAGAACTCGAACAACTGATCAAGTCAAAGATCCACAAAGGGAAAGCGATCATAGTGATGGGTCCGCGTCAAACAGGTAAAACCACATTGATACTTAAAATACTAAGTACCACTGGTGATTTCCTCCTCCTGAACTGTGACGATCCTGTTGTAAGGGAACAACTTGATTCTGCAAATACTGAGAGCCTTCGACAATTGCTGGGAAAGCATGACACAGTCTTTATTGACGAAGCTCAGAGAATAAACAACACCGGTCTGACCCTTAAGCTAATTACTGATACTTTTAAGAACATACAACTTCTGGTTAGCGGTTCATCCTCATTTGAACTTGCAGACAGGATTAATGAGCCCCTGACAGGGAGAAAATGGGAATATCTGCTGTATCCTGTAAGCTGGCGTGAGTTTTCTGACCACGTTGGTCATCTTAATGCTCTGAAGCAGCTGGAGTCAAGGCTTCTCTACGGAATGTATCCCGAAGTCATAAGTAATCCCGGTGATGAGAAGGAAATTCTCAGGCAACTCACTGACAGTTTTCTTTATAAGGATCTTCTTGCGTTTGAAGGCATCAGGCGACCGCAACTGGTTGTGAATCTCCTGAGGGCTCTGGCTCTTCAGATTGGTAATGAGGTATCCTATAATGAACTGTCACGATTGCTGCAGGTTGACAATAAGACAGTAAGTGCCTATATTGACCTTCTCGAAAAGGCTTTCATAGTCTTCAGGCTCTCACCATATAGGAGGAATCTGAGAACTGAAATTGGCAAAAGCAGAAAGATATACTTCTACGATACCGGTATCAGGAACGCACTGATTGCCAATTTTAATCCTTTAGCCATGAGACAGGATACTGGTTCATTGTGGAAAAACTTTCTTATTGCTGAGCGGATAAAACGTAATCATTACAGCAGAAAATGGGTAAATCAGTATTTCTGGAGGACAACATTGCAGCAGGAGATCGACTATCTGGAGGAGAGCGAAGGAAAAACAGATGCATATGAATTCAAGTGGACTGACTCATCGGGTGTGAAATTTCCAAAATCGTTTCTTACTGCATACCCTGAAGCCACTTTAACGATAGTCACCCGGAAAAATTTCACTGGTTTTCTTCTCGGGGAGAACTGATTTCTTTGTAACATATCATGAGCATTTTTCAATATTCTTTGTATTATATCCGGGGCATTTCTTAAGTTTCCAATGATCTTTTCCACAATTTGAAGCTACTCCTGCACCATAATTACCGCCCCTGCCGACTGCAATCCTGATCCGCCAGCTGGCGGCTGCGGGATTGGTTCTCCTCCTTCGTCGGAGTCCCAGACTGCCGACTGGAGACTGTTGACTCCTCTCATCTGTTCCATAACTCAATTTTATTTACATTTATGCTCACCATAAGTGAGCCCACCCAACATGCCTCAATCCAGAAAGCATCGCATATTAAGGATCGGCCCCGGGGCCCTCGTCACCGCTGCATTCATCGGCCCGGGAACAATCACCACCTGCACCCTGGCAGGGGCTAAGTTCGGCTATGCTCTCCTCTGGGGAATGGTCTTCTCGGTGCTGGCAACAATCATCCTCCAGGAGATGGCGGCACGCCTGGGCATCATCTCCAAAAACGGCCTCGGCGAGGCACTGCGCACACACTTCAGCAAACCCGCCGCGCGCCTCATCACAGCCATCCTCGTCATCTCCGCCATTACAATCGGCAACGCCGCCTTCCAGACCGGCAACCTGCTGGGCGCCTCAATGGGCCTCGAGACACTCTTCAGCACGGAAACTCAGGCCGGCGTCGGAACACTTTCAACCGCCGGGGCAACCACCGGTTCACTATCTAATGCCGGGGCAGCAGCCGGATCAGTAGCAAAGACCGGAGCTGCCGGTTCCGTGGCACCCGCCGGCTCTGTAACTCTCTTCACCTCCCAAACGCTGACAATCCGCTTCTGGGTGGCAGTCACCGCCGCCACAGCCTTCCTCCTGCTCCTCGCCGGCAGCTATAAGCTCATCGAGAGAGTCCTCATTGCCCTGGTGATAATCATGAGCCTCACCTTCCTCACCACCGCAATAATCGTCTCACCAGAGCTGCCGTCGCTGCTCAGGGGCATGTTCGTCCCGACAATACCCGCCGGCGCAGTGCTGACCCTCGTGGGACTCATCGGCACCACCGTGGTCCCGTATAACCTCTTCCTCCATGCCTCGGCAGTACAGGAGCGGTGGCACAGCCCCTCCGATCTCCCGGCAGCGAGGTGGGATATCTCGGTATCAATGATCCTCGGCGGGGTGATATCCATGGCAGTGATCGTGACAGCCTCCGCCGCCTTCGCTGGTACCGGCACGGAGATCACTTCGGGCACCGACATGGCACGTCAGCTTGAACCTCTCGCAGGGCGATGGGCTAAGTACATAATCAGCATCGGACTCTTCGCCGCAGGCATCTCCTCAGCCATCACCGCGCCGATGGCCGCCGCATACGCCACCGCCGGCATCATGGGATGGAAGCGTGACCTTCGCTCTGCGCGATTCCGGATGATCTGGATGTTCATCCTGCTGGCCGGAGTGCTCTTCGCGATGCTGGGATTCAAACCTGTCGAAGCGATCCTCTTCGCGCAGGTCGCCAACGGGATCCTGCTGCCGGTGATAGCGGTCTACCTCCTCGTGGTGATGAACAGCCGCAAGATAATGGGCGACAACGTCAACACGCTCCTATCGAACATCCTCGGGGGAATTGTGGTTCTCATTGCAACGGGACTGGGCATCAGGAGCATCCTGCATGTTATTGGCATAATCTGACAGCCTGTGGCGGAGCGACTGTTACAGGCAGCCGGCAGAGGCCCTAAAACCCCAGGCAACCGGCGGAATTGAAGGAGTATCAGTCCGTACCCCACCCCGGCGCTCTAATCACCCTCTTCAAGACTGAACAGGTCGTTTACCGGTTTATCAAAATACTTTGAGAGCCTGAGAGCCAGGACGGTCGACGGCACGAACTTACCAAGCTCAATCGAGTTTATTGCCTGCCTGGTCACCCCGATCACCCTGGCCAACTCCTCCTGGGTGATATTCTTAATTGCCCTCTCAACCTTCAGACTATTTTTCATGACTTAGCGATTTTTTGGCTCTGTGAAGTAAATACTGAAACCGGATTATAAATATCACCAGGATTGTAAACATGTTGATTATCATCACATAAAAAAATCCGAAATCATAAAAGAACAGAAAACATAACAGCAGTATGCAATAATTGATGTATGTAGCCCACAACAATGATTCAAGCCTGATTCTGGCAATGAACTCATCTTCTGTCTTTTCCCTGGAGAATGCAACAAAGAAAGCGCTGATAATGAAAATTATGCCTGTAAGCGTATAGGTGAGATTCTTGCGTATGAATCCCATTGTGACGGAATCCCCCAATATCTCATCTGAGTAGAACGTAAATACCCTCGCATCAAGAAAGTCAAACTCGAAATCGGAAAAGATAATGTAAAGTCCAAACAGGGTTGTGGGGATCAGCATGATCCAGCCGGGTGTTTTGAACTTATTCGGTAAAAGCAGTTTCGTTTTCATTGCACTTTACGTTTTTGTTCACTGCAAATGTAATATATACATTACATTTATGCAACTATTATTTACTTTTTGTAATGTTTAGATGTCTTTATTAATTGGTTTATACAATAAAAAAACAGACCGGAGCCAGGTGAAGAGTTTACAAAACAGCATTCTGATCTACGGGGCCGTTGTGATTGCGTTCCTTCTCATCTGGGCAGAACTTGCAGTCGGGATATTCGGAACGCCGTTTGCCGGATCCTAGAAAGTAATATTTTGCGAAAGGCACCGATTTACGGTCCTTTATGCCGGAAATCTCTTCAGGTTGTGCTTCATCGCTGGAAATTATTCTTACGATTTTCCTCCAGGTCATTGTACCAAGCCGGTAGAATTTACAGCGTCTTATTTCCAGCCAGTGAGTAAAGACATCAGAACCGGAAATAATTACCTTTGAATCAAAAAATGGGTAATTGGATCTATCAGCTCAGAATAACCTTAATTGAATCAAGGCCCAGGATCTGGCGCAGGATTTTGGTAGAGGAGGACATACTTCTCTCAGATCTTCACAAAGTCATGCAGACCACTATGGGTTGGACAAATTCGCATTTGCATCAATTCATAAAGGACGAAGCCTTCTATACTCAAAAAATGCCTGATGATGATTTATGGGAGGAGATGAATAATGTGGACTATAAAGGACTTAAACTAAATGAGTTATTGCGTTTCGTCAAGAATACAATCATCTATGAATATGATTTTGGGGATGGATGGATGCATGAAATACTGTTTGAGAAGTTTCTTAAACCGGATCCAAATGTTAAATACCCGGTCTGCATTGATGGCGCCATGAAATGTCCACCCGAAGATGTAGGCGGAATGGGAGGTTACATGAGAATGTTAAAGGTCCTGCGAAATCCAAATAACAGAGAATACGAAAGCTTCATCACCTGGCTTGGAGGGAATTTCGACCATAGGGAATTTGACATTTCAATTGTGAATAAACAATTGGCGAAGCGCAACTACGGACTCCGCCGGTACTACTGAGGATTCCCTCAAACGTGGAAGAATATGCAAATATCCTTAATTGTCAGCGCCGATTATTATAGCCCGCCTCTAATTTAAAGTGCAGCAGACCGGAAAAATGGCACTTAATTGTTAGACTTGGTCACCAAACCTTAAGCCACGGGAGGAAGAACTGATCCCTGATCTCTCCGTATTGGAGCCTTTTTCCTACATTTACTCTCTGTACCGTGAACAGGTATGCTAATACCTGGAAAGTGATAATGTATATTGACATAAACTGTGATCTCGGCGAGACGATCCTGGCAGACGGGTCCGGCAACGATGAGGCTATCATGCCCTTCATCTCCTCCGTCAATATTGCCTGCGGGTTTCATGCAGGCGATCCGCTGACGATAGAGCAGACCCTGCGCTCAGCCATAAGGCACGGCGTGAGCATCGGGGCGCACCCGGGGTACCCCGACCGTGAGAATTTCGGCCGGAAGCCCATGACGATGAGCCCCAGGGAGCTGCGGGCGATGATACTCTACCAGGCGGGGGCTGTCAGGGCGATGGCCGAAGCGGCAGGAGCACGCATGCGGCACGTCAAGCCCCACGGCGCACTCTACAACACCGCCGCAACCGACTATGACATGTCGATGAACATCGTCCGGGCGGTGAAGGACCTCGACAGCTCTCTGGTGCTGGTGGGACAGTCAGGCTCGCAGTTGATCAGGGCCGCCAGGAACGCGGGCCTCGCCTGCGCCTCGGAGGTGTTTGCCGACAGGGCATACAACGACGACGGCACACTCGTCGCACGATCCGTTAAGGGCGCCGTGCTTCATGACACGGATCTGATGATCGGCAGGGTCATCAGGATGATCAGGGAAAAGGTGGTGGAGACTTTTTCCGGGAAGCTCATCCCCATTGAGGCTGAGACCGTCTGTATCCACGGCGACAACGAGACTGCCGTGGAGTTTGTCAGGAAGCTTTCGGAGGCGCTGAAGGCCGTGGAAATCACCGTAAGGCCCCTTTGAGTGGAATGGCAGAGAAATGGTTATGGTCGAAGGCATCATAAAAAGAGACCCGGGAAAAGATTGAGATGAAACTGCTAAAAACCGCAGATACCGCCCTAAGGTGACAGGAGAATGAACACGCTGGATCTGAAATATATTCCCTCGGGCGACTCGGCATTCATCATCAAGGCCGGCGATGTGATCTCGGAGGAGGTAAACCTGGTTGTCAGGAAGCTGCTGAAGAGGCTCGAGGAAGAGAATATAAGCGGCATCATGGATTTCATCCCGTCGTACAACGAGCTGATGGTCTGTTATGACCCGGCGACGGTCGATTACAGACAACTGCTTGATATCTTCAAGAAGTGTGCTGCCGACCTCGGTGCCATGACCCTGCCCGCGGCGGACGTGGTTCATGTGCCTGTTTTGTACGGCGGCGAGGCGGGTCCCGACCTGCATCATGTTGCGGAGTTAAACGGCCTCGCTGAGGAGGATGTGGTCAGGATTCACAGCTCCGTCGACTGCCTCGTTTACATGCTTGGCTTCACCCCCGGCTTCTGTTACCTCGGGGGGATGGACAAACGCATTGCCACCCCTCGACAGGAGACGCCGCGACTGAAGATCCCCGCCGGCTCTGTGGGCATCGCCGGCGAGCAGACAGGCATCTACCCCCTCGAGAGTCCCGGCGGATGGCAATTGATAGGCCGCACCCCGCTACGACTCTTCAATCCCGACAGCAAGCCAGAGTTCCTCTTCAGTGCCGGCGACTACATCCGGTTTTATCCGGTGGACAGTCATGAGTATGAGCGGATAGTTGCAGCGGTGGCTGGTGGAACCTTCCAGGTCAGACGAACCCTGAAGGAGTGATTATGGCGACAGTAATCGTACATAAACCAGGACTGTTGACCACTGTGCAGGACAGGGGGAGGTATGGTTATCAGCGGTATGGTATGCCCGTCTCGGGGGCGATGGACACCTTCTCCCTCGAGCTTGCCAACCTGCTTGCGGGCAACGATCCCGGCGATGCCTGCCTCGAGGCGACGATCTCCGGCCCGGAGCTTGAGTTCACTGGCGCAACATGGGTAGCAATCACCGGCGCCGACATGGACCCCCACCTCAACGGGCTCGGTATTTCAATGAACACTGCCGTTGATGTGAAGTCCGGCGACAGACTTGGGTTCGGGGGTTTGAAGAGCGGATGCAGGGCATATATAGCCTTTGCCGGAGGTATTACCGTACCTCCGGTGATGGGCAGCCGGTCGACTTACCTCAGGGCAGCAATTGGCGGATATAATGGTAGAGCACTTATTCAGGGAGATGAACTGCCATTAGGTACGAATAATGTCCTTCTCACGGGTGATACGCTGCCATTGGGTGAAGCCACTCCTCTCTCGCACGGCTACGAACTGCATCTGGGCAAAGCCAGGAGGAAACCACGGTTCACAAAGATCCCCGAAGGATTGATACCAGAATACAAACATGAACAGACAATCAGGGTCATCTCCGGTCCCGAGGCACACTATTTTGAGATTACCGGTCTTCGCAGCTTCTTATCAACCGGGTACACGGTCACGGCCCGGAGCGACCGCATGGGCTACCGGCTGTCAGGAGAGCCTATAAAACACAAGGAAGGCATGTCCGGCATCATCTCGGCAGGCATCTCGGTAGGTATCGTTCAGGTGCCCGGCGACGGCCAGCCCATCATCCTGATGGCCGACCGCCAGACCTCGGGCGGTTATGCCCGCATAGCCAATGTCATCACCGTTGACCTCACCCTCCTCGCCCAGATGCGGCCGGAGGATAGGATTCGTTTCACAGAGACAACCCTTGACCGTGCCCGGCAGCTGTCTCTCAACCGGATGACGGAGCTGAAGCGGTGCTAAGTCACCATCAAACCCTGTCCACTTCCGTTCTATTTGTGCCTCGTGATTGCCGCGCCTCCATTTGCGCTTGCCACGACAATATACTGCACGTTGTCAACCGTGAGCCTGTAGACATGCGTGTCAGATGTCAGGCTGGTGATGCGGCTTGAATACTGGGGCAATGGTGCTTCAGGCGACTCCGGCGACGGCCTGTGCGCCATGAGGATTAACACCACGGCACCGGCAGCAAGCCCGGTGAACAGTCCGGCAAGAAATTTTCCGTTTTTCATGGTATGTCGATTATAAGTTCCTTCGCAGGAAAATTAATCAAGAACCGAGCCGCAAATCATGTCCTGCCAGCTTGCATCCCTACTGCTAATCAGTGCTGCTGACCGCTAAATTGCCCCCAGAACATCACCCCACAGCAATTCGAGTAGTCGCTTTTTATACTGAGACGCTCTCGAACTTAATGAAGGAGTCATCCTGGATGGTTTCGGCAAATCAAAATCCAGGTCTTTACTTAACCATTCCATTGCTTCCACATTGATCTCCTTTTCACTCACATTATACAGGATCAGCTTATGATAGACAGGTTCATACTCCTTACCCAGCAACCCGCATAACCTTTGCAGGATAATTTCCAGCTCCGGATGACTTTCCCTGCCCCTAATCTTCATCAGCAGGCTGAAAATCTGCTCCGCCAGCCCGGCATCGGTGATGCGCAGGCTCAGTATCGAATACCCCGGGTCGGAATAGAAGTATAGCCCTCCCTCCTGCTTTATCGGGGCATTGAACCCAAGGATGTCGCTTCGCATGACCCGCAGGTCATCCCTGATGGTCCTCTCCGAGACGCCGGTATACTTTCCGCGATTCTCGGCCAGCGCCTCCGAGCATCTCTCCCTCAGCTCGTCTATCGACCACCTCCGTTTTCCTCCATAGAGACATGAGTTGATGGTCTTGTATCTTATCAGTGCATTCAGGTTAGCCGGCATGATAATTAACTTCTAATTGCAGATAGGGTGCAATGTGGTGGTTTTTCTTTGCCTCAAAGTCTAAAAATAACAATTAAAAACGAGTTAGGAAACTTGCATGAGCAGGAAACCATATAAAGGATCTGAAGATTATAATTCACGCAAGTACCATTTGACCAATAAATTAACTGTTTAATAAATGAAATCATGAATACAAAAGCGATCCACTTCACAGCATTCGGCAACGCAGCCCTCGTGCAGGTCAGCAGCGAGCCTCTTTCATCATTCCCGTTCAAACCGGCCGGACCGGCCATAATGAGCGGCGGACTCATCATCTCTGAGCTGACGGCAACGGGCTCCGTAGGTCAGCTGACAGCCCTCAACAACACGGCTGATTACCTCCTCCTCACCGATGCCGATGTTCTCACCGGGGCGAAGCAGAACAGGGTTGTCAACCGGTCGGTTTTGCTGGCTCCCTCGGGCAAGACCGTCATCGAAGTCTCCTGCGTGGAACGGCTCCGCTGGAACTACAGGTCGACCTCGTTTAGCACACCAGGATCGGTGGCTGATCCCGAACTCCGGAGCAGGAAGGCCGGAACCTTCTCCAGAAAGAAACCTGAGCATGAGATGGATTTCCATAGCACCCAGGGCGAGGTATGGGATCATGTCAGGGCCAGCCTGACATGCGAGGGTTTAAGGAGTCAGACTGAGAGTTACGAAGAGCTGCTTCACCACAGGCTGTCAAAGGCAGAGCGGACTTTCCCGGAATGCAATCCTGCGGAAGGCTGCAACGGGCTGGCCGTGCTTCTTGACGGGAAGGTGATTTCGGCCGACCTCTTCGGTAATGAAGAGTCTTACCAGTATTATTTCCCGATGCTTCGCGATGCCGTTTTCACCCTCTCACTTCCCGGCGTTGACAAGAAGCAGATCGTCATGCACGAAGCGTACTTCAAGACCCTCGAAGCCCTTGACGAGTTCAACGATGCCGGCCGCAAGGTCGAAGAGGCCCACCACGGTGCCGGAACTCTTAACATGGTTGAAACTGACCGGCTGGTAGGGTTCAGCCTCGTGCACAATGATGACTTGATCCACAACGCCCTCTTCTCAAAGCAGCAGTGATAAATGAAATAAGGTATTCGTAAATATTTTTTTCGTGCTCAATCCTTGATGATAAATAAATGAGTTGAATGTAATTCAATGAAAGCTTCCCTATGTAGCAGCAGTTAATTTTAGATATTTTTCATTGCGGAAAAACATCTATTTTTGATTGGCCCTGAGAATAGGGCATCAAACAGACTAAAATAAAAGGGAACGCAAATGAGAAATAATTACATTCCTCTTGCAATAATAGGCTTGATTATTCTTGTTGCTGTATTATCAAATCCAGACCAGGACAGGCACAAAGAAGTTGTAAAGAATAAACTGATTACATATCTGCAGAAATCTTATAATCAAGGTCAACCAGCACCAAAAGATGAATGGGAGGAAGGCGGACAAGCTCTGGGTATAATGCTGGGAGGAATGATTATTGAAAAAGTCCTTGATAATTTTATGAGTACAGACAACTATGTTGTTTTTTCCACGACAAAAATCACTTGGGATGGAGAAGCAAGAATCATAGGAATTGGTGCTTTTGGGAATGTGTTTATAACTAAAGAATTAGAGGAGTCATTAGAGAAAGGGTTACTTGAGAATTAAACCCTTCATAATATGACCAGGGATAGACTGATCCCGTTTTCACGTATCCGGTAAAGACTCATGCTATCTCCTATTCCTGATGCAGCTCATGTCTGGATCTGACTGACACCTTGTTGTTGACAACAGTAGCTCACCCGACCAAACAGCCAATGGGGTATCATTCATCCGTCGCCGCGGATATCAGTTCCACTTCGCAATTTATAAGCGATCCGCAGTATGTGGCATGCTGCTCTAGTGCCTTCTCGAAATCCTTTTGACCTAATTCATTCTCCAATCAATTGATTAAGCAGTTCAACTACACAAACCGGTTACCGTTATAAAATAAACATGTGAACTGCAGTGTTTGTATATATAACTCCACATCCGTATCTTTCATAATGTTATAAAAAATCTCCGCCGCTGCAAAAAATGAATTCAATCGCATTCGTTGACACGGAAATTGATCCAAAAAGTAACAGGATACTTGACATTGGAAGTGTCAGGAACGATGGCGGCATCTTTCACAAAGCCTCTGTGACGGAATTCATCAGTTTTCTCTCCGGCTCAAAATTCATCTGTGGCCATAACATTCTCAGACACGACATTAAATATATCGGCACGGCTCTGAACGAAGCTGGAATTGACTCTTCGAACATCATCGACACTCTGTTCCTCTCTCCTTTACTCTTCCCGTCAAAGCCGTATCATGCCCTGCTGAAAGACGACAAGCTGCAATCGGATGACACCAATAACCCCCTGAATGATTCTTTCAAGGCCAAAGAGTTGTTTTACGACGAGACAGCCGCTTTCAGCCTGGCTGATGAAACCCTTAAACAGATCTTCTATCTACTGCTGAATGACAACCCGGATTTTCAAGCTTTCTTTAGATTTATCGGTTACAGCTATGAAGAAACAGATACCGAAAAACTTATCCGCAGGAAATTTGAAAATGAATTCTGTGATCATGCGGAACTAGCGAAAATAATAGCAGCCCAACCGGTTGAACTTGCTTACTGCCTCTCCCTGATCAACTCTTTCATCATTCACCCCGAACTCCGATCCGTCACTCCTCCCTGGGTCCTTAAGAACTACCCTGAGGTTGAACAGATAATGTTCCGCCTGCGAAACAGACCTTGTGTTAGTGGCTGCAGCTATTGTAACAAAGCCCTGGATATACACAGGGGACTGAAAAGACTGTTCGGATTTGATTCATACAGAACTTTCGGGGGTGAACCACTGCAGGAGAAGGCTGTAAGGGCTGCCCTTGACAATAAGTCTCTCCTCGCGGTATTCCCCACCGGCGGCGGGAAGTCGCTTGCCTTTCAGGTACCGGCTCTTATGAGTGGCGATAATGCACAGGGACTTACAGTGGTTATCTCTCCCCTGCAATCGCTGATGAAGGATCAGGTTGACAATCTTGAGAAAGCCGGAATTACACGTGCAGTTACGGTAAACGGTTTGCTCGACCCTATTGAAAGGGCAAAATCGTTTGAGAGGGTTGAGGATGGCTCTGCATCTCTTCTCTACATCGCACCTGAATCGTTGCGCTCCCACACTATAGAACGACTTCTCCTTGGAAGAAAGATCGTACGGTTTGTTGTTGACGAGGCACACTGTCTGTCTGCATGGGGACAGGATTTCAGGGTTGATTATCTCTACATTGCTGAATTTATAAAGTCAATACAGGATAAGAAAAACCTTTCGGAAGGTATTCCTGTCTCATGCTTTACGGCAACGGCAAAGCCTCAGGTGATTGATGATATCCTTAGATACTTCAGCGAAAAGCTTTCACTTGATCTCGTAGTTTTCGACTCAAAGGTATCCAGGACAAACCTCCAGTATAAGGTCTTTGAAGAAGGCAACGAAGAAGAAAAGTATCAGGCCTTGAGGGGTCTGATTGAAGATAGAAATTGTCCGGCTATCATATATGTCTCAAGGACGCGAAAGGCATACCAGCTGGCAGAACGGTTGACCAAAGACGGTTTGAATGCCAAACCGTACCACGGCCGTATGGAAGTGAAGGAAAAAACGGCAAACCAGGAAGCCTTCATTTCAGGTGCTGTGTCAGTAATGGTTGCTACCTCTGCCTTCGGAATGGGGGTCGACAAGAAGGATGTTGGCATGGTGGTACACTATGAGATATCCGATTCCCTTGAGAACTACATCCAGGAGGCAGGCAGGGCGGGCCGTGATGAAAATATGGTTGCTGATTGCTTTGTCCTATATAACGAGGAAGATCTGAACAAACACTTCATCCTTCTGAATCAGACTAAGCTGTCCATCAAGGAGATACAACAGGTTTGGAAAGCTATTAAGGAGATCACTAAATTCCGTTCAAAGGCATCCAACTCTGCATTGGAGATTGCGCGGAAGGCAGGCTGGGACGACAGTGTCTACGAGATCGAGACAAGGGTTAAGACCGCGATTGCCGCACTGGAAGACGCCGGCTATCTGAAACGGGGACAAAACATGCCGCGGATCTTTGCCAACAGTATACTCTCACGGAATGCACAGGAAGCCATTGACAAAATATACGCATCTGCAAGGTTTAATGAGAGGCAGAAGGAACAGGGAGTTCGCATTATCAAAAAGCTATTCTCAAGCAAAAGCAGGAAGCATGCTACCGGGGAAGCTGCCGAATCAAGGGTTGATTACATCAGTGATCACCTTGGAATCGTAAGAGAGGAGGTGATCAATATTGTCAACCTCCTTCGTGAGGAGAAGATACTTGCTGATGCGAAGGATCTGACAGCATTCATAAGGAGAGGAGAAAACAAAAACCGGTCACTTAACATCGTTGAATCATTCAGCAAGATTGAAAAATGCATGGTTCAGCTCTTTGGCGAACAGGAGAAGACGTTTCATCTCAAGGAGTTGAACGAGGCAGCTGAGGCACAGGGTTGCGAAGGATCAAATGTCAGCATGATTAAAACCGTAATCAATTTCTGGGCAATCAAAAACTGGATCAAACGGAAGAACCTGGAGTACTCTAAAAACCATATTTCAATTATCAGCCTTCATCCTCGGGAACTGCTGCAAGAACGATTAAAAAAGCGCACTGATCTCGCAAGGTTCATAGTTGAATTCCTTTATGAAAAAAGCAATCGTGATCTTTCGGAGGATGATGCCGGGAAGGAGGAGGTGCTGGTTGAGTTTTCCGTTCTTGAACTGAAAACAGAATATGAGACGCAGCAGGGACTTTTCCAGACTGAGGTATCTCTCGAAGACATTGAAGACACTCTGTTCTGGCTTTCAAGAATTGACGCAATCAAAATTGAAGGCGGCTTTCTGGTTGTTTATAACAGTCTGACTGTTGAAAGGCTTGAACAGGACAACAAAAAGAGGTACAAGGCTGATGATTACCAGAAACTGAATAAGTTCTACGAGAACAAGGCTCAGCAAATCCATATAGTGGGGGAGTATGCCAGGAAGATGCTCAGTGATTACAGGGATGCCCTGCAATTCGTAGAAGACTATTTCCGGTTGAACTATTCGTCGTTCCTTCACAAATATTTCAGGGGAAGGCAGAGTGAGATCAACCGCACGCTGACGCCGGGAAAGTTCAGGCAGTTGTTTGGAGAACTCTCTCCTGCCCAGCTGAAAATAATCAGCGACACCGGAACGCAACACATTGTTGTGGCAGCGGGACCTGGCAGCGGCAAGACCAGGGTACTGGTTCACAAGCTTGCCTCCCTCATGCTGATGGAAGATGTCAAGCATGAACAGCTGCTGATGCTCACTTTCTCAAGGGCGGCGGCAACGGAATTCAAGAAGCGGCTGATAGGTCTGATTGGCAACGCAGCCAACTTCATTGAGATAAAAACTTTCCACTCATACTGTTTTGATCTTCTAGGCAAGATTGGCAATCTTGAGAAGTCCGATGACATCCTGAAGAAAACCGTCGAGAAGATTAAAAACAAGGAAGTCGAGGCGAGCCGTATCACAAAAACAGTCCTTGTAATTGACGAGGCACAGGACATGGACGAGGAGGAGTTCGGACTGATAACGGCCCTGATGGAGCGCAACGAAGAGATGAGGGTAATTGCCGTTGGGGATGACGACCAGAACATCTTTGAATTCAGGGGTGCCAGTTCAAGATACCTTGAGCAGTTTATCAGGGTGAATCGGGCAGCCAAACATGAGCTGATTGAAAACTTCAGGAGCAAAAGCAACCTCGTTGATTTTACCAATCAATTCGTGACGAGGATCAGTCACAGGTTAAAAAGTACACCCATTATTGCACGGCAAAACGACTACGGAAATATAAAACTGGTTCGTTATGAAGACGGAAATCTTATCGTTCCGTTCGTGCAGAATCTGATGGATACCGAACTTTCAGGCACTACATGTGCACTCACCAGAACCAATGACGAAGCATTGCAAATAACAGGACTACTCCTTAAAAACGGGATGACGGCCAGGCTGATCCAGAGCAACGACGGATTCAACCTGTCCAGTCTCGATGAGATCAGGTACTTTTTGAGTCAGCCGGGTCTGGCCGGCAACGCTGTCAATATCACCGACGAAGCCTGGGAAAATGCAAAACGTTCATTGGAAAAGAGATATCTCCGCAGCACAAAATATGAATTGTGCGGGAATCTCATCAGGGATTTTGAGACTGCCAACCCAAAGATGAAATACAAGTCAGATCTGGAGGTTTTCATCCGGGAATCGAAACTGGAAGATTTCTATGGTGAGAATGGGGAGACAATCCTCGTTTCCACTATTCACAAGGCAAAAGGAAGGGAGTTCGACAATGTTTTCCTGATGCTCGAAGACTTTAACCCAACAAATGACGAAGCCAAACGGCTTCTGTACGTTGCCATGACAAGGGCAAAGCGGAACCTTACCATACATCTCAATTCGGATTTCCTCGACACGCTGTCAGCGGAAAATATGGATAAGGTCCTGGACAGGGAGATTCATTCGCCGGCGGGAGAAATGGCTATGCAGCCGGGATTCAGGGATGTATGGCTCGACTATTTTATAAGCAGACAGCATTTGGTCAACAAACTGACTGGCGGAGATTCATTGATCGTGAATGGAGAAGAGTGTTTAAACCCGGAAGGACAATCCGTCCTGAAATTTTCACAGCAGTTTGTTAAGCAGCTTGCAGAGCTGATAGGCAAAGGCTACGACCTGAAAAGCGCCAAAGTGAATTTTATAGTTCACTGGACAAAAGAAGAAACCGGCCAGGAGGTAAAGATTATTCTGCCTGAACTGTCCTTTGAGAGGTACAAATAACAAAATCTGCTTCTAAACCACAATCCGATGAGTCGCCCCTTGCGGTAATTATATCAATATTATCCGCATAATATGCGGTTATTATTTTGGCTTTGCGGAGATTAAGTCTTATATTTACCGCATATATTGCGTAGAATGAAAAAATACATCTATCAGCAAACAGACTGGCCGGCTTTCAGATGGGACAATAATACCATTATTCAGCCTTTGGCTGCTGTAAGACACCTGCAGGGAAAACTGACAGGGAAAATGGAAGCCCTGGGATTTCGGCTGAGGAATGAGGCTGTCCTTGAAACACTGGCCCTCGAGGTATCTAAAACCTCTGAAATCGAAGGCCAGATTCTGAATCTTGATCAGGTAAGGTCTTCAATAGCAGTAAGGCTGGGAATGGAGATCTCAGGTCTCACACCGTACGACAGGAATGTTGATGGAATAGTGGAAATGATGCTCGATGCCACCCAGGAATATCAAAAACCTATGACAGCCGACAGGCTGTTCGGCTGGCATTCCGCTCTCTTCCCTTCAGGATGGAGCGGTATGTACAGGATAGTCGTGGGTAACTGGCGCGATGACTCCACCGGACCAATGCAGGTTGTATCAGGAGCCCTTGGAAAAGAAAGAGTCCATTACCAGGCGCCGCCTGCAGCTGATGTTGATAAAGAGATGAAGGCATTTCTTGAATGGTTTAACAGGAAAACGGAAGAAGACCTGATTATAAAATCTGCAATAGCTCACATATGGTTTATAACAATACATCCCTTTGAAGACGGAAACGGCAGGATAGCGCGTGCCCTGTCAGAAATGCTGCTGACAAGATCTGACAATTCACCACGCCGTTTCTACAGCATGTCAGCACAGATCAGATCCGGCAGAAAAAAATATTACGATATTCTGGAAAAGACACAAAGAGGGTCTCTTGATATCACTGAATGGATGACCTGGTATTTAAAGTGTCTGGAGGGTGCGCTTCGGTCTTCCGAGGTAATCCTGTCAAAAGTCCTGGATAAGCACAGGTTCCTGGCAAAATTGGCGCCTGTGGCTCTGAACGACAGGCAGCGACTCATGATAAACAAATTATTGGACGACTTCGAAGGAAACCTGACAACCTCAAAATGGGCCAAAATTGCCAAATGTTCCCAGGACACGGCACTCAGGGACATCCAGGACCTGTTGAATAAGAGTATCCTGGGGAAGAATCCCTCCGGAGGCCGAAGTACCAGCTATCTCCTTTACAAATCTGACATCATATGATAGGAAAATATAAGATCATCACACTCTGCGGCAGTACACGGTTTAAAGAGCAATACATTGCCGAAGAGAAGCGCCTGACGCTCGAAGGTAACATTGTCATCAGTGTCGGTCTCTTTGGCCATTCAGGAGATCCTGAAGTCTATGAAAATGACAATAAGAAAATGCTTGACGACATGCATCTCCGCAAAATTGATCTGGCCGACGAAATATTTGTCATCAACCCTGGCGGTTATGCCGGCGAATCAACCCGCAGGGAGATCAGCTACGCGGTCGAAACCGGCAAGACTGTGAAATATCTGGTGCATACCGATGTTATAAACATGTAATAAAACCTTTTGCCAGGAAGAGCTGGATCAGCCATGGATTTCCGTTTACTCTTATGCTGGTTTTAGTAAAGAATTCTGCAGGTTTTTTTTGGTATATTTAGTACTTCAAATGCCCGCGTCATGCCCAAGACTAAAAACGCCTACCTGAGGTACCTTCTTCTCCACTCGCAGATAAAGAGAAACAAATACAAGGCAGGATATCCCACCCTTGAAGACCTCTGGAGACATCTGCACGAGGAAGGATATGAGGTGTCACTCTCCACACTGGAAAAGGACCTCTGTTTCCTGAAGAACGAAAGAGGTGCACCTCTGGAGTATGACCGCAGGGAGAAATGCTACAAGTATACCGAAGACTGGGAATTTGACGTGCCGTTGACCCCTGAAGCCGTCAGGATCCTTCAGATGACCCTTCACAAGCTGGAAATCTTCGGCGAGGCGCAGGAATTCAGGATGGTCAACGATGCAATCGAAAAACTGTCTGACCATTTTGAACTGGTGCGCCAGTACCCCGACGACAGGCTCAATAAGTATATCCTCTTTGAGTACACCAAGGGTTTTGCAGGCAAGGAACACCTATCCAGGATCTATGAGGCCATTTACGAGAAACGAACCATCATGTTCACTCACTGCCGGTTTGATACGGAGGAACCCACGCAGCGAACCCTTCAGCCCTATATCCTCAAGGAACACCGAAACCGCTGGTACGTCATCGGGAAGGAAAACGGAGTTGCCAAAATTTTTGGACTGGACCGTATCAGCAACCTGGCTGTCACCGATAATTACTTTCTGCAGGAGACAGCCTTCTACGATGAGATATTCAAAGTTCTGCGCGATGCCGTGGGTGTATTTGCCTTCGGATTCGACTCAGAGGACGTGATACTGCACTTCAGCGTCGATGAGGCTCCGTATATCAAATCGCTCCCGCTCCACCGCTCCCAGCAGACGGTTAATGAAAGCGAGACGGACGGCCTGACCGTAAAAATGCATGTCAAAGTTACGGCTGAATTCATCAACGACTGCATCCTGCGTTACGGCGACAAGGTGAAGGTGATATCCCCTCCCGGCCTCGCTGAACACGTGGCCGGGATCTGTCAGCGCGCCATCGACCGCTACAACGCCGGCCAAACTGCCTGACACCTCTGTTCCTACTAAAAATTACAAGCTTGTCAGTCTGTAAATAGATTGAGGAGTTGTGATTTATTTTGGGCAAAAAGTTTAACAGCCCCGAAATCATAAATCACAATAATATGGATGAACAATTCATTGACAATCATCTCACCCGTCTCGAGAATATCTCACGGGCTGCAGCCAAATGCGGACTAAATCTTAGCAGCCTCACCAAGCTGCAGCCGGACATCGAGGCCGTCTCATCGTTTCTTGGCATCACCACCGCCCAGACAGTCCTTTTTGCAGTTATTGCCGACCTTAGCCTTCAGCGTACGCTGACCCTGGAGGGACTGGCCAAGCACTTCGACTGCAGCGTGCTCAGGCTTGTTACCTACATGAAGGAGACGGAGAGTCTCGAAAAGAGGGGATTCGTTAAGCGGCTGATACGCCGCAGAGGCAGGCGACCCTCATACAACGACATCGGTTTTATGGTTCCGGCATTTGTTATTGACGCCCTCCTCCAGGCAGATCCTGCCAAGCTCGAGGCTGCAACAAGATTTGACCTGCCGGCATTCCTGAAGCAGATAAGCGACCTCGTTGACGAACGGGAGGAAAGCACAATAAGCACCGCACAGGTTCTGGAGGAGGTCGGTTTTCTCATTGCTGCCAACAAACACCTTCCATTTGTCAGTTATGTCGACAGCGGCCTTAAAACGATACTCGGCAAGTGCGCACTCTTCGCCTTCAGCTTTGTCAGGCTCAAGGGCCAGGTAAGCGTCGATTTCGAGAGTTTTGCGAACTCGCTTTTCGATGACCTTAGCCAGCAGCTCGATTTCTGCCAGGAGCTGGCATCAGGAAGGCACGAACTTGTAAAGACCGGCTTTTTAAAGCTTATATCCTCGGAGTTTGACGGCGAGAAGAACGCTTCGCTCTCTCCGAGGACTGCCAGGGAACTGTACCACTCCTACCCCAACCTTCTGAAGCCGGAGAATGACAGATCAGGGCTGATTGATTACAAGTCGCTGAAAAACAAAAACCTTCTTTTCTGTTCCGGATTGCAGGAGCAGCTTGACCTGCTTGAGGATATAATGCAACCCTCGAAGTTCAGGTCGTACTGCAGGCAGCTGAAGCGCAACGGGCTTACCAGCGGCATCACGGCAGTCTTTTCGGGCGAACCTGGCACCGGGAAGACCGAGGAGGTTTATCAGCTTGCACGCAGGACGAAGCGCAGCATAATGATGGTCGATCTCTCGCAGATGCGGAGCAAATGGTTTGGCGAGAGCGAGAAGAGGGTCAAGCAGGTTTTCGACGATTATGAGGCCATAAGGAAGGCCAGTCTTGTGGAGCCCATTCTTTTCATCAATGAGGCCGACGGACTTCTGACCAGGCGCATCGACCTGAGTGCCAGCAACGAGTCATCGGACCGCGTAACAAACACGATGCAGAACGTCCTTTTGCAGGCTTTGGAGAACTTCAAGGGAATACTGATTGCCACGACAAACCTTACCGGCAACCTCGACAGGGCTTATGAGCGCAGGTTCAGCTTCCGCCTCGACTTCCCCAGGCCTGACAAGCACATCAGGGCATCCATCTGGAAAGAGAAGCTGCCTGTCCTGACTCATGATGAGGCCCGCATTTTGGGCGAAAGGTTTGAGATCTCAGGCGGGGAAATTGATAACCAGGTCAGGCAGGTACTGTTAAAAAAGGTTCTTCGTAAAGAGGGCGATTTATTCAACACCCTGAATGAAAGCTGCAAGTCTGTTCATGGATTCAGTTTTAAAAAGAGAGTAGGATTTTAGAAAAGATCTTAATACTTTAGGATAGGAGAAATTATATTTGGAACTGCTGATCGGGTTTTCGTTAACGTTGAATGCCTAAGCAATTCAATAACCCCACTCAACTTCCAAATCAGATGCGTTAGTTTAATCCAATTTTTCATGGCATTCCTAAAATATATTTGGCTTTTATGATTTGCATTGAAACGCCTAAATATTCAGGATTCCTGCAATTAACCGGATAACATCCAGCTCATTCTTTTATGCTTGATGGTGAGTGACATTTTTTTATGGTTAGGTTGTATGACTAAAATATCACCCATTTTACTTCGTTATTATTATTAAACAAGAAAAAATGAGAAAATCTAATATTGAAATTGAAGCCACTTTGGGAGTAATTCTTTGCACACTTATGTACTTTAAAGATATGCCCGATGATATGGCAGCCAGAAAAGAATTCCTAAAGAAATACAGGAATCTAAAGCTTAGATTAAAGTTACTGATAAATGATGTATACGAATATATTATAAAAAACGCAGGATATGATTCAGGAGTGTCCATTGGCGTTCAAAATCAAATAAATAACAAGGCAAAACCACAAAGGATATGGGAGCACACCATACCCTGGGATGTTTTTTTCTTTTATTTGGTTAAGAAAAAATTTACCTCAACAGCAGATCTTTATGACTACCTTAAAAGGACTTTTTGTCCGTGTTGGATTACCTCAGATGAGAATAGAAGACTCGATGCAGCAGGGTTGAAAAGTAAGATGCCGGATGATTGGGAAAGATGGGACGATAGATATAAATCTACAGGTGTAGGAATTAACCTCAGTAAACAGCCTCGGAATCCTTCCAATCCTTCATTGAATATAACCAAGTGGAATCTTTAAGCATTGTGGATGATTATAGGGTGCTGGGAAATATGCATTGATGCATCATATTTCAATTGATATACGTCTTTGCATTCAGGTTTCTGTGAACTCATTATCAGAAGTGTTAAGGTAAACTGTTACAACTTTAATCTTTGATTTCCTGTAAGCCGGCTCATCTCCAAAGTATATTATCGGTATAGCCGGATTTACTACATAGCTTTTACTGCTATGATATGCATAGTAGTTACGGAATTTTTGAATTAAAGCAGTCGAAATCATGTTTGATTGGTTTTGCTGTACATTGCCCGTTTTACATAAAATCATCATTTGAAGTACTTCCTGCTTCCGGAGCGGTCCAATAAATATCACCAATAGCTTCCTCGATATCACTTAGGCAGCGGATGAATCCCCCGCCCTCTTTTCCCAATCCGATTGGACGTTGAAATGGCTCATGGGGGTCCGTCCACCTTGGGCAAAGGTCTATACTCTTAACGCGTGATGGTAAATTCGGAAGGGATAAACCAGAATTGGTGCCCAAAAATCCCACAGTTGTATCACCAACTTCAGTGGTATTCCAGTAATCAGCATCCATAAATAATGATAAACCAGAAGGATTGGTGAGTTTTGTAACAACCATCTCTTCTTTTTTAAATCCACCGAGAAAATAGATTAGCTTGCTCCAATCTTCATGATCCGGAATATGGAAGCCTTGCGGAGCTATTCCCCTTGGATCGATAACAGCATACCAATTATACTGTCTTCCATACTGTCTTGCATTGGATTCTTTATAATCCATGTAACGTCATGCTCCGACCCGCTGTTCTGCATATTTATTCCACTGTTCTTTTGATGCCGCGTATGGAATAATATCTCCATTATTGTATGTATTGACATTCAGGTTTTCAGTCATCCATACTTGTTCTCCGATTTTAATAGTCTTGTTCCTGTTCATCTTATAGTTTTTTTCGGGAGGTTCAATAGCATCTCCTAAAATATTACTTCGTTGCATAAATTTTTGAGATGTTCCCTTTGCTATTTGTAAAGACTGAGTAGTAGTTAGAAAATCTTTTGGATCTATCCAGGTAGATAAAATTGTACCCCGTTTTGCGATTGTCATTCTCGATAGCAAAAACCTTGTGAAGACTATGGGGCTCCATCCTGAATTTTGAATACATGTAATCGTTTATTATGCTTTTTATTCTTTCAAGTTCCAGATCTACAAGGGTTCTTACTTCAGTTAGAATACCTGCCTCCTTATCTCGGCTTTTGCTTTTAAGTGGTCTTCCAACTAATTGTCTGTTTTGAAATGACTTTTTGTGTCCGACATTTCTAATGGCAAATACGGGATCTCCGTAGAGGCTGAATT